>NZ_JAUOQE010000030.1 GCF_030547545.1 Amphritea sp. 1_MG-2023
TTCGCTGCACTGGCTTTCGCGTATCTGGCCATTCTAATGTCCGCAGAGAATATAACGGACTTATTCGCACCTTCCCTTGCTGATTGTCTAATCAATAGCAGCGTATGCTGCGGGCATCAACATTGAAAAATCCTTACCCTAGAGTAAGGATTTTTCGCTGTCGAGTTAAAATACGCTTAATGCAGATGTGCTTACTTACCAGTTCATTTTGGCGGTGAGAGCGACACCATGCATGATTAAGTCTGTATCCTCCCGAGTGAACAGTTGATCTGTTGTATCATCGACATAGGATAGTGTGCTTAAAGCATCATTCCAAATTTCAAATTCATAAGCGAGGCCGAGATCATAGCGAATATCATTTTTGATACCGTTATAGTTCACGCCCAGCTTAGCCTCGGAAACGGAATAGATATGTCTTTCCGTATTGTCGAACGAAACAACATCGTCATCATCATCTTTGGCAAAGTAACTAAATTCATTGCGACCATAGAGTAGTGAGGTGCCGAGCATACCGGTAACACTTAGGTTGCTATTGGGTTTCTGCCAAGTCGCATCAATGGTTGCACGCGGGCCAATACCTTCAAAGTCATTCCTCTGTTTAACTTGAATGTACTCAGAACCGTTATCGTAGAATGCTTTCAGTTGATCATCGAGGGAAGCATATCGAAGCCCGCCACCCAAGCGTATACTGAGCTGATCACCAATGGCGAGATGTTGTGCAAAGCCCGCATCGATAACATCGTAGCCCAAGTCATAGGAGGCTTTGGCTGCATCGATTTCTTCGTCTTGATCAAAGTTAAGCTCTTCTTCCGGTACAAGCTTGGGGTTTAACTCCAAACTTCCCCCTGGGTCCTGAATAGAATCAGAGGCAGAAGAGGACAGGTGTGTATATTGGGCATAGCCTTCCACGCCATTTTCATAGAAGTGCCCCACCCCTATGCGGATGCCAGGCTTATACTCGGTCTCAACATCGACGCCTTTACTTTGTAATCCATTACTTTGATTGGTGGTTTGAGCATACGTTAGGCGATCATTCTCCGGACGTTTAATTAATACACCCACTTCGGTGTAAGACCCAGTTTCATGCTGTTTCACTTTGATCGACGAATTGGCAACCTCACCAGACTCATCTAATGCCATCGCGAGTTCGAGTTTTTGCTTGGTCATGGCAAGCTCACGCTCAGCCTTAGCGGCCTCCGCTTTAGCCATCTGAGCTTGTTTTTGTAGCGCGCTTTGCTGATTTTTTAACTCAAGAATCATTTGATATAACTCTTGATTTGACGGAGATGTATCCGCCGCTGCAACTGGCGCTGCAACCATAGCGGTAAGCACTGATAATGCGATTAGGCTTTTCATTGGTTTCATGTTCTTCATTCGAGTTGTCCCTTCTTATAAATATCTCAGTCAATCAGCATCAAGGCCTTATCAAGTAACAACGCGACTCCATAACAGCAGACTGTGATGCTTAGAAAACAGGCTAATAACCACGCTTCCCAATTAGAGTGTAGTTCAATCTAAGCGTGGTAACGGTGATGTTTGAGTGGCTTTATTGATATAGCGCAAGATTTAAATAATGGCTAGAGATAAAACCTCACTTGAGCGAATGAGATGTTGTTAGATCGACTCTGTCATCGGCTATAAGAAATATGTTGTTGATTGAAGCGGGTCGCGTGTTTTGATGCAAAGAAAAGTCGTGTTAGCCGTGGCTTTTCTTCAGCGAGAATGATGCAGAAGGGGGAGTAGCTTGTGGTGGCAAACACTGATTCGGCTATGTTGATAGGGATGTAATCGAACAGTAGAGATGGATTTTGCTTGAACGACATTTCGGTAGATTGATAGTTAATGCACTCGAGGTGTGTGCGTGGCGGTTATTGTTGCAACATTAGTCGTACAGCCTTGAGGTTGGAGGGGTGATCCCATTCACGGGCGCCGACAATGGTTTCGATCAATTCACCCTCGGCGTTGATAACAAAGCTCGAAGGCATGCCGGCGATGTTGAGCTGTGAAAAAGCCTGTCCTTGGCTATCGAGGTAAATGGGCAACGTAAAGTCGAACGTTTGCTGAGCAAAAAATTGCGTTATGGTGGTGTTACTTTGCCCTAAATTAACCGTGATCACTTGAAACACCTCAGGATCGAAGTGTTGCTGTAGCCGTTGCAGCGAAGGCATCTCCTCCACGCAGGGCGGGCACCAGGTGGCCCAGAAGTTAACCAGTACGAGTTTGCCCTGATGGTGTTTTAAATCCGCTTGAGAGCCATCGAGCTGGTTGAGCTGAAGCTGATCATAAAAGGATTCTGCTGCCGATGAGGCAGGTATCGCGCTGATGTACAACAAGGTGACGAGCAGCAGTTGTTGTAGGCTTATTAAAGGTGTTGCTTGAGTTGATTGATTATGAATGAGGAATCGCATCTTTTGAGCCTAGCAATTAAAGGTGTTTGCATATCTATCATTAGCATAGAATACTCAGACTATAACAATAGTCAGCCTTAGGGTGGAGAGAGAAACGTATGAAAGTTGCATTTATCGGTCTCGGCGTTATGGGTTATCCCATGGCAGGTCATTTGGCAAACGCGGGCCATGAAGTCACTGTTTATAATCGCACGGCCAGTAAAGCCGCTCAATGGTGTCAGCAATACAAGGGGAGCAGTGCGGTGACGCCAGCGGAGGCGGCGAGAGATGCTGCCATTGTGTTCACCTGTGTAGGTAATGATGATGATTTGCGGCAGGTGGTTTGCGGTTCGCAAGGTGTGTTTAGTCGTATGGCGCAAGGTGCAATATTGGTTGATCATACCACCGCTTCAGCTGAAATAGCACGGGAGTTAGCGATGACGGCCGCCGAGCAAGGCTTGGCCTTTCTCGATGCGCCGGTGTCCGGTGGTCAGGCGGGGGCTGAAAATGGCGTTTTGAGTATCATGATCGGTGGCGAGCCAGCCATCGTTGATACGGTTATGCCGGTGATTGATTGTTATGCAAAATCAGCCAAATTGCTGGGGCCGGCGGGCTCTGGTCAGTTAGCTAAAATGGTCAATCAGATCTGTATTGCAGGGTTGGTGCAAGGGCTCGCCGAAGGGGTGCATTTTGCTAAACAGGCGGGATTAGATGCTGCCGCGGTGTTTGAGGTGATTCAGCATGGTGCTGCAGGTTCATGGCAGATGTCTAACCGGCATCAGACGATGATTGATAATGAATTCGATTTTGGCTTTGCCGTCGATTGGATGCGAAAAGATCTAAATATCACTTTAGATGAAGCGCGTCGAAATGGGGCGCAATTGCCGGTCACGGCGCTGGTTGATCAGTTCTATGCCGAAGTCCAGAAACTGGGTGGTCATCGCTGGGATACATCGAGCCTAGTTAAGCGTTTAGAGGAATAAGCGTCTAGAAGGAATAAGCGGTGTCTTCCGTCGGCCTTGTACTTGCGGCGAGTGCGTTTGGGCTGGATTCGGCTTTTTCACGGAGATGTCGCTCCTATGTCTGTGAATAGGCCTTTTAGGCTATTGTGCCTGAGAAAAGATGCTCTATAATCGCGGCTAATAACTAAAAAATATATAACCACATAAATTATCCGCTATTTCATAATAGCGGTAACACATGAGGACAGTTCTATGGCCGATAAATACAGCATGATCTCTTTTGTGCCCAGCATGGTGATCGTTTCAGCAATGGTAGTGGGTACATTCGTTGGTATTTACTACCTGCGTAAGTGTATGGCAAAAGATGCTGCTAAAGCGGCTCAGCGCGCAGATTAATCTTGATTAATAGCAAAAAAAGCAGCTTTTGAGCTGCTTTTTTTATGTCTTTTATTTGGCGGTTGTCACTTAGTGCTTTTAAGATTCCAATGATCAGGCACGATAAAGCCTCGGTCTATTTCTCGCCAAAGATTGCTGAGCGGGTCAAATTGTAGCCGCGCAATCAGCTTGGGCGTGGTGACACCATCGGCCCTTTCTATCAGTTCTGAACAGGAAAGCGTTTCCTGAAAGTTGCATTGCGCTAGCGCCAACCAGCGGGGCTTCATTAGCATGACATATTGATATTCAGATCCCAATGAAGCCACCTGGCTGCCTCTCAGCCACCATCCTTTGAGATGGTCGGGATTAACCGGAGCCGGGGGATGATAATCTTGCCAGTGCCTGTAGGGGTAAAATAAATAGCCACGTATGAGCAGAGAATGCTTGTCTGGCAGTAACCCAAGCGCAGCGGCTTGATCTTTGCCAGCCTCGGTGTGCGATAGGCGCAACTGATGGTCGATCAGTCGTTGCCATTTTTTATCGAGTCGATCGGAACGATTTGGACCGATGAAATCGTTTAGTTCACAGTGATTGGGGTCTTCAGATACACACAGGTAAAACTTCACGGCGGCTTCAAGGTGGGTATTAAAACCGTCTTTAAAAGCCATTAAAAAGTCATACTCACCTACCGTTGTTTTATCTCTGTTTACTTGCACATTACATTTAATATCATTAGGTTGTATGAATGTATTAATATATATTCTAACTAAATCTTCAAAATAATACCCGAGTCTAAATTGAGCTTGCTGACGTAATGCATTCAGCAGCGGTTGAGGATGTTTATCGAGCTCGGCTAAGCGTTCGTGTATCCCCGATTGGGTAAATAATCCGTCCGATGATTGGCTATCTGACAGTGTCATGAGTGACGGACTGACGATTAACCAGTGCAGGTCGCGAACAATTTCGTGCTGATAAGTGAAGGACGATGGTAGGGTAATTAATTCAGTACCCTGCTTGAGGTAATGCTTTGAAGATGGGGTCATAGCTCTAAATATTCACATTAATGTGAAAAGCTCATACAGTAATAAGATATCATTAACTCTACTCTACTTTTTTCAGGATGTCTCATGGCAGCAAATAAACGCGTAGCTGATTTGAACAGTTTACCCGCAGAACAGGATCGTCACCCTTTGATGAGCGACTCTGATATCAACACGATTATGCTCAACGGCGCGATGATCTCTCTTTCTAAACTTAAGCGCGCTCAAAGCTTTAACGCTCGGCTTTATCATTATGCCGAAATCAGTGTTTACCTTGAGGTTAGTTTATCTCGTGGTGCGGGTATTTCAGACAGTACGCGTGAGCAGCTTGAAGACATTCACCGGGAAGCGACGCATTACCATATGGATGCTAATAAGTTATTGAATGTTCTTGAGATGTAGAAGGTCGCACAGTTAGAATATCGAGATGAATGATACCCCCGATAATGACTCATTGGCTGAGCTAAATAAGCAGCAAGAACAGCAAATTAGCACAGCATTTGATAGTCAGAGCTTTCTCGCACGACTCACTCGCAGGCCCGGCATCTATCAGATGTTCAATCAGCGTGGAGAGATTCTCTATGTTGGTAAAGCGAAAAACCTTAAGAATCGAGTCAGTAGCTATTTTCGTTCAACTGGGTTGAATGTGAAAACTCAAGCGCTGGTGAGTCGAATCGCCGATATTCAGGTGACGGTGACTCATAGCGAAACCGAAGCGTTGTTGCTCGAACAAAACTTAATCAAAACCAATCGTCCGCCCTATAATATTTTGCTCAGGGATGATAAATCTTACCCCTATATCTTTGTTTCCACAGGGCAACAATACCCGGCGGTGCGCTTTCATCGCGGCGCAAAGCGGCAAAAAGGGCGTTATTTTGGGCCGTTTCCCAGCAGTGCTGCGGTGCGTGATAGCCTGACGATTATGCAGAAGGTATTTCGCATCCGTCAGTGTGAAGAAAGCTTTTTTAAAAACCGATCACGCCCTTGCCTGCAATATCAAATCCACCGCTGTAGCGCTCCCTGTGTTGAGATTCCCTCGCCAGAGGCTTATCAGGCTGACATCCGTCATGCGATGATGTTTTTGGAAGGCAAAAACAGCAAGATTAAAGATGAGCTGGCAGAACAGATGGAGCACGCTTCCGAGCAGTTGGATTTCGAAGCGGCGGCGATTTACCGCGATCAAATTGTCAGTCTGCAGCAAGTGCAGGAGCAGCAGCATGTGAGCGGTCAGAGCGGTGATGCCGATGTGATCGGTTGTGCGCAGCAGTCGGGTTCAGTGTGTATGCATATGCTGTTTGTTCGAGGCGGGCGGATAATCGGTAGTAAGGTTTATCATCCTCGTTTCGGTATTGAAGAGACGCCGCAAGAGTTGTTATCCGCCTTTATTGCGCAGTGGTATCTCGGCAGCGGTCGAGAGATTCCGCCGGTATTGATTACGGTTGTCGAAGCGGCTGATCATGAAGTGCTAGAAGAGGCATTGAGTGAGCGTAGTGGTCGTAAGGTAAAGCTGGTGCATCGAGTTCGATCGGATAAAGCCGGCTGGCAAAAGCTAGCCCAAACCAATGCCGAACAGAACTTACAAAGTCATTTAGCCAGTAAACAGAGTATCTATAATCGATATTTAGCCTTGCAAGAAGCGTTGCAGTTGGATGCGATGCCGCAACGCATGGAGTGCTTTGATATCAGTCATAGTTCCGGTGAAGCCACGGTCGCCTCTTGTGTGGTGTTTGATCGAAATGGCCCGCTAAAATCGGATTATCGTCACTTTAATATCAACGATATTACGCCCGGCGATGATTATGCCGCTATGCATCAGGCGCTGACGCGACGTTATACTCGGCTTAAGAAAGGCGAGGGAAAGTTACCGGATATTTTGTGGATTGATGGCGGTAAAGGGCAGGTGTCGCAAGCGATTGAGGTGTTGGCCGAATTACAGATCGATGAAGTACTGATTGTCGGTGTCGCCAAAGGTAGCGATCGAAAAGCGGGGCTTGAAACCTTGATTATGGGAGATAGCGGGGTGGAAATCGCGCTAAAGGCCGACTCGCCAGCACTGCATTTAATACAGTATATTCGTGATGAATCGCATCGCTTTGCCATTACGGGTCACCGCGCTAGGCGGGGTAAAGCGCGCCGCACATCCTCTTTAGAGGGTATTTCCGGCGTGGGGCCAAAGCGGCGGCGAGAGCTATTGAAGCATTTCGGTAGTGTGTCATCTATTGAGACGGCAAGTGTTGAAGAAATCGGAAAAGTCTCTACTATAAGCCGCAAAATTGCAGAAGATATATATGCTGCCTTACATCATGACCCTTAACGCTGCGGTCGCTTTATTACTCAGTCTCGTTGAACAGGAAAGTTAAACATCGATGAAAATCCCAAATATCCTGACATTACTACGCATCGTATTGATTCCTGTATTTGTTTTAATTTACTACCTTCCTTATGCGTGGGGACCGATGGCGGCGGCTGTGGTGTTTGCGTTTGCCGCGGTGACCGACTGGTTTGATGGTTATCTGGCGCGCAAGTTAGATCAAACATCGCCCTTCGGGGCTTTTTTAGATCCCGTAGCGGATAAGCTGATGGTCGCCACCGCGTTGGTGTTACTGGTTGATACTTATTCGGTTTTTTGGGTTACTGTACCCGCGATTGTGATTATCGGGCGAGAGATCGTTATTTCGGCATTACGCGAGTGGATGGCCGAGCTGGGTAAGCGAGCCAATATTGCCGTTTCGTATGTGGGCAAGCTAAAAACAGCGTTACAGATGCTATCGATTTTAATCATGTTGGGCTTTGCGCCGTATACACTGGTTGCATGGATCGGTATCGGGGCGCTCTATCTAGCGTCTGTGCTGACTCTTTGGTCAATGTATATTTACCTTAAAGCGGCATGGCCAGATCTGACAGAGGATATTTGATCAATCATTATACAGTTCTAACTTGTTAATCTGATTACACTTTTTTCTGCTTAAAAGTGGTTGACATAAAAGGAGAGCTGTCTATAATACGCACCACTTCTTAGGAAGTACGCGGAATTAGCTCAGTTGGTAGAGCGGAACCTTGCCAAGGTTCAGGTCGTCGGTTCGAGCCCGATATTCCGCTCCAGTCTTACTGCTTTACTTAGAGTAAGATTGGTTGGTAAATTAGTTTACCATGAGGCGCGGTGGCAGAGTGGTCATGCAGCGGACTGCAACTCCGTGAACGCCGGTTCGATTCCGACCCGCGCCTCCATTTACTTTATGTTTGCCCGGATGATGGAATCGGTAGACATAGGAGACTTAAAATCTCCCGACTGAAAGGTCGTGCCGGTTCAAGTCCGGCTCCGGGCACCATTTTATGATCACCAAATCTTAAAATGGTTGCACTTATATAAAGTAAATCTACATATTGTTAAGCGGAATTAGCTCAGTTGGTAGAGCGGAACCTTGCCAAGGTTCAGGTCGTCGGTTCGAGCCCGATATTCCGCTCCAACTTCTTTTCTTTTTTATTGCGCTTTTTTTGTAGTACTCTTCCTTAGTTTGCCCTCTGCTTTTATTTATTTCTGTTTTCTATTTTTCATTTAAATCGCTTTATCGCTTGGAAAAAATTTCTAGGGTCGTATCCAGCATACGGTTTGAGAAGCCCCATTCATTGTCATACCAAGCAAATACCTTGACTAGGCCATCCATCACATGGGTTTGATTGCTGTCAAAGATAGACGAGGCTGAGTGATGATTGAAATCGACAGACACTAGCGGCAGCTCGTTATATTCCAGTATACCTTTTAAGCTCTCTTGTGAGGCTTGCTGCATGAGTTGATTTATTTCATCGACAGACGTTTTGCGACCCGGCTTGAAGCACAGATCAACCAGCGAGACGTTAGCGGTGGGTACTCGTACTGCTAGGCCTGTCAGCTTACCTTTGAGTTCAGGCATAACAATACCGACCGCTTCGGCTGCACCAGTGCGAGTCGGGATCATTGATAGGCCTGCTGCGCGTGCACGATAGATATCATTACTATAAACGTCCAGTAGATGCTGATCGTTGGTGTAGGCGTGTATGGTGGTCATGATGCCTTCGGTAATGCCGATGTTATCGTTCAGAATTTTTGCCATCGGCGCTAGGCAATTGGTTGTGCAGGAGGCATTGGATATGACTTTGTGCTCAGGTTTTAGAATTGAGTGATTGACGCCGTAAACAATGGTGGCGTCAGCATGTTTAGCTGGCGCTGAGACGAGGACGCGTTTAGCGCCTTGCGCTAGGTGAACCGCGGCGGCTTCCCGGGTGGTGAAGTGGCCAGTGCATTCATAGACAATATCAATGTCGAGTTCCGCCCAAGGCAGGGCGTGAGGGTCGGCTTCATTGATAATTTGGATGGCATCACCGGCAACGGTCATGACGTTGTCTTCTGCGCTGATAGGCTGATTAAAGTGGCCATGAACGCTATCGAATTCGGTTAGGTGGGCATTGACCTTGCTGTTGCCTAGATCGTTAATTGCAATAATTTTAATCTGGCTGTTTTTGCCTGATTCATACAGGGCGCGGAGTATATTGCGGCCTATACGACCATAACCATTAATGGCGACTCTGATGGGCATGGTGTGCTCCTTGTATTGCATGAGTTTAGGGACGGTGCGAATACTCTTCGGACATTAGAATGGCCAGATACGCGAAAGTCAGAGGCGTAATTGACTTATTCGCACCTTCCTTAGTTTCAGCATAAAACGATAATCATAGAAAGCAAGATATATGCGTCGTTAAGGTATTGAAGTGTGGTGGTTTTATGGCGCAGCTAATAGCTTTTGAGAAGGGTGGCGGGTTGTCTGGTGGCTAGGCTGAGTCTCAGGTATAATCAATACTTAATATGTACTCTGTATTTTTAATATCAATGTAGCCTATCAATGACTCATACAACCCAGTCTCCTAAAACCTATGAACGAGTATTTGAGATTGCGGATAGTTTGCTCGCGCAAGGGCGTAGACCGACGCAGCAGTTAGTCCGCAATGAACTAGGGGCGGGTAGCCTCACAACCATCAATAAGGCATTAAATGATTGGTGGCAGGGGCTAGGTGAGCGCTTGTTACAGCAAAATGCTCGCCCAGAAATTCCCGAGCCGGTATTTAACAGTGCGAATGTGTTGTGGCAGCAAGCACTGACCTATGCAGAGCATCAGCTGTCTGAGCAGCGCAAGCAACTAGAGCGACATTATCAAGCGCTAAAAGCTGAGCTAGAAGCGCAAAATTCAAAAAGCCATACTGACTTGCGTCATCTGCAAGACCTTTCTGACAAACTAATGGCTGAAAATCAGCATAACCTTGCGTATATTGCAGAGTTGCAAGAAAAGCAGCAGGCTCAGGATGAGCGTGAGATGCGACTCGAAGCGGATAATCGTAATTTAATCCGACAGGTTAAAGAAAACGAGATCACTTTGACTCAGTTCGAACAGAGTAGTGGTCGCGATCAGCAGCAGGAATTACTGGAATACAAACACAAAAGTCAGTACCTTGAGGAGGAGTCTTCAAGACTGCAGCAGCACTTGCAAGTGCTACAGGATGAGAATCGGCATCTTAGAGCTTCTTTGCTGGATGTCGAGCGTCGCGGAATTAAAGAAAAATATCAGTTAGAGCAGGTGATTAGTCAGCAAGATCTGCGTTATCAAGAGCTCGAACAGCATGCCGCTTCAAAAGACCTTGAGCCGCTCGAGCAGCGATTAAAAGACAAAGAGCGTGAAATTGAACGACTTCATTCTTTGTTAGAAAGCTTTAAATTAAAGTAATAAGTTATTGAAAAACAGGGATTATGGATACATACCTAGATAAAGGTTCGGACTACTCGGAGGTTCTTGATGGTATCAAGAGCTGTGATCCGGATGGCTCGGTCTGTTGTACCGATGAGGCGGTTTTTAACCTTGCTAAGGTTGTTTTGGTTAAAGAAAAGCTGGCCGGTATTACGCTGCAGTTAGTCGATGAGCAGGGTTATGCTATTCGTCAGGTAACCAGTAAAAGGCCCGCCGATGATCAGCCCAGTGATCGACACTTGAGTACTCGGCAGGCTGCTGTCATTAGAGCGCTGGAGAAGGTGTTAATGCATTGCAAAAAAGAGGGCATCAAGTTGGTTGGCTATAGTGATGAGTTGGTTGCCATGCCTATTGTTGTGCGTTCGGATGATGTATCTCCCGCGGTGGCGTTGGATATTGACACTCACGGTGTCTATCGAGGCGCGGATAGTATGATTGAAAATGAGAAGCTTGAATGATGGCGATGTTGTTAGTCATTGATTGAGCGTGTCGTTTGACATGATATTCAAAAGGATCTGAGTTATACATGAGTACGATTAAGGTATTACTGGTTGATGATCATCCGGTTGTGAGGGCGGGCTTTCAGCGCTTGCTAGATAATGATAATCGAATTGATATCGTTGCTGAAGCAAGTAGTGGTCAGGAGGCCGTTGAAAGATATTTTTCAGTCCGCCCTGATGTGGTGATTATGGATCTATCGATGCCAACGGATGCCTCGGTTGACGGTGTTGCGCAGGCATATGGTGGGCTCGAAGCGATTCGAGTGATTCGCGCTAAAGATTCCGCTGCTCGAGTTCTGGTGCTTACGGTGATGGAAAATGAGCCGTTCCCTGCGCATGTTGTGCAAGCTGGGGCTTCTGGTTATCTTACTAAGCGTTGCGCGCCAGACGAGCTTCTTAAAGCGGTTTACGAGGTGTCAGAAGGGCGTACCTATTACGCAGAAAGTATTCGTCAGATGATTCTCCCAGGTGGTAGTGATTCTTGCTCACCCTTCGTTAAGCTTACCAAGCGAGAATTCCAGATATTTTCCTGCCTGGCGCAGGGTAAATCAGCCGCTCAGATAGCTGAGGATATGTTTCTCAGTCCAAAAACAGTGCACGCTCATCGCGCGAATATTCTGCGCAAACTGAGTATAAGTAATAACTCTGAGCTTGTGCATCTCGCTATTCGTCATAATATTGTAGAAGCCTGAAACGTTTATTCAGGGCGTAAATGTAGAGTCGGCTATGGAGTCGGCTTGATGGTTTATGCATGCTTAACAGAGGCCTATTCTATGCACCGTCAGGATCAATCAGAACTCATACTCGAAGCTGACTTTCTTTGGCGTGAAATCAACGTCGGCGATGATATCTATCTCGATGCAGACTTTTATAGAGAGCATCGACGCTTACTGTGTCAGGGTGTTCCATACCAAGTATTAGCGAAAATAGATAAAACATGCGGCGCTCAGGAGTTGATTGTACAGTCATATCAGACTCAAGAGCTGATCGCGGTTTCACCTTACTTAGTCTGTAGTTATGAATCTCCAGAGCAACCGATCCTCATTTCATAAGTCATTTAATGGTTTATATTTCAAGCGGATTATCGAGTCATCGGTGAGTCCTTTAAACATCCTTCCAAGTCCCAGAGTAGGCCATCTAGGATGGCCTTTGCTGTTGTTTTGCGCGTTAAAAACTCGCTCACTGCTAAGCGCAGAATTAAGGAGCAGCAAGCCTTTCTGATTCATTTTCGGCGTTAAAAGCAGCGATTTTTGTCTCTATAACGTACTCATATTCATTCCAGTCATTAAAAATGAAGTAAGCCTTAGCTAAGCCCTAAGGGCCTATATACGTGAGCTTTAGCCTAAACATTATACTTCGTATAATGTTTATTATGTTAAATAGACTGTTATTAATAAGCTTACACACTGGGTCAGCCAGTTTGCTAGCTAAGAGAGCAGCGATTTAACCTAATGCTGGTGATGGAAGCCGTTTGTCTCTTTTCTTGAATCCTTAAGGGGCTCTTTGTATCGAGGCGACCAGCCTCTTCTTTTGCTAGCGATCTATCACGGATGAACGGCTATCGAACGCGTGCGGAGAAGCGTGTTAAATTCTTTTTGTGGGTGGATTAGTGGTTTCATGCAATCTACACGCGCTGTGGGTTCATCGTGTTGATCCACCTTTCTGGGTCAGTCAGTTTGCTAGCGATCTATCACGGATGAACGGTTATCGAACGCGTGCGGAGAAGCGTGTTAAATTCTTTTTTGTGGGTGGATTAGTGGTTTCATGAAATCTACACGCGCTGTGGGTTCATCGTGTTGATCCACCTTTTTTGCGGCTAATCGAAGGTCTATGTCTGGGCTTTTATTTATGAGCAAACCCAGGGCCTTGTTAGTGGTATTGTGTTGGCCAAACGGTGTAAATCGAACTGTGTGAATCACACGACACGAATCAGCATGGGTATTGATTGAGTATCGGTGTTTTAAAAGCGCACGTTGCTGCGCTGGCATTGAAACGTCGAACAGCATAATGGTGTGCTTGTCTAAAGAGCTTGTCTAAAGTGCTTAATCAAAGCGCAAAATTAAGAGCGGCTCGATAGACAGATGCGGCTCTGAAACTAAGCACTAACAATAGGCACTTAGCATAGGCACTAACAACAGGCTCTGGTCGCGAGTTTATTGAGCGTCTCACTCAATCCTATGTAAACTGAGTCGGCAGATGAACGTTCGTCATCAAGCTTAACGCGTCTCGTCTGAATAAGAAGTCACTGAACCGACAACTGATCTGCATAGATCACCTGATGAATTGATTGTCGGACTGATTGGCAGATTAATCACTGACAGAGAGCCATGCGCGTTGCGATTGGCGTTGCGATTGTCCTGATGGCTTCAGCATATTGATGTTAAGAACATTGGTTTAAGAGCATTCATTTAAGAACATTGGTTTAAGATCTATGCGTAAAGGAAGTCGCGCGAGGTTTACAGTGCAGCTGCTGTTGTGACATTGAAGCCAAGACATTGATTGTGGCTTGAAGGTCGTTAACTGGATAGAAATTCAGTGGGCGATGAAATCAACGACATGGTTAAGGTGCGAGATCATCATACAGAGGCGTTAAGCATAAACAGCATGAAATAAGCCATTTTAGACGATACATCCTATTACCAGTAGTAGACACTACTGGTAATGAGGCTATTTATAGGCTGCCTGTGTCTACCTTTTTTGTGGTTTCAGTTGAACTTGAAACTCCTGCACTCAGTATCTAAGTACTTGTGACTAACCCTACATACTTTCATGCCGAATAAGGCTTTATTACTCATTAATGTTGATAGGTTTGAGTTTCGTGCGGAGAGCTTCGAAGAATTCTATTTCGCGGGTAATGTGTCGTAAAGAGCAACCTAGCGCACGCTGCCCATTACTTCTTTTTAGCTGATCTTTGAGTCGTTCTGCATTCCATCCCAGAAATCAGAATCCATCTCTTTGATTTCGATATGTTGCTTAGTTTGCATGCCAAGGCTGTAGTCATACATATACTTAGTCAATTGCTCACCATTGATCAAAACCAAGTTGGTTGCGCCGTTGAGACCTTCAACATAAGCAACCGCGCCAGAACTGTATGACGACGTGGTAATGAAGACGCCTTTTTGTTGGATTGAGCTACAGCCAGAGCCAGAGCCAGAGCCAGAGCCAGAGCGCCTATAAGCCTATAAACTGCTGAACTTCTTCTTCGCGTCCTACGGTGTTATTCCTTGCATAACACTTAACCTGGATATGAATTTTCCCTAGCACGAGCACATCTTCTTTAATCATCCCGTCAATACCGCCATCATTTGAGGCTTGTATGACCGTTCCTGCGTTTTTTACTTCTCCGCCATAGCCCATTAGCTTCATCAGCTTCATCAGCTTAACAACTAAACCTTCAAACTCTGCTGCTGTTTTACTGAGCACCGTATCTATAATTTGGTCGTAAGTAGACTGGCGGATGCTCTCATGGGCTGTATTCAGTATTTCTTGAGGGTTTGATTGTTTTCCATTAAAAGATCAGAAGACTCATCAAGCCGCCCTTCTTCTGCTTTCCTGGCTTTTGGCTCGGCGGCTCTCAAAGCTATTCGATCTTTTACAAACGGCTGAATCTCCTCAGAGCTTTTATCCAGAAAACGTTGAGCCTTATCGGTATTTTTAAAGTAATGGCTGCTAAGCCGGTTCGCCAAACACGCTTTGTTCCAGCGCACCCCAAATAGACGATAAACCATCTTCGCGTTCATTAGCGAACAGCTGAAATGTTTCAGGCGCCTTTTGACTTGTCGCTTACCTTTTAGGCGAACTACCGAGAAATCCTCGGTAGTAGCCCATTTTTAGCATGGTATTGCCCAGTATATCGCTCAATCACCAATCCAGATTTTTGATCTCTTTCAGGGTGACGCCTGTTAAGGCGACTGTAAAACGGGTTTGATCATGGGTAAACACGCTGCACTGTCGGCGTTGAATTGTCGTGATATTGGCATGCCAGTCACCCAGCAGGGATGGCTTATTGTCTAACTTAGCAGGCACATCAAAGCCTGCTTTGAGTAATTTATCAGCCAGTTTCTTGGTAACGTGAATTATCATATTGTTTATGTAACTAGTTGATAACTATAGTTTATTGTTATTGATAAGCATATCAAACACCACTCGTGCAAACCCTTGAGCTACCTGCGGGTTACTCAATATCTGCATCATCTGATTCTGGTGGGCATCGGAACTATCCATCACCGCATCATCAACCGCTTGAGGGAAGTCGCCGAGAAAAGCTTGCTCAGAGGAGTTGTTACGAATCTGATGCATGACTCTATCGTTCTCCCCTATTTTGTCCGCTACGGTACGGGCATAGTTAAGCATGTCGTCATCGGTGAGGTTGTCGGTGATAAACAGCTCGTTAAGGCGCTGTAGGATAACCGACAAAAACTCCTCTTTCTTATCTTTCGCTTTGGCAGAACCGATATCGGTATTCGGGTCGAGGGTGTAATCGGGCGCATCCTCTTTCAGCTTAAGATCTTGCTGACGAATCTTCGACAGGCGGTAATGACTCAGGGTGACGTTACTCAGATCGACATCATCATCGTCACTGACTTTTTCCCGCAACATGGGCCGAAGGTGGCGCGCATACAGGCTGAGTTTTTCCAGCTCTTTATCGTCATAATCGACAATCTGTGACATAAACTCATAAAAGCGAACAAAGCTGCCGAGGTCTTTCTTGAAGATCTCTAGCCTGTCTTTTTCCTGCTTGCACTCTGTAAAACTATTTTCGGCATTGGCGATCAGCGTTGCATCTCCAGTATGCTTGGTTCGTTCAAAGATATCTTTGGCTTGCTTGTAGGCATCAATCGCAGAAGCATAGCGTTTCTGCCAGCGTTCGACGGCCGGTTTACAGATATTACTGATGGCCGCATTGCTCTTATTCGGAACGAAGAAGGCAGTACAAAACTGTTCGACTTCACGCCAAGTAAAAATACCCTGCGCTTTAAGCTTCTCACAGAGATCATGAACCAGATTGGGATCAGAAACGTCGGTGAGTTCAGCGGTTTGATAATAGGGCTGAAAGGCGTCGAGAATGTCCTGAGGGTCATTAAAGAAATCCAACACAAAGGTGCCTGATTCGGCTTTACCTGGATAAGTTCGGTTCAAACGTGACAAGGTTTGCACACATTCGACGCCTCCCAACTTTTTATCTACGTACATGGCGCAAAGCTTGGGTTGGTCAAAACCTGTCTGAAATTTATTGGCAACCAACATCACCTGATAATCATCGGCATCAAAAGCCTTACGCATATCACGCCCTTTAAGCGCGGGATTCATATTGCTTTCGGTAAACTTCTCACCGATAAGCCCCGTGGTATTAGGGTCATTCTCGTTAAACTCTACCTCGCCTGAGAACGCGACCATCGCTGTGATGTTTTTGTATTTGTTCTCAGCAACGTACTTATCAAACGCCAACTTGTAGCGTACCGCTTCCTTACGGGAACTGGTCACCACCATCGCCTTCGCTTGCCCGCCTAATAGGCCTTTTACATTGGCTTTAAAGTGCTCGATGATCACCTGTACTTTTTGCGCAATATTGTAATCGTGCAACCGCACCCATTGGTTCAGTTTGACCTTGGCGCGTTTGCTATCCACCTCTTTATCCTGCTCTCGGGCTTTTTCCGCAAGGTTATAAGCCACCTTGTAACTGGTGTAGTTTTTCAGCACATCGAGGATAAAGCCTTCCTCAATCGCTTGGCGCATACTGTAAACATGATAAGCCTCGGGCTTATTGGTGGATGACGCAGACAAGTCAGGTTCGGGTGAGCGGCCAAACAGTTCCAAGGTTTTCGATTTAGGCGTAGCAGTAAAGGCAAAATAACTGAGGTTTTGTGAGCCTTTTCGGGCGCTAATAGTAGCGTCCAAAATATCTTCTGATGTTAACTCATCATCAATCGGCTCGGTCGAGTCGGTCATCAGCACTTCTTTCAACTGACGCGCCGTCGAGCCTGACTGGGATGAATGGGCCTCATCGGCAATCACCGCATAGTTACGCGCTTTCAGGTTGACGCTGTTCTCAATCGCCTTAAGCACAAAGGGGAAGGTCTGAATGGTCACGATAATAATCGGCTGAGCATCTTCCAACGCGCTGGCCAGTTTTTCTGATTTAGATCCCTGCCCCTCTTTGTTATTGATTCGCCCGACCACACCATCGGCATGTTCAAACTGATAGATGGTGTCCTGTAGCTGATCATCGAGTACGGTACGGTCGGTGACCACAATCACCGAATGAAAGCGTTTATTACCCTTAGCATCATACAGTGAGGCGAGTTGGTGAGCGGTCCACGCGATAGAGTTTGATTTACCCGAGCCCGCACTGTGTTGCACTAAGTATTTATGGCCTGGGCCGTTGTCACGAGCATCCCCAACCAGTTTATTGACGACATCCCACTGATGATAACGGGGGAAGATCATGGTCTCTTTCTTGCTCTTTTTACCCTGCCAGTCCTCTTTATCGTCGATTTGCAGATGAACAAACTTAGCTAAAATTTTCAGCAGATTATCGGGGGCCAGCACCTCATTCCACAGGTAAGCCGTGGCATACTCATTCGGATCAGCAGGAACATCATTACCCGCCGCGCCCTCGGCAGTGCCTTTGTTGAACGGCAGGAAGAAAGTGTTCTCTCCTTCCAGTTTTGTCGCCATATAAACTTCATACTGACTTACCGCAAAATGCACCAACGCGCCGCGTTTAAAGGTAAGCAGCGGTTCAGGTTTATTGGTCACGGGGTCTTTCGGCAGGCGGGTCAGTTTGTATTGTTTGATCGCATTATTAATCGCCTGCTTAAACTCAGATTTCAGTTCCAGCGTGGCGATAGGCAGGCCATTAAGAAACAACACGAGATCGATGCGCCATTTTTTGGCCTGTTTACCTGTTTCAGCCAGATGCGCCTCGGTGGCATAAGGGCTATACACTAATTCAGGCACCACCCGTAGACGGTTCTTCTGGTAGCGCACTAAGGTATCAGGATTGAGATTATGATCAGGCTTAAACTGGCAGAGACGAAAACGAGTGCCGCGATCTTTGAGTTCATTACGCAACACGCCCAAGGTACCAAAGGTTCGCAGATCCTTGCTGGCGGCATTCGGGTCAGCCTTAGATAGCTGAGCAGCTACCCGCTCCAAGAAGTGTTGTTCAGGGTTTTGCGGATAGAGTTTGCCGTATTTTTGCCATTGTTCAGGCTGAGTCTCATGCACAAAACCGAGCAGGTCCTCTTCATACAGCGCCAGCTTACGGTTATAGCCCGAGGGTTGACCGAGCAACCAGCCGTGAGTGACCAGTTGGCGAATAATATCATCCTGAAAGACACATTCTTGTGCTTTATTCATAGCATTTATTTCCGTGTGGCTAGGCGCTTTTGAGCGTTTTCAATCGCATTGTGCAGTTTGGCTTCGAGCTGTTCTTTGGACGGTAATACCGTTAAATATTCCGCAACATGGATACCGGATTTATCCAGCTCTAACAGCTCTATCTGTTCTTGTTTTTTACTCGCGCAAAGGACAATGCCCAATGGCGGTAATTCATCGGTTTCTTGTTCATACTTGGCTAACCAGCGCAGGTATAGTTCCATCTGACCTTTGTCTTCGGCTTTAAAGCGGCCCAGCTTCAGATCAATAACGATCAGGCGTTTTAATTTGCGATTATAAAATAGCAGGTCGATATAAAAATCATCGCCATCGATCTGAATACGCTTTTGTCGAGCAATAAAGGTAAAGCCAGCGCCCAGTTCTAGCAGGAACTGCTCTAACTCACGCAAAATGGCATCTTCCAAATCTTTTTCCAGATAGCGATCATTCAGCTGCAAAAAATCCAGTACGTATGGATCTTTTAACAATAAAGCAGGCGTGAGATCGCCCTTCTCGGCAAGTTGTGCCAGGTCATCAAGAATGGTCGCTTCGGGCTGTTTGGAGAGCGCGGTACGCTCATACAACATACTGTCGATACGCTCACGGAGCACCCGAGTTGACCAGTTTTCTTGCGCGGCCATCTGCGTATAAAACTCACGTTGCAGAGGGTCTGACAACGCCAGCAGCTGGATAAAATGGCTCCAGCTTAATTGTGCAGACAGTGTCTGCACAATGTGTTGTTCGGGCAACAGCTCTGCAAAGCGCACCATATTCATCAGATTGCGCTTGCCCCAACCTTTTCCATACAACGCTGTTAACTGCTTGGCCAGCGTTGCAATAACCTGTTTACCATATTCCGCCCGTTGTTCTTTAAGCACCTGGGTATGAATCGCTTGACCCACATGCCAATACAGCAAGGTCAGCTCGGCATTCACCGCTACCGCCGCCCGTTGCCGCGCTTGATCAATCAAACCACGAATCTGTTTAAATAGCGGCGGAATATTGTCAGGTAGTTGGGGTGTCTGACTCATTTATTTACAACCTTGCAAGGGCTAATGATCGCTGTCCAATCGCGCGGCTTAATCGCAAACAGAGATAACGTCAAGCGATCGCCCCAACTGACGAAAAGCAATATTGCCGAGCAGCTTAGACTAAGCCGCATACGTATCGCCTGCTTTGAAGTTGCGCACATCTATTTTGCCTGTGACGGCGGCAGAGATTAGGGCTATTCGCTTTTCTGTAAGCAGGTCGATAGCCAGATTAGCTTTTTGAAGCACTTCGTCGAAATGCTGTTCTATATCGGCAAGGCATGTCATTAAACGTCTTTGCTCTGCGATTGGAGGTACCAGCAATTTAAGGTTAGCAACTGTCTCTGAGTTTAATCCTGAAAGAATCGCGCCACGCCTGTTTCGTGTAATTTGCTCTTCTACGTAGCTTGAACTATGAAGTAAAAATGCTAATAAACCTGGCATGATTGTTCTTTGATCGACTCTCACCCTAATAGTATCTGAATCAATTATTCCTTTCGTGTTAAGTTGTGATATCAATCTAGCGTTTCCCAAGCTACCTTTACGAGTAAGCACGATCTCACCAACAGATAGATGATAGTTTTCTAATTCACTATATCGCTTTGCGGTAATCCATCTGCTTCCTTTAGAAAAGTCTCCCGAAATAGTATTTTCTTGTCCGAAAACTTTGTAGCCTGTTGGATTCGCCTCAAGGCTTTTAAGCATCCCGCCGAAAGGCCCCATTTGAATCCCTGAATCACTATCGACACAATATTTAATTGCCTTTAAATCCCAATGCTCAGGCACTTCACCCAACCACTCAACACCTGAATCTTTCATCGGGACATCGGGGTTTAGACCTTTGGTAACGGCATGGCTGATCACCGCCTGACGCTTCTCTTTCAGCAGTTTGATCAGTTGCTGCTGTTTGTCGATCAGGGTGTCGATCTTGGCGGTTTCATGGTCGAGGAAGTTTACAATGATCCTCTGATCTTCTAGTTCAGGGTATGAAAAAGATAAGCTTTTCCACATGTCAAAGTTAAAGCTTTCAATAGAAACACCATAGCCCTTTAAATATAAAGCACTATTACCCAAACAAAACGCTAAATACCTACGATCGAAACCTGTAGCTAAAGTTATCCTTTGAACAACATTTGAGTAAATTGCATTCTTTACGGGTAGGTGTACATAAGGAGTCCCATTTCTAGTAAGCAGCAAATCTCTATCTGATGTTCGTTTCTGTTGTGGGAAAGTCGAATAGTCTGATTTGAGAGAAGTTTTATTACAAGTGTATAGTACTTCTGAACCATCTCCCCAAAATGTTTTATCAATAACTTCGCCAGCATTATTATCTGTAAACGTATAGGCCAGCCGACTGGTAACCCAATGTTTGGGAACATTGCCTAACCATTCAATACCTGAATACTCGTAATCTAAATATTGTTCATATTTCATCACGAATGCACCTCCCGCAGCAGCTCCATAATCTCTGAGCTTACCTTTTCCAACTCAGCATCAATCTCTTCCAAGCTACGAGGAGGTTGATAGACATAAAAATGCCGATTAAAGGGGATCTCATAGCCGACAATACCGATCTCTTCATCTTTGGCGTCGCGCTTATTCGCATCGATCCACGCATCGGGCACATGAGGAGCCACTTCACGCTCGAAGTAGCTTTCTATCAGGGTTTCAGTGGGCTGCGTGGGATCGAGCGGGACGTTTTCGTTATCCCGCAGGTCGCCATCGGGCTGATATTCCACATACTTGCCATTCACTAAATAGAGGCCGTAGTGTGAATCACCTTTTTTATGTTCAGGATGAACGGTATGTCGCGACGGCATGGATGCCGAGGAGCGACGGATAACAGGCTGCGCGTCAGGGTTCTTCCAACTAATCGCATCCAGCAGTTGTTTCTTCTCTTTGGCATCCAGCTTAATGCCTGTGGCTTTAAGCGCGAGCTTCAGTTGTGCGTCGAACTCGTTGAAATCATTACACTGCCCAGTGATGATTACGCCCTCGCCCATCTGTTCAGCTAGTTGGGTTTGCAGTGTCTGGGCTTTATCGAGCAACGCTTTTTGGAACAACCAGAGTTTGCTGTCCAGCAATTCTTTGATCTGTTTCTCTTTCAGCTCAGGGTAGCTGGCTTTAATCTCGGCCCTGATCTCGATAGTTTGTTCTGCCAGCGCCCCATAATTTGTTTCGTTCCAGTTTGAGCCAAATTGTTCCCAGATCCAGCGCATCGGCGCATTAAAGGGTTTCGGCGCAAAACGCAGTGCTTCCAAGCGTTCATCACTGATCTGTACGGATAACCGCAATGGACGCTCGATGGTAATACGGCGATAGCCGAAGTCGGTGGTATCGAATATTTTGCTGGAGAAGGTTTTGGCGCTCTCGGTTTTGGGGTTGGCCGCTTGGCGTCCTCGACTGCTCTTTTGCTCGGCGGGTTTATCCAGCGACTGATTATCGATAGTTTCAAAACCACCGAAACAGCGGGTGATCATACGGATATCGTCAGCGCTCATCTCATTACGTTTAGAGCCTAGCGATTTACGCATCTTACCGCAGAGGTTGACGGCGTTAATCAGCTGTACCTTACCTTTACGTTCGGCTGATTTCTTATTCGACAGCACCCAAACATACGTCGCGATGCCGGTGTTGTAGAACATATCATTCGGCAAGGCGATAATCGCTTCCAACAGATCGGCTTCGAGGATATAGCGGCGAATCTCACTCTCACCACTTCCCGCGCCACCGGTAAACAAAGGCGAACCGTTGAGGATAATGCCGATACGGCCACCGCCTTCAGCAACGCCTGACTCGTTTATCGAGGTATCGCGCAGCTTACTGATCAGGTGCATCAGAAACAGCAGCGAGCCATCCGACACCCGTGGCAGCCCAGGCCCAAAACGGCCAGCATAGCCCTTCAGGGTATGCTCGTCCTTAATGTCGCCCTCGACCTTTTTCCAGTCCACGCCAAACGGTGGATTAGACAGCATGTAGTCGAACTTATCGGCGTAGAGTTGATCGTTTGATAACGTGTTGCCCAGCTTAATACGGCTAACATCCTGCCCTTTAATCAGCATATCCGCTTTACAGATAGCGTAAGACTCGGGGTTCAACTCTTGCCCAAAGGCACGCATCACCGCATTGGCATTGAGCTCATGTACATATTCCATACCACTCGACAGGAAGCCGCCTGTCCCTGCGGTGGGGTCATAGATGGTGCGGATAATGCCGTCTTTCGTCAGCGCGTCATCATCCTCCATAAACACTAGCGACGTGGTCAGACGGACAATATCCCGTGGGGTAAAGTGTTCCCCTGCGGTCTCATTTGAACTCTCAGCAAAACGGCGGATCAGCTCTTCAAACACCAAGCCCATCTCATGGTTAGAAATAGCGTCAGGACTCAGGTCGGTATTGGCAAACTTCTGTACCACCTTATATAGCAGGTTGGCATCACTCAGCAGGCCGACAAACTCATCAAACTTGAAGTATTCAAAGATCTCGCGGGCGTCTTTGGAGAAACACTGAATGTAATTATCTAGGTTGTCTTTAATTCCCGTTTCCCCCAGTTTATCGAGTGACATGGGGGATGTGTTAAAGAAGTTTTGACTGGTTGCCCGCAGAATCAGCTTGTCAGCGGCTTCCTCAGGCAGGTTCATGCCCTTCACCTTCTCGCATTCGCTCAAAACCGCTTGTTTATCGGCCTCAAGTACACATTCCAAACGACGTAACAGTGTAAACGGCAGAATCACCCGCCCATACTGACTCTGTTTGAAATCACCACGCAGAAGATCGGCCACAGACCAGATGAATGCCGCTGTTTGAGAGAAGTTAGTCATGAAATAGCTTTGCCTTATAAAACGTATTAGCAGAGCCAGCGGGGAAAGAGATGAAGCGTCCACTGCCTCTTTTTTGATTAAGAATCAGTGTACTACAGCGTTCTGCGTTTAAGAAGAGAGGCGCAAAACGATGACGGCGCTTTATGCCTAATCTGGCTACTTTAGCCCTGTTCGGTGTCTGTTGTTGGCCTTTTATCGGTTGAGGCGGTGTCGCACAAAGAGCGGCTTCAGTCGAAGAACAGTCTTGCTTGTGAATACGTCAGATGATAGCTTATCGGGGTGTGTTTAATCGCGGTTTATGCCATAGCAATCTACTGTTTTTAAAGGTTTTTTTATAAAAAATAGTTTGAAAAACGGTTGCCTTGCACCCTAACCCCGTCGATAAACACCGGCTTGATTGCTAATAACCTGAAGGTTTTCCCTGTGTCGACATCTAGCTTTGCGGGCATGCCGCTGTTTGATTCTGCTAAACACTTTAATCAGATCCCGCGAAATGTACTGTTTCCTGATCAAGCGCCGGCGGTAGAAGCCTTTGTGCTCGGTGTTGATGTTGACGGTGCTATCGATGATTATCGTTATACCAAGGCGTTTCTCACCAGTTATAGCAAAAAGAGCCAAGACACTTACGATAAATTTAGAGGCGATGCCGAACGTTTGTTGCTGTGGGCGTGGTTGATTAAACGACGTTCGGTGGCGATGCTGCGCCGCAGTGACTTGGAAGAGTACACCGATTTTGTCGCCAAGCCCGATCCAAACTGGCAGACGGTGAGTATCGAGCGGCGCTTCTTAATGGTTGAAGGTGTGCGTCAGCCCAATCCACAGTGGCGGCCTTTTCGGCTGGCGGGCGCGGGTAAAGGTCGTCTCAATACCAAATCGTGGCAGGGGTTGTTCTCTAATCTCAGTGTGTTTTTTAATTACTTAATGGCGGAAGATTATGCCCCCGGCAACCATATTCCGATTGTGAAGAAAAACTGCCCCTATCTGCGTCAGGAAACCGGCATTAATACCGCGCGTCGCTTATCTGAATTGCAATGGGAATACCTACTCAGTGCGGCTAAATCGATGGCCGATACTGATGTTCAGCATGAAAGAACCTTGTTTGTGGTTGCTACGCTTAAGTCGCTTAAGCTGCGTATTTCAGAGCTTTCTGAAAGGCCGAATTGGTTACCGGTGATGTCTCATTTTCATCGAGATCATGAGGGTAATTGGTGGTTTCGTACTTATGGTAAAGGTTCTAAGGAACGCGATGTCTCTATCTCCAATGAGTATTTAGATTTTCTCAAACGCTATCGGCTACATCGAGGGTTAACCCCTCTTCCCGCTAAAGATTCAGCCGAGCCGGTGGTGGATTCACGGGTTAAACATCGCGGCATTGGTAGTCGTCAATTGAGGAATATTGTCGAGTCAGCCCTGGAAGAAGGTTGTCATGCGCTATTAAAGGATGGTTTTGAGGTTGAAGCCTCGGAGTTACGCGCGGCAACGACTCATTGGTTGCGTCATACCGGTGCCTCCATGGAAGTGGCTGCCGGTCGTAACCTGGCGCATGTACAGGCAGATCTAGGTCATGGGAGCATTAGAACAACCGATGAGCTGTATGTGGATTCCGATAACATGGAGCGCGCATCCAGTGCCAAGGGGCAAGAGGTATAACGCTAGCGCGCACTGATTGTCAGTGCCAACAACGATGACGGCTGAAAAAGCTTAGGGAATACTCCTAATGCAGTTTCGTCCCGCTTCTTTGGCCAGATATAGCGCTTTATCCGCCATGCGCAAAAAACTATCCGGCGTTGTTTGCTGTTGCCCCGGGATTAATGAGACAAAGCCGACACTGACCGTTACCACACCGCCGCTAGCGCTAGGGTGTTTGATTGCCAGTGCTTCTACATTACAACGAATCTCTTCCGCAATGAGTTCAGCCTGCGCTAAGTTGCTATAGGCCGAGATAATACAGAACTCCTCTCCGCCGTATCGGGCGACTAAATCGCTGGCTCGGCGGGCGCTATTTTGCAACACAGTAGCCACTTGTCGCAAGCACTCATCACCTTCCTGATGTCCATACACATCGTTGTAGGTTTTAAACAGATCGATGTCAATCATGATCAGCGAGATGGGCTGTTGAATATGCCCAGTACGATTCCACTCTTGGATTAACGCTTCATCAAAGCGTCTTCGATTATATAGCCCCGTGAGTGAATCTTTGACGGACAGCTCAGATAACTGACAGTTTGCAAGATGCAGCGCCTGATTGCTTTCACGTAGTTGCGCTTCTCTTACTGCCGTCTCTTTTGTTTTTAACCAGAAAACCTTAAGCGCATGCCCTAAGCGGCCTAGTTCATCATTGCCGGTGGGGGGTAAGTCAATATCGAGGTTGCCTGCGGCGACCTCCTGTATGGATTGGCTCAGCCAGGTTAATCTAGCAATGATGTATTGATGGATATGAAAATACATCAGGAATACTAAGCCTATCAGACCGATAGAGCTGATAGATAACATGACCAAAAAGAAGCGATTGCGGGTATTATTGGCTTCTATTTTTGCTTCATCAATGGTTTGCACACCAAAGGTCACCAGTTGTTCCGCTTGAAGCTCTATCTGCTTCGTCAGTTCTTGGTTTTTCTGTACAATAATCCGTCCTTCGGTAAGCAAAGAGAGTTCTTTGCTGCGCAAGTTAAGTACGCCGTTATCGGATTTAATCAAACGATGTAATTCATTAAATGGCGCTTCAAGCTCAACGACTAGACTCGACGGTAAATCTTGATAATATCTTTGAGAATTACTTAAGATGGCTTCCAAAATGTTCGCGTCGTGAAGCAGAGCGATCTTTGTTTCTGCTTTACTGGCGACCTGTAGTTTACTGTGTAAGGATTCTATTGCCCCGTAAAATTGCGCGATGGGCATGGCCTTACTGACACTTCGAATTAAAGTAACCGTTTGTGATAAGGGAGGATTCGGTTGTGAAATGAGGTGTTCAATTACTCTACTGTCGCTCTGCAGTATGCGTATGCGATAGGTTAAGCTTTGTTGAAAGTTCTGCTGATTTAATAATGCCTGATCGTGTTGTTGATTACGTAACGCTTCAATACCACGACGTTGGCGTACAATCGATTTCAGTGTTTGTACGTTTTCATCTAATGAGAACGCTAAATCATGAATAGCAGACACTTCTCTTTGGGTTTTATCGAGCGAATCTATTGATTCTTTAAAGGTATTAAGTTTCTTTTCTAAGTCGTTGAAAGCTTTCAGCTCTTCGGTATTTGATAGATCGAAACCTAATGGCGATGCGCTTGATACAAGCGCATCAGCCGCCTTTGCGACACGTAAAATTTCAATACTCGTCGGGATACGTTCCGAGAGGATATTATCTAAAGAAGCACCGACTCTATCGGCGGCGATCAGTGCGGTGATGGTTAAGCCAATTAAGATGACGCACATTGTGCCAAACCCCAACAGGAGGCTGGCACGGATACTTAAGTTGCTTAAAGCTGATAAAGCTCTTTCCATGTGAAAACAACCTAACTCTATTTAAAGACCTTAGTTCACTACTGCTCTCTTCCCGTCTGTCCAAATATACCAAGAAAACGGTGAATAAGACGTCATAATATCACCTTTGGCATCGAAAGATATCGGCCCTAAAATAGTTTCCAGGGGGGCGGCTCTCAAGGCGTTGGCAACCTGCTCAGCTTCAAATGACTGCGCTTTTTGAACACCTAAAATCCAAGCTTGCGTCGCTGCATAGGCCAATAAAGTATATCCAGCAGGCTCCTGTCCGAGTGCTCGTATAGCTGTCTGAGCAGGCATCGAGCTCTGCAATTTGGCGGTTTCAGGTGGGAATGTAAAAACGCTACCGTTGGCAGCCTCTCCTGCGGTTTTAATGAAAACGTTCGATACGAATGTGTCACTACCGATAACCTTGAACTTCGCGCCGAGTTGTCTAGCCTCCTTGAGAAAGATAGCGGTATCTAAACCGCCACCGACAATATAGAGCGCATCGACATCTGCGGATAATAGCTCAGCAATCACCTTCGTATAGGACGCTGAAAGTGCTATTGTCTGAATGCTTTTAACCGGCTTAATCTGTCGCTTTTCTAATTCACTCAGCGTCAATAAAGCTAAGTTTTTTGAGTATTCTCCGGGGAAGTAGACGATGCCAATGTGTTTGTTTTGGTAATGTCGAGCGATATAGTCGGCGGCCATGCTTCCCTGCTGATCATCTCGGCCAATCATACGAAAAATCGAGTTGATCCCCATCTCTGTCACCTGTGGGTGTGTCGAGGCCGGCGTGATTTCAAGCACGTTATGTTTTGCATAAATAGGCGCTGCTGCGATGGTTGCCGCAGAACAAGAGTGCCCAATAACAACGGCAGGAGGCGTCAGCACTATCTGTTCAGCAAGGCTCGCGGCTATTTCGGCATTACAGTTATCGTCATGCAATGAAATAGTCATCTTTCGCCCTAACAGCATGCCATCTTCAGTCAAACTCTGAATGGCGGCGGTGACACCCGCGCGATATTGAAGACCGATAGACAGACTCGATCCCGCCATCGGCCCTGCAATAGCAATGACGGCCGGTGGATTGTCTGCTTGGACGTTGATTGAACAGAGCCATAAAAGTAATGCGAACAGGGTCGGCAAAGTGGGCTTGAAAGCTGAATGTCGAAACGGATGTGTTGGCTGACTCAATGGCGTATTTCTCTGGTTTGTTTTAGGTGTTTTAGGCCGTCATTATCTGTCGCGATAGCGCTGCTCGCGTTACTAGACATAATTCGACCCTATCATGTAAGTATAGTTATATGACACTGAATTCACCTGAAATGACGATAAATCATAACGATATAAGACTCAATCAACGGTATTGCTTGGCTTTATAAGGTTTTTTAGGTGATTGATCATGGGCGAAATTAACGCTTTTACTTGAGGCTTGTTAACGCTATTAAATTCTATGGGACGACTGACAGCCATGGCCGCAATGCCGATACGTGCAGTATAAATACCCGCGCCAAGGCCTTGCCCAATACGGCTGCTGGCAATGCTCGTGAAGGTGGCGGTACCAAATTCATTCATCAGCTGATCGATAGCCACATCGGATGCGCCAACAAAAATAAGTTGATGTAGTACCTGCTTAAGGAGTTTATAGCGGTTGTGCAGCGAAGGTCGCACGCCATAGACTTGCGCGATGTCATCGATCATTTTCAGGTTGCGCCACAGCGATAGCAGCATATCGAGTGAGGCCCAAGGGCTGATGGCGACCGCTGCACCGGTTTGCAAGCTAAAGGCGGAGACTCGACGCATCGCCTCTTTATCGAGCGATTGAATAAAAACGCGTTCGATATGTTCGATTATTTCACGATCATTACTATAATCGGGCAGTTGCTCGAGACAGCGCTGATAAAAGAGTGCCTGAGGTTTATTGGCATAGAATTTTTGTAACTGCTGAATGAATGCGTCCGCATCACCAAAATCGTTGGCCGTGGTTAATCGTTGAGCCTCCGTTTTTAGGCGGTTAAGCGTTTCTAGGTTTTCCCGATCGCGGGTATAGCGCCACAATAGGCGTATACCCAAGGCACCAACGAGTATAATCAAGCCGACAAAGGCGCTCGCTATTATCCAGTGAATCTCTAACGTTTGACGAAACAGATCGTAGATGTCCCATCCGAGTAAGACGGCAAACAGCATCAATGAGATGACGACAAAGCTACGCAACCCTTTTATGGGCAAGGCGTCCAGTTGAATACCTGAATATTCGGATATATGGGGTAAGCGTTCCCCTGCGGTAATGGTTTCGGGGGCTTCGGCTAGGCATTCCTCCGGTGTCGGCATAAAGTGCTTTGCCTGCCGAGGATTGTCACTGTTGGATGCTGTTTCGCTGCGCTCATCTGCGGGCGTAAAATGCTGGCCTGATGTGCGTGATGAGGCCTCTTTAGTCTTAGGTGAAGCCTCTTTAATCTTGGGTGAAGCCTCTTTAATCTTAGGTGAAGCCTCTTTATCTGAGGATTTATTGCTCATATGCATTTATCTCCGATCAGTGCATTGAGCACTGAATCGATACGGATATGGGGGATTGCATCATTATTTTGATAAGAGATGCCTTTGGGAGGATTTAACGGGGGAATCTTCCATTCCTGAAATGGGCGCCATTCATCGCCCTCGGGAATTCGATTGGGGATTCTAGGGTGAATGTAACCGATCGGTGTCCCCTCTACCCCGAAGCCACTAATGCCTTGCTGATTCTCATGTTTTATTTCTTTACTCGAGCGCACCGCCGCAGTGGCTTCGCAAATCGGGTGTATGCCTTCATGTTGAGCATTGCGGTAAGCCTGTTTGACGATAACCGCTAATAGCTGTCGCACCGCTTCATGGTCTTCCGATAACACCTGATCAATTTTCGTCGCGGCAAAGATGACTTTATCAATTTTAGGGCTAAACAGTTGTAATAGCTTATGACGTCTGCCATACGCAAAACTATCGGTAATATTGGCCAAGGCTTGACGCATATCGTCGATATATTCAGGCCCGGCATTAAGCGCACTGATGATATCGACTAACACTAATTGACGATCGATGCGGCTGAAAAACTTTTTATAGAAAGGCTCGACCAACTCTTTGATGTAACGCTGATAACGCCGCTGACATACTTTATAGTAGCTGTTTTTAGGTGCGCTATTGAGTTGCCCTGCATTATAGTCTCCGCAGTTTAACAGCGGTACAAAGCAGAGAATCTCGGTATCCTCGATCTGCCCTGACAGGAGAAATCGTCCCGGTTGAATTAAACTCAGATGGTTACGTTTACAGGCGTTTAAAAAGTGAACATAACGCTGATGAAGCGCTTGCAGATGGGTTTCATCAACCTCAGACAGTGGATCAATGTGTTGCAGATCATCAAGCAGGTCGCCTAATAATTCAACGCGAGGGGGTTGAGTATATTGTGCGCTACATTGAGCGCACCATCGAGCATAGCTCATCTCTCGTAAGGGGAGATCGAGTAACCATTCGCCAGGGTAATCGCGGATTTCGAGATAGAGTGAAAACTGTTGACGACGAAAAGGGTTTAGCCGAGAAGCTGTATTTTCGAGCCTTAACTCCAACAAACAGCCACTGATATCCACGGTGGATGCAGGCCACTGAGGTTGTGAATTCGTTAAGCCACGGTAGGCGGCCTCATAAGGAAACTGCGGTAACTCGGGCGCATCCAGCGGGTGAATTTTAACGCCCAGTAAGCGATCCGTGAGTACGGGCGAAAAACCGGGTAAGTTTGCCGCTTCATGTTGCTGTAACTGATTAATGAGACTGGTAATAAAGGTTGATTTACCGCTTTGACTTAAGCCGGTGATACCGATACAGAAACGCTGATCTCGAAGTTTTTCGATCTGCACAGCGGCGCTACTCACGCCCTCTTCCGCCTTGTGTATAACGGATTTCAACGGCTTTTTGAAAATATTGGAGACGAATCCATCGGAGTCTTTCATACGATCCTTAATGTTAAGCGTATCGGCTGCGTATTTATCGTTGCCTCATTGAGTCATGTTATTCAAACCGTTCACCTCTCGCAATGGTTTCGGTGTTTGATGCTGTCAGTCTCATGCAATGGCTGTTAGGTAATAAACATCAAAGGGTATCAATCGTCAGCCTTGGAAATGGTTTCGGTGTTTGATGCTGTCAGTTTCATGCAACGGCTATTAGGTAATAAGCATCAGAGGGTATCAATTGTCAGCCTCGGAATCGTTGCGTGTTTGATTAAGGTTTCGAGATGCTGATCGGTGATACCGTCAGCCAATAAATCGGCCACGGTAATAATCCGTGCAGCATCATGCAGTGCTGTTATCCACGCCTTCGGCATGGCGCTATATCCCCAAAAAGCACCGGCTATTTGACCATAAATGGCACCGATAGTGTCGGCATCATCGCCTAAATTAACCGCCAGTTTGGCGCCCTCTTCAAAGCTGGATGCGTTATAAAAGGCCCACAATGCGGCTTCCAGTGATGTGACGACATAGCCCGTAGATTCGACCTGCGGCTCACTTAATTGACGATAGGAGCCTTGTATCACTGAGTTAACCTCTGTATTCAGTGTCTCTGAAAAATAGGCCGATAGCGCCTCTGTTGCTAGCAGTTGAGCTTTATCGGTGCTGTTGAGGGCGCGGATAAGTAAAAAGGTGAAGGCTTTATTGGCATCAATACAACGAGGATCGGAATGGGTTAGCGCGGCATTGTCTGCCGCAGCGTCAATGGCCTTATCCACGTCAGCATGATATTTGATGGCGACTGGCGCAAGGCGCATCAAGGCGCCATTACCGGCACTGTCAATATCATCGGGATGGATGGCTCGGTTGAGATCGATACCTTCGCGTTCGAAACGCTGAATGGCTCTGCGTGTTTGATTACCAATATCAAAGCAGCGTCCGGTACTCGACATATAACCATGCCGATACCAACGTTGATAGCGTTGCATCTGATCGTTAGGATCATGGGCATTGCATTGTATCAGGCTCGCGCCAGAGCACAGTGCCATCGATGTATCATCTGTCCAATAGCCCGCTTCGAGGTTGTGCGGTCCGCCGGCGCGATAGCCTGCAACGGGGGGAAACGTGCCACGGGGCATAAATTCGACAGGGGCACCTAACGCATCCCCTATGGCTAAGCCAACCAACATGCCTCTTAATTTATCTAGGGTCGACATATAAAGCGTCCTTCTCTGTTGTCTGTTGTCACTGAGGGATTAGCCGCGATAGCTTCGTTTAAGTAGCCGTCGACATCAGGCGCGAATCGTTGTTTATTTATTGATAGCGCTGACCTTGATGCTCTAACCAACCGTGTTGATGACGTCCTTGAGGATCGAGATGCGTCCAGTGTACGACGCCGCCTTGATTATTCCACTCATATTCACCTTTAAAATTGACACTATCGCCGGGCTTCAGTGCCGGAATGCGAGGTGCCAGATCAATATTATGAGCGATTAGAATCGTCTGACCGGTGGCAAGTCGCAGAATAAATCGCTGATGTTGACTGCCTTGTCGATCATCGGGAAGCACTTTGCTGACGATCCCCGATCCGGTTACCTGAAGATTGCTCTGTCGATTACGATAGGCTTGCTGAATAAGGGTATCGCTGACACTGAGACGACTTGTTTCTGTGTCCGCTGGCAGTGAGGGCGCTGAACGCTGCGTCAGTGATTGATAGGCTGTTGATAGCAGCGCAATGACGATGATCAGTATGATGCCTGCCGATATGGGGTTAAAACGTTTGCGTTGCTGTCGAGAATGGGGCCGAGGCGGCTTATGCTTCAAGCGAGCATTGGATGATTGACGAGACGTTTGACGAGACACGCCTTCGATCCGCACGTCGGCAGCGCGTAGCCGCCCTTGATTATCCTTCATCGGTTGGAATGTCAGAATATCGCCAACCTTGGGGCGACGCGGGATATTGCCGAAATCCCGCCGATGAACAAATACGTCAGGATGACCTGATGATTTGATAAAACCAAAGCCTCGATCGTCTTTCCAGACGGCTAACGTCCCTGTCTGCTGTGGCATTCGCGCTCCCTTGCCGAGTGTTGTTGTAGTTGACCGTTTCCTGAGCTGAGGGTGACGTAACCGGCCTTTAACTTAACGCGTAATTGGGATCTGCATATGGAAGGTTGATCCCACGGCCGGATCTGAAGTGACGGCCATATGTCCCTGATGCTGTTCAGTAATGATGTAGTAAGAGAAGGACAGATGTTCCCCTGTATCAAAACTTTCAGCCGATTGACTATTACTGAAGAACGGCTCAAACAGGCTCATCTGTTCTTCGTTGCTCAGCCCTACGCCATTATGTTGAATCTTGATCCACATATTATCGTAGCTTTCTGACAAGATGATTTTGATGGTGGGGACAAAGCCATCCGTGCCGATTTTTTTCTGCAAAGCAACACACGCATGGCGGAACAGGCTGAGGAATACCTGTTGTAACTCAGTAATATAACAAGGCACCTGTGGCAAACCGGATTCAACCTGCCATTCAAGTTTGACCTGATTAAACATCAGTCCGTCAGCAACAGAGATCACTTCTTTACCTAAGTTGACTGTATGTTCCATGACATCAACGATATTGGCCAACTGCTTTTCTGTATTGCGATTGCGGGCGAAGGTCAAAAGGTTATGAATGATTTTGGAAACCTGATCGCCCTTATCCGACATATCGCTGTAAATGGATTCCAGCAAGGCGCTTTTTTCGCCCCCTTGCGGGCTATCGGCCATAATATTTTTGAAGCGTTTCAGATCCATCAGAATCGATTGCAATGGGATATTAATATCATGAGCCATCGATGAGGCAAGCTCACCCATAAAGGACATTTTATCATTGTGGATGAGTAGGTTTTCAGCGGTGGTTTCTTTCGATACATCATCGACAAGAATCACAACCCCGAGTTCCGGTCCCTGCAATGGGTAGATCGTAATATCGAAGTGCGACAGGCTACGAAGACTCTGTTTTAAGTGAATTATTTTGTTTTCTTCAATGGCCTGTTGAATATGCTCAGGCACCACCGTCATGGTGGGATAGGCTTCCCAAAGTGTTTTACCTAAGGCTTTTTCTGAGGGCACGCCTGAGAGCTCTTCGACACGTTTGTTCCATTGTGTTACCCGCCCCTCTTTATTCAGCCCGACAAGCATTAACGGCATGGAGGTAAGAATGTCTTTGACATACAACTCTGAGGAACGCAACTGTTGCGAGGTAACAACGTGTTGTGTCACTTCAGATTCGAGTAGCTGATTACTGTGTATCAGCTTCTGATTAGATTCTTCAAGGGCCGCGGTGCGTTCTTGTACACGCTGCTCTAGCTCACCCTTAATGGTTGTTAATTCTCGATTGGCTCGGTGTGCTCGACGACTGTAAATGAGTAGGTAGATGGCGGTAATTGAGAGGATGATAATCAGGCTTGCGCTACTGAAATTGGCTAGATGTTGCCATTTGGTTTTACCGTCTTCATCTTTAAACCAATCGACGGCAGCGCTAGCCCAAGGGCTTTGTAAGCAGAGTACGAGTACTAAAAATGCGTATTTAATCATATGAGTGTTTTAACTAGTCCGATGAATAACAAAAAAGCGGTGTCGCCGTGTAATCATGCTGATTCTTCTCAGGGTCATCTTAACGTCAATCAACTTCATCAAGTGCTTAGTCAAGCGCCTAATCAAGCTCTCAGTTAACCCCTCATCACTAGATGTGATCTTTCTTAAACCTATTCTATAGGAATTGCTGCGGCTTTCATTATTTTAATAAGCCATCCGTCGCCTTGATTATTATCCTTATTTTGGCTGTGTTTCAAAGCACTTTACCTTTGATTCCATAAAAACGCCGACTTTAAGCGGTCGATGGTGGCTAGCAAGCAACCGCCTCGAGTACTGCTAGCAAGTTTAAGGTTATCGATGTCGGCGATAAAAAATACAATATTTTACTTTAAAAAACTGGTTTAGATTCTTGATTATTAAGTTGAAATATTTTTTCAAATTGCTTGATGTTTTGTTGGATATAATCAAGAAATGCTTGCATCGCAGGGGTGGGATGCTTCGCCTGAGGGTGCACAATACAGAAACTACGACGTAACGGAAAACCTTCAATCTTGGCGATATGCAAACGCTCCAATTGAAGTTCCGTACTGATACTTAGCTTCGGCAAGACGGCGACGCCGAGTCCGGCAATGACCGCGTGTTTAACCGCATCATTAGAGCCGATTTCCATGCTCGGCATAAAACGCAAGTGATGTTCCTGACAATGCTGCTCTAGCGCCAGACGACTCCCCGAACCGGCTTCACGTACCAGTAAATTGCTATCGAGAAATTGCTGCGCGGTGAGTTGCGTTTGAGTGAGTAACGGATGACCGTCGGGTACCACGGGTACCAGCTCATTATCGAGAAAAGGTAAAGACACGAGTGGTTTATCGGCCGGTACCATCCCCATAATGACCAGATCATCGTTATTTTCATTGAGTCGCTGCAGTGCGGTGGAACGATTAACCACCTTAACCCGCACGCTCACATGAGGATACAGATCGAGAAAGGCGCGTAACAAATAAGGCACCATATACTGTGCGGTATTGACCGCCACCAGTTTTAACTCGCCGGCAACATTGCCTTGTAATGCCGCAAGATCGGTTTGTAAATCCGCTAATTCGATAAAGATTTTATTGATACTTTCCGCTAGCCGCTCGCCTGCGGCGGTGCAGAATAAGCGTCTGCCCACATATTCGAATAACGGATGCCCTAGGCTTTGTTCTAATTGCCGCATCTGACTACTGACAGCGGGTTGTGTCAAGCCTAAGAGCTCCCCTGCTTTACTGTAGCTTTGTCGTTTATAGACGGCTTTAAACACCTGTAACTGCCGAAAGGTCAGCCGAGCGGCGATATTTTGAATCGAAAGTGGCACTGAATGCAGCCTCGTTGAGTTATCTATAAGTAATACCTTATAGATAAACTAAGAAATATCAATTTCTCCTTATCGAAGAATGCCATTACGCTTTAGTGACATTCTTATGGGACTAAGGCAAAGGAGAGTTTCATGGTCAACGACCTGCTGATCAAAAAAGTACTGATCGCTAACCGAGGAGAAATCGCGGTCCGCATCATCCGCGCTTGTGCGGAAACAGGCATTCGTTCTGTTGCGATCTATACTGAGCCGGATCGCTACGCATTACATGTTAAACGTGCCGATGAAGCCTATTCATTGGGTGAAGATCCGCTGACAGGCTATCTAGACCCTCAAGGGATTGTCAATTTAGCACTGGAAACCGGTTGTGATGCGATTCATCCCGGGTATGGGTTTTTATCCGAGAATGCTGAGTTTGCTAAGCTGTGTGAGCAGCAAGGTATCGCCTTTATCGGCCCTAAGTCAGCCGTTATCCATAGTATGGGTGATAAAACTCAGGCGCGTGACGCTATGCGCGCGGCAGGTGTGCCGATTACGCCAGGCTCCGATGGCAATCTGGCCGATGTGGATGAAGCCTTGAAGCTAGCGGATGAAATCGGTTATCCGGTGATGGTAAAAGCCACCTCCGGTGGTGGTGGGCGTGGTATTCGTCGCTGCGATAGCCCTCAAGAGTTGAAGCTACAATACCCCCGCGTTATCTCTGAAGCCACCAAAGCCTTTGGGTCGGCGGAAGTCTTTATGGAGAAATGCATTGTCGATCCACGCCATATCGAAGTGCAGATCCTGGCGGATAGTCATGGCAATGTGATTCACCTCTATGAGCGAGATTGCTCTATTCAGCGACGCAATCAAAAGCTGATAGAGATTGCCCCTAGCCCACAATTAACACCGGAACAGCGGCAGTATATCGGTAGTTTGGCGGTAAAAGCGGCCGAAGCGGTGGGTTATGAAAATGCCGGCACGGTGGAGTTTCTGTTAACCGGTAATCAGGTGTATTTCATGGAGATGAATACCCGAGTGCAGGTTGAACACACCATTACCGAGCAAATTACGGGTGTCGATATTGTTCGCGAACAGTTGCGTATCGCCTCGGGATTACCCCTTAGCTATCGTCAAGAAGATATTACTTATCGCGGCTTTGCCTTGCAGTTTCGGATTAACGCAGAAGATCCGAAAAATGACTTTCTGCCCAGTTTTGGACGCGTCTCTCACTACTACGCCCCAGGTGGCCCGGGCGTACGTGTTGATACGGCGATCTATACCGGCTATGAGATTCCACCCTACTACGATTCCATGTGCTTGAAACTGGTGGTTTGGGCGCTGAGTTGGGAGGAAGTGGTTGCCCGAGGTCAGCGTGCACTGGACGATATGCGCTTACACGGGATCAAAACCACGGCCACGTATTACCAGCAAATTCTCAATCACCCCGATTTCCAGATGGCGGATTTCAATACCAGTTTTGTGCCCAATCATCCAGAGTTGATGAATTATTCCGATAAACGTCATCCCAGTGAGGTGGCATTAGCCGCCGCGGCGGCCATTGCCGCCTATGCGGGTTGGTAAAGCGATTAGTCAGCCGAATTTGATCGAATGAAATGAATGTTAGTCAACTGCCTTAGGCGGTTGCAGGAGAAATTATTGTGAGCCAAGTAAAAAAAATTGAAGTGACCGATGTGGTTTTGCGAGATGGACATCAATCGCTCATCGCAACGCGGATGCGCACAGAAGATATGCTGCCTATCTGCGAAAAACTCGATCAGGTAGGCTTCTGGTCGCTGGAAGCCTGGGGTGGCGCCACGTTTGATGCCTGTGTGCGCTTCCTTAAAGAAGATCCGTGGGAGCGCTTGCGTCAACTTCGAACCGCGCTGCCAAATACGCGTTTGCAGATGTTACTGCGGGGACAAAACTTATTAGGCTATCGTCACTATGCCGATGATGTGGTCGAAGCATTTGTCGCCAAAGCCGCGCATAACGGTATTGATGTCTTTCGCCTGTTCGATGCGTTAAATGATATTCGGAATCTTGAAACCGCGATGAAGGCCGTGAAAAAAGCCGGCAAACATGCGCAAGGCACCATCTGTTATACCACTAGCCCAGTGCATACACCGGAACTGTTTGTTAAGCAGGCGATTGCGATGCGTGAGATGGGGGCTGATTCGATTGCCATTAAAGATATGGCCGGCTTACTCACGCCTTACGCCACCTATGATCTGATCAGCGCGCTCAAGGCTGAGCTTGATGTTCCGATTGTGGTGCACAGTCACTCGACGGCGGGCCTCGCGCCATTGTGTCAGCTCAAAGCGATTGAAGCTGGCGCCGATCGGATCGATACGGCGATCTCCTCTTTTGCCAGCGGCACCAGTCATCCTGCCACAGAGACCCAAGTCGCGGCCCTAAAAGACACGCCCTATGACACTGGGTTGGATTTAGCGCTGCTCACTGAGATTGCCGATTACTTCCGCGACGTACGCAAAAAATATCATCAATTTGAAAGCGAATTTACCCGCGAAAATGTCTCGGTGCAGATCAATCAGGTGCCCGGCGGGATGATGTCAAATCTAGCCAATCAACTGAAAGAGCAGAATGCGCTGGATAGAATTCGTGATGTGTTTGCCGAAATTCCCCGAGTGCGTAAAGATCTCGGTTATCCGCCGCTGGTCACACCCACATCACAAATCGTCGGTACTCAGGCGGTCTATAATGTATTAGCCGGTGAACGTTATAAAACGATTACCAATGAAGTTAAGCGATATCTACAAGGTGGCTACGGCGCAGCACCGGCTGAGGTCGATGCTGAACTACAAAAGCGCGCTATTGGTAATGAAAGTGTCGATATCGGACGCCCTGCTGATCTACTGAGTCCTGAGCTTAACAAGCTGCGCGACGAAATCGGTGAATTGGCGCGATCAGAAGAAGATGTATTAACCTTTGCCATGTTCCCCGATTTAGGTCGTGAGTTTCTTCAGCAGCGCGCCAATGACACATTAAAGCCGGAAGAGCTTCAGCCCGCGGATGCTGGCAATGGGGTTAAATTAGCGAGCGCAAGCGCCTCTGAATTTAAAATCGAGGTGCATGGCGAAGCTTATGATATTGCGGTCACCGGTGTGGGCGAATTTGGCAGCGGGAAGCGTAAAATTTACATGTCGCTCGATGGCGTACCAGAAGAGGTTATCTTCGAGCCACAAAACGAATTTGTCGCCGACAGTGGCCATCAACTTAAACAAGCGCATCTACCAGGCCATGTCACCACGGCAATGCCGGGCAATATCTTTGAAGTCTTGGTTAAAGAAGGCGATCGTGTCACGGCGGGACAACCCATTTTGGTTGCCGAAGCCATGAAGATGGAAATGGAGATTCATGCTAATGTTGCAGGCACAGTCAAAGCGATTCACGTGGTCAAAGGCGATCGCGTGACACCCGGCGAAGTATTGGCTGAAATTGAATAGTGTTATGCGCTACTGATCGCGTATCATTATTGGCCGGTTATGGGGTTGCTGTCTTCCCATAACCGGGTATTTTACTCGTGACCATTTATCCGAATCTGAGAACACTATCGTGGAAAAAATAATAAAAGGCGTCCTTAATTTTCGCCAGAATGTTTATCCAAAGCACAAAGACCTGTTTGGCACGTTGGCTGACGGTCAAAGCCCTGAAGTCCTCTTTGCGACCTGCTCCGATTCCCGAATAGACCCTAACTTGCTCACGGGCACCGATCCTGGTGACCTATTTATTTGTCGTAACGCCGGTAATATTATTCCGCCCCACAGCAACGAAACAGGCGGTATGACCGCTTCAATCGAATATGCTGTGGCGGTGCTGGGCGTGCGGCATATTATTATTTGCGGCCATACCGATTGCGGTGCCATTAAGGGGGCGCTGGATATCGATGCATTACGAGGCCTACCGCATGTGAAGGAGTGGCTAGGACATTGTCGCTCAGCGATGGAGATCGTGCGCGAGCGTCATTTTATTCCTCATGATCAAGCGGTTGGTGTTGAACATCTAAACGAAGCGATTGAGGAAAATGTTCTACAACAGGTGCAGCATATTCGTACCCACCCCATTGTGGCGGCTAAGCTGGCGACCGGAAAGTTAGAGGTACATGGCTGGATTTACGATATAAAGAGCGGCAGCATCCGCTGCTGTCATCATAATGACACTATTTTTAAAGACTTTGATGAGTTGTACGCGGACTTAATTGCAATAGCGCAAGAGTCATAACCGTGTTGATATCACATCAATCTCGTTAACACTGTCTGAAAAACAGCCGTTACTCGGGTGGATCGATGATCTGCCCGTTTTTAAATCGCCTAGATAAAGGCAGAAGGACATAACCTATGGGGATTCGAATTTTACGCCCCTTCCTTAGCCTCTTAACTCGCCTCTTTATCTTGATACATCGCTTGATCGACTCGATGGAAAAAGTCGTCTACGGTTTCATTCTGCTGATATTCAACCACGCCAAAGCTACAACTCAACTCAATGTTATCGCTAAAGTGCGTATTAGCGATAACATCATTTAACTTCGCCGCCACGTCTGATGCTTGATGAATATCTGAGCTGGGCAAAATAATCAAAAACTCGTCTCCCCCCCAACGAGCTAAGCAATCAATGCTACGCAAATTTGCAGCAATGACTTTAGCCAGCGTCACAAGCACCGCATCGCCAACTTTATGCCCATGAGTATCATTGATAAACTTGAAATTGTTTATATCGATAAACATCAATGATAAAGGGTGGTTGTAGCGTTCTGAGCGCGCTATTTCTTTGACCATCTCGACATTAACTTTTTCGCGATTAGCCACCTGTGTCAGTACGTCGGTTTGAGAGAGTTTTTCAACCGTCGCCACTTGCTCTTCTAACTGCTTATTTTTTAACTCTAATTCTTCAGCTTTGCGGGCTAAAAGCTTTTCGAGGGTTTGATTGCCCTCTTCAAGCAGACGGGTTTGTTGTTGTAGCTGCTGCTCAATAACCTTATGCGCATGAATATTATGATGCGCGCCTATTAAGCGGGTCGCCACGCCCTCGCTATTCCTGCTAACAGCTTGCGCGCGATCTTCAATCCATAAATAGCTGCCATCCTGCTTTTGACACCGATATTGAATACAATACGTGTCAATCTCGCCTTTTATATATTGCTCTATATGTGCCATGACGCGCGCATAATCGTCGCAATGAATCGATTTTTCCCAAGTGAAAACATCGGGTAATAACTCGCCGATGGGATAACCTAGCATGCGATACCAGCTAGGGCTGCGGATAACAGTGCCGGTTGCCGAATCCCAATCCCACGTACCTTCGACGATAAGGTCTAGAATGGTATTAAGAGTCAAATCTGATGCTGCTATCGTCTTGTGTGCATAGGTTTTATAGGGCATATCAGAATCGCTTTTGATGAGAACCTTGTGGATGAATTTTGTTAACAACTCGGTTGTAAGTAAACGACCCGACCGACAAAACGGCCAATAATTATCTCATGATATGTTACTAAATGCATTGAAATAGCGCCTGTTGCGCTGACTTGATGAGTAGCCTTCTCACTATCAATGACCCTCATTTCTGAGGGTCATTGTTCTTACGTCCGGCGACGGCTTAACTTAAGTGTTGCTGAAAAAATGACAGTGTTCGCTGCCAAGCAAGCTCGGCTGTTTTCGCGTCATAGCGGGCGGTAGAATCATTATGGAAACCATGATTAACCCCCGGATACACAAAGGCACTGTAGTCCACTTTTGCAGCGATCAGCGCCGCCTCATAATCTGGCCAATAGCCATTTACTCGTTTATCTAGTTCAGCAAAATGCAGCTGCAAGGGCGCGCGGATATCAGCAATCGGACTTTGCGGCGGTGTGCCATAGAAAGGCGCGGCGGCATCGATGAGATCTGGCCGCATGGCGGCTAGCTGATTTGTTAGATAGCCACCAAAGCAAAAGCCCACCATGCCGAGCTTATCGGTTGTCAGTTGATGCTGAGTCAGCATCTGTGCCGCCGCGGAAAAGTCCGCCTCTATTTTACTGCGCTCTAGGGTTTTCTGCATCGCTCGTCCGGCGTCATCATTGCCTGGATAACCGCCTAGGGAATACAGCGCATCAGGCGCGAAAGCCACGAATCCAGCTTTCGCTAAGCGTCGCGCAACATCTTCGATATAAGGGTTTAAGCCGCGGTTCTCATGGGCAACCAAGACGGCGGGAGCGGGTTTATCAACGCTAACCCCTGTCGGCACCACCCAATAGCCTCGGCCTTTGCCATAGCCCTCGGGGGAATCAAACTCAACATAACTGGCTTTAATATCGGCATCATTGAATGACACCTGCTCTGCCAAGGCGTAATTCGGTATTAATGCGCCAGATATTGCACTCATACTTAGCCCGGCAACCCCTAACGCCGCTAAGCGCTTAAGGAAAGTGCGACGGTCGATATCACCGTGAGCATATTCATCATACCAATCGAAGGCTTCCTGAGGGATATTGATATCGTGCCTACTTTTGCTGTCGTGATTTGAGTACATGCTCTCTCCTTATTGCGCTACCCGTTGCAGGGCTGTAACGCCAATATAGCCTATCTTTTGACTAAGGAAGGTGCGAATAAGTCAATTACGCCTCTGGCTTACAGAGAAGCTGGAGATCAAGGCAACAGTTACAGGCATACTGGTTGTACGTCGAAAAATGTTAACGCCGAGATCCTGCTTCTCTGTAAGCCCCGAAGGGCGGACATTAGAATGGTCATCTACTTTGTCAGCCAGCTTGAAAAGGTCCAGACATTTCGCTGCACTGGCTTTCGCGTATCTGGCCATTCTAATGTCCGCAGAGAACATAACGGACTTATGCGCACCTTCCCTAAGTTATAAATCAGAACATATTGATAGTACACATTTTTAGTAAAGCGCAGTAAAGTTGCCATCATTTTTGATCAATTAGAATCGGCAACCTATGAATTACATGAAACTTCAGGCGGCATTTTTTCGGCTGCGTAACAATCGGATCTTTGAACTCTTTGTGGTCTCAATTATTCTCTTTTCGGCTCTCGTTATTGGTGCTAAGACTTATGATATTCCGGCGGATGTATTAACGCTGATCGGTTGGATGGATACGGGTATCACGCTGTTTTTTTTGTTTGAGGTTTCAATTCGTTTTATTGGCGAACCAGAGAAAAAACGTTTCTTCCTTAATGCCTGGAATACCTTCGATACCTTGATTGTCGTGATTAGCCTGATTCCCGTTGAAGATAGCGAAATGGCCCTCGTGGGTCGACTGATCCGGATATTCCGCGTTCTACGGATGGTTTCTATTATTCCTGAGTTACGTTTACTGTTGAACTCACTGATTAAAGCCCTGCCGCAGCTCGGCTATGTCATCCTATTGATGTTCATCATCTTCTATATCTATGCGGCCGTGGGGGCTTCTTTCTTTAACGAGATTAACGCAACGCTGTGGGGCGATATCAGTATCGCCATGCTAACCCTATTTCGAGTGATGACATTCGAAGATTGGACGGATGTGATGTATGAGACGATGGATGTCTATCCGTTTAGCTGGATCTTCTATCTCAGCTTTATCTTTCTGACCACCTTCGCTTTCTTGAATATGGTGATTGGGATTGTTGTCAGCGTAATGGAGGCCGAGCATGCAGAGGAGGCTCGGGAGCAAGCCTTAAGCGATGGCTCGCCGACCATCGAATCACTGCATCTTGAGATAAAAGAGTTAAAAGAACTCATCAAAGCCAAGCTATGATGTCGTAACAGTTCCGCGCTTATTTTACTCGCAATAAAATAGCCGCAACAAAATCAATTAATACCCTTATAAAACAGCATTTTATAGGGGTATTTTTAGATTAAATATTAACTTTTTGATAGTTTAAACTTATAACGCTTTTGGCGCGTTAGCATCTCTTCTTATGCCTGCTATGCCTGTTCGTGATGCTCACTCTAGGACTAATAGCCGAGCTGATAGTCGAGGCTGATAGTCGGGATGGGCGGGCGAATAGCCGAGCTTAATGGGCAAGCCACCCTGCTTTTTTAGTACTTATTTAAGTGCTTATTTAAGAGCTTATTTAAGAGCTTATTAAGAACTTATTTAAGTACTGGCCGTTACCCACTTCTCGTCGTTTTGCAATCAAATCGGCTTCCCCACAACAAGCGTCAATCGACAGCCTCTTTCCTTTTTAGCTATCGCCTTCAATGTGCAGGTTGTTTGCGTAGATGCTGGTTCAAGAGAGATCTTTCCTTAAAAAATAAAACACAGTATGTATTTTGTATTAATAGTACAAAATAGGTTTTTCTTTACTCCTATCTTTTTCATCTTTACTATACTGTATATATATACAGCTATTCGATTAAAAGGTCTGCTAGGCTATGAATATTTCCTTGCTGGGTCGCTATATGCGCCCTATCACATCGCTCACCCTACCTCTGTTTATGAGTTCGGTACCCGCGGGCTTTCCATCGCCAGCACAAGATTATATCGAGCGCACACTGGATCTGAATGAGCTCTGTATTCAACATCCGGCGGCGACCTACTTTGTTCGCGCGGAGGGCGACTCGATGCAAGGAGTGGGCATTTTCTCTCGCGATGTCTTGGTGGTCGATCGTTCACTCAAAGCCGTTAATGGCGATATTGTGATCGCCTGTGTTGACGGTGAATTTACGGTTAAAGAGTTGTGCACTCGTCCAACACTGCAATTACTGGCGCATAACCCTGCCTATGCGCCGATTCAGTTTGGCCCTGACTCTACCTTAGAGTTATTCGGCGTGGTAACCACGGTGATTCATTCTGTCCGTCAGCGAAGCTAGATCATGTTTGCGCTGGTGGACTGTAATAATTTTTATGCTAGCTGTGAGCGGCTGTTTCGTCCTGACTTAGCGGACCGCCCTATCGTGGTGCTGTCCAATAATGATGGCTGTGTCGTTGCCCGGAGCGCCGAAGCTAAAGGCTTAGGTATTAAGATGGCCGTACCGGTGTATCAAATTAAGGAACAGATTGATCGGGAAAATATCGCTGTCTTTTCCTCTAACTATGCATTGTATGGCGATATTTCTGCCCGAGTGATGTCTGTACTCGAGCAGCAGGCACCGGCCATTGAGGTTTACTCGATCGATGAGGCGTTTCTTGATCTCAGCGGCCTCGATACCCCTTTTTCATTAACCGAATATGGACAGCAACTTAAACAGCGGGTGTATCAGCATACCGGTATCCATGTGTCTGTGGGCATCGCGCCAACCAAAACGCTAGCAAAACTCGCCAATTATGCGGCTAAACAATATCCGGCGACTCAGGGCGTGGTCGATTTAACGGACTCAGCGAGGCAGCGACGATTGCTGTCGTTAATGCCGGTACAGGCGGTATGGGGTGTCGGTCGACGATTAACTCGGCGACTCGCGCAACAAGAGATTGTCTCGGCTCAAGGGTTGGCCGAGTGTGATAGCGCATGGATTCGCAGCCATTATTCCATCACGCTGGAACGCACCGTACGAGAGCTGAACGGTCAGCCCTGTATGGTCTTAGAAGAATGCCCGCCACCCCGACAACAAATTCTCTGCAGTCGTTCATTTGCTCGACGGATTACTGCATTAGCGGATATGCGTACAGCGATTGCCCAATACTGCGCGCGGGCAGCAGAAAAACTTCGGCAGCAAACATCGCTGGCTCGGGTCGTGACTGTGTTTATTCGCACCAATCCTCATGCCTCTGCCGAAGTTTTTTATAGTAATAGTGCCAGTCGAGTGCTGAATGTTCCGAGTGCCGATTCGCGCCAACTCAATGCCGTGGCTCAGTCGTTATTACAGGCGCTCTGGAAACCCAATTGTCGCTATATGAAAGCGGGGATTATGCTGTCCGATTTATATTCGCCGGGTCACTTTCAACCCTCACTATTTGAAGCCGCCACATCACCGGCCGCAACCCGCTTAATGCACGCGATCGATCAGATCAATCAGCGTGGTCGAGGCCAAGTACGCTTCGCTTCAGAGATGTTAACCAGCGGCTGGCAGATGCAGCGTAAGCATCTCTCACCCGCCTATACCACTCGCTGGGATCAGCTACCGATTGTCAAAGCCTAAAATAGATTGTCTACAATTATTTCAATCTATTAACTAATTATATAATAATAATTTATAACGGTTTATTAATGTATAAGATTAATAATTAAGCAACTGAAAAAGAACCATAATTGCGTTAAAAAGCGGCCGACAAAGCCGGCTTAAAGACACGCTGGCAAACGAAACCGACAGGGCTTTAGGGGCACATTACGGGTCTTTAGCCCTGATCATGAGCCCCTGAATATTGCCCTGACTATAAGGCTATTTATGGGTCTTTATTTAACATCAACCGACACTTAGCATCGAGCAATTAGTACTTAGGGAAGCACATACAACTTGCACCCCATAATAGGCTGAAAAAAAGGCGGAGGAGCCGTTCGAGAAAGGGCTATGTAGCGCTCCTGAAGCCGACTCGTTGAGAGGTTGTTTTAATGATGTCGACTCAAGACGACTGACTCAAAAACAACCTCACTAAGGGGAGTCATAGCGACAGATCGCTGAGTTCATGGATTCAACGGATAGCCGTTTATGATGGGAAGTAAATGGGTGAATCGCCCTCTTCCCAACGAGACTGTTTTTTCATAATCGAGCTAAACAGCGGCGACGCTAAATGATAATCGAGCCAGCGTTGTAACCCAGGGTATGGCGCGCGATAAAACCAATCTCGATCCACATGAGCGAATTGACGGATAAAAGGAAATATCGCGATATCGGCTAGGCTAACATGATCGCCTATCAGGAAATCGTGCTGCTGTAATAACGCTTCCAGTCGCGCCAAGGTGACTTCGCACTGCTGCCGGTAATAGTCTTGGGAATGGCCCGGATAACGCTCGAAGTATTTATAGCGATCTAGGTGTTGCTTGAAAACAGCATCATTCTCTTGAATGAGCCCTTCCATCTGCCAGAGTTGATCCGGGTCATCAGCACCCAGCCAATCATGCGGATCACTCTGACGCAGCGCCCAGCGCATAATATCTCGGCTTTCATCGATCACTCTATCCGGCAGCACTAAGACCGGAACAGTGCCTTTCGGTGATGCTTGCAACATCGCAGCAGGTTTATCTTTTAACACCACCTCGCGCAGCACCACAGATTGACCACTGCCAGCGATGGCGAGTCGGGCGCGCATCGCGTAGGGGCAACGGCGGAAGGAATAAAGAATCGGTTGTGAAATCATCATCGCGATAGTGTACCCCAGATTATAAAAACCGCCGCATTATAGCGTTAATTACATTAGTCGAGTTAAGAAGGTGGTCGTCTTTGAGGTTTGAATACCGTTACCGGTGAAGACAAACTCCACGGCCGTACGCTGTGCACCACCGCGACTGCCGCAGATACGAAACGGTAACCAGACCGAATTACTCTCCCTGAGATCGATTTCGGCTGGGCCATGCAACTGATACTGTTGTTGCGCCAGAGAGACTTTAATCAGCGCTTGTTCCTTAGCAAAGCCTTCCACTTTAACTCGATAAAGGTTGCACATGGTGTCCTGATCAAGCGGTGTCACTAAGTGAGTCCGGTCACGGCGGATTTCAACAAGCAGTCCTTTTGTCTCGGTAAAACCATAGGCAACCACCCCAAAGGCAAACAGCATGATCGCCGCATAACCGGCCAGTCGAGGGCGCAAAAAGAGTGACGCCTGACCTAGTAATTGCTGTTCTGAGGCAAAACGAATCAATCCACGCGGTCGTTGTAGTTTATCCATCACCGTATCACAGGCATCGATACAGGCAGCACAGTCGATACAAGCCGCCTGGAGGCCATCACGAATATCAATACCAGTGGGACACACCTGCACGCAGATACCACAATCGATACAGTCACCGCTTGAATCACGGCTAACCCGCTGATTCGCGCGCGGTTCTCCGCGTTGAGCATCGTAACTGACGGTCAAGGTATCTCGATCAAACATAACACTCTGAAAGCGTGCATAAGGACAGGCATGTAAACAGATTTTTTCCCGCACAAGGCCTGCATTGGCATAGGTTAAAGCGGCCATAATCGCCAACCAACCGAGCAATGATAATGACATCTGTAACTGCAAAGCATTCGAAACAATCTCTCGAATAGGCACAAAATAACCGGTAAAGGTCGTTGCCGTTAGCAACGCCAACAGTATCCACAACAGATGCTTAGTGATACGTCGCAGTAGCCGCAACCCAGTTAACGGTTGCCCCTGTGTTTTCGCCCGTTGATTGGCCCGCCCTTCCGTCAGGGTTTCAATACGAATAAATAGCCAGGTCCAGATACTCTGAGGACAAGCAAAACCGCACCAGATACGTCCCCATGCGACCGCCATAAAGAACAGCAAGGTCGCACCCGCAATCATGATACCCGCCAATAAAGGCAGATCATGCCAAGATAGCGCGCTGCCAAACAGGGTGATCTTGCGCTGTTCAAAGGAGAAAAACAGAATCGGCTGACCATCAACCTGAAGCCAAACCAAGCCAAAAAACAGGCCGATCAATGGCCAAGTGGTTAAACGTCTGAGGTTTTGAAAGCGACCTTCGGTGAGGCGCACATGAAATTTGCCATCTTTAGCCAATGGCGTAACTGAGGCAGCGATAGGTTCTTGCCGTAGAGGGATTTTTTGCATGCTGTTGATCTACTCAATTTTTGATGCCGCTAGATTAGGGTGACAATAGCGATAGGAACAGGTATAAAAAAAAGATATCCGATAGGGACAGTTAACGTCAGCCATAAGAGCCAGCATGTCATCAGATTACTTATATCAGCAACTCGAAAACTGGCTAGCCGCAGGCATACAGACACAGCGATGGCGCGTTGGTGAACGTCTGCCCTCGATTCGAGCATTGTGTCAGCAACATCATTTATCAAAAGCAACGGTACAGCACGCCTTGCAGCGACTTGAGGCACAAGGCTTACTCGAAGCTCGGCCTAAAGCCGGCTATTTTGTTGCCTTACCGCGCAACACGATGAATGAACCGATCAGCCGTGCACGGATTGAAGCGCCGCGGCCTGCGTCGGTGAGTGAGTTGTTGTTGGATATTATGCGTCGCGGGGCTGCGTTTGATCTTTTACCCGATCTCCATGCGGGCGAACTTCCTGCGAGCATCGTCAGCCTTAATCGTTCGGTGGCGCGGGCGCTACGTCGTCAGCGTGGCGATGATTATCAATACTATGACGATCCCGAAGGTAATCTCGCGTTACGACAACAACTGGCACTGCATGTGGCTCGTCGCGGCTGGCAGGTCGAAACCAATCAACTCTGCATCACCTCCGGTTGTCAGCACGCACTATTTTTAGCCCTGATGGCGAGCTGTCAGCGGGGCGATGTGGTCGCCGTTGAATCGCCGGGATTCTACGGTGCTTTACAACTGTTGGAACAGCTCGAACTACAGGTGGTTGAAGTGCCCGCCTCCATCCGTAGTGGACTCGATATGGATGCCTTCGAAGAGGTATTAGAACGTTGGCCGGTAAAAGCCTGTATCGTCTCCCCTGCTTTTGCGACGCCCGGCGGTGGTTTGATGTCCAACAATTCACGTCAGCGATTGCTCGCACTGGCAGAACGTTATGATCTGGCCATTATCGAAGATGATATCTATGCCGATACGGCCTTCGGTATCGCCCCAGACCCACTCAAGGCACTCGACCGCCATAATCGTGTGATGCTATGCAGCTCGTTTTCAAAAAGCCTATCCCGCGATCTACGGTTAGGCTGGATCTCCGGCGCTCGCTGGCATGCAAAGATCATCCATTTAAAGCTAATCACTCAGCTAGCCAGTAGTCGGTATCTACAACAGGGGGTGGCGGAATTTATGGCCGATGGTCGCTTTGCCACGCACCTGCGACGACAGCGACATGAACTGCAAGAGCGACGCGATCAGCTCATCGCTCAACTGCAAACCTGGCCCGGTGAGATCCGCGTCAGCCTACCTCAAGGAGGTCTAGCCGTCTGGGTTGAGCTGGCTGCATCTATCGATACCTTAAAGCTGTACCCTCAGGCACTGCAGCAAGGCGTCATCATTACCCCTGGGGCATTATTTTCTGTTTCGGGTCAGTTTAATCACTGCCTACGCATCAGCTTTGCCCACCCCTGGGATAAACCACGTCTCAACGCTCTTAAACAGCTAAGCGAATTATTACATTAAGCGAGTAATTAAAACGTTAATGGTGAGGTGTCGATTCACGGCCTATATCACACGATTTATCACGCTCAAGTAAAGGTTAAAGCAGAAGCTCAAGCAGATGGTTAATCTGAGGCTTAAGCTAAGGTCTCACACTCCTACCTTTGTCTCTGCCAATGATGATATACTTGGTTAACGAGTAATTGGCACGGTGCTAATAAAATAATTAATTAGATAATAGATAACGGTATAAACTTATTATAAGAGCCGTTTACTTTAGGCATGTGGAAACACTGCAAAAACCACGACGCCAATAGTGTCTCTGAGCGAATTGACACGGACTCAGCATAGATCCACGGGTTAAATTCGCATCACCGGCAGACTTTTGGTAGCAGATGTACCGCTACTTTCCCTACGTTCGAAACGCCTGATGAGTATTTCTAGCTATTTATGCACGAAATCAGCACAATCGTTCACACTAGCCTAAGAGATAGTCCTAAAAGATAGCCCCCCCTTACCCCAACAATCTCCTAAACCATGACAGATTGAATCAGTCTTTTGATTTAACGGACGACGAGGCTTATGATTAAGCCAAATGGATGGCAAGGACGCAGCCGCTACAGACAGGATGATTCTGTAAAACACCTCTCTCAGAGCCCGCTAACCTGCTGAAATATTCCATAACCGCTATTTTTTCTCTTCGGCTATCCAGAATTATAGTATCTGGGAGTTGTAACGCTAAAGGGAACGATAATTGACTATTCGTTTTTCATTAGGAGGAAGCATGGAGTTCTTTTCCAATTTCAGTTGGGCGGTACCACAATCATTCTCAGATGCTGTAGCGCTATGTCGCTTTGAAGAAGGAGATGTTCTTTATGATACATCGAAAGCTTATGATGGTAGTTGGGGTGAGGCCGTAAAACAAATAACCTATTTTTTACAAGTCAGATACCCCATCCGAGCAACATCTGGTGAAAAAGGAAATGTTGGAGGCGTATTCGAGAAAAACTGGAGTTCTGAAGTACGAATAGAACTCTATAAAAATCAAGAAAAAGTGGGAATTGGTCAAATAACAACGACACAGGGGCGTTTATATACTGCTATATGGAAAGGAGATCTAAGGAAGGCGCGAATAAGTCCGTTATGTTCTCTGCGGACATGAGAATGGCCAGATACGCGAAAGCCAGCGCAGCGAAATGTCTGGACCTTTTCAAGCTGACTGACAAAGTAGATGACCATTCTAATATCCGCCCTTCGGGGCTTTCAGAGAAGCAGGATCTCAGCGTTAACATTTTTCGACGTACAACCAGTATGCCTGTAACTGTTGCCTTGATCTCCAGCTTCTCTGTCAGCCAGAGGCGTAATTGACTTATTCGCACCTTCCCTAACTGTGTTAGAAACTGACACAGAAAATCCTCGGCTACCCGTCAATGCTAAAAATGCAACAAAGCAATTAACAGCGGCAAAAGAATGCGCACTAAAGCTATCAGTAGGATTCCCTGTTTTTGTTATGATACGTGACCGTTCTAATCAAGTTTCAAGAAAAAAATATCTCAATGTATATGCACAATTAAAGAAGTATTTATCTAACGAGCCCAAGATACTGACCCCAAAAAGCGCAGGACTTAAAAACTGGGATGCTATTGCGCCCACGATAGAAGTTGCATTTTTTCCTTTGTATGAGATCAATCGTGAAGAGCTCGAATTATTGATTAAAACGGCTGTTTATGTGCCATCAAAGAATGCTAAAAAAAGCATGTTTAGAATTGACACTCATGGGATGGTGTTTGTGTGAAAACAATTAAATTCTTAGTAGAAGGCTCTTCGCCTGAACCGTACCTCGTTACTTTTACAAAAGATGGAGACAGCCTAAACGCTTTTTGTACGTGTCCAGCTGGTGAAAACGGGCAATATTGTAAACATAGGCTTGGCATTCTTTCAGGGAGCAAGCAATTCTTAGTGTGTGAAAATAAGGAGCAAGTTTCAACTATTCAATTATGGCTGTTGGGTTCAGATCTCGAAGCGGCCTTAAGAGAATTGGCCGAAGCTGAGCACGAACATGACCATGCAAAAAACGCCTGTCACAAGCAAAAAGTAATATAGCAAAGACAATGCGATCATAAAAATCTAATGCAGCTTAAAAAGTCGGTCATTGTTACACGGCGCACAATATATACCATTGATGTGTTATTGAGTGATCATGGTGCGGTTCGCAAAGCTCACCGGCACCGACCCTGTAAATAATTCTGTGTAACTGCTCTTGGTTACAAGTATTCAGTTAGTCGATCTTCGAACATAATCATAA
>NZ_JAUOQE010000031.1 GCF_030547545.1 Amphritea sp. 1_MG-2023
CCCCGCGCCCCCCCCCTCCGTCTCAGTATCTGGCTTTGTCTCTGTCGCCGACTCTGGCTCTGGCTCTGGCTCTGGCTCTGGCTCTGGCTCTGGCTCTGGCTCTGGCTCTGGCTCTGGCTCTGGCTGAACAGTATTAGGCTGTGCAGCCTCCATATCCAGTGTTATTGCCATATCATCCAGAGAAATATTTTCCATCTCTGGCCCGGCTTTAGGTAACGCTTCGGCCATCAAGTATGGCTCATCGAGCACCGCCTCAGCCGCTGACGATAGTGTCAGTTCTTCTTCGATACTGTAATCGTCATGATCCTCTTTGAGCAGAGCATCAAGGTACTCTTTCACTAACTGCTGCTGACGGTTCAATTGCGTATCACTCATGTTCGACCCCGCTCAGCCAAGCCTCGTAATACACGGATATATGCCTGAACGCCCGGCATCGTCAAATCCAGTGCCGATGGCGTAACACCTTTAGCACTGGCAGTAATAAACTTACTGTCCACCGGCACTACAGAAGCCGCCATATGATCGACAAAGCGCTGATGCAACTCGCGTAAGCAACTCACCGAGGCGGGAATAGTACGATCATAAAAAGTCGGAATTAAGGTATAGGTCAGTTGCCGCTTCCTCGCACGATTGATCATAGTGATGGTGCGCAGCATTCTTTCTAGCCCTTTCAACGCCAGAAATTCAGTTTGCACCGGCACCAACAGATGGCCACAAGCCGCCAACGCATTAATCATCAACACCCCGAGTACCGGCGGACTATCAATCAGCACATAATCATAACGATCTTGCAATAAACGCAGCGCTTTCGCGACTTGCAGTCCCATCCCCTCTTGTCCAACAGACTTACGCTCTAAGGTTGCCAGCGCCGTCGTCGCCGGTATCAGATCGATGCCCGTATTCGAGGTGGGCATCAACAACGGCTCCAGCTGTTTCATATCGATGATACTGTCTGGCTGAAACAGATCGTAAACGCTATTTTCTAGTTCATCCGGATCATATTTAAAATAACTGGTCATCGACCCATGAGGATCAAGATCGACCAATAATACTCGCTGACCGGCATCGGCCAATAAACCGGCTAATGTCACCGCCGTTGTGGTTTTACCCACACCACCTTTCTGATTAGCTACCGCCCATACTTGCATTACTGCGGTGACTCCTGTGCCTGCTCAGAGGAATTCTCTGGCGACGTTAATGTTGTTGTATCTGCTGCTTGCGTTGGCGTTTGACGATTGAAATGAATCTGTCCCTGCTCATCGGTTAGCGTTTTTATCTCCGACTCGGGCAAACCACTTTCTGTCATTATAGAACTAACGGCATCCTCGCTCACCTGCTCGCTACCAAAAGCAGACACCACTCGTTGTGTCTTACGATCCCGAGTAATAACAATCACAATACGCCGATTAACACGACGGCCGGTTTCGGTACTGTTATCACTCATCGGCTGATATTCACCAAAGCCCACTGCCGCCATGCGCTGTGGCGGCACTCCATTCATTTCTAAAATGCGTACCACTCCCGCTGCTCTGGCCGCCGACAACTCCCAATTAGAGGGAAACAGATCCGACGAGATCGGCTGATTATCGGTATAGCCCTCGACGTGAATCGGGTTATCATAGGCTTTGACTATTCTCGCCACTCGCTCAAACACCGGATCGGTGGTAATAGCTGGCAGCGCCCCCCCTTCAGGATAAACAAGATTAGCACTCAATTCTAATGCAACCCAGAGGTTATTACTCTGTACCGCAACATGACCACTGCTAATCAGTTTTTTAAATTGTAACTGCAACTGTTCGCCAATCGCGCGTAAAGCCGCACTGTTTTCAGCCTTGGGGGGCACAATACGGATGGTCTGAGAGGCTTGATTAGCGGTACCATTCTGATAAATGGATAGTCCCGTTGGATCAACGTTAGATTCACCACCCGGTTGAGCATCTGCCACCTGAGGCCGAGAGAAAACCCCCGCAAATGACTCAGCCACCTGCCGATACTTCTCTTCATTGACCGAGGAGATCGCGTACAACACAACGAATAATGCAAACAACAGAGTGATAAAATCGGCATAGGAAATAACCCAGCGCTGAGCATCTAAGTCATGCTTTTCAACCCTACGCCTAGACATGTTAAGACCCCTGTTCCAAATACCCCTGTAGGCGTAACTGAATAATCTTCGGATTTTGACCTTCGGCAATAGACAACAAGCCTTCCAGCATCATCTCCTGATAATAAAAGCGTTTCAGCGTCATCGCCTTAATCTTATTAAACAACGGTAAAAACAGAAGGTTAGCCAGGGCCACACCATAAATAGTGGCGACAAATGCGGTAGCGATGCCGACGCCTAAATTAGCCGGATCGGATAAATTGGACATCACATGGATCAGCCCTAAAACCGCACCGATAATACCCATCGTCGGCGCATAACCGCCCATACTTTCGAGTACCTTGGCCGCCTGTAAATCACGATTCTCACGGCTAATCAACTCCGTTTCGAGGGTCAAACGAATCACATCAGGAGGACGGCCATCAACGAGCATCTGTAAACCTTTCTGAACAAAGCTATCCCCTTGTCCGGCAATTTCATCTTCCAGCGCCAGCAACCCTTTACGTCGCGCAATCACGCACCAACTAACAATATTGTTAATGCCTTCAGGATAATCCAACGCCGTTTTACCAAATACGCGAACCGATAATTTTAACGCACGGGATAGCTCGGCCGATGATGATTGAATCAACACCGCGGCAAACGTTCCGCCCACCACAATCAGTAAAGCGGGTATATTCAATAACTCGTCAAAACCACCGCCCTCGAGGTAGTTGCCACCAAAGATCGCAATAATCGCGAGTAGAATACCGCTTAGGCTGATCAGATTCATCGCGGACCCCAATGCTCAAATAATTCCTTAAGCGTCTCTAAATTGATCACCGCATCCGCCAACTCAGCCTGAATCACCGCCTTAGGCATGCCAAAAATAGTACAACTCTCCTTATCTTGCGCCCAAATAGTGGCACCGGTTTTTTTCAACACCCGAGCGCCATCACAACCATCAGCCCCCATACCGGTCATCACGATCCCTAGCGCCCGCTTGCCATAACCTTTGGCTACGGATGCGAAGGTTAGATCGACACTCGGCTTATAAGTCATCCGCTGATCACTTTCACGTATCAGTAGTTGTCGATGGTTTGACGGATCGATAATCATCTGCTGCCCACCCGGCGCAAGATAAGCATGCCCGGGCATTAATTGATCGCCGTTCTCGGCTTCTTTAATCCTAATTAAGCTTAAATCATCGAGACGCTTAGCAAAAACCGAGGTAAAGGCTTTAGGCATATGTTGCGTCAGTAAGATTGGCACGGGAAAATTAGCCGGAATCTTGGTTAAGATAAATTGCAACGCCGCGGGGCCACCCGTAGATGCTCCAACCGTCACGATGTCACACGCGGGCACCCGAATATGGCTGTCTGCCCTCTTAAGCCGCGAATTTTTGACAACATTCAAAGGTGTATGAGCTGCTGACTCTCGGATTCTCAGCGTGCTCGTCAGCACCGGACGCGTTCTACCGCGCCCCAAGGCAAGAATTTTATCGGTAAGCAGGGTGGCAATCTGCCCGACATCGGCAGAGCTCGGTCCACTCACCCATGCCTGAGCATCTTTTTCCATATAATCAACCGCCCCCAGCGCTAACGCCTCAAGCGTCACAGAGGCACTTCGACGCGTCAGAGAGGACAACATGACCACCTGACAGGGACTTTCAGCCATAATGATTTTCAACGCAGTGATGCCATCCATCTTCGGCATCTCCACATCCATGGTGATCACATCCGGCCTTAATTGTTTAGCTTTAGCGACAGCCTCTTCACCATTATTGGCGCTACCCACAACCGAAATACAAGGATGACTGGACAGTATTTGCTTTATACGGTTGCGAAAAAAAAATGAATCATCAACAACTAAAACTCTAACTGTCATACGGTTATCCAGTATAAATCTGCCGTGCGAACATACTGTTCAACTGGCATACGCCTTCAATAGGCTAGGAATATCAACGATCAGAGCTATGCGGCCATCCCCCGTAATGGTGGCGCCAGACAGACCTGGTGTTCCATGTAAAACCGAACCGAGCGGTTTAATAACGACTTCTTCTTGCCCCACCAACTGATCAACCACGAAAGCAACCTGCATGGTGCCAACATTGGTTATCACAACATGACCATGTTCAGGCAACGGATCTTTCTCAAAACCTTTCATTAACCAGCGTTTCAAATGAAACAAGGGCATCGCTTTATCGCGAACAATAATCACTTGCTGACCATCAACCATGTTAATTTGCGTCAGATCAAGGTTGAAAATCTCATTCACATTCACCAGTGGCAGCGCAAACGCCTGACCTTCGAGTAACACCATCAAGGTTGGCATAATAGCGAGCGTCAACGGCACCTGTATTTCAATGCGCGAGCCCATACCCAACGTAGAGTCGACATCCAGCTTACCATTAAGTTGAGAGATTTTGGTTTTCACCACATCCATCCCAACTCCCCGCCCTGAGACATCAGAAATTTGCTCTTTCGTCGAAAATCCTGCGGCAAAAATCAAATTATAACATTCATGATCACTCAACCGAGCCGCCGCTTCCTGATCCAGCATACCCCGCTTGACGGCAAGATTACGCAATACATCAGGATCCATACCAGCACCATCATCTTCGATGACTAAGAGGATGTGATCGCCTTCTTGTTCTGCCGATAGCAAAACGTGCCCTTCGCGAGGTTTATCATAACGCTCGCGAACGTCGGGCTCTTCGATACCATGATCGATGGCATTGCGCACTAGATGTATCAATGGATCGGCTAACGCCTCAACCAAGTTTTTATCCAGATCGGTGTCTTCGCCTCGCAGTTCCAGGTTGACCTCTTTATGCAACTGCCGCGACAGATCGCGCACCAAGCGCGGGAAGCGACCAAAGACTTTTTTCACCGGTTGCATTCGAGTCTTCATCACTGACATTTGTAAATCAGCCGTCACCATATCCAGCGATGCCAAGGCTTTCGACATATCACCATCATCCACCTCGGCACCGAGACGCACGAGTCGGTTTCTCACCAAAACCAACTCACCCACCATATTCATGATCTGATCTAGCAAGCGGGTATCCACCCGGACATTACTTTCAGCCGCAGGTTTATGGGCGGCTGTTTTAGCCACAGCGCTAACATGAGCATCGTCTGCATCGATGGCGCTAACAGGCGCGACCGCTTTGGCTGGCTGAGCCGGTATCGAGGCAAAAGCCCCCTCACCCTTAGATTGCAGATCATCAAGCAGATGTTCAAATTCATCATCGGTAATCAGATCACTCTGAGACGCTGCATTAGTCACCGTCTCCAGCGGCGGCGTCGAACCTCCCAACAATTGATCAAACTCATCATCAGCGATACGCTCTGACGGCCCTTGCGGATGAACACCTGGCGCGCCATGAGGACCATGCAATTGATCTAATAGATCTTCAAACTCATCTTCCGTAATCAGATCAGACGCTGGCGCTGCGACGATACCCGGCGCACCATGCGGGCCATGTAATTCGTCTAATAGATCTTCAAACTCATCTTCGGTAATCAAGTCAGATGCTGCCTCTGAATGACTCGTTACCGCGCTCGCATTAGCTGAGCCGTTATCTAAGCCCGAGACAAATCGATTAAACTCAGCACTCACGGCGGCATCGGTCTGCTGCTGTCTCGAGTCAGTGGCGACGCCCACGGAGGCTTGCACAGGCGTGACTGACGCAACAGGCGCCTGTCCCGAGGCTATCGTATCTAAGCCCGCTAACAAAGCCGGATCGACCGGCGCAGGAAAACAGCCTTGCTTAACCGTCTCAAACATTCCGTTAATGCTATCTAACGCCTGTAACACGAGATCCATCAGCTCGGGCGACACTTTCAGCGCATCATTACGTAACTGATCAAACAGGTTTTCGGCACTGTGACAACAATCCACCATCGGATCGAGTTGCAAAAAACCCGCGCCGCCTTTAACGGTATGAAAGCCGCGAAAGATGGCATTCAGTAATTCACGATCTTCTGGATGCTGCTCAAGATCAACTAACTGCTCAGACAGTTGCTCCAGTATCTCTCCGGCCTCAACTAAAAAGTCTTCTAATATTTCCTGATCAACATTCAAGGACATTCGTTTTACCTTTCAAAAACCGAGGCTAGATAACAGATCATCAACTTCATCCTGACTGGATGCGACCGAGGCTGAATTGCGCCCTCTCACCTGTGGCCCATCGGCCTCCATCTCAGAGGGTTCAGTCGCCGTATCGGCTTCTGATTTAGCCCCAGCACTAGCAGGCAAAGTGCCCAAACTATTGACTCGAGAGGCCACCGCCATTAAGCCAACCAATTTATCTTCAACATCGGCGACCAACTGAATAACACGCTTAATAAGCTGTCCGGTGATATCCTGATATTCCTGCGCGACTAATATACCGGTGAGTTGCTCTTTGATATGTCCTAAGACAACCGTCTGCTCCCCAGCATAGACACAGGCTTTATCGTACAAGGATTCGAGTCGAGGGTGATCCTTCTTGAGTAACGCCAGCTCATCTAATAGCTCTTGACGCTGTAAGAAATGTCGTTCAATCGTTGCCACATATTCCAGCGCATTATCTACCTGATCAATGGTTTTATGCGCATTCGCTTCAGTGAGTTCAATCACATAAGAGAGCCGTTCACTGGCATCGGATATTGACGCTATATTATGTTGAGAATCCCTTAACAGATCTTTAGTACTGATATCATCGGTAAAACCGATAATCGCATTATGCACCGCACGCGTGAGTGTCCCCACCTCATGATAAAGCGCCTGATGGCGCATATCATTGAGTTGTTGCACCTGATCCATCGCCTGAGACAGCTGCCCTTGATCAAGCAATTCCACCAGCCGCTCTGCTCGTGTTCGAAGCTCTGTTTCAAACAGATGCTGATCATAATGTTTTTCAAAATCAGACATTAACGCCTCCTAGCCCTGTAGACGCACAAAAATCTTCTCAATTTTTTCTTTCAACACCCCGGCAGTAAAAGGCTTAATAATATAACCATTTACACCCGCTTGAGCCGCCGTAATAATTTGCTCTCGCTTCGCTTCAGCCGTTACCATCAGAATCGGTATATGACTCAACGCAGGATCGGCACGCACCGTTCTTAACAGATCGATACCCGACATTTTCGGCATATTCCAATCTGTAACCAAAAAATCAATACCGCCCGCTTTAAGTAATGGCAACGCTGTTGCCCCATCGTCTGCCTCTACGATATTGTTAAACCCAAGATCACGTAGCAGATTTTTTATAATCCGACGCATGGTTGAGAAATCATCTACTACCAGAATTTTCATGTCTTTATTCAAGACAATCCCTCCTAACACTCGCTTTAACGGTAACTGACTGTTTCAGTCTCACCGCCACTCTTTTAAACGACCACGTAATCGCAATGCCGCCTGACTATGTATTTGACTGACGCGCGATTCGCTAACCCCTAACACCTGACCAATCTCTTTAAGGTTAAGTTCTTCATCATAATACAGCGACAACACCAGCTTCTCACGCTCAGGCAGCCCCTGTATTTCGCGGGCAACGGCTTGCATAAAATCTTTTTCTTCAAACGCTTCAGACGGATTAGGTTCATTACTAGCAATCACCTCACTAGGCCCTTCATCCTGAGGCGCCGTTAACTTATCGAAGCTAAACAGGCGACTTTCAGCAGAATCTTTCAATAATGCATGATATTCAGTCACACTGATATCGAGTTCAGCAGCAACCTCCCCATCTTGGGCATCTCGACCGGTACGCATTTCAATCGCCTGAATCGCCTCAGAAACACGCCGACCATTTCGATGCACGGAACGAGGCGTCCAATCACCTCGACGCACTTCATCAATAATCGAGCCACGAATGCGAATCCCCGCATAGGTTTCAAAACTGGCCCCTTTACTGGCATCATATTTCTTCGCGGCTTCTAACAATCCCACCATACCCGCTTGAATCAAATCTTCCAGCACAACACTATTCGGCAATCTTGCCAGCAAATGATGAGCAATACGCTTAACTAACGTTGTATGTTGCTCAATAATCTCCTGACTAGACCGAAACTGAAGCTGATTATACATAGAGATCATTCGCTATTCTGGCTATCTATTCAGGCGCCAGTAATCAGGCGCTCAACAAAAAATTCTAGGTGCCCTCGAGGGCTGGAGGGCATCGGCCAAGCGTCCACTTTGGTCGCCAGTTGTTTATAGGCTAACGCGGCTTTACTCTGTGGAAACGCTTTTAAAACAGCACGTTGTTGCTTAACTCCCTTTCTAACAGCTTCATCATAAGGGATTGACCCTAGGTATTGAAGGGTTACATCAAGAAAGCGATCGGTTACCGTCAATAATTTGTTATACATATTGCGTCCTTCCTGCTCAGAACGGACCATATTCGCCAACACGCGAAAGCGCGTCATTTTATAATCACGATTCAGTAGCTTCATCAAAGCGTAGGCATCGGTAATGGAGGTCGGCTCATCACACACCACCACCACTACCTCCTGTGCCGCTTTCACAAAACTCACCACCGCCTCAGAGATACCGGCGGCGGTATCTATCACGAGAATATCCAGATCATCCGCTATCTCACTAAACGCATGAATCAATTCAGAATGCTCATGCACGCTCAGGGAGGTCATTGCCTGCGTACCCGATGCTGCGGGGACAATGCGAACGTTAGTATCGACATCAATCAGTAACTCTTTCAAGCCACAGGTACCGGATAACACATCGGAAATATTGCGTTGCGCTTTAACCCCCAACAATACATCGACATTCGCAAGACCAAGATCGGCATCCATTAACACCACCCGATGCCCCATCTCCCCCAGCGCCAGACTCATATTGACCGAGACATTGGTTTTACCTACGCCACCTTTACCACCGGTAACGGCGATCACCTTAACCGGTCGCGAACTACCCATGGCGGTTTCCTGTATCTGTTAACAAATCAGCTCTCCCAATGATCATCTCTGGCTAGCCTGTCCTGTTGATGTTCTTGAAATACTCGACGACTGCGCGTCGCCTTCTGCGCCGTAATCACCGCTCGACTGACTAAATCTTTCTTATGCGCGACATTAATATCATCCGGCACCCGTTGCCCATCGGTCACGTAACTTACCGATAAACCATTTTCAATCACCAAATCCAGCGCTTCACCGAGATTCCCCGATTCATCCAGTTTACTCAACACACAGCCACTCAATCCTAACGGCGCATACGTCTCATAAGCGCTCTCAATCACATGACGCTGACTCGAACAGGATAAGACTAATAGTTTTTTCAAGCGTACCGACACATCATCCAACATATTCAACTGTGCTTGAGTATGTGGTTCATGGGCATTCATACCGGCGGTATCGATCAATACCAAACGTTTGCCGCGCAGCGAGGACAGCACCTCATCCAACGAGTTATTTTCATCCACCACGCGCACCGGCACATCCAAGATACGGCCAAACGTCAACAACTGTTCATGGGCGGCGATACGATAGGAATCGGTCGTCACTAGCGCGACACTCGAACTACCATGCTTTAACACATAGCGCGCCGCCAGCTTGCCGATTGTGGTTGTTTTACCCACCCCAGTAGGCCCGACAAACGCAATCATGCCGCCTCGTTCAACAAAATCCTCACCCATCACAGGAATATTGTCACTCAAGTGTGTCAGCGTTGCACGCCAAGCATCATCGAGTTCGTCCGCATCGGTCACCTTAGCGGATAACTGTCGACTGATTTGCGGGCCCAAGCCAATGCGTTCTAAGCGGCGCTCCACTTTGAGCACCGCCGAATCGGCCTGTACGTGTCGAGGGCGCGCGGCGGCTGACGCTTTAGGTTTAATGGTTTCAGCTGCGGGGCGCTGCGGCTCGGTTTCGCGAGGACGGTTAAGAATATTCTTTAGTGATTCAATCTCTTGCTGAAGGGCGACAATAGCATCTTGCTCTGTCTCGCGAGGCGTCTCCGTCGCAGCTTTAAATTCGTGCGCTTGACGCGTGGGATCCAGTTTGGGCTGCACTCGGGCGGGGGTATCTTGCATCGCTGCTGACTGATGCATGCGTCCCTGCTGCCGACGCTTGAGCGTATCAAGGATTTCACTCAACTCTTCATCGTCATCATCTAACTGACGGTTTTTCTGACGCGGCTCCGGCGTGCCCTCTTGAGCCGTGGCGATGCGGGCTTGCGCCTTGCGTAACTCCTCGGCAAGATTACTTTGCAGCTTAGTGGGTTGCGACGGCGTTTCTTTACGACTATGTTCGACCGCTCGCTTACGCTTAAACTCTTGCTGAGCCGCTTCGTATTCATGCTCATGCGCGGCCACGACTTCAACGCCACCCGCCACACGATGATTTGAGACAATCACGGCATCCGGGCCGATTTCGTCCCTGACCCGTTGCATAGCCTGCCTCATATCCGGAGCAAAAAAGCGTTTAACTTTCATAACCGTCTCTATTCATGACCTCATTAGGCACCGACCTAACTCTGGCCACCTACTGTCGCAATAATCGTAACCCGTTTATTTTCGGGGATTTCCTGATAGGAAAGCACACTAATTTGATGCTCGCCATAGCGTACAAATTTAGCCAACAACGGTCTTATCGGTGCCGCCACCAATAATATTGAAGCTCGCCCAGCCACTTCTTGCTGCTGCGCCACACCCGCGAGCGAGGTTTGCAGACGCTCAGCCATGGTCGGTTCAATCACCAACCCTTCATTACCTTCACCGCGTTGCACCGAGCCCAACAGCAGTTGTTCCAACTGAGGATCGAGCGTAATCACCGGTAACTCGTCATCATTACCCACCACATTCTGCACAATCATACGCGATAACGATATACGCACCGCCGCCGTCAGTCCTTGTGGATCTTGAGTTCGCGCAACGGCCTCGGCTAAAGACTCGGTAATCGTGCGAAAATCTTTCACCGGCACCTGCTCCATCAATAAGTTCTGTAACACTTTTAACAGTGTACTCACAGAAAGCTTGCCTGGAACTAACTCTTCTACCAGTTTTGGTGACGTTTTAGCTAATAGGTCCAATAATTTTTGTACTTCATCATGTCCCATCAGCTCATGCGAGTGCGCTTGCAGGATTTGATTTAAATGGGTTGCCACCACCGTACCGGCATCAACCACCGTATAACCCAGCGTTTGCGCCTGCTCTTTCTGACTCTGCTCAATCCAAACCGCATCCAAGCCAAAAGCGGGGTCTTTTACATTGATCCCCTTTAGCGTACCAAATACTTGACCGGGATTGATCGCTAAATCTCGATCGGGATACACTTCAGACTCACCCACCGTCACCCCCATCAAGGTAATGCGATAAGCGCCTGGCATCAGATCAAGGTTATCTCGAATATGCACCGACGGCACGAGAAAGCCCAAGTCTTGAGATAGCTTTTTTCGTACCCCTTTAATACGGTTCAATAACTGCCCGCCCTGCAATTTATCGACCATTGGAATCAATCGATAACCCACTTCTAGGCCGATCATATCCACGGGCATCACATCATCCCAATCCAACTCTTTAGCATCCTGCTCCGGCTCTGTCGGTGCGCTTTTAGCCGCCGCCTCCTGTACCTGCTCGGCCGCAGCCGCCGCCAGATTCCGCTGCTGAATAAAGTAAGCCCCAACACCCGCCGCAATCGCTAGCGATAAAAATGCGACATGAGGCATGCCCGGAATCGAGCCCATAATAAACAAGATAGCGGCAGCAACCGCTAAGGCTTTAGGCGAACCAAACAATTGCCCAATAACCTGCTTACCCATATCCTGTGACGAGTTAACGCGCGTCACCATAATCGCCGCCGCGGTGGATAATAGCAATGACGGTATCTGTGCAACCAAACCATCACCGATCGTCAACAACGAGTAATACCGCGCCGCCAACTCGAATGACAGATCATGCTGTAACATCCCGATACCCAAACCACCGAGAATATTAATCACCAGAATCAAGATGCCCGCCACGGCATCGCCGCGAACAAACTTACTCGCACCATCCATCGAGCCATAAAAATCGGCTTCTTGAGTTACTTCCTGACGTCGTGTTTTAGCATCATCCTGACTAATCAATCCGGCATTTAAATCGGCATCGATCGCCATCTGCTTACCCGGCATGGCATCCAAGGTAAAGCGAGCACTTACTTCGGATATACGCCCCGCACCTTTGGTGACAACCACGAAGTTAATGATGACTAAAATCAAAAACACCACTAAACCGACGACATAATTTCCGCCAATTACGACCTCACCAAAGGCTTCAATCACTTTACCGGCGGCATCCCCTCCTTCATGACCATACAATAACACCACGCGAGTCGATGCCACGTTTAGCGCCAATCGCATTAACGTGGCAATCAGCAGAATCGTCGGGAAAACAGCAAAATCTAATGGCCGCATGGCATACACACAGACCAGCAGCACCACGATGGATAGGGCGATATTAAAGGTAAACAGGGTATCCAATAGAAAGGGAGGCATCGGCAGCGTAACCATACCGAGCACCAGCAGCAGTAAAAAAGGAATCCCGAGATTCCCTTTACTGACGCCACGTACATTATTATAGATCGCTGTTCTATCCATTACGCCTCAAATGAGGTCTCTCCGCCGACAAAACGTCAAAAAAACATCACAAAATAGTTAATTATTTAAAGATTGAAAAATAACATTAATATAAAACGAAAAACATCAATATTTTGACGCTTTCACTATCTTAACCCATCTAATGCAAGAATCCAGCCAGGCTATAGCCTTCCGTCTCACTACAGCGACCATTACTCATCTCGGCGTAGCTCATCCGGTATATCCAACTGTTCTGAGATCGCTTTCGGCGCGGGGCCTTGTCGCCGCTTATGACGTTGTAACTGATACACATACGCGAGAATTTCAGCCACCGCTTTAAACAGACCCGATGGTATCTCTTCATCGACATCGGTTGAGTGATAAATAGCTCGCGCTAAAGGTGGTGCAGACAACACCGGAATCTCATGTTGATCTGCAATTTCTCTGATTTTTAGGGCCACAAAATCGCCCCCTTTCGCCACCATAAAGGGTGCCCCACCGCCCCCCTGTTCATACTTAAGGGCCACGGCATAGTGAGTTGGGTTGGTAATCACGACATCCGCTTCCGGCACAGCCGCCATCATCTTGCGCTGTGATATTTCCCGCTGTAGCTGCCGAATACGGCCTTTTACCTCCGGCTTACCTTCGCTATTTTTCATCTCATCCTTCACTTCCTGAAGGGTCATTTTCAGCTTTTGCGTATAATCATAGATCTGAAACGGCACATCAATCACCGAAATTAAGATCATCGTGGCACTCATCACCAGGAACGCCCAGATAACAATCTCTGTGGCATGAGACATGGCCGGAATAATATCCTGTGAACCGAGTGAAAATAGCGCCTGTTTAGATGTATACAGCACCAGAAACGAGAGTGAACCCACCACCAGAAACTTGGCCAATGCTTTAAACAGCTCTAGCAACGCTTTCAGGGAAAACATCCGCTTAATACCGGCCAGAGGATCAATCCGGCTAAACTTAGGCGCCATCGCCTTCATACTGATATTCCAGCCACCCAAGGCAATCGGGCCAACAATCGCCGCCACTAACAGCACAGCAAAGAAACCAAGACAGGCGTACAGTGCTTCAAATATAGAATATCCCAGATGCATAAACATCGCGGCGGGATCCATCACCGCTTGCCGATCAAGCTCGAAGTTAAACTTCATCATACCCGCCATCTTATCCGCAACTTGACCACCAAACATGATCGCCGCGGCGGCAGCCGACAATAATAAGATGGTTGTGGCTAGCTCTTTTGAGCGCGCCACATCGCCCTTCTCTTTCGCATCACGTAATCGTTTCGATGTGGGTTCTTCGGTTTTTTCCTGACCGCTGTCTTCAGCCATCGTTACAGCACCCCCACACCTAAAACCTGATCGATATAATTAAATGCAAGCGTGACAAAACGCTGAAACTGCCCCAGAAAGCCTTCTAAACTCACCCAAGCGATCACCAGCCCTACCAACATCGTAAAGGGAAAACCGATAGCAAATATATTCAATTGTGGAGCCGCCTTCGCCATGACGCCAAACGCAAAGTTAATCACTAACAAGGCGGTCACCGCCGGTAGCGACATCAATAAGGCACTCGCTAACATCCAGCTACCCGATTTAGCCAACGCCATATACCCGGCGACTGGCATCGAACCGGCCGAAACGGGGAACACAAAAAAGCTCCGCGCTAACGCTTCAAGCATCACTAAATGACCATTGAGGGCTAAAAACAATAACATCACCAGCATCAAGTAGAGTTGTGACAGCACCACCACCGACACGCCGTTCGCCGGATCACTGACCGAGGCAAAACCTAAACCCATCTGCGATGAGATCAACTGACCACCCAGTGAGAAGATCTGAAACAATACTTGCAGCACAAACGCCATGGCGGTACCAATAATGATCTGCTGAGCAATCAAAATATAGGTCTGCAAGGACATGGCATCGATCACCGGCATGGCCGGCAAAGTGGGCAGTAAAACCACCGTCATCGCAAGCGCTAAGCCCAAACGAATGCGCGTCGCCACCAGCTGTGTACCAATCATCGGCACAACCATCAGAAAAGAAGCGATACGAAAGAAAGGTAACAAGAATTGTGCTACCCATTGCTCCAACTGAAGCGCACTCAGCTGCAACATAAGCTACCCCAAAAACAGCGGTATATTGGCAAAAATACTATTAAACTGATCCATCAACTGACCTAAAATCCAAGGCCCAGCCCACATAATCGTTAACAACGTCACCAGTAACCGCGGCAAGAAACTCAAGGTTTGCTCATTGATCTGCGTCGCTGCCTGAAAGGTAGACACCAACAGACCCACTAACAGTGATGGCACCACAATCACCGCCACCAATATGACCACCAAAAACAGCGCTTCGCCAAACAGATCAAGAACCATTCCCGGTGTCATTATATGCTCTCCAAACCCTGCGTTAAACGATAGGCGATATCACCCCGACCCTGTGTCAAACGACAAAACTACCCGCCAGCGTCCCTATTACCATAGCCCAGCCATCCACCAACACAAATAACATGATTTTAAAGGGTAATGAGATAATCACCGGCGAAAGCATCATCATCCCCATCGCCATTAAGATACTCGCCACCACTAAGTCGATGACCAAAAAGGGGATAAACAACATAAAACCAATTTGAAATGCTGTCTTCAACTCACTGGTCACAAACGAAGGCACGAGGACGGTGAAAGGAATATCATCCGGCGTTTGCACCGCCGGTGTTCGGGATATATTCATAAACAGATTAAGATCATTCTCGCGGGTTTGCGCTAACATAAAGCCGCGAAAAGGCACGCTAGCGGCCTGTAACGCTTCATACGAGGTTAACTCTTCATTCAGATAAGGTTGCACCGCCTGTTCATTCACTTTATCTAACACCGGCGACATAATAAACAGCGTTAAAAACAGCGATAATCCCAGCAGAATCTGATTGGAAGGCGTCTGCTGCAACCCCAATGCCTGTCGCAGAATCGCAAAGACAATAATAATACGCGCAAATGATGTCATCATCATCAGAATCGCGGGCAGAAACGTCAATAACGTCATCAACCCTAAAATCTGCAACGTCACACTGTAATCAGCACTTCCATCGGCATTCGTGGTCAGAGTCACCGCCGGAATACCGACATCCGCCGCCTGTCCTAAACTAGGCAACAACAGCGAGACTAACGGCAGCAGCAACGCGAATAGAGGCTTCACTCGGTCTCCTTACGCTGCAGTACTTGCTGTAACTTAGCCGCAAATTCACCGGGCGAACTGCCTGCCTCGATGAGGGGTTGATCATAGCTGTGCAACAAGTTGACGCGCCCCGGCGCCACGCCTAATAACAACTGTTGCTCGCCGGCCTGTACGAGAACCAATTTTTCTCGTGTGGTTAACGGCACCGAGGCCACCACCCGCAAGGCGCGATGCTGCCCGGGCAAACCGGAATAACGCTTCAACAGCCAGGCGAGTAAAAAAATTAACCCGATCACCAGAATCAAACCGGCTAACAGCTGCATAATCGAGCCTGAATTAATCGGATCGATCATCTGTCGCGTCACAACACGGCCCGTCTCTTCGGTATCCGAGGTGGCCGCCATCGTCACGCCAGTGTCCGCCAACCATAGCAACGCAGCACCACATACAGCCCACATACGTATCATCTGAGTTTATCGATGCGTTCCTGCGGACTGATAACATCAGTCAGCCGGATGCCGTAACGATCATTCACCACCACGACTTCGCCATGCGCAATCAAGGTACCATTCACCAACACATCCAGTGGCTCTCCGGCCACACGATCGAGCTCAACAACCGAGCCCTGATTGAGCTGAAGCAGATTACGTATGGAGATATCAGAGCGCCCGACTTCCATCGATAACTTGACCGGAATATCGAGAATAACATCCAAACTAGGGTTATCCAGCTTGACGCTATCATCTCTCAGCTCATCTAAATCAATAGACTGCCCTTGCGCGGCTTCAGCTTGAGCCTGCTCAGCCATCGCAGCGCCCCAATCATCAAGCCCTGCGCCGTCTTGATTTCCATTATCGTCATTACTCATGAGTGATACGCTCTATTCAACGGTTTAATCATTAATTTAGTCATGCTTGCTCCGGCTAACAATTTTTACCGCCAGATTGCCTCGGGATGTCCCTAGCTTGCAATTAAATACCGGCACCCGTGCGGCTTTTAATTCTAATGTATCGGCAATATCGATGGGAATAATATCACCCGCTTCCAACTGCATGACATCGCGAAGCTTCATTTTCCGCTCGCCAATCACCAGATCCAAATTGATCGGTGCCCCCAACATATCGTGTTTGAGGGAAGTCAGCCATTGCTCATCCAACTCTTCTTCTGCTGGTTTAAAACCTGAAATTAATATATCGCGAATAGGCTCGAGCATCGAATAGGGCATGGTGACATGAAATTCACCGGTACCGCCTTCCATATCGACCTGAAAACTACTCACCACCACCACTTCCGAAGGGTTAATGACGTTAGCCATCGCCGGATTGACTTCATGCCCACTGACTTCAAACTTCAAGGGCATGACTGGCTCCCATGAGCCTTCCAAATCAACAAAAAATTGACTGATCACCTTATCGATCAGGCGAATCTCAGTCGGTGTAAATTCCCGCCCCTCAATTTTGGCATGTCGACCATCGCCACCAAAAAAGCTATCAACCAAGCGAAACACCAGCTTAGCATCCATCACCAATAACGCAGTACCTCGCAGCGGCGATACACGCAGCAAGTTAATACTGGTTGGCACATACAGGGTGTGAATATAATCGGAGTATTTCATGATCTGTACGCCGCCCACGGAAACATCGGCATTATTGCGTAACAGGGTAAACAAAGAGATACGCGTATGACGCGCAAAACGCTCGTTAATCATCTCCAGCGTTGGCATCCGTCCACGAACAATACGTTCATGGCTGGCGAGATCGTAGACTTTAATCCCAGAATCATCTTCGACGACACTTTCATCGGTATCAATATCGCCATCATCGACGCCATGCAGCAAGGCATCGATTTCATCCTGAGAAAGCAGATCTTTGACTGTCATATACGCCTATCCATCACTGCATTACAAACCCGGTAAACAGCACTTTTTCGACGCCGGGCTTACCGATTTTCTGCTGCATAACCCGCTGTATCTCAGCTAAAGCCGCCTGTTGTAGCATCATTTTGCCTTGAAAAGAACGTAACTCATCGAATGACTGATTGGAAAAAAGCTGATTCAAAACCGACACAATTTTCGGCATATGCTTAGTCAACGCAGTCACTACCTCGTTATCGCGGCTTTTGGCCTCAACATGCAACTGCATATAATGGGTTCTTCCATCCCGACTCGGAACAACAACGGTAAAGTAAGGACTACCTTCGAGCGTTCGAATTTTAGTATAAAGCGCCTGAGCAGGCTTATCAGTCGATACGCTCTCAGCCTGATCATCACTCGAACCGCCGAGTAAAAACATCGCAACACCACCGCCAATAATGGCGGCCAAAAGCACCCCAGCAACCGCGATGAGGATCAGTTTGAGCTTACTCAAGCCTTTTTTTCCACCCTCAGCCGCTTCGTCAGCCGCTGTTTCAGTACTATCATCAGCCATCTTTGCCTCACGAACAATCCACCGAAAAATCGGTCAATGTATAACAACACAATTAAAGGTGTAATATAACATACTGATTCAACAGCGGAAGCAACGTAACAACATTCCCGCGAATGTTAATCTGTCAGGCGTAGTAATCCACCAACGACAGGCTTTCTGTAACGCTCGCCTCGGCGCGAGCATCATCCACCCTATCGGATTGATATCCCGCCAAGGCCGTCTCCGATTTAGACTCCTCGCGCTGCTGTTTGCCGCCTTGATCTTCAACTGAGGAATCTGACAGGTTCAGCCCTTGATCGGCAAACATCTCCCTCAATCTTGGCATATTCTGCTCTAACGCTTCTCGCGTGCTCCCATGAGGCGTATTGAATACCACGCTCACTTGATCATTCTTCACCTGCAACTTCACCTGCAATGAACCTAACTCAGGCGGATCTAGCTGTATTTCAGCAAACTGACCATTTTTTGACGCCATCAACATCACTCGATCATTGACTGCCTGCCCCCAACTGACGCTACCCGGCCGAAGTCCGTTAGGCATCACCGTCTGCGGCACTTCCTGTGCGTTGCGCGTCGCCTTAGAGACGCTCGCTAAGCTCTCGGCAAAGCTACTTAATGCGGTGTCTTTTTGGCTCTCGACTCGGTTCTCTCCCCCACGACTCAACTCTAACGTCGTGGATTTTTCGCTATCAGTCGCCTGCAACTTGGCGCGAACATCAGCCACACTGAAGGCACTTGCCGCGGAAGTGTTTGCCGACTCCAAATGTTGTCCTGTCACCGGTGTGGCAGCCTGTGGCGTAAGCGATGCCGGCACGCCATCATTCCCCACACGCGGCGTCTGCAAAACGTGACTGCCGCCAACATTCCCCGCGATCTCTCGCTGAGACAGTAACGCAGCGTTGGATTCGCTCATCGCGGCTCCCTTAAGCAGGGACGATGGCAGCCCATTGGCTTGAAGCTCATTAGTTTGCAGCTCAGCCGCTAAAAGCTCTTGAGAACGCTCTTGAGAACGCTCTTGAGAAAGCTCCGTCGATACCGTGTCAGGCGGTTGAGTCGCAACACTCTCAGTGGCCACATCGCTAACGGTGCTTGCGTCGAAGTCGGCGGCACGCAATTCAATTGAGTTCGATTCAGAGCGCCCGCGAGACGCTTGATTCAGCCTATCGACCTCAATGCTCCTTTCTATGCTCCCTTCAATATTCCCTTCAATACCGCCCTCTTCAGGCCGCCCAGTCGTTGTCTGAGTCGTTGCTTGAATCTCTTCTGCATAAGTAGCGGTATTCGCCGCTAAAGCACTCGACGCCGCAGGTTGCGTAGCGCTAGTCGCCGCTGCTGACAACCTTAGTCGCGCTAGCGACTCATGCAAGGTGGCTTGATTGTCAGTCAAACCAGCCCTCACGCTAGCGGCTTGAGGTGCGACACTCATCTCAACGCCTGCCGACTCGGCCTGCATTTCAGCATCAGCCAACATCAGTGACGCATCCGCCGATGCGACCGGCGCCACGCGAGCAGCGGTGACTGTAGTCGCACTAGTACTTGCATTAGTACTGGCGTTAGTACTAACGCCATTACCAACATGCTCGGCTCGATTTGCTAAGCGCTGTAACGCCGAATCAACCGCCACGGCTAAATCAGCGCGTCGATATTGATCGACTTGCTTCAGAGTTGCATCAACCGATAAACTCGTATCGGAGGCATCATCACTGTGTTGTTTGGAACGTGACGCTAAGACTGAGTCGCTAGTCATAACCGACGGTAACGACTGCTTGACTACTAACCGCTCGGTCGCCTGTTCAGCCGCTGCCTGAGTCACCTTAGCAGCGCTATCCACCCCGATCTGCACAGCACTCGCCTCGGCCATTGCCGCCGCATTCGTTTCGCTGCTAGCGGCAGGCAATAATCGCCCGCTCGGCGGCAAACTCTGTCCGTTATCGGCTTGCTCGCCGATCGCAGAGAAACGCGCTTGCGCCTGCTGCATCGATATATCAAAGGCTGTTAGAGTGCCTGCCGTCGAGACACTCAAAGCACCCAGCGACGGGACGCCTGACACATTGACTCGACTGCCTGATGCTGATGTAACCGTTGATAATGGCCCAACTCCGATAGAAGTCGAAAGCGTTTGACCCATACTGCACTCCTCGGCAGACTGATAGCTAGCTTTGAATATGCATAATCGATGCCACTAATGAAACATCAGCATTAGTCAAATAAGTGCAGATGAAATAGGTCACGGGGAAATAGACGGAAGATAAGTAGCTGTCAAATGAATAGCTATTAAATAAGTGGCGGGCGGATCAACTGTGATCGTTCATCCAGCTCTTTTTGTAACTGTCGCTCGGCTTCTTTAGATTCCTGCCCCTTCAACTTCTCAACCAGCATCTCGACTGATTTAAAATGCTGATAAGCCGATTGCCAGTGCGTCGTCACCTGCTCTAACTGTTGGCGATCCATCTTCAGGGCATTTTCCTGCTGTTCTGCCGCCACTCTGAGCTTCTGCATAAATGCTTGATGGGTATGAATTTGCCCCGGCGAAACACCGCTGGCGCCCTTTTCATAAAAGCTATTGGCATAATCGGCATAATAACTCTGTAGCTGCGCCAAGGTCGCCTCACCCTGCTGCACTTTCGCCTGTGATTGGCTCAGCCATTGATCTGCCTGTTTACGTTTTCGCTCAGCCAGATCTAACACTACTTGCAGTCGCTTAGAACGCTTCATGATGCCGGCCTTTTGTTACCCATGGCTATATTTTTCTGTCCCTGCTGCACGCTGGGGTTTTTAGGGTTCGGTGTTAGCACCATAGCGAGATCCGTCAGACTCTTTTGAAAAGCATAAGATTCATTCAAGCCCTGTTGGAGAAAAGCGTTCATCAACGGCATCCGCTCCACCGCAAAGTCGGTCTCCGCATCACTGCCTCTGACATAGGCACCGATAGAGATAAGATCACTGTTTTGCTGAAACTTCGAATACAACTGTTTAAAGCCCATCGCCGCCTGCAGGTGATCCGAACTGACCACCGATGGCATGGCACGACTGATCGATTGTTCGATATCAATGGCTGGATAATGGCCACGTTCCGCCAAGCTTCGCGATAAAACGATATGACCATCGAGAATTGCACGCGCCGAATCGGCAATCGGATCTTGCTGATCATCCCCTTCGGTTAGCACCGTGTAAAAAGCCGTAATAGAACCTCCGCCTTGCTCGCCATTTCCCGCACGCTCGACCAACTTCGGCAGTTTAGCAAACACCGAAGGCGGATAGCCCTTGGTCGCGGGTGGTTCACCAACCGCTAAAGCGATTTCCCGTTGTGCTTGTGCATAACGTGTCAGGGAATCCATCAATAACAATACATTTTTACCCTGCTCTCGAAAGTATTCGGCTAACCGAGTCGAGAGCTGAGCCGCACGTAGCCGCATCAGTGGCGACTCATCGGCTGGCGAGGCGACTACCACGGCGCGCCGCATCCCCTCTTCACCCAAACTATGATCAATAAACTCTTTCACCTCTCGGCCACGTTCACCAATCAGACCGACAACCACAATATCGGCTTCAGTAAAGCGCGTCATCATTCCCAGCAGCACACTCTTACCCACACCACTACCGGCAAACAATCCGAGACGCTGTCCTCGCCCCACACTTAATAACGAGTTAATCGCGCGAATGCCGACATCCAACGTCTGCTTGATAGGCTGCCGACTCAGCGGATTGATATTGCGTCCCTGCAAGGGCACGGTGGTTTTACAGCCTAATTCGCCGAGGCCATCTAAGGGTTTGCCGACCCCATTAATTACCCGCCCCAGTAATTCAAAGCCCACCTGCACGTCGCTACCGCCGATCAGCGGACTCACTCGAGCCCCCGGCGCTAGCCCTTCTAATTGATCAACAGGCATTAAATACAGCCGATCGCCAGAAAAGCCGACCACTTCCGCCTCGACCGGCGCGCCATGTTCAGGATAGATAAGACAGTATTCGCCCATCGATGCCTTAATACCGACCGCTTCCAGCGTTAAACCAATGAGTCGTGTCACTTGCCCGTGAGCAACAGGAGCTGGCAGTTTATAATCGAGGTTTTTAAGGCGAGACAGGCGCTTAAGGAGAGTATCACTCATGCGCGTCTGATGACGTTTTAGGCTCGTCCGAGACCACTGCCTCAGCGTCCATCTGAGTGAGAGCGCGGCGTAACTGAGAAACCGCCGCATCGAAACGACGTTCGACGCTATTGTCGAGCAAGCCATAACCACTGACCACCTTACAGCCGCCGCGCGTCATGCTCGCTTCCTCCACTAATGACCAGCTTTCATGCAAGGCTAATAACGGCTCAAGCACTGGCACATCATCCGGATGCAGAATCACTTTGATATCCGCCCCCGTTTGCGGCAATTGCGCTATCGCATCTTCAACCGCCTTAATCACCGGCGTGCTATCCAACTCAATCTGCGCCCCAATTACCGCTTCACTCAACTCGGTAATTAAACCAACGAGCAACTGCTCGACCGCAACACTCACCTGCTGCAACGGTCGATCTAACTGCTGCTGCAATGCGTGCAATAAGGCTACCTGAGTCTCAATTTCAGCCTGGGCTGCCGCTAAGCCTTCTGTATGGCCCTTTGCACGCCCCTCTTCAAGCCCTTGCTGCAAGCCTTCATCGCGCCCTTGTTGCAAACCTTCTTGATAAGCATCTTCACGAATTTTTTCCAGCTCTGAAAGCCGTAAGCGACCATCAGCAACCTCTTCAATCGTTTCCTCTTCAACCTCTTTTGCTGGCTTTTGTTGCAAGCCAACCACATGCTCTCCCTGCACAACGGGTAACGTCCAGAGCGCTGCCGCTCGGGCATCTTCTGCACGAATCCTGATTACCGATTTATCGATCGCCTTCATCTGCATCACATCATCTCTTCGCCGCCACTACCCAGCATGATCTCACCTTCATCCGCTAAGCGACGCGCTACGGTCAGAATCTCTTTCTGAGCATCTTCCACTTCACTCACGCGAACCGGCCCTTTCGCTTCGAGATCATCCCGTAGCAGTTCTGCCGCTCGCTTCGACATATTCTTGAATATCTTATCCTGCAACATCGATTCAGCACCCTTCAGTGCCACCACTAAGGTATCGGTATTAATTTCACGTAGAATCACCTGAATACCGCGATCTTCAACATCTGCCAGATTATCAAACACAAACATCATCTCAGAAATCTGATCACTCAGCGATTCATCCACTTCACGGATTTTCTCCATCAACTGCTGTTCAATATTACTATCGAAATAGTTCATGATGTTGGCAGTTGTTTTCAGTCCGCCAAGGTTAGCGCTTTGACTGCTAGAGCCGGAGAACTGTGATTCTAAGATATCATTCAATTCTTGCAGGGCCGAAGGTTGAATCTGATCCAGCGAAGTGATTCGCATCATGATTTCTAGACGCATATTTTCATCAAAACGCTGTAATACATGGGCCGCTTGATCAGGATCTAAATACGCCATGACCACGGCCTGAATCTGCGGGTGCTCATAACGGATAATCTCCGCCACCTGTCGAGAATCCATCCATTTAAGGCTCTCAAGCCCCGAGGTATTGGTCGTCATCAAGATCCGATCCACCAAGGTCTGAGCTCGATCATTCCCCAGCGCCTGACTCAACATCTCTTTAATATAGTGATCGTTATTAATACCGATACTGGTCTGATCACTGATCGCTTCCATAAAGTCAGCCATCACTGACTCGACGGTCGACTGAGGAATGTTATCCAGATTACTCATCGCCAAGCCGAGCTGCTGCACCTCTTTTTGCCCCAGATAACGCAGGACTTCTGCCGCATCACTCTCACCCAGCGAAATCAGCAACACCGCCGCTTTCTGAACATTCGTCAGTTCGACGCCTGATTCCGTTACCTGATCAATCATTCTCAATCACCCATTGACGTATCGCCTGCGCCACTTTTGCAGGGTCTTCAGCAATCATGCTGCGGATAGCGTTCATCTGATACTCATATGTTTCATTCGGGGTCGGTGCTAACGCATTATCGATACCGCTAAACGTCACATGATCCGCCGATATACCACTCATATCCAGCGATTCAAGCCCCGCGGCTAAATCCGATTCAGATTTATTTTCCTCGCCTTCTGCTGCGGCTTTCTGCGCCGCACTGAGCGCCAAACTCTTCATGATTGGGCGTAACACACCAAACACTAGCAACAGCACAAACAGACCACCCAGCACCTGTTTCACCAGGTCCAGCACCCATTCTTGCTTCCAGATCGGAATCTCTTCCTCTTGATAAACCTCAGGCACCGCAAAAGGCGAGTTGATCACGCTAACGCTATCGCCTCTGAGAGCCGAATACCCGACGGCATCTTTAACCAGTATAGACAATCGATCGAGTTCATTCTGATCCCAAGCGGCTCGAACCTTCTCTGCGCCATTCGCACCCGCCGTGGGGATATCATCCACAACCACCGCAACCGATAAGCGTTTGATCTGCCCCATCTGATGCTTGGTATAGCTAATGGAACGATCCAATTCATAATTACGGGTCGCCTGAGAACGGGCATTTTTGCTGGCTGAACGCTCGACCACGCCTTCGTTTTGAATACCACTGGCGCCAGTCTCCGGCACACTGCTCGCCCCCGGAGGCTGATTCGACAATGCACCCGGCACACCCTTTGCGGCGGCCTGCCCAGTGGTGCTCTCATCTAATGTCTGTTCACTGCGAAGCGCAGGCAGATCAGGATTATAGATTTCATCGGTTTGTTCCACCGCGGTAAAATCAATATCCGCCGATACCTCGGCTCGGTAGCGCCCTAACCCCACCACCGGCTGCAGAATACTGTTAACTCGATTGACGAGGGTTTCTTCGATGCGACGGGTATATTCAAGCTGCTTAGCCGCCAACACCACATCGGTATCCATATCCCGGGTATTCAGTAAGCGTCCTTTTTGATCCACGACCGTAACATCTTCACTGGAGAGTTCGGGTATACTGGAGGCCACCAAATTGGCAATCGCTTCTACTTGAATCGCCTCTAAGCGCCGCCCGGCGACCAAATCAAGAAACACCGACGCGGTCGGTTTACGTTGATCTCGAATAAACACCGACTGTTTGGGTAGCGCCAGATGCACTCGCGCGCTACGCACCGCCAGCATACTGGTCACGGTGCGCGCCAGCTCACCTTCGAGTCCGCGACGATAGCGGGCGGTTTCCATGAATTGACTGGTGCCCAGTCCCTGCTCTTTATCCAGCAGTTCAAAGCCAACGGTATTATCGCCATTAAAACCTTCGGCCGCTAAACGTAAACGGGCCTTATGCAGATATTCTTCGGCGACCAGAATATTATGTCCCGTCGAATCAAATTTATAAGGAATCGCATTGAGTTGTAGCTGTTCAACGATCGGATTGGCATCCGCATAAGAGATATTATTATAAAGCACCCGATAATCGGGTTCCTGCGACCAGAGCACAACCGCAAAACCGATCGCAATAGTGGCGGCAAGCCCCACCATCAGACCGAGTTGACGCACCAACCCCAAGCGGTTAAAGCCAAAGGCTACCGACCCACCTGTTGCTGTCTGCACTGTTGCGTTTTCCATCTACCCAAGCACCCTGATGCTACTTATGCACTGTATTATGTGTTTCATTAAAATCAGATAGACATATTCATAACGTCTTCATAAGCACTGACCATTTTATTACGCACCTGAGTTAACGCCTGAAACGAAACCGACGCCTTTTCCATACTGATCATCACCTGATGCAGATCAACACCGTCAACCCCTTGCTCGTAAGAGGTGGCCATGGTTTTCGCCTGCGACTGTGCGTCATGAATACCATCGATGGCGCCTTTAAATAGGTCGGCAAAGCTTTCGCCGCTTTGCTCATCAACGACCGGTCGAATCGCCGCAGGACGATTAATCTCAGAGGAAGCCCCCTGTTGAGCCTGCATTTTGACTTCACGCATCTGCTGTAAAACGGCGTTAATGTCTGCACGTTCAATCATACACACCTCAGAAATGGCAATATATTGACATTATAAGTTTGATCAGCCACTTAGCAAGCAACAAAACCAGCTATTCGCCAATTTTATGACACTAAGCGGCAGCAATATTTAACCTCAACCTTATATACAGCAAAAAACGAGCCATTCGCTCGTTTTCGTTTGCTTTTAATTGTTAACGCTTACCTAGACCCAGGCGGCTGTCCGTATTTCAGTCGCACATACATCAGTGCGACCGTGATCGCATCACCGAGCGCCGTATGCCGCTCCAACATCGGAATATCGAGTTGTTGTGAAATCGTATCAAAGCGCAAATCAATATCTCCGCCAACATAACGCCACTTAATAATATCGTGATACACATGCGACAACTCGATGGCTTTGCCGGGTAAACCGAAACCATATCGCGGGCGTAGATATTTTTCTAACATACGCACATCATAGTTGACGTAATAGCCGAGAATGGGACGGTTACCGATAAAGGCCAACAGTTTCTCCAGCGCTTCATCCATATAAATACCATCGATCAGATCAGCTGCCCTGATTTTATGGATTTTAATCGAATCGCCAGTCAAACTTTTAGGCGGTTTAAGTTTAATATCCAGCTTTTCGCTGGTCATCACTTTACGGCCTTTGATTTTCACCGCACCAATGGAAAGAATCTCTCCCTCTTTCACATTTAAACTGGTGGTTTCACAATCGAGTGATACCACTTCATCGCCATCATACGGCTGAAACAGATGCGCATAAGGGCCATGTTTATGATCCATACGTTCTTTAAATTTTCGAATACTTCTGGGAATTATCATATTCGGCATTAACCTCCCAGGTGATACCTAACAACAAGGTGCTTTTTAAATCCTTTAACGATATGCATTCCGTCACGCAGCAGATCTTTTTCCATCTTATCTAAAAATGACAATTCGAGGATATTAGGCGTTTGGTCTACACCATTTGTGGAATCCTCGATGCGTTTCACCTGTTGCTTCAAGCGAATCTGAATAAATAACGCCAACGCCTCAGCTAACTCTCGACCATGCTCCGGCTGCATCTGCCCCAACTCAACCAGCGCTTCGATACGTTTAAACGTATTCGTTTCTAAAATTTTATATTGCAACGCCATGGTGCGAATGCCATGCACGATCGGGAAAATCCCCGCTTTCTTGACATCCAGCTCTCCGTTATCTTTTAAATTACCAAAGAAGGTCAGAGGCGTATCAAACTCAATCGCCGCCCGAGCAAAATGGGAAAAGAAAACATCATTATTCTGCAAGTGACGGACAAACCAGTTTCTTGACGCTTTAAACAGCGCCACATTACCGGCAACCGGATGCGCATCCACCGCAATCGCAAGATTCATCTGCGCCTGCCCCTCACATCGATACGACCAATCACTCATCTGCTGAGTCCATTCACCGATGGATTTCATCCAATCGGGGTTTGACACCATAATATTGCCTGGACACTTAGGAAAACCAAACGATATCAGGGTTTCTGTAAAGCGCTGCATGGTTACCTGCATATCGGGCCAAATCAGACCATCCCGATAGATCAGAGCGTTATCTTGATCGGTTTTCATGATCTGCTCGCCACGTCCCTCGCTTCCCATCACCACCAGACAAACATGCGGCTGCATATCTTCAGGCACAATCAGACCAAACAATTTTGCGATCACTCGCTCATTCATTGCCGCAATCAGCTCCATCGCAAAGCGCGCTTTCACTCCCTGTGACACTAACGCTTTAATCAGATCATTCAGGCGGTGAGCGGCTTCATACAAATCTTCAATCGTTTGCGCTCGCTCAATACGCAAACCAATCACATGAGAATGGCTAGAGAAATAGCTCAACACATCGGTCAATTCGATAACCCCAGTTAAGCGCCCCTCATCCATCACAACAATCCGCTCGATACGTTGCTGTGTCATGATAATCAACGCATTAAACAGATAATCATCAGAGCTCGTGGTGATCAAGCGATAACTGGCAATATCCGCCACATCCGCCGTCAAGGCTAACGTATTAATAATGACGGCATCCAGCAGATCAGTCCCCGTCACCATACCGTAACGGTTACCGCGTTTGACTAAAACACAATCGGCACGCTTCTCCCGCATTAACAGCGTCGCTTCGGTAATGGTTGTCCCTTGCAGTACAATCAATGGCTCACGAATCAGACTATCCTTAACCTGAGCCAACATGAACTCGGCCATATCCTGATCGCCACCCGCTTGCGCTTGAATCTCGGTTTTGGCCGACAGACTTTGCTGAAAATAGTCGGCAAAGCGACTATTGCTGGCACAGAGATCGAGCAATACTCGCGTTGGCAGAATATGACAAATCGTCTCTTCGACGGCGATAAAGTTATGAATCGCCTTGCCTCGAATCGCCGACCAACCGCCAAAGTAATCTTCATTGGTATAATGAACATAGAGGTGCTCTTGCGCTCCCTGCTCTTCTACTTCATCGCTCTCGGCGACCCGTCCCTTTAAGATGACATACACCCCTTCAGGCACACTGTCAGCCGCTAATACGGTCTCCCCCGATTGATAATAGCTAATATCAAGGCTCGAACGCAGTAGCGCCTGTTCCTTTTCCGACAGCAAACTGAACGGCATATTGTCCATTTTAAAAGATGATGGCATCGTCACTCTCCTCAATCCGAAGTCGCTTAAAAGCGCCTGATTAAAGGGTCTAAAACCCTTTAGGCCGACACTTTATCGATCCAGATCTAATAAAAAAGGCGCGTCAACTTTCGCTGACGCGCCTTACCTTTAGAGATCTTTACAGATCTTAGTGCGCGTGAGCGACACCTGCGCCACGAGGTACACGAATACCCTCAACCATTTCCTGAATTTCAGCAGGTGGCGGTGGAGTCATCATGCAAACCACATAAGCAACGATGAAGTTCAGGATCATACCGACGAAGCCGAAGCCTCCGGTGGAGATACCCAAGAATAGATCATCTTTCGAACCACCCATGAAGGTGAAGTAGATCATGTAAGCCATGGTAGAACCCAGGCCGACGATCATACCGGCAATCGCACCCTCTTTGTTCATGCGCTTATTGAAGATACCCATTACGATCACAGGGAACACGGAGGAGGATGCCAGACCAAAGGCCAGTGCCACCACCTGTGCTACGAAGCCTGGAGGATTGATGCCGAAGTAACCGGCAATACAGATCGCCACGATCGCCGCCAGACGTGCGTACATCAGCTCCTGTTTCTCAGAGATATTGGGATTGATACAGGTTTTCATCAAGTCATGCGCAATCGCTGTGGAGATGACCAACAGCAGACCGGCCGCTGTTGAAAGTGCCGCAGCCACCGCACCCGCCGCGACGAGGGCAATAACCCAGTTAGGCAACTGAGCAATCTCGGGGTTAGCCAATACCATGATGTCACGGTCGACGTAGACTTCGTTAGCAAACGGAGCACCGGCAGCCGCTGTCGGGTTAACCTTAGCGTTAGTCACCGCACGTTCACCATGACTACCACGGACATCACCATCATAAGCAGGCTTACCACCTTCAAACGCTGCACCAGCAGAGTACTGTACTTTGCCGTCACCGTTATAATCGTGCCAGCCTAACAGGCCTGCATTTTCCCAGTTTTTAAACCACTGCGGCATCTGCGCATACTCAGTACCGACATCAGTAGCATCCGTACCGTTAATGGTTTCAATCAGATTTACTCGACCGAAACCGGCAACACCAGGCACCGTGGTATACAGAATCGCGATGAAAATCAGCGCCCAACCCGCCGAGGTACGCGCATCTTTAACACGCGGCACGGTGAAGAAACGCACGATAACGTGTGGCAGACCCGCCGTACCGGCCATTAGCGCCGCAGTCAGACAGAAAATGTCGATCGTGGATTTTTGACCCGAAGTATATTCGGCAAAGCCGAGATCAACCGAGAGCTTATCCAAGGTCGCCAATACGGATAGACCTGAATCCAGCGTCGCCCCTAAACCAACCTGTGGCAGGAAGTGACCAGTAATCTGCATCGACATAAAGATCGCTGGCACCATGAAGGCCAGAATCAGTACGCAGTACTGCGCTACCTGTGTATAGGTAATACCCTTCATACCACCAAGAACGGCGTAGAAGAATACGATGGCCATACCGATGATAACACCAGTGTTAATGTCAACGTGCAGGTAACGGGAGAAAACAATACCCACACCCCGCATCTGACCGGCAACATAGGTGAAGGAGATCACGATAGTACAGACAACAGCAATCACACGCGCCGTCGTCGAGTAATAACGATCACCGACAAAGTCTGGCACGGTAAACTTACCAAACTTACGTAGGTAAGGTGCCAACAGCATTGCCAACAGCACATAGCCGCCGGTCCAGCCCATCAGGTAAGCCGCACCATCACGGCCAATGAACGATACCAATCCCGCTAGCGAGATAAAGGAAGCCGCCGACATCCAGTCAGCTGCCGTTGCCATACCGTTAGCGATTGGGTGTACACCACCGCCCGCGACATAGAACTCTTTTGTCGACCCTGCACGGGCCCAAATTGCGATACCGATATAGAGTGCAAACGAGCCCCCTATAAAGATGTAAGTAAGTAGATCAAGACTCATATTAGTAACCCTCAGCTCAGCCTTTATTATTTTTATTCATGAACATCGTATTTTTCGTCAAGCTTGTTCATGCTCACTACGTACATCCAAATCAAAGCGACATAAACGAAGATTGCCCCCTGCTGATCGATCCAGAAACCCAGTGGGAAACCGAAGAACGGGATTGCGTTCAGTTGATCGACGAACAGGATTCCAGCGACGAAAGACACTACAAACCAGACTGACAGGTAAGTCATGATAATGCGTAGATTTTCGGACCAATAGGCCGAAGCATTGTCTTGTGTAGATGTAGACATTGGCACCATCCTTATTTTTGTTATTAAAGGTTATGAAAAATTATTGTCGAATAGAATTTAGCAAAGTGTTATGTCAAACAAATCCCCTACTTTGGTCTGATCAGATTTCTCAGAAACCGCCCAAATCAGCCGCAGGCCATATCCTACGTGCCCTTGAGACAATTCAAAAAAACCGTTATAACTCAACACAATAGACAAAGGTATAAGAGCCATAGGGTTATTCCCTTAAGTTCGGTTACACTACGCATTCCAGCACCGTAACAACAGGCAGACCTGACTATGCTTTCTGGCGGCTCCATCATTCTCATTTCACTCGCCTATGTGGGCCTCCTATTTGCCATTGCGTATTTTGGTGATCGCAGCGCACAGGGACGTTCCTATGCCAGCAATCCCGTGATCTATTCACTCTCGCTGGCGATCTACTGCTCATCATGGACCTTCTACGGTGCAGTTGGGCGCGCATCCGTCAGCGGTTGGCAATTCCTGGCCACCTATCTCGGCCCCGCCATCGTGTTTATTGTCGGCTGGCGAATCATTGAAAAGATTATCTTGGTCAGTAAACAACAAAACACCACCTCGATCGCTGACTTTCTCTCCTCCCGTTACGGTAAGAGTCAAGCGCTGGCGGTGCTGGTAACCATTATCGCGGTCTTTGGCACCATCCCCTATATCGCTATGCAGCTTAAGGCCGTCGCCATCAGTTATGATGCGATCGCTCCCGGTGCCACTGAAGCGCTCAGTAAAGGTAACGATACCGCCCTGTTTGTCGCCTTGATCATGGCCGTGTTTACGATCCTGTTCGGTACGCGGCATATCGATGCCACCGAACATCACGAAGGCATGGTGCTGGCAGTGGCGTTCGAATCGATTGTTAAACTCACCGCCTTTATCTCGATTGGCCTGTTAGTGACCTTTCAGATATTTGATGGCGTACCCGATCTGATTCACAGTGTGCGTTTGCAACTGAATAACAATGCCAACTTTAACAGTCCCCTCGATGGCAACTTTCTCGGCAACAGTTTTCTCACCGAGATACTGCTCGCCTGTGCCGCGATTCTCTGTCTGCCGCGTCAATTTCATGTCACTATTGTCGAAAATACTCGAGTCGAAAACCTGAAAACGGCTCGCTGGTTATTTCCACTGTACATGCTATTGCTGTCGTTATTTGTCTTACCGATAGCCACCGCCGGCATGACCCTTTTCGCCGGCTCCGATATTAACGCCGATACCTTTTTACTCATGTTGCCGCTCTATCAAGGCGCTGAAAATCTGGCAACGTTTGCCTTTATCGGTGGTCTATCGGCCTCCACCAGTATGGTGATTGTCGCCTCGATCTCACTCTCCACCATGGTCTGTAACGATATCGTGATGCCACTGTTACTCCGGGTTTCTTGGCTTAATCTATCGAAAAACAAAGACCTCGGGGCGCTGCTAATCAGGGTGCGGCGGATCACCATCATCTGCTTAATGATCCTCGCCTACTTCTATTATCGAATACTTGGCGATCAGGGCACTCTAGCCTCTTTTGGTTTACTCGCGTTTGCCGCCTCGGCGCAGTTTCTGCCGGGCTTACTGGGCGGTATTTACTGGAAAACCGGCTCACGTCACGGCGTACTCGCCGGTCTATGCGCGGGCTTTCTCATCTGGCTTTACACCCTAGTTTTCCCCACTATGGCCAGTGCCGGACTGATGCCCGCTTCGTTTATAGAAAACGGCTTATTTGGCTACGATCTGCTGCGCCCCACACAGCTATTCGGTATCACCGGCATGGACCCGCTCACTCACGGCACCTTCTGGAGTTTGTTGATCAACACACTACTGTTCGTGGGGATATCGCGTTATAGCCCGCAGCGATTGGTCGATCGCATTCAAGCCAGCGCCTTTGTCGATGTCTATAACCAGAACTTAACCGAACCCTCGCGCGTCTTCAGTCACGCGACTGTGGGTGATTTACAGATGCTTACCGAACGTTTTCTCGGTATCAGCCGCACCCAACACGCCTTCACAGGCTTTGCACTCAAAGCGGGAATCGATCCACCACTCTCCGGTGATAAGGCCGATGCCGAACTTATTCAGTTTACCGAACGCTTACTCGCCGGTGTCATTGGCGCCTCTTCTGCACGTATCGTATTAGCCTCGACTCTGCGCGGCAAAGATATGCAGATTGGCGATGTCGTTACCATCGTCGATGAGGCTTCACAGGCACTACGTTTCAACCGCTCGTTACTGCAATCCACCATTGAAAATATCACCATGGGTATCAGCGTGGTCGATCAACAGATGCGGCTCGTGGCCTGGAATCGACGTTATATTGAGATGTTCGAATACCCCAGCGGCTTGATCTGTGTCGGCCGTCCAATTGAAGATATCTTCCGCTATAACGCCACTCAAGGCGAATATGGCTCAGGCGATGTTGAGCAACAAGTGAAGAACCGCATCACGACCTTGAAAGAGGGTAAAGCTCACTCCTATGAACGCCATCGTATTGACGGTTCAGTACTCGAAGTACGCGGCAATCGAATGCCTAATGGTGGTTTCGTTAACACCTATATGGACATCACCGAACACAAGCGTGTGCAAGAAGCCCTGCGCCAAAGCGAACAAAATGTGCGTATCTATACTGACAATGTTCCCGTACTCATCGCCTTTCTCGATACCGAGCGCAACTTCCGTTTCGTTAACAAAGCCTATGCCAATACCTTTGGCTTGGATCGCCATAATATCGCCGGCGTCGATAGCGCTAGCATTCTAACCCCTGAAGAAATTAACATTCGTCAGCCGTTTATCGAACATGTCTTACAAGGCGAACGACAACGCTTTGAAACCAAAATTCCGTCACCCGATGGTCTAGCACGCTATGCCGAAGTGACTTACATTCCGCACACCAATAATGACGGGGATATACTCGGTTATTTCACCCTCTATCAGGACATTACCGAGCGACGTAAAGCCGAACAGCTGCTCCAAGAAACTAATGAAAATCTGGAACTCCGAGTCCGCGAACGGACGCACACGCTATCGGTGGTTAACAAAGAGCTACGTAAAGAAAACACCATTCGTGCCCTGATTGAGGATGAACTGCGGCAAGCCAAAGCCGATGCCGATGCCGCGAACCTAGGTAAAACGCGCTTCCTCGCCGCCGCCAGTCACGATCTACTGCAACCGCTGAATGCCGCACGTCTGTTTATCTCGGCCCTGGCACAGCAGAAACATACCAACGAGACTCATCAACTGGTACACAACTTAGATGGTTCGTTAAAAGCCGCTGAAAGCCTGATCACCACGATTCTCGATATCTCCAAACTGGATGCTGGCGCACTCGAACCCAACCTCAGTCACTTCTCTATCAACACCCTGTTCGATCATCTCAGCGCCGAATTCACGGCCCTAGCAGAAGAAAAAAATCTGCAGTTTGATTTTGTTAAATGCTGCCAAGTGATTCACTCCGATCAACAACTGCTGCGCCGGATTTTACAAAATTTCCTCTCCAACGCGATCCGCTACACTCAGCAAGGCAAAATCATGCTCGGCTGTCGGCGCATTGGTCATCATCTGCGTATCGAGGTCTGGGATACCGGCGTGGGTATTCCGAAGGATAAACTGAAAGAGGTGTTTGAAGAGTTTCATCGTATCAACAATCCGAAGCACTCTCAGGTGAATGGCCTAGGGCTAGGGCTGGCGATCACTGAACGTATCTCGCGCATGCTCAACCATCCCATTGATGTTCGCTCTTGGCCGAACAAAGGCACCGTCTTTAGCGTCACGGTGCCGCTTGGCGATAAACATAAAGCTATCAAACCACGCCCAGAAAAACGCGGCTGGATTCGCAGTAAAGGGCTTGAGGGTATCAAGGTGCTCGTCATCGATAACGAACCGAAAATACTCGAAGGGATGGGCGCGTTATTACAAGGCTGGTCTTGTGCCGTGCTCACTGCACTATCGGCAGCGCAAGCCGAGGCGCAAATCACCGAGCAAGGTTTCGTCCCCGATATTATTCTCGCCGATTACCACCTCGATGAAACCCTAACCGGCATCATGGCGCTGAACGCACTGCAAGAGCTATGGGATCACCCCATTCCGGCGGTCATCATCACCGCCGATCGCACCGATTCCGTGAAACAGGAAATCAGCCAACAGTCTGCCGAAATTTTGCATAAGCCCGTCAAACCCGCCGCACTGCGGGCGATGATCAGTAAATTGATTGCCGCAAAATAATAACTCGGCGATCAACAAAAAGCGGGCTGCGGTGCCCGCCATAGCAACGTCTTCAACGCCGCAAGTCGCTATCGCTAGCACAAAAAAACGCACCCGAGGGTGCGTTTTTCAATTAATAACCGAGTCAACCATGATGCTAACGGTTAATTAGCCCATCTCGGTCTTAGGCGGATCGACACACAGACGCTGAGCGGCAATCACCGCCTGAGTTCGACTGTGCACACCGAGTTTGCGTAAAATAGCCGTCACATGCGCTTTAATGGTCGCCTCGGATACATTCAGGTCATAAGCGATCTGTTTGTTCAGCAAACCTTCTGTCAGCATCGTCAGTACGCGAAACTGTTGTGGTGTCAAAGAGGCCAAGTTAGTAGCAAACTTCTGATCCTCTTCGGTGACATCAACCACGCCTTCGGCCACCTCTTCGGGTAACCATTCTTCACCTTCCAACACCGTCGTAATCGCTTCAGCAATCACATCTAACGGTGATGATTTAGGGATAAAGCCCGAAGCGCCATAGTCTAGCGCTCGCTTCATCACCGATGATTCTTCGCTACCGGATACCACCACTACCGGCATCCCCGGATTTTTACCCCGCAGGAACACCAAACCGGTAAAACCGTTAGTGCCAGGCATATGTAGATCGAGTAAGACTAAATCGGCATCGGCATGACTTTCGACAGCCCCTTGCACCGCTTCCAAGGAATCCGCTTCGACGATTTCAACGCCCGGAACAGCCTGAGTGACGGCCTGTTTAAGAGCCGCTCGGAATAACGGATGATCATCCGCTATGATTATCTTCTGCGCCAGTTGCATGCAGCTAATCTCCCTCCTTACTCGCTTTCAATCGATGAAAACGTGTAAATATACCCGCGTGTAAAGTGCTAAGTCTAAGCAAACAAGCACTTGCATCCAATTATATTACCACCACTTGCAACGCAAAACTCCCCCCCGACCTTAAAAATCGGGAGGGAGCTTAAAATTGTCCGTGAGGTGAATACTCTACGGCAATTATTTACGGTTCATTCGATGCTCGATCAGATCATCAACCACCGAAGGATCGGCCAGTGTCGAGGTATCACCCAACGCATCAAAATCATCCTCGGCAATTTTTCGCAGGATACGTCGCATGATTTTACCGGAACGTGTTTTCGGCATACCCGGCGCAAACTGAATCAAATCAGGTGAAGCGATCGGACCGATCTCAGAACGTACATGCAGTCGTAGTTCTTTCAACAGCTCATCTGATTGCTCATAATTCGACTGCAGAGTGACATACACATAGATACCCTGACCCTTAACTTCATGGGGATAACCCACTACCGCGGCTTCAGCAACCGCCGGGTGAGCTACCAACGCCGATTCAACTTCAGCGGTCCCCATCCGATGGCCCGAGACATTGATAACATCATCCACACGGCCAGTAATCCAGTAATAGCCATCTTCATCACGACGGGCACCATCACCAGTAGTGTAATAGCCTTTATAGGTGGTGAAATAGGTTTGCACAAAGCGCTCATGATCGCCCCAGATAGAACGACTTTGACCCGGCCATGAATCTTTAATCACTAGATTACCATCAGTGGCACCTTCTAACTCTTTACCATCGGCATCTAAGAGTGCGGGCTGCACACCGAAGAACGGACGCGAAGCCGAACCCGGTTTAGCTGCGGTAGCCCCCGGCAATGGCAGAATCATCATACCGCCGGTTTCAGTCTGCCACCAAGTATCCACAATCGGGCAACGGTTCTGACCGATAATCCGGTAATACCATTCCCACGCTTCAGGGTTAATCGGCTCACCCACCGAACCGAGAATACGCAGACTCGATAGATCGGAATCACCCAACACATCTTCGCCCTGCTGCATCAATGCACGGATAGCCGTAGGTGCGGTGTAAAACTGATTCACTTTATGTTTTTCAATCACTCGACCAAAACGGCTGTTATCCGGATAACTCGGTACGCCTTCAAACATCAACGATGTACCGCCATTGGCCAGCGGGCCATAAACGATATAACTATGGCCCGTCACCCAACCGACATCGGCGGTACACCAGTAAATATCGCCGTCTTTATAATCAAAGGCATATTCATGCGTCATTGCCGCATACACCATATATCCGCCGGTGGTATGCTTCAGACCTTTTGGCGCGCCAGTAGAACCCGATGTGTAGAGGATAAACATCGGTGCTTCAGCTTCCATCTCTTCCGCGGGGCAATCCGCAGATGCAGTGGCAACGAGATCTTCATACCAAACATCGACATTATCATCCCAAGCAACCTCTTTCTCGACGCGCTTAACCACGATCACGCTATCAACACAGGCTTTAGCGGCGGGATGTTCCAACGCTTTATCAACATTCAACTTCAACGGCACCGATTTACCGGCCCGCAAGGAATAGTTTGAGGTCACCACTACCTTGGAATTCGCCCCTTCAATACGCGCCGCCAGCGCTTCCGGCGAGAAACCACCGAAGACGATCGAGTGCACAGCACCGATACGCGTACAAGCCAGCATGGCAACCGCGGCTTCAGGAATCATCGGCATGTATAGCGTGACCACATCACCCTTTTCAACGCCTCTCGCCTTCAATGCATTGGCAAACTTACACACTCGGGCATGCAGATCACGGTAAGTGATATTTTCAGATTCGCTGGGATCATCACCTTCCCAGATAATAGCGACCTGATCGCCACGGGTCTCTAGGTGACGATCGAGACAGTTATAAGAGGCATTCAGCGTGCCATCTTCAAACCAACGAATATCAACGTTATGAGGATCAAAAGTCGTGTTTTTAACTTTGGTGTAAGGTTTAAACCAATCTAGGCGCTTACCCTCTTCACCCCAGAACGTATCCGGATCGTTAATCGATTGCTCATACATCGCCAAATATTTTTCGTTATTAATATGCGCCGATGCTGCCAATTCTTCGCTAACCGGATATATCTTAGAATCGCTCATGTGTGATGCCCTTAGCTTGTTATTTATTCTTTGCGGTGACCATGATGACAAAGCGTTCCGTCACCATTAATCCCATCCCTGCTCAGCCGGTCTTATTGTTAGTTGCGGCGAGATTATTCAGACAGTTTTTTTGCCAATCGTGACTCAGAGTTCAACCTCCTCTGAAACGATTGCTTGAGTGATTAATGTTATACCTAAGGGACTAATTCTTCCTGAATTAGACATTGGTCTATCCAACACAGGCCATTAGTCGTACAACGCACTTTTTGTGCGACTTTAGACGTATAAAATAGACCTATTCGCCTCTTTCACTCAGATTTTAAAGACTCAACTCGGCATCGAGATCGATACCCGCTTCGCGCATTCGCGCCAATTTATAGCGCAGAGTACGCGGGCTAATACCGAGAGTCTCAGCCGCCTCTTTGCGACTACCGGAGGTGTCTCGCAGGGTTTCGATAATCAACTGAAATTCATGCTGCTTCATATCATTACCCAACTGACTTTGCTCATCCTGCGTCACCGCAGCCGCATCAATCCGACCTGCCAGATCAGCCGTTTGCAGACTACTCGGTTGAATATGCAGATCCGCGGCGCCTAGCAACGCGCCCTGCTGCAAAATCAACGAACGTTGCACGATATTATCCAACTCACGTACATTACCGGGCCACTCATAGGCTTGTAACGCTCGCTGTGCGTCGGGACTCAGCGATACCGATGTGCGATTCATTTTCCGGCAGTATTTCACCAACAAACGTTGTGCTAACGGGACGATATCGCCCACTCGTTGACGTAAGGGTAACCACTGTAATGGAAACACATTTAAGCGGTAGTAGAGATCTTCACGAAATTTATGTTCGGCGACATACTCTTCTAACTTGCGGTTAGTGGTCGCTAGAATGCGAACATCGAGGTTGATTATTTTACGCCCGCCAACTCTCTCCACCTGCTGTTCTTGCAGTACGCGTAGCAATTTAGCCTGTAATCCCAGATCCATTTCGGAGATTTCATCGAGTAAAATTGTGCCGCCATTAGCCTGTTCAAACTTACCGGGGTTACTACTGTAAGCCCCCGTAAACGCGCCTTTTTCATGGCCAAATAACGTCGCTTCGAGCATATTTTCCGGTATCGCTGCACAGTTGATCGCAATAAAGGGTTTATCCGCCCGCGGCGAGTGCATGTGAATATATTGCGCCAACACCTCTTTACCGGTGCCACTTTCGCCGGTAATCAACACCGTGGAATCCGTTTCGGCCACTCGTCGCGCCACCTGAAGTAATTGCTTACTACTGTGTTCTTCAGCCACCGGTTGTAGATTATCCGCTTCATTGAGGTGACTACCGGTATAACGCTGCACCACCTCAATCAACGCTTCGGGGGCAAAGGGCTTCATCAGATAATCCACTGCGCCGCTGCGCATCGCCTCCACCGCTTTATTCACCTGACCGTAGGCGGTAATCAACATCACCGGTAAACAGGGTTGCGTCTGCTGTATTTTGGCGAGCAGTTGATGGCCATCCATGCCGCCCATATTGACATCACTGACCACCATATCCACCGAGTGCTCCGCGATCACCTCAAGCGCTTGCTCGCCCGATTCTGCTTCTAGATAGCCGAAGCCTGCCAACGCTAATGTATCAACCAATGCCTCGCGCAGGTCGGCATCATCTTCAACTACTAATATGTGCATCGTCATGGGGTATCTGATCCAGATTGACTGAGATCATCGCGCGGATGATCGGCTTGACTATCGAGCTTGCTATCGAGCTGACTGTTAGTATGGCCGCTGGTATGACTGCCGGTATTATAGGGAATAACGAAAGCCGCCTGAGTGCCGACTCCCACCTGCGAACGCAATACAAACTCACCATGATGGGCCTTAGCCACCACCTGCGCCACCGCCAGCCCCAAGCCCGTGCCGTGAGACTTTGTCGAATAAAACGGCTCCTTCACCTGATGACACTCGTCGGCATCCATACCGGGGCCGTTATCGCGCACCTCAATGGCCAATTTATCCCCCACTAGCTGCGCTTCAATCACCAGCTCACAGCCGCGCCCGCTGGCCTGTAAAGCGTTATCCACCAAATTCATTATCGCCCCGAGTAACGCCTCTTTATTGCACTGTAACTGCAGTGCCGGCACCCGATTGAGACAATCACAATCGGCGTCCCAGCTCGATAGTGGTACATCTAGGGCATCTTCTAATTCTCGAAACAGCTGCGCCACAGTGATGCGATCATCCAAGCGAGTTTCTCCTCGCGCAAAGATCAGCATATCGCGCACTTGACGTTCTAAATTGTCCAAGCGTGACTTTACTTTGCCAGCAAACTTAATCCGCTGTTCGGGGCGTAGTTCCGGTTTCATTAAATGACCGGCATACAGCAGCGCAGCAGATAGCGGCGTGCGCACCTGATGGGCTAACGAGGCCATCATGCGCCCCATCTCCGATAACCGCTGATAATGCGCCAGTCGCCCTTGTAACAAGCGCGTCTCGGTTTGATCGGTTAACATCAGTAACTGACCGGTTTCATTGGCCAAGGTACTAGTCGATAAACTCACCCGTCGTCCACTTTTTAACGAGACTTCATGACCATCATCGCTACGCGGCGCGAAACTCCGCTGTATCACCGTTACCCAGCTCTCATTTCTTAACGGCAAACCTAATAACTGTTCCGCCGCACTGTTGCACTCGGCAACGCGGCCACGATTATCGATCACCACCACACCCGCCGGCAGCAGATCGAGTAGATCTTCCAAGCGCCCCGAAAGACGATCATGCGCCGCCTGCTTTTCCGCGCTCAGCTGCTGAATCTGCGCGAGCTGTGCCTTTAAGCGGCTATTTTCTTCTGTCAGCTGAGCCAATTGACGCTGTGTCTCTGTCATCATCTATTTTCGCTGAATTCCGTATTTACGCATCTTTTCCACCAACGTCGTGCGGCGAATCTGCAGTCGATCAGCCGCTCTGGCCACTACGCCACCGGTTTGATCCAGCGCTTGCGAAATAAGGCTCTTTTCTAGGGTTTCAATCTGCTGCTTTAAATCCGTACCAGAAGCGGGCAGTTCAAAGGGGTGTTGCGTAACCGTCGCCGTTGCATCGGATTCAGTCGTCGCCTCAACATATAAATCGGGATCGGGTTCGGCCACATGACGAAACTTTGACGGTAGCTCACTGACGCCCACCACCGCATCGGGATAGAGTATCGCTAAGCGTTCCACAAGATTCGCCAGCTCACGAATATTACCCGCCCAATCATGTTGCTGTAGCGAACGAATCGCCGCCGGATGCAATCGAATACGGCCAAAACCATCCTCTGTGACTCGGCGTGAAAACTCTTCCACCAGCGGCGGAATATCCTCGATACGCGCCCGTAAGGGCGGCATATCAATCGGAAATACATTGAGACGGTAATAGAGATCTTCTCTAAAACTGCCCTCGACAATCATCTGTTCGAGGTTTTTATGGGTCGCGGCAATAATGCGTACATCACAGTCGATCGTGACACTTCCGCCCACCCGCTCAAAACAGCGTTCCTGCAGCACCCGAAGCAGTTTCACCTGCATCGGTAACGGCATATCGCCAATCTCATCCAAAAACAGCGTGCCGCCATTGGCTAACTCAAATCGCCCCGCGCGGGAATTAATCGCCCCAGTAAACGCGCCTTTCTCATGGCCAAACAGCTCACTTTCAAGCAGATCGGCCGGAATCGCGCCACAGTTCACCGGCACAAACGGCCCGTTAGCGCGCTTAGAGGCGCGATGCAGGTTATTCGCGACAATCTCTTTACCGGTGCCACTCTCACCGGTAATCAGCACATTCACATCCCGACCGGCCACCTGACTGATCATCTTCCGCACCCGCGCCATCGCCTCGCTGTGGCCCACCATACCTTCAAACTGACTGGCCACCGATTTCGGCGAAAACAGATCCGGCTGACCCGCATATTGCAGCTGCAACTGCCGATAGATCAGCGCTCGATGTAACATCACCGTGAGCGCCGTAAGCGTGGCATCGGGATTAAGCCGTCCGATAATCTTTTGTTGCAGCTTATCCGATAACTGATCGAGTTCGGGCCAAGGGGTTATCGCGATCACCGGCAGTTGCTCATCCCTCTGTTCTAACTGCTGCATTAACTTTTCAACCGAGATCGGCAGTTGACAATCGCCTAGCCAGATCACGCTACGATCACTCGGCTGTTTAACGCCGTCCTGCAACCAGGCCATATAATCGGTGGTGCTATGGCTGATTTCAGCGAAGTCTAATCGTGCTGATAGATGCGCCCGATGGTTGGCATCATCATCGATATAAATAATATGTAGCGGGCTACTCATAGACGTACCAGATTAACGATCACTCGGGATTGAATTTCACATCACTCGCTCGTAAAAACACAACGCGTTAGAACACTACGTCAAATTTATGACATACAGCGATAAAAGACAACCAAAGATGGTGATGTTTTTTTGACGCATCCGTCATATCACCTTATCGATCAGCTAACGCCGTTAACCGGCCTTAAATAGTAGACAATAAAAAACCGCTCAGTGGCGGTTTAATCGTCAATAACCCAAGTGTTGATCACTCCGGTTAAAGCAACCCGACGCTTAACGCTGTTCGCCTCACCCGCCGCATGACAGGCTCACATTCACAGCGTTAATCCGTGCTGTTTGTTTAATCGCTTGAGGCAGGCACGTCCATCTGCGTCCAGCCAGACTTCACCTCAAGCAAAAGATTCATGACTTCCTGTACTTTATCAGCATCATTATCACGGTTTGCCTGAGACGTTGTGCGCACCATATAGTCATACAAGGCATCTAAGTTAGCGGCAATCTCACCGCCTTTTTCAAGATCGAGAAAATCTTTCAAGCCTAAAATAATATCATTGGCTTTATTCAGCTGTGTTGAACGGCTTTGAATATCACTACGCTCGATAGAACCTTTCGCCTGCGCTAATGCGGTTAACGCACCATCAAACAACATCGTAATCAACTGCTGCGGTGAGGCCGTTTGTACCGCCGCCGACAGGCCGACATTTTTATATTGTTTCAAAGCGTTCAAATTAACATTCATTTTATAACAATTCCAAAATCACGATAAATTATGATGAGTACGTAAAGGGTAGACGATCCGTTAAACCATCTAACGAATCAGAGGTACTACTAAAACTGGCGATAATTTGTTCCATGGCTAAATACTGCGCTGTCAATCGATCGCTAACGATCGTCATTTTACGATCCAGTTCATCTTGATCATCAACAATGCCATCCAGCTGATTATTGATACTGTCTTCTCGCGACTGAATCACACCACTGCTCGAGAGAAAGCTATCAATCAACAGTGACAGTTCGCCGGCAAAGCCACGCGAAAAAGTAAAACTAAAATCACCCGAGGCGTCCTCGTCCACGGTCAGGTTAAGGCCGTAAGGGTCGCTATCGATGGCTGGCAATAACACTTCACCCGAACCAAACGCCGCTTCGCCATTAATGGTACCCGCCGCATCGATACCCACCGTCACCGTCGAGCTATTCGATAGCCCCGTTGCCGTGGAAAAATCAGCCCCAGTACTGGCCGTCAACTGCACCTTAGAGTTACTGCCATATTGCCGCGACTGCAGTTCGATTTTGCCGTCATCATTAACCGTGACATCCACAAAGGCTTTGGTGCTATTGATCTCGGCATCGCTATTAATCAGGGTTTGTAATTCGCTGCGTAGTTCTTCCGCCGTGGTGAAATCACCCGACAGGGTTAATGAGCCCGATGTCGTGCCATCCACCGTCACCGCAAAGGTAAAATCACCCGCTGCGGTATCGGCGGTATTAAAGGCGGCAAACACCGTATCACTCAGTACCGAGCCCTTCGTCGGCGAGGTCGTCACCGAACCACTGTAAGTACCCGCCACCGTATTAGTGGCATAACTACCAATCACAACATCCACACCACTGTGCGTCGATGATGTTTGTGGTGCAAAGATGGCCGCCACCTGATCGAATTGATTATTCATGGCGCTATCGAAATCATCTTCATCGATACCCAAGGTGCCATCTAACTCGGTACGAATACCTAAATTGGTGAGGGCATTAAAATCATTCACACCGGGCACCGCATCGGCGATCATGCTGCGAATACGGGTTAACAGGTTTTTCGCCGTGCCATCGGTGGCCAACTCGCCCTGAGAAGTCTCGTTCGTCTCAGCATCGGTCGAAATACCGGTTAACGCCTTCAACGTGGTATACAGCTCATTATAACCTTCAACAAAATCACGGATGGCCGTTTCTGCAGACTCTTTCTCTTCAGAGATAGAGAAGGTAAATTTCTCACCGGGGCTGGCTTTATTGATTGAGAATGATAATCCCTGCATCACATCATCAATCTCATTCGTCGAACGATAAACATCCAAGCCATTAAGCTTCAGATGGGCATCTTGCCCTTGCTGGGTTTCAACCACTCCGCCTGAGTAATCGGCATTAAATTCAAAGCCACTCAGGCCATCGGTATCTTTAGTCGCATCATCACTGCTAATTTGCAGCGCGTTACTGTCACCCGAGGGAGCGGAGATCATCAACTGATAACTGCCATCCACCAATAACACCGATGCCTGCACCTCAGAATCGGCCTCATTAATTTTATCGGCGATATCTTGCAACGAATCATCTGCGGTCACCGCGATATTAATCGCCGTTTGCGTTTCGTTAGCCGTAAACGATTGAGGTAAGGGATTATCAGGGTCGGTTTCATCGTAACTCCAGCTACCGAGGCTGATGCTCAGGTTGCCCGATACATTGATCGCCGCACTTTTATCGGCAGCCGTCGTACCCACCGCCAATGATTGCGCCTGAGCCACGCTCATGACTTCCAGTTGATAACTGCCCACCTGTGCATTGGCCCCCAAACTATTGGGTGTCACCACATCGGTTTCAGGAAAGGAGACCGCTCGCGCATTAAACGTATCATTACTCGCCAACGGTTCAAGCAAACTTTGAAATTCGGATAAACTGCTTTTTAAGCTACCATACGCCGAAATTTGCGCATCCAGCGTTTCTTTTTTAGCATCAAGGCGTTCTTGCTGAGGTGCCTTTTCGACCTCAACAAGCTGATTAACCAGTGAAACGGTATCGATACCTGAACCGAAGCCCAATGATGAAATAATACTGGTATCTACCATAACCACTCCTCTCTTCTAAATGCAGCCACAACGTATGCCGCAAGGCTACGCATTAATATAGCAGTTTACACCGCCTCACGCATGATCGTTAAAGATTAACCCCATCATGCCATCAATATGCTTAGCCAATTTCAACGCCTCTTCAGAGGGGAACTGACGAATCACTTCTTGGGTTTCGCTATCCATGACCTTCACCACGGTTTCTTCGGTATCACTATCGACTGAAAAGTTCAGATTACGCTGACCGTTATGCATGAATTCATTTAATTTATCGACGACCGCTTGCATCTCTTCAGCAGACATCTCTGGTTGAGCATTACCTGTGTCAGATATTGATGACACAGGCTGCGTCCCAGCGGCCTTACCCTGGCTCACCGATGACGTTTCAGCGGGCTGAACAGAGGTCAGCGAGCTGCTTGCATTCATAGATTCAACGGACATTTTTATTCTCCTTAACTAAAAATCCCCCACCAACTAGGGTGGGTGAGGGATTTTAATAGACGGGTTATGCCTGAGTGCTTATTGCAGCAATGACAACACCTGCTGTGGTGCAGCGTTAGCTTGAGCCAACATCGCAGTACCGGCCTGTTGCAATACTTGCGCACGACTCAGGTTAGCCGATTCTTCAGCAAAGTCAGCATCTTCGATACGTGACCGTGCTTCAGAGACGTTTTCGGCAACGTTAGACAGGTTGCTCACAGTAAAGTCTAGACGGTTAGCCACCGCACCGAGATCACCACGAGTGGAGTTAATAGTCTCCAGTGCGTTATCAATCACACCGATCGCTTTCTGAGCACCTGCGGCAGTAGAGATGTCTAAGCTGCTCAGTGAAGTACCGAATGCACCATTCGAAGTAGTGTTAGCATCCAATAGACCTGTCGCCAGTGCACCATTCGCCGTAACATCAACGCTAATTGGTGAACCACTATCTGATGTCAGTTTGACACCACCTACACCATCATTAATATCAGTAGTTGCAGCAAGGCCCGCACCGAGAACTCCCGCAAATGCCGCACCGTTATCGCTAACACCAGTGGCGCTACCAAAAGTCATAGAAGCAACATCGCCCTCTAATCGCACTTCACTACCGGAAAGTACAGCCGTAATACCTGTATCTGCAGTTTTAGCATTAATCTGAGTGACCGTTGTTGACAGTTTCGCATCAGCACCAGCAGCGATTGTTACACCATTAATCGTAAACGCAGCAGCTGTACCCGCGCCTGTTGAGTTAGTTGCAGTATCAATTTCAACCGATGTAAAAGCATTGGCTGTCACCCCTGACTCATCACTAACGTCATTAATTGCAGCTACAGTATCTTGTAAAGCACCCGATTCGCCGGCACCAACTTTCACACCATTAATTGTTACATCACCAGCCGCCAGCGTTGTCGTACCACCATCAGAGGCAGCACCTTCTATAACACCCGCAGCATTGCTTTCACGGAAGCCTAATGCGGTTAAATCAGCCGAGTTACCAGCCGAACCTCGCTCGATAGTGATATCTTCACCCGAATCTGAAGAAAGGGCAATAGACGCCTCTGTACTCGCAGCTATGGTACCAGCGGCTCCACCAACATCGGTGATACCAACACTCGCAACATTTTCGGCACTGATACTGAGTTTATTGTCATCAGTAATAGAGGCGCTGAGTAAACCACCACCCTCTTCATTTAACTTATCAACCAAAGATTCGAGGCTGTCAGTGTCCGTCACACTAATGGCCGCAGTGGTACCATCAAGCTTAGTCAGCGTTACGGTTAATGTATCAGTCCCTTCAACTAAGAGACCATCGCCCGCCGTAGTAGCGGTTAACTCAGCATAGGTAGAAGCCGAAACCCCACTCACATTGGTATTAATCGCATCAACGAGTTCACCCACATTGTCGGTAGCACCATCATACGTTTCACCGATCGCCATAATAGATTGGCCATTAATCGTCGCCGTATTATTCTCAAGAGAGATATTGGCTTTAGTAATAGAGGCACCCATGACATCAGCACTGGTAGAACCTAAACCCAGCGATTTGGAATCCATTGCACCAATTTTCATCTCAATGGTCTGGTTGGCTTCAGCACCCACCTGCAGTGTGACACTACCCAAGCTACCATCGAGAACGTTCTGGCCGTTAAAGCTAGTGGTTTCAGAGATACGATCCAGCTCAGCGACTAGCTGCTCAACCTCGGCATTCATGGTTGAACGGTTACCACTGTCATAGGTACCGTTGGCAGACTGAACCGACAATTCACGCATACGCTGCAGGATGTTGGTGGATTCGTCCAATGCACCTTCTGCGGTTTGAATCAGTGATTGACCATCGTTGGCGTTTCGTACCGCTTGGTTTAGACCGCTGATTTGAGACGTCATACGGCTGGCAATGGACAAGCCCGCCGCATCATCAGCCGCTGAGTTGATACGCTTACCACTGGTGAGTCGCTCCATCGCTTGGTCTTGCTCGTTCAACGAGCTAGTCAGGTTACGCTGAGCGTTCAACGACATTATGTTGGAATTAATTACTAAGCTCATGGGATGTTCTCCTCATATCAACCAGTTCTGACTGGCCGTTAATTTGTACAATGTCGGCGTTGTTCTGACCTTTAAAAATCGGAGCGCTACCGGTTATGGAATACTTTATCGACCATTTTTTTAGATACTTTAGCGATTCTTTTGAGTTTCTTTAGTGATAACGATCACTTTCTTTTATAGTCTCTATCAGAACCGCTGAGCCATACCCTATTTTTGGCCAAGTGAACACCTTATCGGCCATTACGCCAACGGCTTTAGCACATAATTAAGGATAACCCGATGCTCGACCATATCACTCAGGCATTTGCCTTAACTCAGGCCATACTCAACGCCGCAGAGCAACAACACTGGGATAAAGTCGAATCGCTACAACAGCGCCGTGAACAATTACTTAAACAAACAGAAAGCCTACCTGCCCCTGAGGATAAACCCACCTCGCTACAGGTCGCACAGCTTATCAACGACATCAAAGCGATCGACAACCGCATCACCCCGCTATTACAACAACACCGTCAAGCCTTGATAAAACAAAAGCTCCAAACCAACAAAGGCCAAAAAATGACCAAAGCCTACAAATCCACGTAGGGGGGCGGTGAGTCCTGCGAACCGCACCAGATATTGAATCGCAACGGTGTGATGTTTTTGTAGGAGGCGTGCTGGCATGCCCCTTGGGTA
>NZ_JAUOQE010000032.1 GCF_030547545.1 Amphritea sp. 1_MG-2023
GGGGGAGGAGCGTAGCGACGAATAATCGAACTAGGTTCGTGTTCCGAGCTGCGATAATCCAGACGCAAAAAAGCCCCGCTATGAAGTGAGGCTTTTTCAACTAAATAAATGGTGCCCGGACTCGGAATCGAACCAAGGACACGAGGATTTTCAATCCTCTGCTCTACCGACTGAGCTATCCGGGCAAACAAGAGGTGCGTATTAAACTGATTTCAGGCTGCGCTGTCAATCACATTGCGGCATTAAATCGGTTATTTTTGCTATTTATATCGCTTTGTCTATTTTATGTACTGATGTCGTGCTCATTTCGAGGGTGGAACGTAGCCTTCTGCTTTTTCGTAGTCGTCGCCGTCCATAAATTTCTGCATCTCTTGCTGCAGGAATTCACGGGTGGATGGGTCCATTAGACTGAGGTGTTTTTCGTTGATCAGCATGGTCTGGTGGTTGGTCCACTCGGTCCAGGCTTTTTTCGATATGGTGTCGAAGATCAACTGGCCCTTGGCACCCGGATAAGGGGGCTTATCCAGTCCTTCCAGTTCCTCTTTGTATTTACGGCACATTACGGTGCGGGTCATGGTGTTCTCCAAGGTTAGTCTGATCGTTTGCTTTGAGACCGGTATTCAGCTCGTTTTTAGTTTACCCAGTAGCTTTTTGACTGGGGCGGCCAGACCGATCTTCTGTGGCTGGCGTAAGTTATACCAGAGAGTGGCGGGCTGTTCCATGACACTGTTTGTAAGGTCTTTATCCCGCAGCTCAATGTGCACTGGGGTGATATCGAGATGGAAGTGGCTGAAGGTGTGTCGCACAGGCGACAGGGCAGAGGCGCTGTCAGCATCGATAGGCAGGCCGGTTTCCTGTTCGGCATCACGTAGATCGGATGTTTCGGGAAGGCTCCATAGACCGCCCCAGATGCCGCTAGGGGGGCGTTGGCGTAGCAGTATCTGACCTTGTTCATCCTGAATCAATAGCATCATGGTCTGTTTAACCGGAATGGCTTTCTTCGGCTTTGAGATAGGAAGCTGGTTCTCGCGGCCCTGTTGATGGGCCTGACAGCCTGTTACCAGTGGGCAGAGAAGGCAGGCTGGTTTGCTGCGGGTGCAAAGAGTCGCGCCCATATCCATCATCGCTTGGGTGTAATCGGCGACTCGTTGGTGGGGGGTGTTGTGTTCGGCAAATTGCCACAGTTGCTTCATGTTTTCGGTGGTACCGGGCCAGCCTTCAATGGCGTAGTAGCGGGCCAGTACTCGTTTGACGTTGCCATCGAGAATCGCGGCTCGCTTGCCGGTAGAGATCGATAGAATCGCTCCAGCCGTCGAGCGACCAATGCCGGGAAGTTGTTCCAAAGCATCGACCGTTTGAGGAAACTGACCGCCAAAATCATGACTCACTATTTTAGCTGTTTTATGAAGGTTGCGGGCGCGAGCGTAGTAGCCAAGACCTGTCCATAGATGCAGCACTTCGTCTTGATCGGCGGCGGCGAGATCTTCCACTCGGGGAAACTGTTGGCGAAAGCGTTCGAAATAGGGAATCACCGTGCTGACCTGAGTCTGTTGTAACATGATCTCAGACAGCCAGGTGAAGTAGGCGCTTTTATCCGCCTGCCAAGGTAGGTCATGACGGCCGTGCTGATCGAACCAAGCCAGCACGGCTGTCGAAAATTGATCATTTGTCATTAGTTACCAAATAACCCTTTGAGTAATTTCTTGGCGCTTTCTGTTTTGCTACCTTCTTCGCCGCCACCGAGCTTATCCATCAGCTTGCCTTCTAGCTGTTTTTTAGCTTTTTGCTTTAATAGCTCTTTTAACACGCTGGTATCCGGGCGACAAAGTTGGGCGGGGGCCGTATCAAAGCTGCCTTTACAGTTGACGGGCCATTCAACCCCTTCAAGGTTGTTGTTTACGGCGCAAGTTTTCTTAAATAGATTTTCTTCAATCGTTAAGCCTAAGCGGTAATCTAAATCTTGAGCAGGCAGATCGACACTGCCCTTTCCGCGTAGCGTAATAGCATCGAGTTTGGTAATCAGATCTTGGTTGCTGATCACGCCATTCGTAAATTTAAAGTTGCTGCTAAGGTCGGCAAACGGTGTCGAACGATCCACCTGATCGGCATCGATGCCAAGAGCGCTGATATTGTTGAAACCTTGACAGATTGTCTGAGCAATATCGATCCCTTTGACCGCGCCATCGGGCATGGTGACGTGTGCGTTACCGTTCAAACTATTGACGATAGCGTGGACCGAATCGCCCTGTGCGGTGATTTTCGCTTGGGTGTTGAATGTGCCGGTGAGGCGATCAACCTCGGCCATATCCATCAGTAGGTCGCCGATTTGGATATTGCTGATGTTTTTATTAACTGTCAGCTTGGTCGGGGATTTGCGTACATCGACAATCACTGAGTTACGCAGCGTACCGCTGTACATATCCGCGTTGAGCTTGCTGATGTTTACTAAGCCGCCGTGAGCACTGGTGGCGAGTTCGAGGTTGGTCAGGGTCAGTTGATTGATCAGCAGTTTTGTTAACCCTAGATCAACATCCATATTCAGCCCTTTGAGTAACTCAACAGGAATGACAGGCTCTTTAGAATAGCCTGTAGACTTGGCCTTGCTGTTGGATGAGGCTGGCGCGGGTTGTTCTGATGCAGGCGGCAGGTAACGGTCGGCATTGAGTTCATCACCTTTCATATTGAAGGCGATTGATCCGGTGGCCAGATTCATCGCAAAGCTACCATTAAAGCGGGTATCATCCAATTTAAGGCTCATTTTGTTCAGCCCGAGGGTATTAGCAGCACCGCCGAGTTGAGCGTTGAAACTGATCGCTTTGAGCACCTCAGGATCGGAGGTTTCGATTGCCGGTTGGCCCAGTGCTGCTAGTAACGCTTGCAGGCTAAATTGGGCAACATTGAGATTACCGCTGATAACGGGCTTGCTGAAATTAGTGACTGAGACATCACCCTTGGCAACCACGTTGGCGGCACTCAGACTCATGTCTTTCAGTGTGGCGGTTTGGTTGGCTAAGTTAGCTTCGATATCGCTGTTTAGTTTTACCTGTACGGTTTTGTCGTTGAAGGCAACGCCGCTGAGACCGAAGGTGCTTGCTAGCCCCTTGATGTTGTATTGCTGCTTGGCTAGATCGAGGAAAAATTCAGCGCTTAGGGCCGCATCGACGGTCAGCTGTTTCTTATCTGCTTGATATTGTTCTGCTTGAAAGCTGAGCTCAGCTGGGAAGTAAGTGCCGGTGGTGACTTTGCCCGAGGTCATGGAGAAGTTCTTCAGCAGCACTTTGCTGCCGGTAGTCGTATCGTTGTAACTGATATTACCGTTGGTGATCGCGATGCTTTCGATATCCAGTGCAATGGCGGCGCCGCCACTGGCTTCGGCGGCAGTCTCTGGGGTACTTTCGGGGGATGGTTGTGCTGCGCCAGCGACTGCCCAGTTGTTACCCTGTTTGCTTTGTTCGAGATTTAGCGTCAGGCCATCCAGCAAAATACTGCTCATTTTCACATTGCCGGACAGCAGTGCGGGCAGTTCAACCGAAACCTGAGCTTGATTCAGTTCAGCCAGCTGCGGTTGGCCGGGGTAGTTAACCTTGATTTGATTAATTTCGATGCCGAGCCAAGGGAAAACGGACCAGCCGAGATCACCATCGATCTCTAGCTGAATGCCGCCTTTTTCAAGCGCCAGTTGCTTGATCTCTGGTTTATACTCATTTGGATCAAAGAACATTCCTAGCAAGATGCCGCCGGCTACCACTACGATGAGTAGTAGTGCGATTAGGCCAGCAAAAATTTTTAACAGCGTTTTCATGTCTTCTCCTTGGATCATGTATTCAGTCAACGATATCCATTGCGGCACACTTTTTAACAACTGGATGGTTACCAATGGTATTCATCGCATAGTAGCAGAACGATTTTACAGACCCTAGATTAACCGTAAATGAAAACGCTCAGAGGCTGTACGCTTTTTACGGGGTGAATGCTTCGAGTGCTACGCATTAAGGTGTTATTGGTTGTATAATGGTGGCTTATTTTTATGAATGTTTATACAAACTGTACTGTTAACCCATCGCGGAGAAGATCATGGCTGAACGGCAAGCCACCGTCACTCGTAATACCCTGGAAACCCAGATTACAGTGTCGGTAAATTTGGATGGCAGCGGTAAGCTTAAGGCTGACACTGGCGTCCCTTTTCTTGAGCACATGCTTGATCAGATTGCTCGTCACGGCTTGATTGATCTGGATATTGTTGCCAAGGGCGATAATCATATTGATGATCACCATACGGTAGAAGATATCGGTATTACCCTCGGCCAAGCATTTGCTCAGGCGGTGGGCGATAAAAAAGGCATTTTGCGCTATGGCCATGCGTATTGTCCGCTGGATGAAGCGTTGTCGCGTGTCGTCATCGATTTCTCTGGCCGTCCAGGGCTGGATATGAATGTTGATTTTACTCGCGCCAGCATTGGTCGATTTGATACTCAGCTGTTTTGGGAGTTCTTTCAAGGGTTCGTTAATCATGCGGGTGTGACTTTGCATATCGATAACTTGAAGGGCTTTAATGCCCATCATCAGGCCGAAACGATTTTTAAAGCGTTTGGCCGAGCGGTGCGCGGTGCGTTGACTATCGATCAGCGGGCGGCTAATCAGATGCCATCGACAAAAGGGTCGTTGTAAATGAGCAGTGTGGCAGTTATCGATTACGGTATGGGCAATCTACATTCGGTTGCTAAAGCGTTGGAGCATGTGATGCCCAGCGTGGATGTGTTGGTTACCGCAGATCCCGAAAAAGTGCGTAATGCTGATCGGGTCTTGCTACCGGGGGTGGGTGCTATTCGCGACTGTATGGCTGAAATTCGTCGCTTAGGGGTGGATAAAGAAGTGGCGGAGGCAATCGCTTCTGGTAAACCCTTTTTAGGTATCTGTGTTGGTTATCAGGCATTGATGCAGCGTTCTGAAGAGAATGGCGGGGTTGATTGTCTGGGGCATTTTGATGGCACGGTTAGATTCTTTGGCGATGATCTAAAAGAAGCCGATGGTGAACGCCTTAAAGTGCCACACATGGGCTGGAATGAGGTGCATCAGCGCTTCGATCATCCGTTATGGCATGGCATTGACGATGCGAGCCGGTTCTACTTTGTGCATAGCTATTACGTTGATGCGGTGGATAAATCACGAGTGGCGGCGAACTGTCATTACGGTGTTGATATCGATGTCGCGATTGCCCGAGATAATGTGTTTGCGACACAGTTTCACCCTGAAAAAAGTCATACGGTAGGTTTACAATTGCTGAAAAATTTCCTCAATTGGGATGGCAAAGGTTAATCTGCTGTATCGTTGTAGATGAGTTCTTATAGGTAAAAATCATGGCATTGGCAAAACGCATTATTCCCTGTCTGGATGTAGAAAACGGTCGCGTTGTAAAAGGGGTTCAGTTTGTCGATATCCGCGATGCCGGTGATCCGGTTGAAGTCGCGAAGCGTTACGATGAGCAGGGCGCTGATGAGATCACTTTTCTGGATATTACCGCCACTCATGAGGGGCGAGATACCATGGTACATACGGTTGAACGGATGGCCTCGCAGGTATTTATTCCGTTAACGGTGGGCGGAGGGATTCGTACCGTTGACGATATTCGCACCATGCTCAATGCCGGTGCGGATAAAGTATCGATCAACAGTGCGGCGGTGTTTAACCCTGACTTTGTACGTGAAGCGGCTGATCGTTTTGGCTCACAGTGTATTGTGGTGGCGATTGATGCCAAAAAAGTCTCGCAACCGGGTGACACCGATCGCTGGGAGATCTTCACTCACGGCGGCCGTAAACCTACCGGTTTAGATGCGGTTGAGTGGGCGAAAAAAATGGTACAGTTAGGGGCCGGCGAGATTCTGCTGACCTCAATGGATCAGGATGGCGTGAAGAATGGTTATGATCTGGGTGTGACGCGAGCGATCAGCGATGCGGTCAATGTGCCAGTGATTGCGTCCGGTGGTGTGGGTAATCTTGATCACCTCGTGGCCGGTTGTATCGAAGGTAAGGCGGATGCGGTGCTGGCTGCCTCCATTTTCCATTTCAATGAATACAGTATTCCTGAAGCGAAGCAGTATATGCAGGAACGAGGTATCGAAGTGCGGCTGTGAGTCGAGGCTGCTGATGTGTTGATAAAAAAGCGCCACTAGTGGCGCTTTTTTATGCTTTGCGTTGAGACAAAAGGCTGAAGCGTTTATTCCCAACGAATGTCGGCGAGTGATTCAAAGCTCGGTTTGGCAAAATAATAGCCTTGATATAGATGTATGCCCATGTCTCTGAGAACATGAAATTCCGCTCGTGTTTCGACCCCTTCAGCAACCACCATCATATTCAGTTGGTTGAATAAATTGACTAAGTTACGCACAATTATTTGTCGTTTTTGATCTCGATCGATATGTCGAATCAATTGCATATCGATTTTGGTGATGTCGGTTTTCAAATCGGCCAGTTGATTAAGGCCGTTAAAGCCAGAGCCGAAGTCATCGGTGGCCGTCAAAAAACCTTGTTGCTGATAATGGCTAATGATCGATTCTAAATGACCGCTATCGGTAATCGCTTCATTTTCTGTAAATTCAAAGATGATTTTTTCTTTGGGGAAATGGAACTCTTCGGCTGCATTCAATGTGGTGCGGATGCAGAGTTCGGGCTTGTATACCGCATTAGGTAGAAAATTAATGCTCAGAAAGCTGTCTTTTTGAATATTTAATTTAGCCGCCAGTTTTATGGCTTTTACTCGGCAGCTTTGATCAAATCGATAACGATTTGTTTCATTAACCTGTTGAAAAACATGAAAAGCGCTTTCGTTATTCAAGCCACGAGCTAGTGCTTCTTGCGCAAAAACTGTGCGTGTTTGTGTGTTGATAATAGGCTGAAACGCCATGGTAAAGTCGAAGCCCAAATCGCATCCGGAAGCACATTCTATGCACCCTAAGTGGCGAAAATCCTGCTGTTGTGGCATGTAAAATACTCTCTAGTAGCAATAAGAAATTATCGACGTTGTTAGGATCATCAGTGTTAAAACGCTTGGCACAACCGGTATAAATAAACTTTCAGTATCGAGGCCGATATCGATATAAAGATACCAGAATGAGCCACGAAGTGAACCTTAAACATTGACGCAAGATAGTTGCAGCGTGATCTAAATGCGATGGCATCGAAGTAGACTGTCGGCCTGTTTCAAGCGGAGAAATAGCTTGAGCAAAGTACTTAAATAAAATGATTTAAATCAGCGACTTTATCACATCCGCTGAGAATAAACGCTGATACACAAGTCTCAGCCTGTTTGGCGGGCATAGCCGTCATGTGCAGGCGATGATTGATTCATGCGCGATGAGCCGAAGCGTCGTAAGCTAAGCGTGAATTTATAGCGGCAACTTCGGCTCTGGCCTCTTGTCTACTCTTCTGATGGTGATGCTTGATCAACGTTCGGCCACAGTAGTTCGGTATGGTTAGCACCGAGGCTACGAGCGCGTCCCTGTGTTTTGGCGGTATACATGCGGTGATCTGCCAATTCAACCGTGTCTTTCCAGTTATTCATCTTATCGGCTTGTATTTCAGTGACACCAATACTGGCCGTTGTCGCTGTGCCATCGGGGCGTAAGCCAAGCCCTGCCTGCATGATTCGAGAGATCACTTCGTTGGCTTCTGCGGGAGTGGCCGTTGGCAGAACCACGATAAACTCTTCACCACCCCAGCGAATCACGCTATCGCCTTTACGTACCGCTGAATTGAGTTGCTGTGCGGCGGCTTTTAGTACTTTATCACCGGCATCATGGCCAAAAATATCATTCACCATTTTAAAATGATCGAGGTCTAGGTAAAGAATCGATAGCGGCGTGCCGCTCATGGATGATAGACGAAACTGCAGGTCCAGCATTTCGATCCCCGCTCGGCGTGTTAGTAAGCCGGTTAAGACATCATAGCTGGCACGATTGACCTGTGAGAGCATATAACGTAACTGATTCAGCGATGCAAAGATCGCGACACCGAGTATTAAAGAGAATAGCCAAATCGTTGCCACCGTTTGAGGGATATCACTATTGGTTTGCGGTATCGATGCGATGATCACAACGGTTAGTAGCGGCGCGGCTAATAGTAACAGTTCTGTGAGTGTTAGCGGAAAGAGTGTTAGACCGGCAATCATCACGAAGGGCAGTAGGGCATAGAGTTCGGCGATGATCTGTTCGGTACCTGTAAGATCATAAGCCTGAAGCCAGTGATCTGATACGAGATAGAATAGTGGCGTGATACACAGCATACCGGCCAACAGTAATCGCGCCCGCTTAAGGCTCGGCTCTTGACGAGCCTGCCAAGCGAGTAATGCAAATGCGGCTGCCGACAGCGCGCGGATGAATAACAGATCGCGCCACAGGCTGTTGGGCAGAAATAGAAGATCGATGACCGACCACGTTGGCACCAATACGGCAAAAATGGCGCAGAAGAAGAACACGCGGCTCTGAATGATAGCAGCCCGATGGCGGGAGATCGGCATACTATGCTGTTTATTCGTGAACAACTCGAAGAGCTGATCAGAGGTATAAATACCCAGCGACTCACGTAATGAGATATACATAGCGGTTAAGTAGTTCATCCTGTCTATTTCCGGTTTTGATCAGCGATCAATGGTAACGATATAGGTGTTTCGTCAGGAAGCACGGCTTCTTTAAGATAATTATATGAGAGCTGATATAAGTCAAAATTTAACCCGATTATTGATGTGTAAGGAGGTCGCTATGCATGAAATAGGGGTTACAGGGATGCTTTGTGAGTCGTTGAGTAATCGATGCGGCGCGTTAATACGTGTGGCGTGAGTGATGCTGATTGCGTGCGTTTATCCATTGGCGCGCCTCTATATTACTGGCCGCAATAAAATGTTACTAACGGTTCGTAGTGATTGATTAGATAACTGCCTAGCAGCGTGACGGTTAGGGCGGTAGATAAGAGGACGATGATCCACCCAATACGGTGTGATAGTGAGTCATTCATCTATTTTACGCGTCATCAGCATACTGACGGAACGACTCGACTGACGGACAACATCATGCGACTCACTATCTCAGCGTTTTCGTTAAGGCTGCCAATAATCACAGCGACTAGGAAAGTAGCAGCACCTTATTGACTAGTTTATTAATGCCGCTGGCGGCTTCGCTGATATTACCTGCGAGCATATAAGCGGGGGTGCTGACAATCTTGAGCTTGGTATCGTAAATGAAGTCGTCAACCTCGCAGGGTTGATGTTGTCCTCCCATTGTTTCGATCGCGGTAGCGATGTCTGGATCGTTACCAATGGTACAGACGGCCCCTTTACCAAACAGTAATGGCGTCATGGCTGGTGCGATGCAGATGAGTCCTACGGGTTTGCCACTGAGGTGAATCGCCTGAGTGAAGCGAAGGAGATCGGGATTGACCTTCGCTGCGGCACCGGCCACGGCGAAATCGCTCAAATTTTTGGCCGCGCCAAAACCGCCAGGGATAATCAACGCATCATAATCAGCAGGATTGGCGTCAGCTAAATCGATAATGTCTCCACGGGCAAGGCGTGCGGCTTCGGTCAGCACATTACGCTGCTCGCCGGTCATTTCTTCACCGTTACGATGGTTGATGACATGCATCTGCTCAATATTAGGGGCCATGCATTGGTAGCTGGCGCCACCCTGTTCAATCGCGAGCAAGGTTAAAACGGATTCATAGATTTCGGAACCATCATAGACCCCGCATCCTGACAATATCACGGCTACTTTTTTCATTATGGGTACTCCCTTTAAGGTGAAGATTGAAAGCGGCTGAATCTTACCGCATAGCGATTGGATCAGCGATTCCCCTCGATGTTTCGTGGGGCTTGAAATACGTAGATTGGCCGTCAAGTATCATAACGATAGGGCTGAGAGTGTTTATCATTCATTATTTCAGCCATTTATAATCTAGGTCACTAAGTATAATGCTTTATCTATAGGCGTCATCAAGAGGCATCTGTCATAATAATGTCATTGTTTTCCGGTCAAATACCCCGCTTCTAAAAGGAGTTTTCTGTGTCATTTACTAATAGTCAGCGTTTTTTCCCTGAAACCCGTATGCGTCGTATGCGTGCCGATGATTTTTCCCGTCGTCTGATGCGCGAAAATGTGGTCACGCCTGATGATCTGATCTATCCCGTGTTTGTTATTGAGGGCACTAATCAACGCGAAGCCATCCCGTCTATGCCGGGTATCGAGCGGATGAGTATCGATCTGCTGGTTAAGGAAGCGCGTGAATTAGTGTCTTTGGGGGTGCCTGCGGTTGCCCTTTTCCCTGTCACGCCGCTGAGCGTCAAATCAGAACTGGCGGAAGAAGCTTATAACCCAGATGGATTGGCACAGCGCGCGGTGAAGGCGCTAAAAGAGGCTTGTCCTGAGCTGGGCGTGATGACGGATGTGGCGTTGGATCCATTCACCACTCACGGGCAGGATGGCATTATTGATACTCATGGCTATGTTTTAAATGATCGCACGGTCGATACCTTGGTGCGTCAGGCGCTGTCTCACGCCGAGGCCGGTGCCGATATCATTGCACCGAGCGATATGATGGATGGTCGTATCGGTAGTATTCGTGAAGAGTTAGAGATGAATACCCATGTGAATACGCGAATCATGGCGTATTCTGCCAAGTATGCTAGCGCTTACTACGGACCTTTCCGTGATGCTGTGGGATCATCTGCTAATCTGGGTAAGAGTAATAAGTTTAATTATCAGATGGATCCCGCTAACAGTGATGAGGCGTTACATGAAGTCGCCTTGGATCTGGCTGAAGGGGCGGATATGGTGATGGTTAAGCCTGGCATGCCGTACTTGGATATTGTTCGACGGGTTAAAGATGAATTAAAAGTGCCCACGTTTGTGTATCAGGTGAGTGGTGAATATGCGATGCATATGGCCGCTTTTCAGAATGGTTGGTTGGATGAACGAAGTGTGATGATGGAATCGCTGGTTTGTATTAAGCGTGCCGGCTGTGATGGCATTTTGACCTACTTTGCTAAGCGAGCTGCGCTATTGTTAAATGAGTGATATGCCATTATGGCGGAATAAATAGAAGAATAGCTGAAGGGGATGGATATGACCGAGCAGATAAAAGAACAGGCGAGGGAACAAGCCGCAGAGCCGCTAGCGTCGGACACGGTGCTAGCAGCTGCCGCGGATGATGACTATCAGGGAGATATTGCGGCTCATGAAGCGTCTATTGCGCTGGTCGAAAGTCGTGAGGCTATTGCCATTACTGAGCCGGTTGAAGAGCCACCGCTCGATCTGAAGGCCCCTGAGCTTTACATCAACCGTGAACTGAGTCATCTGCAGTTTAATATCCGGGTGCTAGAACAGGCCTTGGATGAGACGCATCCGTTGATGGAACGATTGATGTTTCTGCTGATCTTCTCGAGTAATCTGGACGAGTTCTTTGAAATTCGTGTGGCCGAGCTGATGGCGCAGCTGAAATACGGTCGTGAATCGGTCGGTCCCGATGCGCTTCACCCTCAGGTAGTGATGAATCGCATCGGCGAAATCTGCGGAGCACAGGTAGAGCGGCAATATAAGATTCTTAATGAAACGATCTTTCCGCAGTTGGAAAAAGAAAATATTCATTTTCAACGTCGTCGAGATTGGACGGATGCTCAGAAAGAGTGGATCCGTATTTTCTTCGAAGAGAAAGTTCAGCCCGTGGTTAGTCCGATCGGTTTAGATCCGTCACATCCCTTTCCTCGTTTGGTGAATAAAAGCCTTAACTTTATTGTTGAGTTGGATGGTAAAGATGCCTTTGGGCGGGAAAGTGGTTTAGCGATTATTCCTGCTCCGCGTTCGCTGCCGCGGCTGATTCGTCTACCGGATGAGCTTTGTGAGGGGGGTGAGAATCTGATCTTCCTTTCTTCTGTTATTCATGAATTTGCCGATGAACTGTTCCCTGGCATGAAGGTTGAAGGGTGTTTTCAGTTCCGTATCACCCGTAATGCCGACTTAACCTTTGATTCAGAAGAGGTTGAAGATTTAGCGCGAACCTTGCTCGGTGAGTTGCATTCCCGCAAATATGGTGCGGCCGTTCGTCTAGAGGTGGATCAGCGTACCCCTGAAGGGCTGATTCGGTTCCTGTTACGTGAATTCAATTTGGATGAAGCGCATACCTATCGAGTCGATGGCCCGGTCAACCTGACTCGAATGATGGCGTTACGCGATTTGGTGGATTGCCGACAGCTGTGTTGGAAGCCCTTTACACCGGGAATGTCTGGACGCTATAAGCAGAAAAATATTTTTGATGTACTGCGACATAAAGATCAGTTATTACATCATCCATTTCAATCATTTTCGCCGGTTGTTGATCTACTGCGGCAGGCGGCCAAAGACCCGAAAGTGCTGGCGATTAAACAGACGCTTTATCGTACCGGGGTAAATTCCGATATTGTCGATGCGCTGGTGGATGCGGCGCGTAGTGGTAAAGAGGTCACGGTAGTGATCGAGCTGCGAGCGCGTTTTGATGAAGAATCTAACCTGCAATTGGCGGGTCGATTACAAGAAGCGGGTGCGTTGGTGGTGTATGGCGTTGTCGATTTTAAAACCCACGCCAAAATGATGCTGGTGGTTCGACGTGAGGATGGCAAGCTGGTGCGCTATGCGCATCTCGGCACCGGTAATTATCATTCCGGCACTGCACGATTGTATACCGACTATAGCTATATGACGAGCGATGCGGATGTGGGTGAAGATGTGCATAAGATCTTCCATCAACTGACCGGTATGGGCAAAATTCAACGCTTGAAAAAGCTACATAATGCGCCGTTTACACTGCATGCTCGGATGCTGGAAATGATTGAGCGGGAAGCCAAACATGGCAAGCAGGGTCATATTATTGTCAAAATTAATGGTCTGACCGAACCGCAACTGATTCGGGCGCTCTATCAAGCGTCTCAGCGAGGCGTCAAGATTGAACTGATTGTGCGCGGTATTTGCCGTCTGCGACCGGGTATTGTCGGGATTTCAGACAATATCTCGGTACGCTCTATTATCGGTCGCTTTCTGGAACATACTCGGGTTTATTATTTTGCCAATAAAGGTAAACCAGATGTGTTGTGTTCCAGTGCGGATTGGATGGAGCGTAATATGCTTAACCGTGTCGAGACGGGTTTCCCGTTAACCGGTAAGTTGGCCGAACGGGTTAAGAGTGATCTGGATCTCTATCTGGCCGATAACAGCCGTAGTTGGAACTTAAACTCAGACGGTAGTTATACCCTTAATAGGCCTGAAGAAGGTGAAGAGCCCATCAGTGCTCAAGAGGCGCTGCTGAGCCAGTTTAGCAGCTGATATTGCTGTTAATTTCATGTTTAGTTTAAAGTGGCCTCGCGGGGCCACTTTTGCGTTTCGGCGTGGTTTTACTGCGTGTCTGAGGCTCGCAAGTCTATTTTTGTTTGCTTCCGAGGGCATTTTGTGGAAAATTGTCAGATTATAGAAGTTTCTGATAAGAAACTTTCGGATAGCCGCAGATGATCCTGCCAGCTGACGCGTTACTGTGCTTGACGACATAAGCGCTATCCTTCACGTTATTTAGCCGTTATCAGCGGAATAATGACTACCAGATGGAAGCCTGATCATGGCGAATGCCCCAACAGCCCTGCTGCTGAACGATATTCATAAGTCCTACGGTGACCTTGCCGTCCTCAAGGGTGTCTCATTAACTGCTTATGATGGCGATGTTATCTCCATCTTGGGTTCCAGTGGCTCCGGTAAAAGTACATTACTGCGTTGTATTAACCTGCTTGAGCATCCTAGTCAGGGTGACATCACCGTGGGTAATGAAAAGCTGCAACTGAAGCCGGGAAAAGATGGCAATTTAATGGCCGTTAACCGCAAACAGCTGGAAAAGATGCGTTCTCGTATCGGCTTCGTGTTTCAGAATTTTAATCTCTGGCCGCATAAAACCATTCTAGAAAATATTATTGAAGCGCCGGTTCAGGTGTTAAAGCAGCCGAAAGCTGAGGCTATCGCGCGGGCTGAGCAGTTGCTCGAAAAAGTCGGCCTCGCGGATAAGCGCAATGCCTATCCCGATAATCTTTCCGGCGGACAAAAACAGCGAGTGGCCATTGCGCGAACACTCGCGATGGACCCTCAGGTATTGCTCTTTGATGAGCCGACTTCCGCGCTCGATCCTGAGCTAGTCAATGAAGTATTGGCTGTGATGAAAGAACTGGCTGAAGAGGGGCGGACGATGCTCATCGTGACTCATGAGATGCGTTTTGCGAAAGATGTATCGAGTCAGGTGGTGTTTTTGCATGAAGGTCAAATCGAAGAGATAGGGCCTCCAGATCAAGTATTTAATAATCCAAAATCGACACGAGTGCAGGCCTTTATGGCCAGCCATCGCTAGGTTTTCAATCAATAAGACATACTATTTTAAGGGAAATCGATGATGACTATTCGTAAATTGTTTGCCACCGTTGCGCTTGTTGCCGGTAGCCTGATGGCAGCACAAGCGGCAACCGCTGAGGATAAAATTCGGATCGCAACTGAGGGCGCTTATTCACCTTTCAATATGGTGGATTCGAATGGCGAACTGATCGGTTTTGATGTTGAGATTGCGCAAGCTCTGTGTGCTCAGATGCAAGCTGATTGTGATATTGTGGCACAGGACTGGGATGGGATTATCCCGGGTCTACGCGCGCGTAAATATGATGCCATTATTGCCTCGATGTCGATTACTGAAGAGCGCCTGCGGGTAGTCGATTTTTCCGACAAGTATTATTCCAATGTGTTGGCGTTTGTGACCCCTGAAGGTAGTTCTATTGAGGTCACTAAAGTGGGTTTGCAAGGCAAGACCGTGGGGGCGCAACGGGCCACGATTGCGGGTCAGTATCTAGAAGATAATCTGGGCGACGTGGTGGATGTCAAACTCTATGATACTCAGGACAATGCTTATCTTGATTTAGCCTCGGGCCGTTTGGATGCCTTGCTATCGGATAAATTTCCAGCCTATGATTGGTTGCGTTCAGACGAAGGCAATGGCTTTCATTTCCAGGGTGATGATATCGATATTAATGACGAAATCGGGATAGCTGTGCGTAAAGGCGATGCATTGAAAGACAAGTTTAGCGCGGCGATTAAAGCGATTGTTGCTGATGGCACTTACGCTAAAATCAATGAAAAGTACTTCCCATTCTCCATCTATTAATGGTGTCTATAACCATTTTTATCACTGAGGCCGGCGCTGCTCGGCCCATTTTTTAGGGTATTTCATGGACCTGCAAGGCTTTGGTCATCTCCTAATCTCCGGTACCTGGATCACCATTCAGCTGGCTCTAGCGAGCTTAGTGGTGGGATTGGTGTTTGGTTTGACAGGCGCTGCGGCAAAACTGTCGAACAATCGTGTCGCACGGTGGTTGGCGACGGGTTATACCACGTTGGTGCGAGGTTTGCCTGAACTGCTGTTAGTGTTAACGATCTATTTTGGTGGCTCGCAGTTATTGATGTGGATCGCCAGTGGCTTTGGCTACGATGAGTATATCGAGATCGGACCGTTTATCGCGGGCGTGGCGGCATTGTCGATCGCCTTTGGTGCCTATGCGACCGAGGTGTTCCGGATGGCGATGATGGAGATCCCCGCGGGGCAGTGGGAGTCGGGTCTTGCCTGTGGTATGAGTCCGCGGCGAACCTTTTTCCGTATTATCCTACCGCAGGTGTGGCGTTTAGCGATTCCTGGCCTCGGCAATCTATTTCAGGTGCTATTGAAAGATACCGCGCTGGTATCGGTTGTGGGGTTGAACGATATTATGCGTCAATCGCAGGTTGCCATCAGTGCCACCAAAGAGCCGTTTACCTTTTTTATGGTGGCGGCCTGTATTTATCTATTGCTAACAGCGGCCACGACCGGGTTTACCATGCTGATGGAATGGGTGGCTAATCCAGCTGCGCGGGAGAGTCGAGGATGACCTGGGAATGGAGTGTGATCTGGCAATACCTTCCCCGCTTAATGGAAGGTGCTTGGCTGACGCTGGAGTTAGTGTTGATCTCGGGTCTGATCGGTATTGCCCTAGCGATACCCCTGTCTCTGATGCGCGCTTCCTCACAGTTTTGGCTCAAGGCTTTGCCTTTTACTTATATTTATTTCTTTCGTGGTACGCCGCTGCTGGTACAGATCTTTCTGGTTTACTATGGCGCGTCGCAGTTTGAGTTTGTGCGTGAATCGATCCTTTGGCCAATCCTTAAACAGCCTTATTGGTGTGCCATTATCGCGTTTAGTCTGAACACGGCGGCTTATAGTGCCGAACTGTTTCGCAGTGCGATTCAGGCGATACCTGTCGGTGAAATTGAAGCGGCGGAAGCGATGGGGATGAGTAAGCCGGTGCAGGTGAGGCGTATTATTCTGCCGCGCGCGTTTGGTATTGCCTTACCCGCTTACGGTAACGAGGTGATTCTAATGCTCAAAGGGAGTGCGTTAGCCAGTACCATTACCCTGTTGGATCTGACCGGCATGGCACGCACCATCATTGCTCGCACCTATACGCCACTGGAGATGTTTTTGGCCGCCGGGTTGGTGTATCTGGCGATTAGTGCGCTGATTATTGGGTTGTTCCGTTTTATGGAATATCGCTTTAACCGCTATCAGTATTATCATCATACCGATACGCCCAAAGGGTTGGATGCGCAGTTACGCGACCCTCATATCGATCAGTAGTCATCACCGCTGCCGTTTAAAGGTTTTGATCAGTTCAGGGTATCCGGCTTGATAGTCTGGATACTTGAACTGATAACCTGATTGTTTGATGCGTGTATTGCGGCAGCGTTTGCTACCGATGGTGCGCCGTGCTGATCGCTCCGTTATCTCAACCCCCAATTGCTGTGCTAGCCAGTCGCTGACTTCATCTAAGGGGGCGGGGGTATCATCGCTGACCAGATAGCATGTTAACAATGGCTGTTGCTGTGAGAGATGATATAGATATGCCAAGGCACCGACGCAATCGTCGCGGTGCACTCGGTTGCTATAACGTGGCGGAGTACTCGGATAACCGATGCCGCGATTAACCTGTCCCAGCATATAATTTCGTCCCGGCCCGTAGATGCCACTAAAACGGACGACGGTGGCGGGGATATCGCTGTCTAAGGCGATCTTTTCAGCGGCGAGCATAATGCGGCCAGAAAAATTGTCCGGTTCGGTGACGCTATTTTCATCTACCCATTCATCATGCTGTTGATGATAGACTGCGGTACTAGAGATAAAAAACAGTTGCCGAGGTTGAATGGCTTGCTGATGTAATGCGTTGAGTAGATTCTGCAGGCCTTGAGGGTAGGCCTGTTGATAGACAGTCTCATCTCGGCGACCGGCTGAGACGATATAAAATACGCTGTCAATTGCTTGTGGTAAGGCTGACAGCGTGTCAGGCTGACTTAAATCAGCGGTAATGCCTTGGATGCCTTGCGGTAGCTGAGATATATTACGACGCAGGCCAACTACTGAATGCCCTTGGGCTACTAGGTTGAGTCCCAGTTGACTGCCGATATCGCCGCAACCAGCGATTAGAATCTGATCCCTGTTTAATTTATGCTTCACCATACTTATCCTGTATCAGGTTGAGTGAGTATCATAACAAAGGAAAGCCGCCTATGACTCTTACCGAGTTACGTTACATCGTTACTCTAGCCCAAGAACAGCATTTCGGTCGTGCTGCTGAACGCTGCTTCGTCAGTCAGCCGACGCTGAGTATTGCCGTTAAAAAGCTGGAGGATGAGTTGGGTACCGCATTATTTGAACGGAGTAAGCATGCGGTTCGGGTGACGCCGGTAGGACAAAAAGTGGTGCGTCAGGCACAGACCGTGCTGGAACAAGCGGAATCGATTAAAGATATGGCGCAAGAGGGTAAGGATCAGCTGGCTAGCCCGTTGCGCGTCGGCGCGATCTATACCATCGGGCCTTATCTGTTTCCGCAGTTGGTGCCCGAGTTACAAAAGCGAGCACCGAAAATGCCGCTCTATATCGAAGAAAATTTCACCGAAAATTTGCGTCCTAAAATTCGCAATGGTGAGTTGGATGCCATTATCGTTGCGTTACCGTTTGATGAGGCCGATATTCTCACGCGGCCGCTGTATGACGAACCGTTTATGATGTTACTGCCTAAGGATCATGCCTTGGCGAGTAAAGATCAGATCGATAGTCAGACGCTGCATGAGCAAGATCAAGATCTCCTCTTGCTGGGTGAAGGACACTGTTTTCGCGATCAGATCTTGGAGGCTTGTCCAACGCTCTCTCACGGCTCTGATAAGCATACCATCACCGAGGGTAGCTCGCTGGAAACCATCCGCATGATGGTCGCCTCAGGGCTCGGGGCGAGTGTGATTCCGAAGTCGGCTACCGGTGGCTACTATCAATCGGATATGGTCGTGACCAAACCCTTCAAAGCACCGCCACCGGTACGTACTGTGGGTATTGCTTGGCGCGCTAGTTTTCCGCGGCCGCAGGCGATCGATTTGTTGATTGAAGCACTCAACAACTGTGCGGTCGCAGAACATAAACATTGATATAAACGGCTGATATGAACCGACATAGCCTCGCACAATTGCCGGTCACGGAACTGAAAGGTGTCGGGGCGGCATTGCAAGAGAAGTTAGCTAAGTTAGATATCCATACGTTACAGGATCTGCTGTTTCATCTACCGCTGCGCTATCAGGATCGCACCCGTATTATGCCCATTGGCGGTCTACGTCCAGGGGATGAGGGCGTGATCGAAGGTGAAGTGAAAGGCGCGGATATTGTCATGGGACGGCGGCGCAGTCTGGTGTGTCGATTACAGGATGGCAGCGGCACCATTACGTTGCGTTTTTTTCACTTCTCGGCGGCGCAAAAAAATAGCTTAAAAGTGGGCACCCGCATCCGTTGCTTTGGTGAAATTCGTACGGGAGCCAGCGGTTTGGAGATCTACCATCCAGAATATCGCCGCCTAGATGAGAGCGTGGTTACTCCGGTAGAGGAAAGTTTGACGCCGATCTATCCGACTACCGAAGGTATTAATCAGGCTCGTTTTCGAGGCTTAACGGATGGTGCGTTGGCCTATTTAGCCAAAGGTTCATTGACAGAATTAATTCCCGAGCACTTGCGACAGCAGTGGCGGCTCCCCTGTTTGAATGAGGCGGTGAGTTATCTTCACCGGCCACCGGTGGATGCCGATCAAGCGCAGTTACTCGATGGCTATCATCCGGCTCAACGGCGACTCGCCTTCGAAGAGTTGTTGGCGCATCACCTCTCTCTGATTAAGTTACGTCAGCGAACTCGACAGTTAGGCGCCCCAGAGCTAGCAAACAGTCATCAATATCAAACGGCTTTTCTGCAGCAATTACCCTTTCCATTAACCGGTGCGCAACAGCGAGTCAGTCAAGAGATTAGCGCTGATCTGTGTCAGCCCTATCCGATGCTACGGTTGGTGCAGGGAGATGTGGGTTCGGGTAAAACCGTGGTGGCTGCGCTGGCGGCATTGCAGGCGGTTGAAGGAGGCTTTCAGGCGGCGGTGATGGCGCCCACCGAGATTTTAGCCGAGCAGCACTTTATTAGTTTTACTCATTGGCTCGAGCCGTTAGGGCTGAAAGTAGCGTGGTTGGCGGGCAAGCTGAAAGGTAAAAAACGTCAGGCCCAGCTAGAGGTGATCAGTGATGGCTCGGCACAGGTCGTCGTCGGCACCCACGCGTTATTTCAAGATGAGGTTCACTTTGCCAATCTTGGGTTGGTGGTGGTGGATGAGCAACACCGTTTTGGTGTGCATCAGCGCTTAGCCTTGCGAGAAAAGGGCCGCACCGATCATCGGGCTCCTCATCAGTTGATTATGACCGCGACCCCGATACCGCGAACGTTAACCATGAGTGCCTATGCCGATCTGGATTGTTCCGTGATTGATGAATTGCCTCCAGGACGAACGCCGGTGAATACGGTGGTCATTTCCGATCAGCGTCGTTCTGAAGTGGTTGAACGAGTGCGTCAGGCCTGCGGTCAGGGACGTCAAGTTTACTGGGTGTGCACGTTGATAGAGGAGTCTGAAGCGCTGCAGTGTCAGGCGGCGGAAGTAACCGAAGCCGAGCTACGAGAAGCGTTACCTGAATTACGGGTCGGTTTAATTCATGGGCGCATGAAACCGACGGAGAAAACCGCCATTATGGCACGCTATAAAGCCGCCGAACTCGATCTATTAGTAGCGACCACCGTTATAGAGGTGGGCGTAGATGTGCCGAATGCCTCGGTAATGATTATCGAAAATCCTGAACGCCTTGGGCTGGCTCAGTTACATCAGTTACGGGGTCGTGTGGGACGAGGCTCGGTCGAGAGTTTTTGTCTGTTGATGTATCATGCGCCCCTATCGCAACAGGGACGTGAACGCTTAGCGGTGATGCGCGAAACCACTGATGGTTTTCGGATTGCGGAAAAAGATTTACAACTGCGCGGGCCAGGCGAAGTGCTAGGCACGCGGCAAACCGGCATGATGTCATTTAAGGTGGCGGACTTACAGCGGGATGCTGATCTATTAACCCGAGTGAAGCAGGTGGCGGGACAAGTGATGTCGGATCCGCAGTTGAGTGATGCCATTATTCAGCGTTGGTTAGGTCGCGATGAACGCTATGCCAGTGTCTAATGGCTTTGTCAGTCAACGGTTAGCGGCGTTGACCGATGTGGCGCTATCCAATGTTAATTCCCAGTGTCTTTATCGACCCATGATGAGAGATCTATGACTGTACCTCCGTGTCGCTTTTCCATTGCAGCCTCTGATGCGCCTATTGAACTGTTACCGCGTGATTTGAGTGACTGGCGTCAAGGTAATAGCGGTATTGATTACGTACATCGGTTAGATTCGGGCCGTGATGGGCCAGAACTGGTGATTCAAGCACTAACCCACGGCAACGAGATCTGCGGTGCCAACGCGCTGTTATGGCTGTTGGAGCATCAGTTTCGGCCGACAAAGGGGGCGTTAACGCTAATCTTCGCCAATGTTGAGGCTTATCAAACCTTCGATCCGCAACGGCCGTTCGCTAGCCGTTGTCTCGATGAGGATATGAATCGTATCTGGTTATCCGAACGGTTATATCACCCCGATACGCGTGAAACACAGCGAGCCGTTGAATTGCTACCCTATATCGAGAACGCTGATAGTGTGTTGGATCTACATTCGACGACCTTTGCCGTGGCACCGATGCTAATTTATCCACAGACCTCGACGAATCGTGCTTTTGCCGATCGGTTACAGTTTCCGTTCCCGCACCTGCTGTATGATGTGGGTAACTATCATGATGGTATTATGATTTCCGAGCATCAACGACATGCCGAGCAGGGGGTATCGATCGTGGCGGAGTGTGGTCAGCACTTTGCTGAGTCAACCTCGCAGCAGGCGTTAGCAGTGGCGCTGCGCTTTATTGCACAGCACGGCATGTTAGACAATGCGGTGGAGATCCCCGCGTGGGGTTATGCCGCCGATCATCAGGCCGGCCATTATCGTATTGATCGAGTGCTGCATGCAGCGACAGAACAGTTTCGTTTTGTCGCGCCGGTGACAGGCTTTGAGCAATATAATAAAGGCGAATTAATTGCGCTAGATGATCAAACATTGATCGCCGCCCCCTTTGATAACTGCACTTTGATTATGCCCGCCCGAGTGCCGGTTATCGGTGAAGAGGTGGTGACACTGGCGGAACGTTTATAAGATGCAACTTTGTATGACACTGAACAGGAATCCTTATGGCCGCTTCTGAGCAGCAACTTGAAATCATTGAACGGCAGTTGGGGCGTGAACCCCGTGGATTGGTTGATATTGCCTGGCAGAGCCCTCAGGGGGTGCCTGGCGTGCTGCAGATGCGCTCACTGGTGGATGATCAGCCTTTCCCGACGCTCTATTGGCTAAGTTCTAAAGATCTGTATCAGGCGATTGCCGAGATCGAAACGGCGGGCGAGGTGAAGCGTATCGAGCAGCAAATCGAAACCGATACAGAGTTACGCGAGGCGCATTTGAGGGATCAGCAACGCTATGTTGAGCTACGCTGGCAGATGATGACGGATAGTGACCGTCAACGTATTGCCGAGCTTGGCTTTACTGACCTATTCGACAGTTATGGCATTGGCGGCATTCGTCACTGGGATAAAGTACGCTGTTTGCACATGCAGTATGCCTACCACCTAGCAGTTGGTGGTACGGCGATTGGTGCCCTCATTGAGCAACGTTATGAGCTCAATAAGCTTGTATTGTCTATGTAAAACGATGGCGGTGGGATAATCGCAGGCGTAAAAAAGCAGGCGTTTGCCTGCTTTTTGACAGACGCCAAGCGTCTGTTAATGTTTAATCCGCGGTTAGTGACATCGATTAACCGGTCAGCTTGTGGTATTTCTCCATCAGCTGTTCTTCGCTCTCAACGTGATCCGGATCTTTAGGAATGCAATCCACTGGGCAAACTTCAACACACTGAGGGGTGTCATAGTGACCAACACACTCAGTACATTTGTTTGGATCGATTTCGTATATTTCATCACCGGGAGCAATCGCCTCATTGGGACATTCCGGCTCACATACGTCACAGTTAATGCATTCATCTGTGATAATTAATGACATTGTGGCTACCTCACTGACTCGTAATTACTTAAATATTAGTGTCCGAAATGATCTTTCAGCACTGTATTGACTGAAGGGTGCACAAACTGTTCTACATCACCGCCCAAGCTCGCGATCTCGCGTATTAGGGTGGATGAAATAAAAGATAAGTGCTCTGCCGGCGTCAGAAAGATACTTTCTGTCTTCGGCGCTAGCTTACGGTTCATATTGGCGAGCTGAAACTCATACTCGAAATCGGAAACCGCACGAAGGCCACGCAAAATAATATTGGCATTATGCTTGCGTACCAGTTCTACCAATAAACAATCAAAGCCAATTACTTCAACATTGTCTAGGTGTGATGTTACCGTTTTCACCAGGCGAACCCGCTCTTCCAGCCGCAATAAAGGTTCTTTATTAGGGCTAGAGGCAATGGCTACAATCACCTTATCAAACAGCTTCGATGCCCGTTCGACTAGGTCGGCGTGTCCATTTGTTATAGGGTCAAATGTACCCGGGTATACTGCAATGTTCATTATGAGTTCACGTCTACTGTGCTTGAATGAATATTAGCAAATCCGCAAAGGCGCGATATTAGCTGAATTGCAAGGCTATCACAAATACAATAATGGAATGTATTGATCTTTAGTGGTTATAAGAAGAATTATTTTAATCACAATAAGGAATATACATGTTAGCGCGAATGATTAAAAGGTGATCAGATGACGGCGATGCGATGTTTTACTCCATTTCTTCTTGTTTTTAGTGTTGTGCTGCTGAGCGGCTGTCAAACATTACAGAATATTGATAAAGGTTTGTATGACGTTGCCGAATCAATCACCGAAACTGATCGCGTGACGGGGCAGCGAACACTGAGTGCTGCGGATCGTACGGCGCAGATCAAGCAGGGCAATGCCGCGATTCAACAGATGTTAGCGGCTGAGCGAAAAGCGGGCCGTAAAACGGATGCGGCGCTTGATCGACGCGAATATCAGCGTTTAATTCAAATCTTTGATCGGGTGCATCAGATTAGTCATCTCAGTCAAGAACGTTGGCAGCCAATATTGCTGGATCGGGATTCATTTAATGCTTTTACCACCGGCGGTACTTATATCGTTGTTCATCGGGGGTTGATGCAGCAATTAAATAATGATGAGGTGGCGGCGGTGATTGGTCATGAAATTGCGCATACCGTAGCGAATCATATTGGCGAGCGTCAGACCTCTCAGCAGATTAGCTTACTGACATCGAGTGCCGCACGAAAACAGGGCTATCAAGCGGCGTATACCCATGCGTTAGAACGGGAAGCAGATCGTATCGGTGTGTTATACAGTGCCTTGGCGGGTTATGATCCTTATGCGGCCACGGGTATTTGGCAGCGACAATATCAGCAACAGGGTAATGCCCGTAGTTTATTTGCCCATGATCATCCCGTGAATGCCGAACGTGCCGCCGAAACCAAGGCGCTGGCGAATCAGGTTAAGCAGTATTATCAATCGGGTCGCATCAATCCGAGTGCCGCGACCTTGCGCGATAATAATAGTCTATGGCAGAAACGTGATAATCGAGATCAAGCTACCGCCGGTGAAGGTGGTGGCGTATCGGCTATCTTATCCACCGCCCTAGGCGCCTATGTTGATCATCAACAAGCAAAGCAGGAAGCGGGACGTCAGGCACAATATGCTCAGTTTGTGAAAGCCGTCGAAACCTATATGCAGCTTGAACAACAGCGGCGCGTCAGCACGACTAGCTGGAGCACTCGCTGGCGCTATGCCGGTAATCGATCACTCAAAGGCGTGGTGATGGGGTTTATTGCAGAGGACAGTGGAGGCAAGGTGCATCGGTATGTTGCTCATCAGTCGGGTATCGTGCGTCCCGGTCAACGCTTTAGTCTGACCTTTAAAACCAATGATGGCGTGACGTTAGCGCAGCTTGAGAAGATGAAGGCGCGCTATTACGTCGATGATGCCTTGCCATATTAGGGCGAAAGCGTTGCTCGAACGTCCAACGTGTGCGATTGACGCGTTGTTGCTCAGCGCCGCCATCGAGCCACGAACAACGAATCACGGCTTTGTTAGGTTCTTCGATACAGCCGATAGGTGACCTGTCCTGCGGTTTTTTCTCGATGCAGCACCCAGTTATCGGGTACTAGCGGATCGGTGAGTTCCTTTTCGGTTTCGAGATAGATCATTGCGTTGGCGGTTAGCAGGCCGTTTTGTTCCAGTAATTGACAGCAGATGGCGGACAGGTCTTGATGGAAGGGCGGATCCAGAAACACCACATCAAACTGGACTTCCAGATCACCACTGCGCTGTTCTAACCAATCGGTGGCCGAGCTGGTAATTAATTCGGCTCTCTGAGTCTTCAGATCTTGAATGTTTTGACGTAACTGACGAATCACTACCGCTGAGTTGTCGATCATGGTGACGTGAGAGGCTCCGCGCGACAGTGCTTCGAAACCGAGTGCGCCACTGCCGCTGAAAAGATCGAGGCAACGACCGCTAGGGATGTAAGTCGATAGCCAGTTAAACAGTGTTTCTCTGACGCGATCGGGGGTGGGTCTCAGACCTTCGACGGCGGGAAAGCTGAGTTTACGGCCACGCCATTCACCGCCGATGATCCGTAGTTGTTGATTGCCTGAGCTGATTTTCTGAGGCGGGCGCTGTGGGCGACGTCTAGCCATTGTCATTCCTTAAAGTTGAACGCTGCATGACTTAATATGCCGGTAGCGTAATTTGATAACGCTCGTTACTGGTGAGAAAGTGACGCATATTATCACGAACATCGGCGTTATTGACTGCATCGAGCGTCGTTTCGAAACGGCTCAGGTAATCCGTCGGTAACCGGTAAAACGCAATAGTATCTAACATATTTAACTGCGCGGTAAGTGACTCCATCTGCTCTCGATAGGTATTTTGCAGCCTGTGCCGAGTGTCATCGATCAAGGCATCATCAAGCTGTGTTAGCAGTGTTGTCATTAACGGTGTTAGATCGCTATTGGCATCGATGGATGAACCGTGCAGCATCATAGCGAGATAGCCCTGTTTGTCGAGTGATTTCCAGATTAGGCGTGCGGTTAGTTGCGATTGTCGTTGGATTAACTGCCGCAATGTTTGGACCGTGAGTAGTTCAGTGGCAAATTGAGGTTGTTGGCGACCGGGTAATACGAGACCTGTCAGACGATAGGTTTGATTGCCTTGAGGAGGTAGGCGAACCGATGTGGGGTCAGTCGGTGCCATGTCGAGACTGCCATGACGGCGATTATTGCTGACTATTGGGCTGCTTAGTAGGGCGCTTAGACGTTGAGCGAGTGCTTCGCTGTCGGGCCCTTTAAGGGTGAGGGTGATGCCACTGAGGTGAGTGCTGTTATGATAGATATCGGCAAAGCGTTGAAGCGCAGACACCGAGTGGCGGTGACTGATTAGCTCACCAAAGTGGTTTAGCAGGCGATTCTCAGGGTCTTTCAAATTTAAGTATTGCGCTGCTTCTAAGCGTGCCCAACGTTGCTCGAGCCCGATATCGGGCTGATAAGTGCTCAACCGTTGTAGCAATTGTTTGGTTAGATCGTGAATAGCATCGGTTTGCGCGGCATGATCTGCCGAAAGCGTAATAACGATTTTAAGCTGATCGGGCGCAATCGCGGTGCTCAGTGTCGCCTGCAAAAAGGCAAACGTGGGTTGCGCCGTTAATCCTGCCAGTTGTTGTTCAACCTGTTGTAATAATAGCTGTTGTAATAACTGTTGTTCGCCATTGAGAGCGACGTCAGTGCGTAATAGGAAGCTGAGCTCTAGTGTCTCTAATTGATCGACGTTAGCGTAATAGAGTGGCACTTCGGGCTGTTTCTTTATATTGATAAACTCAGGGCCGCTGCGCTGACCCGCAGTGAGCAGTGCAATAGCAACGGCGACGACGCCGATAATGATTTTGAGATAAGTGCGGTTGAACAGAGGAGGCTTGGCTTCCAGCATCGGTTTTACCTGGTTATGTTATGGCCTGTTTTGAGTGCCCCAGTCGAGCTTTACTATGATAAGATATCCGGCCTAAATGAAACATACAGGACGACTCGCGGATGGAACAGGGATTCCCTTGTTTTTTTGCCCTTTCAGCGTCTGATATCGGACAGTAATCGAGCATGTTTAAGAAGCTTAAATCAATTTTCAAGTCTGAGAAAAATGATACTCAGAAAGATTCAGCCGAGGTAGTCGAACGGCCATCTGAACAGGCGGAAACGGTTGTCGAGCAGGACGAAATATCCGTCGCCCCGATTGAATCGACAGCGATAGAAGCCTCTGTTGAAGAAACGATAGAGGCTGACGCGATAGCTGTCGAAGCAGTCCAAACGGTGGACGCAGCGGTCGAGATCGAAAAGCCAGAGACGGTGATGGCGGAGGCTCCCACGGAACCAAACCTGGCGGTCGCCGAAGATCAACCCACGGCTGACGATGCGATAACGGGGAATGCGGATCACGAGTCGTCAATCGAAGCGCTCAGTGCTGCGCCTGTAGAAACCGTTGACGAACCGGTAGACGTCGCTGAGTCTCCGGTGGCTTTGATTGAACCGGAGGCCGTTGCAGCCGCAACCCCTGAGACTAAAAAGAAACCAGGCTTCTTTGGCCGCATTAAAGCGGGCTTGAGCCGCACCAAGGGTAATCTGACCGAAGGCTTGGGCAATCTATTTCTCGGTGCTAAAGAGATCGATGATGATCTGTTTGAAGAGATCGAAACTCAACTGTTACTCGCCGATGTCGGGGTTGAAGCAACCACCGAGATTATCGATAAACTGACGGCTCGTGTGAGCCGTAAGCAGTTAGCCAATGCCGATGCGCTCTATATCGCGTTGAAAGAAGAGTTGGCGGGATTGTTGGATCAGGTAGAACAGCCGATTGATTTCAGTCAGAGTAACGGACCGTTTGTGTTACTGATGGTGGGGGTTAACGGTGTGGGTAAAACCACGACCATCGGTAAGTTGGCGAAAAAGTATCAGGCCGAAGGTAAATCCGTGATGTTGGCGGCGGGTGATACTTTCCGTGCGGCGGCGGTCGAGCAACTTCAGGTGTGGGGTGATCGTAATGATGTACCGGTGGTCGCGCAACATACCGGTGCGGATTCCGCCTCGGTTATCTATGACGCCTTGCAGTCTGCTCAGGCTAAGAATGTCGATGTATTGATTGCCGATACCGCGGGTCGGTTACAGAATAAAGATCATCTGATGCAAGAGCTGGAAAAAGTCGTGCGGGTGATGAAAAAGCTAGATCCCGATGCACCTCATGAGGTAATGCTGGTGCTAGATGCGGGGACGGGACAGAATGCGATGAGTCAGGCCAAGCTGTTTAAAGAGGCAGTGGGTGTGAGTGGTATCAGTCTGACTAAGCTCGATGGCACTGCCAAAGGCGGCATTATCTTTGCCATCGCTAAGCAGCTCGATCTGCCTATTCGTTATATCGGTGTCGGTGAGCAGGTGGATGATCTGCGTCCCTTTAAGGCGAAAGAATTTGTTTCGGCGCTGTTTGACTAGGTTCTTTTTAGCAACGGTTTAACGTCATGTATCGAATACGCCAATGATTAGCTTCGACAATGTCACTAAGCGCTACCCCAATGGCTATGATGCGCTGAGTCAGGTTAACTTTAGTCTCGCCCGTGGCGAAATGGCCTTTTTAACGGGCCATTCGGGGGCGGGTAAGAGTACCTTGCTGAAGTTATTGATGCTAATGGAGCGGCCTTCTAATGGCCGCGTGTTGATGGGCGATCAAGATCTCGCAAGGTTGAGTAACAGACAGATTCCTTATCATCGTCGCCGCGTTGGGGTGGTGTTTCAAAACCATCAGCTACTGTTCGACCGTTCGGTGTTCGAAAATATTGTTTTACCGCTGCGTATCTGCGGCTTTGATCCCGTTGATGCGGCGCGTCGAGCGCGTGCGGCATTGGATAAAGTTGGCCTATTAGATAAAGAGAAGCTTAATCCGGTGGTGCTATCGGGGGGCGAACAGCAGCGCGTGGGCATTGCGCGTGCGATTGTGCATAAACCGCAGGTGTTGTTAGCCGATGAACCGACCGGTAATCTCGATCCAAAACTCTCTGAAGAGGTCATGCGGTTGTTTCAGCAGTTTAATCAGGTGGGTACAACCGTGTTGATTGCCAGCCATGATCTGAGCTTGATTGCCCGCATGCCTCATCGCGTGATTACTCTTAATCAGGGTAGGCTGATGACCGATGGAAAATAATCAACGTCGCAAAGGTGCGGTCCGGGTTGAGCCAACGCCCAAACGCGATGCTAAGGTGCATCGAGGTGCAGAACATCATCATCTGAATATCGCCGATAAAGGCCGCAGCTATGTGCGGCATAATATTGAGGTGGCCAGACAGTCTTATTATTCTTTGTTATCGCAGCCCCTGACCACCTTTATGACCCTAGCGGTACTGGCGATTGCCTTAGCCCTGCCTGGCGCGCTGTATACGGGGTTAAAGAATCTTCAACAACTGGGGGATAGTTGGGAAGGCGATCCTCGGGTGGCGCTGTATCTTAAATTGAGCGTTACCGACGCAGAGGCGGAAACCCTCAGCCGCAAGCTGTTGTTGCGTGATGATGTGGCGGCCAGCGAACTGATTACGGCACAGCAGGGGATGTTGGAGTTTCAGGCGATGTCTGGCTTTGGTGATGTGTTTAGTTTTCTCGATAGTAACCCGTTGCCCGCTGTGGTGATGGTGATGCCGCGGGATCTATCGGTCGCATCGGTGCCGTTATTACAAGCGAAATTACAAGCCTTGCCGCAGGTCGATGAAGCGATCGTGGATATGGAATGGGTGCAGCGGTTAGTCGCTTTTGTATTATTGGCGGAGCGATTAGTGTGGGTACTGACGGCGCTATTTATCATGGCGGTGCTATTGGTGGTGGGTAATACGATTCGTTTATCCATTGAGAGTCGCCGTGATGAAATTATTATTGCGAAGCTAGTGGGAGCGACGGATGCTTATGTGCGACGCCCTTTCCTCTATGATGGCGTCTGGTTTGGGCTCGCGGGTGGAGTATCTGCCTGGTTCTTGATTCAATTTAGTTTATTCTGGTTGAATGGCCCTGTTGAACAGTTAGTGGGGCTTTATCATAGTCAGTTTGAACTGACCGGCTTGGGTTTCGTTGAAACAATTCTGTTACTCATCATCAGTATTCTCTTGGGCTTAGCCGGTGCTTGGCTAGCGGTAGGGCGGCATCTGCGCGAGATTCAGCCGCAATAAGCCGTTTAATCGATACAGCCTAAAGTCGCTTGTTAGATAGCGATGTGATGGCCGCTGCAACAGTAGTACATGCACGTGGGCGGTTAAGTATTCAGCTGTTCAATGTAAATGTTCAATGTAAATGTTCAATGTAAATATAGGTAAAGTGATTCCGTTGTTATGCTTGCCATCTGTTAGTGTTGTCGTTATCTTTATTGGTCCGCTAGCGGTTAGTCTTATCAAAGAGGCGGTTATTGTTTAAAATAGCGGGTTGTATCTAGTCGGAACTAATCAGACTGAAGTGTGTCATAGCTTTAACTTATAGCGACATTCTTTAAATGAATAAGTAATGAGGTTGAGAAATGGGCAAAAGCCTGCGAGTCATTGAAGTATTATCTCCGGGTCAGAATCTGGAGGCATATATACGTCAGGTGACTGCGATTCCTGTTCTCACAGTAGAAGAGGAACGTGGACTGGCACAGCGTCTGTATTTCGAGAACGATCTTGAAGCAGCGCGTCAGTTGGTAATATCTCACATGCGATTTGTGGTGCATGTTGCTAAGTCTTATTCCGGTTATGGCCTATCTCAGGCTGACCTGATTCAAGAAGGCAACGTTGGCTTGATGAAAGCCGTGAAGCGTTTTGACCCTACCATGGGGGTTCGCTTGGTATCCTTTGCTGTACATTGGATTAAAGCGGAGATGCATGAGTTTATTCTGCGCAACTGGCGGATTGTCAAAGTAGCGACGACTAAAGCACAGCGTAAGCTGTTCTTTAATCTACGTAGTAAGAAGAAAAACCTTGGCTGGTTAACCAATGATGAAGTTACCGCGATGGCTGGCGATCTTGGCGTAGATGAGCAAGTTGTGCGTGAAATGGAAGGCCGGATGAGCAGTGCCGATATGGCCTTTGATGCGCCGGTTGGTGATGACGATGAGCGTGCTTATCAATCCCCGGCTTATTTTTTAGAAGATCATAGTCAAGATCCTGCGAGTCAGGTGGAAGATTCTAATTGGGAAGCCGATTCTAATCAGCGTCTTAGTCAGGCGATGGAACAGTTAGATGAACGTAGTCGTGATATTCTGATGCAACGCTGGTTAGGCGAAGAGAAGGCTACACTGCATGAGCTGGCCGCTCGCTATGAAGTGTCTGCCGAGCGGATTCGTCAGCTGGAAAAGAATGCGATGAAAAAAATTAAACTATCGATGCTCGAAGCCTGATCACTTAGGCGGTTGTCGTACTGATTAAAAAAGCTGCCCTCGTTTGAGTGCGGCTTTTTTATTGCTTATCGCGGCCGCTTAGCTTTGTTAGAATAATGAGCCTTATTTCCCGGAACCATTCATGTCTGCACGATTTGTTATTTTTTTTACCGCGCTGAGCGGTTTTATCACAGTAGGCCTCGGTGCCTTTGCGTCACATATGCTACGCACGCAGCTGAGTAGCCGTCTCTATGAGGTGCTGCAAACCGGCATTCAATATCAGATGTTTCATACCCTCGCGCTGTTTGGTGTGGGGGGGCTAATGCTACGACAGCCTGATCGAGGCCTAAATCAGACAGCGGTCTTGTTTATGACGGGAATGGTTTTTTTCAGTGGCAGTCTTTATCTGCTGGCGCTGAGCGGGCAGCATTGGTTAGGCGCTATCACTCCTATCGGGGGCGTATTGTTTCTAGCTGGCTGGTTGAATCTTGGCCGGGTTGCGTTTCGGCAGTTAAGTTAATAAAAGTGGATCAAGCTCAATGTTGATACAGGTAAATGGTGACAATCTAGACGTTCAGGAAGGCGCCTGCGTGGCCGATCTGATTGAACAGTTGCAATTGGGAGAACGTCGCGTGGCCGTCGAGCTGAATCTTGAGATCGTGCCTCGTAGCCGACATGCAGAAACCGCGCTTAGCGAAGGCGACCGAGTTGAAGTAGTGCATGCAATTGGCGGCGGTTGACGATAGCCAACCTGATGCATGTTTTTGAGAATATGACAGAATCTAATTGGGTAGAATACAATGTCGGAACAACATAACGATCCATTGATTATTGCAGGCCGTAGCTTTCAGTCGCGTCTGTTGATTGGCACTGGGAAATATCGTGACCTAGAAGAAACGCGTTTGGCGATCGAAGCCAGTGGCGCTGAGATTGTGACCGTGGCGGTACGCCGTACCAATATTGGTCAAAATCAAGATGAGCCGAATCTTTTAGATGTCATCTCCCCAGATAAATATACGATTTTGCCGAATACCGCCGGTTGTTTTAATGCTGAAGACGCTATTCGTACCTGTATGCTGGCGCGTGAGTTGATGGACGGACACGATCTGGTGAAGCTGGAAGTCTTGGGCGATCAGAAAACGCTCTATCCGAATGTGGTCGAAACAATCAAAGCCGCCGATGTGTTGGTGCGGGATGGTTTTAAGGTGATGGTTTATACCAGTGATGATCCGATTGTGGCCAAAGAGCTCGAGTCTTTGGGCTGTGTTTCTATTATGCCGTTGGGCTCGATGATCGGCTCTGGCTTAGGAATCCTCAACCCGCATAATATCAATGTTATAATGGAAGATTGCAACGTGCCGGTATTGGTTGATGCGGGTGTTGGTACGGCTTCTGAAGCCGCGGTAGCGATGGAAATGGGTTGTGAAGCGGTATTAATGAACTCAGCGATTGCTGGTGCTCGTAACCCTTTATTGATGGCTTCTGCGATGCGTAAAGCGGTTGAAGCGGGACGTGAGGCATATCTCGCAGGAAGGATGCCACGGAAGAAATACGCCAGCGCATCATCTCCGATGGAAGGTACGATTGTCTCTAAGTGATGGCCGCTTAAATAGCCGTTGTTAACTTATTGATTTATAAACAGGCGGCGATGGCGTCGTCTGATTTAATTAAAGATTGTAGCAGCCTGATCCGTTGATCAGGCTGTTTTGTTTTACTAAGAGCCCAGATTGATGTCAGAAGATAAAAAACCTGAACAGGCAACCTCAGAACAGTCTGAGGAAAAATATATGCGCACCGTTAAAAGCTTTGTGCTGCGTGCCGGCCGCATGACCGAAGGCCAACAGAAGGCGATGGAGACAGTATGGCCGCAGATGGGGCTGGAGCTGAGTCAGGGGATGCTGGATCTGGCAGAGGTGTTTGGCCGTGAGGCACCGGTGGTGCTGGAGATCGGCTTTGGTATGGGTGACTCGTTGATCGAGATGGCTAAAGACCAGCCAGAGAAAAACTATATCGGTATCGAAGTACATCGTCCCGGTGTGGGGCGCTTGCTGAGCAATGTCGAGAAACAAGGCCTCACCAATATTCGCGTGTTTTGTGATGATGCGATTGAAGTGCTGGCTCAATGTATTCCCGATGCAAGCCTGAGTACGTTGCAACTGTTCTTTCCTGATCCATGGCATAAGAAAAAACACCATAAGCGTCGTATTGTGCAGCTAGCGTTTGCCGCCACGCTTCGCAAGAAGCTTAAAGTCGGCGGTCAATTGCATATGGCCACGGATTGGGAAAACTATGCCGAACATATGATGGAAATTATGAGTGCTGCGCCGGGCTACCGTAATGTCGCGGGTGATCAACAGTATTCACCGCAACCCGAGTGGCGCCCCGTGACTAAGTTTCAGAAGCGGGGCGAACGCCTAGGGCATGGGGTATGGGATCTCATCTTTGAGCGCACGGCAGATTGAGACGCGTTATTCTTCTGCGCAGCCTGTGAGCTTTACGGTTAGCCTAAATGAACGAGTGGTGTATCGATCGTCATGATGAAGCGCCCCTAAAAGTGTCAGATTAGGCTACTTAACGTCGATATGAAGCCTGTGAAGTCAGTGTTTTATCGCTGACTTTGTCACAATCCTTCGTTGAGCTGCTGTTGTCCTACAACCTTATTCTTGCCCGTTTTTTTCGCCGCATACATCGCCGTGTCTGCATGATTGAATAAACTTGGAATATCGGCAATAGCTTCCGTCAGTGATGAGCAGCCGATGGAAACGGTGACATGAAGGTCGGATTGTGGCTCGAGTGAAAGGTTAGTTGTTGCAATGGCCTGACGGATTTTATCGGCTAATGTCATGGCGTCGGCTTCTGCACAGTCATATAAAATGACCACAAATTCTTCGCCTCCCCAGCGAGTGAGTATATCTGTTTTGCGTAAACCTTTTTTTATTTCATCAGCGATTGCTTTTAGGACTTGATCACCCGCGAGATGACCATAGTTATCATTAATACGTTTAAAATTATCAATATCAAACATCATTAATGACAAGGGCGCGCGGTTTCGTTTGGCCATTGAGACGGCGTACTGTCCTTGTTTTAGCCCCTCCACTCGAGTGTAACACTCGGTCAGTGTGTCGATGGTTGACAGTCGATGGCTTTGACGTTCGTGTGTTCTTCTGCGACTATCAAGCCTTTCATAGGTAACCGCCGCAAATACCACCATGCCGATGATGAACCAAGACACCCCTGTGGTGTATAGGGCGAAAGGGTAGACATCATTGACGTTACTTAAATAGACAATCAGAGCGCCCAGCCCCCAAGGTATTGTCATGGATAGTAATAGCTGAGCCCTGGATATCTTGCCCATTTGCGTATGCAAGAAAATGGCGCGGAGAAACTTATAATGGGCCCACTGCATTAGTGTTGCTAGACTCAGGGGGAGTAGCAGGGTAATGGTTAGAAAAGACATCGCGCCATGCAATGCGTCTTCCCCAAAGCTGTAACCTGCTAGGCTTGAAAAGGCTAAAAAAGGTGCGATGGAGGCGATGGAAAAAGATAGTTTTGAGAGTGTGTGACGTAATAACAAGGCGATCGCTAAGGACAGGATCGCCATTGATGTATTCATCCCCATGGCATGACTGAGGTTATTGGCAATCGCAGTTTCGGCCACTTCATGAAACGGTGTCAGGTGTGAAATCAAGCGCCATTCAAAGCCAATTTCCGCTAAACGTAATAGACTGATAAGCGCCGCTGTGAAAGCCAAGCCAATCATCCACACCGATGTCGTGTTAATCTTATCCATTAGAACAGCGGCAACGATCAACAGAGCCGATAATATCGTTAGTTCATGCGTGGCAGGGCCGTTATGAATCGGTCGGTATAAGGATTCGATATCAAAGAGATAGCCTGCATAGATGATAACGATTAAAAAAATCACTAACTGCAATAACTGATACTTTAAGGCATGGATAGCGCGAATTTTGTCAAGATTGACGTAGCCAGCGTAATTTTTATGTAACAAGAATTCTACCTATACCATAACGTCATGTGAGAGATCGCTATTATACTTGGGTTTCCCTGCTTTTTTGCAGTCAGGTAAATACTTTAATTTTTCTCAGTCATGACCACATGGTAAAATAAGCGCTCAGTACTTTATTCTTTGCTCGGATATCCAGTTACCATGCCGAATTCATCGGAAGAAATCGTTATCAATAAACCTCGTCGACGCTCGCGTATTCGTGAAGCCCATGAGAATTCAATTATTAGAGCGGCAGAGCAGCTGTTCTCTCAAAATGGCTATCATGGCACGGCGCTTGAGACGATTGCCGAGAAAGCGGGGATGTCGAAGCAAAACCTCATCTACTATTTCTCGTCGAAAGAGATTCTTTACCAACGGGTATTGCGGAATATACTCGATATCTTGATTGAAAAAATGACGTTGATGGATCAGCTAGGTGAGACGCCAACAGAGATACTCACTAATTATATTAAAAGTAAGGTCGAGATCTCTCGGCATTACCCAGATGCCTCTAAGGTGTTTGCGATTGAGATTATTAACGGTGCGCCTTATCTGAAGAAGTATCTTCAGACACATCTGACACCCGCATTAGAGGATGACGTGAAGTTAGTTGAAAAGTGGATGGCTGAGGGGGTTATGGATAAAATTGATCCCTATCATCTGTTTTTCATGATTTGGTCATCGACTCAGACCTATGCGGATTTCTCCTCTCAGGTAAGCCTCTCGCTAGGTAAGGAGCAACTGCAAGATAAAGATTTTGATAATGCGACTGAGTTCTTAACTCACTTGGTCATTAAAGGGCTTGGAATGCGCTAAATTGTTCGCTCGACTGTTCACTATCAGTCACTGATTATGAATAACCAGATAAGCTTCTTGGCAGAAGATTATCTGGTTTTTTTATGCCTCTCTCGCGCTCTTTTATCGATATCGAGAGCCGATTTTATCGTTGTTTAATCGACACTTCGCATCACTGATTGTCTCTTATATGGCATTTTCACCAGCCTATTTTTCAACAATAGGCTTTCTTTATTTTTATTTCTTTAGATAAATTGTTTTATAAGTTTATGTATCTTAAGGGTTTATTTTCTTTTGGCTGCGCTGCTAATTGTCTAACAATAAAAGCTTGACCAGATGGTAAAAATTAGTCTAGTATTATTTTACCGTTTGGTAAAAAGTTTGTGGATGCAAGCCTATACCGAGAATAAGAATAAATAAGCAGTGGAGATACTGATGCCTATTCTGATCCTCTTGTTGAATCAGTTAACGCTGATTTTTAAAGCAGCCCTAGCAGTCGTGAGCGTCAATATTGCTTTTGTCGTGGCTACCGCTGTTTGCCTCTTTTGCGCAGTTATTCGTTCTTTTCTCTGCAAGGTTGATTCAATGCTGAGTCGTTTTAATGACGTCCATCAGCGTCAGCACCCCACGTCTTTTCTTAGGTGTCATTGAATTTAAAATTAAGGAAAGAAATATGAATGCTCCGAGTATTTTAAGTTTGGATAACAGTGTGTCAGCGCAACATAAACTGCTGACGCAGTTAGATGATATTGATGTCAGCATCCGCGACATATTGATCTCTGTGATACAGGGGGTTGAACTCTCAGAAGCCGATGCCGTGACTCTCTTCGGTGTGACCGGCGCCGAGCTCGATGGCTTGATCGCTACGGCAGATTATCTCCGTCAGAAGACCGTGGGTAACCAAGCGAGCTTTGTTATTACCCGCAATATTAACTTTACCAATGTTTGCTATATGGGCTGTAAGTTTTGTGGTTTTGCTAAGCGTAAAGAGGAAGCCACTGCCGAACTGCTGAGCTTTGATGAAGTTGCCGATAGAGCCGAAGAGGCATGGGCTCGAGGTGCGACTGAAGTGTGTATTCAGGGAGGCTTACATCCCAATATTGATGGCAGCCATTACCGTGAAATTCTTAAGGCGATTAAAAAACGAGTCCCAGCGATGCATATCCATGCGTTCTCGCCGTTTGAAATCTGGTTTGGCGCATTAAAAAGCAAGGTCTCGATTGCTGAGTTTATTCAAGACCTAATCGATCATGGTTTGGGATCGATGCCGGGTACCGCCGCTGAGATTCTTGACGTGGAGATTCGTCAACAGTTGACGCGGGATAAACTGACCACTGAACAATGGGTTGAAATCATTACCACGGCTCACGAGCTGGGTTTGCCGACGACCGCCACGATTATGTATGGTCATATCGATAGTCCTAAACATTGGGCTGGCCATATCGGCAAAATTCGCACCATTCAAAAACAGACCGGCGGTTTTACCGAATTTGTTCCGCTGGGCTTTATTCATTATGAATCCCCTCTTTATATGAATATTCCTAACGTTAGGCCAGGCCCAACCGTGGATGAAAATATTCGTATGCATGCGGTATCGCGTCTGATGTTACATGGTTGGATCGATAATATTCAGGCGTCTTGGGTGAAGCTAGGGCCAGAATATGCACAGCAGATGCTACAGGCCGGCGCGAATGACTTGGGCGGTACGCTGATGAATGAAAGTATCTCGCGGGCCGCGGGTGGTAAGAATGAGCAGGAGATTGTGCCGCAAGATATGATTCGCATGATCAGTGCTGCAGGGCGTGATCCGGTGCGGCGAAACACACTCTATGATGTGGTTGAAACTTATGCGCGGCAGCCTACTGACATTGCCAGCCGTGAGGGTTTTCAACTGATTGCGACTACGAATGATAGCGTGAGGGTCGCCTCATGAACTCCCCCTTGAAGATTGTACTGCTGAGTGGCGGAGTGGGCGGTGCCAAGATGGCGGAAGGCTTTGCCTTTAGCCGATCTGCGGCGCAGTTCAGTGTGATTGGTAATGTGGCTGATGATCAGGCATTTCACGGGTTATGGGTTTCACCTGATATTGATACTTTGACCTATACCCTCGCCGATGAGATCGATAAAACTAAAGGCTGGGGGCTGAGGGATGAAAGCAATCAAGTGCTGGATCAGCTAAAACGCTTGGGCTCGGATAGCTGGATGTATTTAGGCGATAAGGATTTTGCCACTCATATCTATCGAACAGAACAGCGTCAACGGGGTGTCAGGCCGAGCGTTATCGCCGCCAATATCGCTCATGCTTACGGTGTTAAAACCCCGATTATTTTACCCACCGATGACTGTATTCAGAATAAGGTGATGATTGAAAGTGGTTGGATCGATTTTCAAGATTACTTCGTCAAACTAGCCTGTCAGCCCGACATACTGGATTTCAAAATTGCCGGTATTGAAGCGGCGACCGCCACTCCCGAGTCGCTTAACGCGATTGCCGAGGCGGATCTGATTGTGATTGCGCCGAGTAATCCGATTGTCAGTATTAAACCTATCTTGTCGGTGCCGGGTATCGCCGATGTGCTGCAACACTCATCAGCATTCAAGCTTGCAGTCTCTCCTTTAATCAATGGTGAAACGGTGAAAGGGCCTGCGGATAGCATGATGACGGCGGCGGGATATCGATCGGATGTCGAGGGAGTGGCCGATTTCTATAGCGGTGTGATCGACGGATTGATCATCGATCAGCAGGATCGTGACAGGCTGCCGCGTCTGTCAAATAAGGTCGAATATGTGCTGGCAACGGACACCTTAATGTTTAACCGGCAGCAAAAAATGAGCCTCGCAGAAACCATTGTGCATTTCTATCAGGCGAGCAGAGGGCGAAATAATAGATCTGCTAGGTCATTTATCGAGTCTGCCAATGCATTAGCGACCCGCACCGCGGTATAACTCAGGAGTTGGTTATGACCCTATCGATTGTTATTCCAATGAAAAGTCCTGAACGGTCTAAAAGCCGTTTGGCCGAGGTTTTAAGTCGCAGTCAACGGAAAAAATTAACGCTAGAGCTATTTGAAAAGAACTTAGGTTTTTTTCGTCAACGTTACCCACAGCACAATCTACTCGTGGTAACCGAATCGAAGCGTATTCAGGATATTTCACACAGTTATGGTGCTGAAGTACTGCTCGAAGAGCAAAAGTTAGCGGGATTGAATGCCGCCGTTACGCTGGCCGCTGAATATAACGTACGCCGTGGTATTGAGACTCAACTGGTGATTCCTGGTGATATTGAGACGCTGGATTATCAGGAGATTGAATGTCTGCTAAGCCATCGGGAAGCGCGGCCATCGGTGGTGGTGTGTCCCTCATATGATGGGGGCACCAATGCGATTATGACCTCGCCGCCGAATGCGATGCCATTTAGCTTTGGCCTGAACTCCTGTCAGATCCATCTGCTGTCGGCCTTTAATGCTGGATTGCATACGCAACGGTTATTTCTTGAAAGTCTCTCGTTTGATGTTGATTGTCCTGATGATTTAGATCGGGCGAACATCTGGTTGGAAAAAAAATCCGCATAGGACAGCTTTATGAATAGTCATGCACATAACGAAGTCAGTATTCATGCACTCGATGGCATCCCCGATATTCACCCAGGTGATGACCTATCCGGCATGATTCTCGCGGCGCTCGATAGCAATCAATGTTCACTGGATGATGGTGACATTATCGTGATTGCTCATAAGGTGGTGTCAAAACAGGAAGGTCAAATTATTGATCTGAATGACATTAGTCCCACCATCGAAGCGCAAACACTGGGCAGAGAGTTGAATAAAGACCCACGTAAGGTGCAGGTGGTGTTATCGGAATCTAAACGTTTAGTCCGCACATCAAAACGCCCTGAGCAGGATGAGGGCACGATTATCGCTGAGCATCGATTGGGTTTTATCTGCGCCAATGCGGCGGTGGATGAATCCAATGTGGATGCGGTCGGTAAGGTCATTCTCCTTCCCCATGACCCCGATCAGAGTGCGCGAGGTATCTGTCAAGACTTAGAGCGGGCCAGTGGCAAATCATTAGGCGTTGTGATTACCGATACCTTTGGTCGTCCTTGGCGGATGGGGTTGGTTAATGTAGCGGTTGGTTTGGCCAACGTACCGGCCAAAGTTGATTTGGCGGGGGATGTTGATGCCTATGGCCGCGTGCTTTCGGTCACCGTGCCCGCGTTAGCAGACGAAATTGCAGCGGCTTCCGGCTTGCTGATGAGTAAAAACGGTAAAAAGCCGGTTTTGATATTTAAAGGCGTTGACTGGCAGCGCTGTGAAAGTTCTGCCGGAGACTTAGTGCGTCCACAACAAGAGGATCTATTTCGATGAAAATTGCTATTTTAGGTGGCACAGGCCCACAAGGGAAAGGACTGGCGCTGCGTTTTGCGGCGGCGGGTATTGATGTTGCACTAGGCTCTCGCGATGGTGAGCGGGCGGCAGAAATTGCACAACAGCTGAATGAACAACAGCCGCAGGCAAGTGGGGTGATCAGTGGAGCGGATAACCGTGAGGCGACCGCCGCAGCGGATGAAGTGGTTATTTTAGCCGTACCTTTTGCCGCCCATAATGCCACACTGGAAGCCATTAAGCCTGATTTGAGCAATAAAATTCTGGTGGATATTGTTGTGCCGCTGGCCGATGGTGATCCTAAAGCGGTGGCTATGCCTGCCGAAGGCTCTGCCACGGAAGCCGCGCAAGCGCTACTGGGCGATGATATTCCTGTTGTTGGTGCATTGCATAACGTCTCCGCCGCCACCCTGAACAATCTCGGTCAGTCGATTAACTGCGATATTTTAGTCTGTGGTAATGATCTGCTGGCAAAAGAAGCGGTGATGGAGCTGATTTCCAGTCTCGGTGTGAATGCCTATAACGCCGGTCCTGCTGTGAATGCACGCTGTATTGAAGCGATTACCCCGATTCTGATTCGTTTAAACATTTCGAAGAAGGTGCCGTTCTCCCACGCGGGAGTGAAGATCTGGGCGCCTGATCATTAAGCACAATCACTTATACGCAACAAATCCTTACTAGGAGAATAATGATGGATTTCGGTATTACTTTTAAAGGTTTTATTAGCCCTGAACGTGCGCGTAATTTGGCTAAACAAGCGGAACAAGCTGGTTTTACACATTGCTGGTTTTATGACTCTCATGTGCTGTGGCGTGAATCCTATCCGGCCATGGCGATGTGTATGGAACATACCTCTAAAATCAGTTTTGGTCCCTGTGTCACGCATCCTAATGCGCGTGATTGGTCTCAAGCCGCGAGTCTTTTTGGTAGCTTAGCGCTGCAAAGTAATGGCCGTTTTCATGTTGGTTTAGGTCGAGGTGATAGCGGTGTGCGTGTGTTGGGTAAAAAACCGGCCAACCTGGCTCGCGTCGCTGAGTTCACAACCAAGGTTAAGGCGTTGGTTCGCGGTGAGGAGGTGATGTATGACGATTGCCCAGCACCGGTTAAATTCCCTTGGGCACAGGGGTATGAACTGCCCGTTTATATTGGCGCGTATGGCCCGAAAGCGTTGCAAACTGCGGGTGAAGTCGGTGACGGCGTTGTCTTGCAGATAGGCTCACCCTCTCTGGTTGAATGGTTTAAGGATCAGGCGATCAATGCCGGTAAGGCGGCGGGACGTGATATGAGTAACTATCAGGTTATTGCCTCTGCGCCGGCTTATTTTGGTACCAAAGAACGTTGTCTTGAGGCGACTAAATGGTTCCCTGCCATGGTGGGTAATCACGTGGCCGATATTGTCGAAAAATACGGTGATAGCAGTGGTCAGGTGCCGGAAAGTTTGACCTCTTATATCAAAAACCGTCAGGGCTATGATTATTCTAAACATGGTCAGAGTGATAACCCATTCTTGGATTTCATCACTCCGGATATTGTCGAAGAGTTCTGTGTCTTGGGCTCTGTGGATGAGCATATCGCTAAGCTGAAAGAGTTGGAAGCTGCCGGAACCACTCAGTTCAATATCTATCTGGATAATGGTGATGAGGAAAATATCGTCGAGAAATACGGTAAACACATTATTCCTCAGTTTAGCTAAGCAGGTCTTTGTGCTCAGGCCTTTCGGGGTCTGAGCCGGTTATGTTGACGTGCTTCGATGTCTTCTTGTGCAAAGGGGTGTCAGCACAAACGGTTGAGTCAGGCTCAACACGGAGATAGCTATGTCGATAGAAGCTTATTTAGCAACGCTCACCGATGCGGTGAGTGTGCGTATGCCGACCGCCTATGGTGAATTTTCGATGACTGTGTTTAGTGATCCTGATGATGCTAAAGAGCACATTATCTTGGTCATGGGGCAGCCCCATTTGGCAGCGGCACCGATCGTGAGAATTCATTCCGAGTGTGCAACCGGCGATCTTTTTGCCTCCTCTCGTTGTGATTGCGGTGAACAGCTGGATCGTTCCTTGAGCATGATTGGCAAGGTCGGTTGTGGCGTATTGATCTATCTGCGTCAGGAAGGGCGAGGTATCGGTCTGAAGAATAAACTCAGGGCGTATCAATTGCAGGATCAAGGGTTGGATACGGTCGATGCCAATAGGCATCTGGGCTTGCCGGTGGATAGTCGTAGCTACGAGGTTGCCGCCACAGTACTCAACGCACTGAATATTTCGACTCTGCGCTTACTAACCAACAATCCAGATAAAATCAGCAGTTTAGAGGCGTTCGGTTTTGTCGTGAGTCGGGTGCCGATACAGGTCGATTATCAATCACATAATTTGCCTTATATGCAGGCAAAGCAGCTCAAAATGGGTCATCTTGTTAGCTTATAGCGGCATGTCAAACGGGTTACGATGATGAATTAAGGCATCACCGGCTTGATCCCCGATCTGTGTTTGACTCAATCAAATCAAGCGAAAGTAAACAGAACATATTGCGAGCAAGACGTTTCGAAAATTAATTTGACCATGTGGTAAAATTAAACTAGTTTTATTGTATGGGAAATACTTTGTAGTGCTTTATTGTCGCCCTTTGATGGGCATTGCCAATAGCGTTAATTAGGAGCCTTTATCGATGAAAAACATAAAAACCAATGAACAGCGACTTTGGGACAGCCTGATGGAGATGGGCGAAATCGGAGGTACTGAAAAGGGTGGCTGTTGCCGTCTGGCGCTGACCGATCTCGATAAGCAGGCCCGTGATCTATTCACTCAGTGGTGTGAAGCGGCAGGCTGTACCGTCCGAGTTGATAAAATCGGCAATGTTTTTGCTCGCCGCCCGGGTAAGAATAACGATCTGCCACCAGTGGTGATGGGCAGTCATATCGATACGCAGCCAACCGGTGGTAAGTTTGATGGTGTGTATGGCGTGCTGTCTGGGTTAGAAGTGATTCGCACCCTGAATGATAACAACATCGAAACCGATCATCCGATTGAAGCGTCTATCTGGACCAACGAAGAGGGTTCTCGCTTTGCTCCCGCGATGGTGGCATCGGGCGTTTTTGCCGGGGTCTTTGATCTAGAGTACGGTTTAAGTCGTGCCGATCTTGATGGTAAGACGATGGGTGAAGAGTTACAGCGTATAGGTTATGCCGGTGAACATGAGGTGGGTGGCCCCGTTAAGGCGTTTTTTGAAGCGCATATCGAGCAGGGGCCCATTCTGGAAGAGGAAGAGCTTGCTATTGGGGTGGTGACGGATGCGCAAGGGCAGCGTTGGTATGAAGTGACCTTAACCGGTCAGGAAGCCCATGCGGGTCCAACACCGATGCTACGCCGTAAGGATGCCTTGCTGGGCGCGTCTAAAATCGTTCAAGAGGTCAACGCTATCGGTTTGGCTAATCAGCCGAATGCTTGTTCAACCGTCGGCTTGTTACAGGTGTTTCCTAATTCACGTAATGTTATTCCTGGCGAAGTCTTCTTCACCATCGATTTTCGTCACCCGAACGATGAAGTGCTGTCGACAATGGATCAACAGCTACGTGAGGTCTGTGCCAAGATTGCCGATGAAATGGGCTTGGAGATGAAGTTCGAGCAGATCTGGTATTCTCCACCGGTGCCATTCAATACCAGCTGTGTTGATTCAGTACGTCAGGCCGCTGAAGATGCGGGCTATAGTCATCGTGATATTGTCAGTGGTGCTGGCCATGATGCCTGTTATATCGCGCGTGTTGCGCCGACGGGGATGGTTTTTGTGCCCTGTGAAAACGGTATCAGCCATAACGAAGAAGAAAATGCTAAACCCGAAGACCTTCATGCCGGGTGCAATGTGCTGTTACAAGCGGTACTCAATCAAGCTTGTCTCTAATCACAGCAACACACTCTAAGAATAAATCTAACAAAAACTAAGTCCGCTTCCGGACGCTTTCTCGCATACTCGATGCCTGCGCGTGTTTTACACGCGTATAGGCGTCCTGTTGTCTGAAATAAGGGGCGGCTTGGGGAGTATAGGTATGAAAATCGGTCTAGCAAAAGAGCCCTTGGCGAATGAATCAAGGGTTGCCTTAACACCAGAGAATATCACCCGCTTATCCGCCACCGGTGCCACCTTCGTGGTTGAAGCCGGAGCGGGGTTGGCGGCAGGTTTTAGTGATCAGGATTATCGAGATGTGGGGGCGCAGATAAGCCCCTCGGCACAGGCTGTGTATCAGCAAGCGGATATTCTGTTGCGGGTGAATCTATCCGGGGCGATGTTGAATCAGGCCGCCGCTTGGCTGGAAAGTAGCCCGTTACTGATTGGCATGATGGATCCCTTCAGCAAACCCGAACGTTTTACGGCCTTAGCGGAACAGGGTATCAGCAGTATCGCGATGGAACTGATTCCGCGTATTAGCCGTGCACAGAGTATGGATGTGCTGTCCTCGATGGCAACGTTAGCCGGTTATAAAGCGGTGTTGTTAGCGGCGAATGTGGCGCCCAGAATCTATCCGATGATGATGACTGCCGCGGGCAACCTGAGTCCGGCGCGGGTCTTTATTATGGGGGCCGGCGTCGCGGGTTTACAGGCGGCGGCCACGGCTAAGCGCATGGGCGCCGTGGTCGAAGCCTACGATGTGCGGCCCGCAGCACGGGAGCAGATTATCTCGGTCGGTGCCAAGCCGATTGAATTGGCGTTAGAGGCGGATTCCACCGAGGCTCAGGGAGGTTATGCCAAACAGCAGGGAGAGGCTTTCTTGCAGCGTCAGCGTGCATTGATGACCGCGGTGCTAAGTGAGCAAGATATCGTGATTACGACCGCCGCCATTCCTGGTGCCCGTTCCCCGGTATTGATTACCGCCGAGATGGTGAAGCAGATGAAACCGGGCGCGGTGATTGTCGATTTAGCCTCAGAACGGGGCGGCAACTGTGAGTTGACTCGTCATGGCGAGGTAGTGATTGAGCACGAGGTGACGATCATGGGGCCTGACAATATCACGGCGACCGTGGCGCATCATGCGAGTCAGATGTACGGCAATAATATCGAGAACTTGCTGCACCACCTCATCAATGAGCAGGGTGATTGTGAGTTGGATTTCGATGATGAAATTATTCAGCAGGCGGTGGTTACCCACGGCGACGCGATCATTAATAACGATCTACGTGAAAGGTTAGATCTGCCGCCGTTAGTTGCAACGCCACTGTTAGAGGAGGTTGCATAATGGAAGCTTTCATTGTCTTGTTATCGCTGTTTACATTGGCGGTATTCCTTGGGGTTGAGCTGATTACGAAGGTGCCACCGACCCTCCATACCCCTTTGATGTCTGGTAGTAATGCGATCTCGGGTATTACCATTGTCGGTGCGATTTTGGCGGCGGGTTCCGGTGATGAGTCGAGTACCGTGGTGCCGTTATTAGGTTTCGTGGCGATTGTCTTTGCTACGATCAATGTGGTGGCCGGTTTTATGGTCACTAATCGTATGCTTAAAATGTTCAAGCGGAGGGGCTAATGATGAATAGCATAATAATTAACCTCTTCTATCTGCTCGCGGCATTACTGTTTGTTATGGGTATTAAGGGCTTAACGCGGCCAAAAACCGCCGTGCGAGGCAACCGTTTAGCGGCGCTGGGTATGTTGCTGGCTATTGTGATTACCTTGCTGGACCGGCAGGTGATTCACTATGACATTGTGTTCGCTGGATTGGCGCTGGGCACATTGATTGGTGTTTTGATGGCGGTTAAGGTGCAGATGACCTCAATGCCACAGATGGTGGCGATTCTGAATGGCCTAGGTGGCGGAGCATCGCTGGGGGTGGCCGCCGCCAGTTATTTCTCGGTGTTAGCGAGTGGTTCCGCACTGAGTGGGGCAACGCTGATCATCACTAATAGCGCTGTCATGCTGACGGTGTTGATTGGCACGCTGACCTTTTCTGGCAGTGCCGTGGCATTTGGCAAACTGCAAGAGATTTTACCGAGTCAAGCAATCGGTTTCAGTGGCATGAAGTTTATCAATCTGGGGTTACTACTGGCGTCTGTCGCGGTGATTTTTCTGCTGGTGAATAATCAGCTGGGGAGTGACGGATTCTTGCTGCTGGTGGGTTTAGCGCTGTTACTGGGAGTCACCTTAGTGATGCCGATAGGAGGGGCGGATATGCCGGTGGTGATTGCCCTGCTGAACGCTTATTCGGGTATGGCGGCGGCTGCGGCGGGCTTTATTATGGGCAACAACGTGTTGATTGTTTCTGGCGCGTTGGTGGGCGCTTCCGGGCTTATTCTGACGCAAATTATGTGTGTCGCCATGAACCGCTCATTGCTGAATGTCTTATTCGGTAAAATGGCCGTAAGTGATGGCTTAACGGTCGATGCCGATGAGGTTTATCAAGGCAAAGTCACATCCGCCACACCGGATGAGGTGGGCATGATGCTGGAAGGTGCACAGCGCGTGGTTATCGTGCCCGGTTTTGGTTTAGCCATGGCGCAGGCGCAGCATGCGGTGCGTGAATTGGCGGATACTCTCGTGAGCCGTGGTGCTATAGTGGAGTTTGCTATTCATCCCGTTGCCGGACGCATGCCGGGGCATATGAATGTACTGCTGGCTGAGGCTGAGGTGGATTATGAGGCGATGAAAACCATGGAACAATCTAATCCTCATTTCAGCAAAACCGATGTCGTGCTAGTGATCGGGGCTAATGATGTGACTAACCCGATGGCGCGTGAAGATAAAGGTAGCCCAATCTATGGTATGCCGATTCTGAATGTCGATGCCGCGAAGAGCGTGGTGGTGATTAAGCGTAGCTTGAGTCCTGGTTTTGCTGGCCTACCCAATCCGTTATTTGCGATGGATAATGCGGTGATGTTGTTTGGTGATGGCAAGCAGGCGATTATGGATTTAACGGCTTCACTGCATGAAGCCGCTTAATCGGTTGGTAGACGGTTTCTTAACGTCAACTTCTAAGCCTTAAGCTCCGTAAACTAAAGCTCCGTAAACTAAAGCTCTAGTAAACTAAAGCGCGGATAAAAGAATGCCCGGCTGTTAAATAACAGACCGGGCTTTATTATTTTTATACTGCCTGCTGCGTTACTCCCCTTGAGTCGCCAGTTTGCCGAGTTCTGCTGTTTGTTTGCGAGCGCAGAACCAATAGGTGATGCCGCCGAGAATAGAGCCGGTAAACCAGCCATACTGATAGAACCAGTTGAGCTGCCCCGTCATCAGTGCATACAGCGTTAGCGCCACGGGAATGGCAAAGGCGATAAAGCCATTGATGTTAAAGCCACTATAGATGCCGTGGGTTTTGTAGAGATCCGGCAGATTAAGTTGCTGACGTTTGATGACGAAATAATCGACAATCATAATGCCAGCAATCGGACCTAACAGTGATGAGTAGCCCAGCAACCAACCGCTGTACATCGCCTCGACACTGACATCAGATTCAATCAGTCCCAACTTTTTCAGCAATTCCCAAGACATCAGTAACACACCGATGAGGCCCGTTAGCAGTACGCCACGGGTCTGATTGATTT
>NZ_JAUOQE010000033.1 GCF_030547545.1 Amphritea sp. 1_MG-2023
TCATCTACTTTGTCAGCCAGCTTGAAAAGGTCCAGACATTTCGCTGCACTGGCTTTCGCGTATCTGGCCATTCTAATCTTCGCAGAGAACACAACGGACTTATTCGCACCTTCCTTAGTCATACGTGCAAACAAAAAACCCCGTCATGGTTGACGGGGTTTTATCAATCGAATCCTTATAAACTTTATAAACCTACGTTGTTACATCCCTTTAACATCCAGCGCCCCTTCATTTTGCAGAAAATCTTCGTCATCCTGCAAAAAGAAACCCGATGATTCCGAGCCGCTATCGATATCAGGATTGGTGTCTGAGTTTAATTTGATCATCAAGCGTAAATCGTTCGGTGAATCGGCATGCGCAATAGCGACATCATAGTTAATCGTGCCGGCTTTATATTCATTGAACAACGCCTGATCGAAGGTCTGCATGCCCAAGTTGGTGGATTTACTCATCACCTCTTTTAACTCATGCACCTCACCTTTACGAATCAGATCCTGCATCAGTGGCGTATTGATAAGCACTTCAACAACCGCCCGACGTCCCTTGCCGTCTTTGGTCGGCAGTAACTGCTGAGCGACAATGGCTTTGAGATTAAGCGATAGATCCATCCAAATCTGCGCATGATGTTCGGGCGGGAAAAAGCTAATAATACGGTCTAACGCCTGATTGGCGTTACTCGCGTGTAATGTCGCCATACAAAGATGGCCCGTTTCAGCAAAGGTCAGGCCATACCCCATGGTATCTGAACTACGAATCTCCCCCATCAAGATGACATCGGGAGCCTGACGCAAGGTATTCTTCAGTGCAATATCAAACGACTCGGTATCGAGGCCAACTTCCCGCTGAGTAATAACACTCTGCTTATGTTCATGGATATACTCGATCGGATCTTCAATGGTGATGATATGACCGGCGCTATTGGCATTGCGATAATCGATCATCGAGGCTAAAGAGGTCGACTTACCGGTACTGGTACCGCCGACAAACAAGATCAAGCCGCGCTTGGTCATCGCCAGATCTTTCAGCACCTGCGGCATATTCAGCGCTTCCATTGACGGAATATCGGTATTGATTCGCCGTAGTACCATGCCCGGCGAGTTACGTTGAAAGAAGGCACTAACACGAAAACGCCCGATACCATGCGCACTGATGGCGAAATTACACTCATGCGTCCCTTCAAACTCAGCCATCTGTTTATCGTTCATGGTGCTGTAAGTCAGCGCCCGCGCCTGAGCCGGCTTTAACGCCTCTTTTGTTAATGGCTTAATCGTGCCATCAACCTTAATGCTCGGGCGAGCCCCTGCGGTGATAAATAAATCAGATGCTTCCCGATCAGTCATAACCTTAAGTAACTGAGTAATATCCAATATCATGACTCCGTGTTAAAAATTCTTGGCATTCAAGGCCTTACTACGTGCCGTTTCACGCGTAATCATGCCTTTCTTGACTAAATCGGAAAGTGATTGATCGAGCGTCACCATGCCAAAGCCTGCCCCCGTCTGAATCGCCGAATACATCTGAGCCACTTTATCTTCACGAATCAGGTTACGTATCGCCGATGTACCCACCATAATTTCATGCGCCGCCACTCGTCCCCCTTTCGGCTTTTTCAACAACGTTTGAGAGATAACCCCTTGCAGAGATTCCGATAACATCGACCGCACCATCGATTTCTCTGCCGCCGGGAACACATCGATAATACGGTCAATGGTTTTCGCCGCCGATGTGGTGTGCAACGTACCAAAGACTAGATGACCCGTTTCAGCAGCGGTCAATGCTAGACGAATCGTTTCCAGATCTCGCATCTCCCCCACCAAAATGATGTCAGGGTCTTCACGCAGCGCCGAACGTAACGCCTCTTCAAATCCGAGCGTATCACGGTGCACTTCACGCTGATTGACTAGGCACTTTTTACTCTGATGAACAAATTCGATTGGATCTTCAATCGTCAGAATATGCTCATTACGCGTCTCATTAATGTAATCGACCATCGCGGCGAGCGTGGTACTCTTACCCGAACCCGTGGGGCCTGTCACCAGCACCAATCCCCGAGCATTATCGGACAGATCGCGGAACACCTGTCCCATGCCTAGATCGTCCATGGTCAGCACTTTACTCGGAATTGTCCGGAATACGGCGGCCGCGCCTCGGTTCTGATTGAACGCGTTGACACGAAAACGTGCCAAGCCAGGCACTTCAAAGGAAAAATCGGTTTCGAACCGTTCCTCATAATCCTTTCGCTGTTTATCGTTCATAATATCGTAAATCAGCGTATGAACTTGTTTATGCTCAAGAGAAGGCAACTTAATTCGACGGACTTCGCCATCAACCCGAATAACCGGGGGCATACCCGCGGTAATATGGAGGTCGGATGCTCCCTGCTGAACGGTAAAAGATAAGAGTTCTGTAATATCCATGGCTTCTCAGGTGTTTTTAAGGAGCCGACCAGCAGCTCCATTGATTATCTGTAAGCGTCACAGCCTTGACAAAAAAGGCTTAACAAACCGCGCATGTCCTGTCCCCATCATAAAAGCTGTTATCAAGCTTATAAAGGCTTTAATCGGTCTATTTTGCCTCAGTGTTCGAGTGATTTACCATAAAACCCTGAAAAGCCCCCCGTATCCCTATCGAAAAGCCCTAACCGCTGTGGCAAATATTCACGGGCGACACTCGCGTCTCTGGTAGTATAATGGCCTCATCCTGACGGATTGCATTATAATATATCCACATTGTATATCCGTTTTATCAGATTCACTCATTATAGCCAATCGCTCGTTTTTACAAATATGACACAGATAACAGACCGGTTTGATCAGGTTCGTGCACAAATCACTGCGGCGGCAGTACACGCCAAACGTTCACCCTCAACCATCAAGCTACTGGCCGTGAGTAAAACACGTCACGCGGATGAGTTACGTCAGGCTTGGTCCGCTGGGCAACGCGATTTTGGCGAAAACTACCTGCAAGAAGCGCTGGACAAAATTGAAGCCCTCGATGACTTAGATATTTGTTGGCACTTCATCGGCCCGATACAATCCAATAAAACACGACCGATTACAGAAAACTTTAGCTGGGTACACAGTGTCGACCGTCTAAAAGTCGCGCAACGACTCAATGATCAACGTCCCAAGGGAATGCCGCCTTTGAATATCTGTTTACAGGTCAATATTAGTGACGAGTCGAGTAAGTCTGGCGTGCTACCTAGCGAACTCAGCGCGCTCGCGAGGGATGTTGCCAGCTTAGAGAATATTCGCTTACGCGGACTGATGGCGATTCCCGCCAGTAACGATGATCCGCAGCGTCAACGCGAACCCTTTGCACAGCTCAATACGTTGTTACAAAACTTACAACAGCAACTACCGAGTGCGCCGCTAGATACACTCTCAATGGGTATGTCCGCTGATATGGAAGCCGCGATTCTCGAAGGTGCAACCATGGTGCGCATCGGTACCGCGCTATTTGGCCCTCGAGATTACAGCGAATAGTCCCGCAGCCTCAGACAAATACAACTATTCAGACAGTTTTAAGATCAGGAGTTTAACGTGAGCACACAACCTACACTGGCATTTATTGGCGCAGGCAACATGGCTCGAGCGATTATCGGTGGATTAATTAGCAACGGTTATCCGGCTGCTAACATCTGGACCACAGGGACTCAGCTCGACAACATGGCGGATCTGAAACAGCAAGGTATGCAGACCACCACTGATAACAATGCCGCAGTTGCCGCTGCCGATATCGTCATTCTTGCCGTTAAACCGCAAAAGTTAAAAGCCGTGGCTCAGGCGATGGCGCCGGCGGTGCAACAACATCAACCGCTGATCGTGTCCGTCGCGGCAGGTATTCTGTGTAACAGTTTAGAACAGTGGCTGGGGGGCAATATTGCTCTCGTTCGCTGCATGCCCAATACGCCCGCCTTAGTCCAGCTCGGCGCCAACGGTCTTTATGCCAACCCGCAGGTCTCCGCCACTCAGCGTCAGCAGACAGAACAAGTGATGCAAGCGACCGGATTAGCCCTGTGGGTCGATGATGAACCGCAACTGGATGCGGTGACCGCCGTCTCCGGCAGTGGTCCTGCTTACTATTTCCTTATCATGGAAGCGATGGTCGCCGCTGGCGAGAAGCTGGGGCTGAGTCGCGACGTAGCACAGCAACTCACCATTCAGACCGCTCTCGGTGCCGCTGAGATGGCGCGTCAAAGTGATGTCGAGCCTGCGGAATTGCGCCGCCGTGTCTGTTCGCCTAACGGTACCACCGAACAGGCGATCAAGACCTTTACCGCTCAGGGATTACCCGAAATCATCGAAAACGGGATGCAGGCTTGTCATGATCGCGCTCAAGTGATGGCCGCAGAGCTCGGTCAATAAACCGGTGTTATAAAAAGCCTTTCTGTGGTTCATAGTCATGAGGAAAGGCTCTATACTCTAGGTCAGTTTTATTAAGGCATAGCGCCAGACCCAACTTAATCAGATACCTGTAACAGGAACAGAGACAATGGGATCAGATCCTCTCAGTTCAATTATTCAGCTGTTCGGCCAGCTATATGCATTTATTGTAGTGCTACGCTTCTTACTACAGATAGCTAAAGCCGATTATTACAACCCCATTTGCCAAGCCGTGGTGAAAATAACGGCCGTACCACTCGCGCCGTTACAGCGCCTAATGCCGCGCCCTGCTAACATCGATCTGTCACCGTTATTACTCGCCTTTTTAATTAATATTGCCACCTGGGGTGCCATCTTATTATTTAAAGGACAGAGTATCGGTGATAACTTCACCGCCATGCTGGTACTGTCTGGCGTCGGCGTTCTAGACACGCTGTTAACGATCTATTTTTATGCGGTCATCGGCTCTGTTATTATCAGTTGGGTCGCGCCCGGTAGTTACCATCCTGGGCCGCAACTGATCACTCAACTGACAGAACCTGTATTTGGTCTGGCACGCAAGGTTATTCCTTCCTTGGGAGGCTTAGATCTATCACCGATCCTAATCTTTTTTGTGATTCAGATCGCGCGTTCACAGCTGAGTAGCCTAACTCACTTTTTACTCTGAGATCGGCAATGGCAGATACCTTCTATCGTTGGCAGGATGATAGCTTAATTCTTAGCTGTCACCTGCAGCCTAAAGCCAGTCATGATGCGATTGTCGGGCTACATGATGATAGTGTTAAAATTCGCATTACGGCACCGCCAATTGAAGGCAAGGCCAATGCCCATCTGATAAAATTCCTCGCGAAACAGTTTGGCGTGGCAAAAAGTTCAGTGTCGATACTCAAGGGCGAACTGGGCCGGCAAAAGCGAGTCAAAATTGAACAACCGAAGAAATTTCCTCAACAATTAACGATTGAGCCTAACTGAAGTGATACCGAAATCTCTGCATAACGACCGTCCCACGAGCTATCTGATTCTAGATAACAAGGCTCTGCTGTACGAAATGTGAAGCTCGACCACGTACGTCTGCATCACTTTTCAAGTCATCTGCGTTAAGAGAATATTATGCCTCTATCATTTCCTGAAGATTCTGTTGGTATCGTCACACCACAAACGATCTGTTTTGATCAACCTCTGTCATTAGCCTGCGGCCGTCAGCTTGACCGCTATGATCTCATCATCGAAACTTACGGCACCTTGAATGCCGATGCGTCCAATGCCATTTTGGTGTGTCATGCATTGTCCGGCAATCAACATTTAGCCGGTTACAATAGCGCGGAAGAGAATAAACCGGGTTGGTGGGACTCGGCGATCGGGCCGGGGAAGCCCATTGATACCAATACATTCTTTGTTATCGGTCTGAATAATCTTGGCGGTTGTCATGGTTCTACCGGCCCACAAAGCATCAATCCAGACACCGGTAAACCCTTCGGCCCCGACTTTCCCATTATGACCGTACCCGACTGGGTTGAAAGCCAAGCGCGACTGGCCGACCATTTCGGTATTCAGCAATGGGCCGCCGTGGTCGGAGGGAGTCTAGGGGGAATGCAAGCGTTGCAATGGGCGATTAATTACCCTCAACGACTGCGACACTGTCTGATTATTGCCGCCGCACCGAAACTGAGTGCCCAAAATATTGCCTTCAATGAGGTTGCCAGACAAGCGATCTCTCGCGATCCCGATTTTAATAACGGTCATTTTTACGAAAATGGAAAGGTACCAAAAACAGGCCTGATGCTGGCCCGTATGTTGGGACACATCACCTATCTGTCGGATGATGGTATGCGGGAGAAGTTCGGTCGAGAGCTGCGAGAGGGCAAACTCAGCTATGACTTTAATCCACAGTTCGAGGTTGAATCCTACCTACATTATCAGGGCGAACGCTTCTCCACCGCATTCGATGCTAATACCTATCTATTGATGACCAAAGCCTTGGATTATTTCGATCCCGCTGCCGATTATGGCGACGATCTCGCCAAGGCCGTGAGTCATGCGCGCTGTAAATTTATGCTGATAGCCTTCACCTCCGACTGGCGTTTTGCCCCAGAGCGTTCTCGTGAAATTGTCGATGCCTTAGTTGCTGCAGAGAGACAGGTCAGCTATGCCGAAGTGGATTCCGATCACGGCCATGATGCCTTCTTGATACCAACTCCACGTTATATTGATATTTACTCAGCCTATATGAAGCAGGTCGCTAACGATATTCCCAACTCATCCCAGGAGAACACCTAATGCGCGCTGATCTTGAGATTATTCAGCAATGGGTAAAGCCCAATAGCAAAGTACTCGACCTTGGCTGTGGTGACGGAGAGCTGCTGTCGTTTCTGCAACACCAGAAGAATACTCGCGGTTATGGGGTAGAAGTCGATCATGACAATATCACCGCCTGCCTTGAGAAAGGGGTCAATGTTATCGAAATCAATATTGATGACGGGCTCGCCAGTATTGATGATCATAGTTTCGACACCGTGATCATGACACAAGCGCTGCAGGTGATGACGCGCCCAGATCAAATTGTCGATGAGATGCTACGCATAGGTAAAGAGTGCATCGTCACCTTCCCTAACTTTGGTCATTGGCGTGCCCGAGGTTATCTGGCCTTTCGCGGCAGAATGCCCGTATCGAAATTCCTGCCCTATACTTGGTACAACACACCCAATATTCATTTCTGTACCTTTAAAGACTTTGAACAACTGTGTGTCGAACGTAATATCCACATCCTCGATCGCACCGTTGTGGATAATGAACATAAACATCACTGGTCGATCCGGTTGTGGCCCAATATGCTCGGCGAAGTCGCCATTTACCGCATCACACGTTAAGGAGATATACGATGCAAGCACTCATTCGATACACGCAGAGAATCAAACATGCTTCAGCCGCATTGATCATGATGCTAAGCCTACTCAGCGCCGCCTTTAGCGCCAATGCCGAGCAGATGGTCGCGCATGGCGATTATAGAATTCATTACAACGCCTTTAATAGTAGTTTTATTGCCCCAGATGTCGCCGCGGCCTACGGGATACAACGTAGCAAAACCAAGGGATTACTGAACATATCGGTACTGCAAGAACAAGCCGATGGTAGCACCAAACCGGTTTCCGCGGTGGTACAAGGCGATGTTACTAACCTGATCTCGCAAAAGCAGACGTTAAACTTTACCGCGATCAAGGAGACTGGAGCCCTCTACTATATTGGCGAATTTGGGTTTACCGATGATCAGGTATTACGCTTTAACCTACAGGTGCAACCGGATCCAAACCTACCGGCTTATCGCATCGATTTTGAGCAACGTTTTTATATCGATTAACACCCTTTTTACTTTTTAAAATTTTCGAATAGCAAGGTGCTCAATGTCCCGACAAATTGTGCTTGCCAGTGGCAATAAAGGCAAACTAAAAGAGTTTAATCAGGTATTGGGAAGCTTGGGGGTTGAAGTCGTCCCGCAGTCTCAATTTAATCTGCCGGATGCCGACGAAACCGGCCTGAGCTTTGTTGAAAACGCCATTATCAAAGCCCGTCACGCCTGCCATTTAACCGGTTTACCCGCCTTAGCAGATGATTCAGGCCTAGAGGTTGATGCCTTGAATGGTGCCCCAGGCATTTATTCTGCACGCTTCGCGGGCCCTGACGCCAGCGATGCGGATAATAATCAGAAACTCCTGCAGCTCTTGGAGGGCACCTCGCCCGAACAGCGTAGTGCCCGGTTTCGTTGTGTCTTAGTCTTTATGCGCCATGCCGCAGATCCTACCCCATTGATCTGTCAGGGAAGTTGGGAAGGTCAGATTTTACCGTTACCTCAAGGCGAGAATGGCTTTGGCTACGATCCGCTATTTTTAGTGCCCGGGCTGGATATTGCTTCTGCTCAACTACCGCCAGAACAAAAAAACAATATCAGTCATCGAGGTAAAGCCGTTCAACAACTGATCCAACTCATTCCGGCTTACCTGTAATATGCTCAGCCTACCGCCACTGTCTCTCTATATCCATATTCCGTGGTGTGTACGTAAGTGCCCTTATTGCGATTTCAATTCTCATGCGGTGTCTGGCGAAATTCCACAACAGCGTTATATCGATGCATTAATGCGCGATCTCGAGCAAGAGCTAGCCGGGGTGCAGGGACGTGAAATCGAGACCATTTTTATTGGTGGCGGCACCCCCAGCCTGTTTGATGCGGCTGGGATAGAACAGATACTCAGTGGCATTGCCGAGCGTACGCCACTATCTGTCAACGCCGAAATCACCATGGAAGCCAATCCCGGCACCTTCGAGCAAGCCCGCTTTGCCGGTTTTAGAGCCGCTGGCGTTAACCGTTTATCGATTGGGGTGCAAAGCTTTGATAGCGCCCGCTTACAGCAGCTTGGGCGGATTCATAACCGTCAAGATGCGATCCATGCCGCCAGCCAAGCACGGCAAATAGGCTTTGATAATTTCAACCTTGATCTCATGCATGGCTTACCAGAGCAAACACCTCAAGCGGCACTAGCCGACCTACAGCAAGCTATCGATTTGCAGCCAACTCATCTCTCTTGGTATCAGCTTACCATCGAGCCTAATACCGAGTTTTTCAGTAAACCGCCGCAACTGCCGGAAGACGAAGCCCTATGGGCGATTCAAGAACAGGGGCAAGCGCTGCTGCAACAGCATGGTTATGAGCAATACGAGATTTCGGCATACAGCCAAGCGGGCTATCAATCACGTCACAACCTCAATTATTGGCAATTTGGGGATTACCTCGGTATCGGCGCTGGCGCTCACGGTAAGATCAGTTGGCCTGCACAAAACCGTATCACTCGACGCTGGAAGCAGCGTCAACCGAAAGCCTATATGAACGCCCTGAAACCGCTCTCTGGCGAACAAGATATCAGCCTGCAAGAGCGTCCGTTCGAATTCATGATGAACGCCCTACGGCTCACTCAAGGTGTAGACGCCACGCTATTCGAACAGTACACCGGTTTAACACTCGTTCACATCGCGGCACAACTGCAACAGGCTCGTCAGCAGGGCTTACTTTCAGATGAGATAGATAGACTCGCGCCCTCCCCTCAAGGACGACTGTTTCTAAATGACCTACTCACACTGTTTCTCGAGGCATAACGGCACGGTCAGGCAAACCCTTTAGCCCGCTATCGCAAGAATCGGGTAGCGCTGACGATAGAAATCACTGACACTAAATTAATCAAGCAATGGTGCAATCTCGGCTTGCCTGATTGATAAGACTTAGGCTCTTATCGTCACGGCATTAACCCTTGCGTTTGACGGGGTTAATCCAGCGAATCAGCAAACTAAACGGTTGTGAAACATGGATCAGGTATATGCCACTTAAGAGTGTACTGCAACTACTGTTACTCGCCGCCCTTTGGGGAGGTTCCTTTCTGTTTATGCGAATGGCTGCGCCGGTCATCGGTCCCGCCGTTATGATTGAACTGCGGTTATTCTTAGCGGCGCTGTTTCTCTTACTGATCGCTCGGTTATTGCGTCGCCACCTACAAGCAGGTCAACACTGGAAGCATTTTTTTATGCTCGGCTGGTTTAACGCCGCCCTACCGTTTCTGCTGTCGGGGTTTGCTGCGCAGACATTATCCGCTTCACTCTTATCCATTCTCAACGCTACCGCGCCTATCTGGGGCAACCTACTGATTTCGTTACGTTATCGCAAGCCCTTAACGATCAAGACCCTCTGCGGTCTGAGCGCGGGGATAGCCGGAGTCGGCCTAATCCTTGGCTTTGACCCCGTGCTGGTTCAAGAAGGTTCCACGGTGGCGATCATCGCAGTGCTGGCCGCGGCACTCTGTTACGGTATCGCTAGCTGTTATGCACAGGGAGCCGATCATGTTGAGCCTTTTACTAATGCCCATGGCAGCATGTGGGCGGCGACTTTTCTGCTGTTACCGCTGTTGCCCTTTTTCCCGGCTCAAGCAAGCGGTGATCCACAGGTTATCGGTGCGGTTTTATTGCTGGGTATCTTCTGCACCGGCTGCGCTTATCTGCTGTATTTCAGACTCATCGCCGATGTTGGCCCATCCTCAGCCATCACAGTGATCTTTCTCGTACCGGTGTTTGGTGTTTTATGGGGCCACCTGTTTCTCGATGAGCAGATCGGCTGGCACACTATTGTCGGGGCCTCTATAGTGCTCTGTGGGGTCGCCCTGGTGACGAACTTTAATCCGCTGGCGCTGCTGCGCAAGAGGCGACCTATCGATGTCTAATCCCCCGTCTACTGATAATACCCGCACCTATGAGACGATTGCGGCGGCCATTCGCTATATCCGTCAGCATGCCAAACATCAGCCATCATTGGCCGAGGTCGCAGCAGCGGTGGACTTAAGCGAACATCACCTACAACGGATGTTCAGCGCGTGGGCGGGCATCTCTCCCAAACGCTTTCTACAATACCTGACCAAAGAACATGCGCTGCAATCGCTAAAAAACTCCGCCGATAGCCTGACCGCCGCTCACGCCGCGGGATTATCCGGCGGTAGTCGATTACACGATCTAATGATCAGCTGTGAAGCACTCACTCCCGGTGAGATTAAAGCCGGTGGCGCCGGCGTTGAGTTACGCTATGGTATGGCATATTCCCCCTTTGGCCTGGCACTGCTCGGCTGGACTCCTCGTGGCTTGTGCTATCTGGCATTTATCGATGATGACGCTGCCGAGCGTCATGCCGAGCTCTGCCAGCAATGGCCCAACGCCGTTATGTTGCAGGATAACCCAGGCGCTGAAGCGCTATTAAAGAGGATCTTTCCCTCCCGCCCACAACCGCAAAAGCTGCACCTGCTGTTACGGGGGACGAACTTTCAAATTAAAGTATGGGAAGCATTATTAAACACCCGTTCAGGGCAGTTTTATTCATACTCGCAACTGGCTGCCGCGACCGGATCGCCGAAAGCACAACGGGCCGTGGGCAGTGCGGTGGGGGCGAACAATATCGGTTATCTCATCCCTTGCCATCGGGTCATCCGTGAAAGTGGCGAAAGCGGTCACTACCGCTGGGGAGCTGAACGTAAGCAAGCGATACATGGCTGGGAATATGCTCAAGCGATGCGAGAGTCAGAAGATGACGAAATGCCTCGCCCTTAGTAACTCGTGTTTAATTGTAGCTACCTAACGAGCAGCCGCTAACGTTAAGCCTTTAGTTTTAAACTTTAGAGGTAAGGGTTACTGATCGGCATAGCCACTCATCAAACCAAGACTGATCGCCATCTGAATGAGTTCCGACAGTGATTGTGCTGCCATCTTACTCATCAGATTTGCCCGATGACCCTCAACGGTTTTACGGCTAATACCTAACACATCGGCAATATCCTGATTACCCAACCCTTGAGCGACCTGTTCGAACACCTGCCGCTCACGCTTGGTCAACGCCGCATAATGCTGCTGTACCGCTTGGCGTTTCTGTTGGCTGCTGCGCTGGGCGAGATCCTGCGCCAAGGCTTGCTGCACATGATCGAGTAATAACTGATCATTAAAGGGTTTTTCGATAAAGGTGCGGGCCCCTTGGGTCATGGCGGTAACAGCCATATTCACACTGCCGTGACCCGAGATCATAATGAGGGGAAGATCGACCTGATAATCAGGCAGTTGTTTCTGCGCACTGATACCGCTCAAGCCCGGCATCCGCACATCCATGACAATACAACCACTGGTGCCAGGTACAAAGCTATCGAAAAACGCTTGGGCATTATCAAACGCGGCGACCGTCAGCCCGACAGATTCGAGTAACCATTGCAGTGAATCTCGCACATCGACATCATCATCTACTACATATACCGTCTGTTTAACCATATTGCTCTTATCATCAATTAATCATATTGTGACGGGATTCTACTCGCCGGTAGGCAGTGTAAAACTAAATTTGGCGCCACCCGCCGGACGGTTTTCCGCTTGTAGCTGGCCACCATGACGCTCGATCAGGGTTCGGCTGATCGCTAATCCCATACCAAGCCCATCCACTTTGGTGGTAAAAAACTGCTCAAATAACTGTTCTGGATCGGCGGGTAAACCCGGCCCCTGATCCAGCACCGAGATTATAACCTGACCCGCTTGATCCGTTGAAGCCTCCAGCCACACCTTGAGTGGTGACTGATCTGCCTCACGATGGCAGGCTTCGATACCATTAAGCAGCAGGTTAAGCAGTATCTGTTCCAGCTGAATCCGATCGGCATAGACCTCGGGGAGCCTTGGTAGTTTATTTTCCAGTAGTACATGGTGTTTTTTCGCCGCACTGGCACAAAAGCCAAGCAGATCATTAACTAACACATTTAGCGATACCAACGCCCGTTCAGGCTCGCTTTTACGACTAAAATCCATCATCTGTCGCACAATTTCACCGGCCCGCAGCGCAGTATTGGCGATTTTTTCCAGTGGTTGCTCAATCGCCGCCACCGCGGATTCTCGATCCTGTTGTAGGCGTCGCTGAATACCGCGCACGTAATTCACCACCGCCGTTAAGGGTTGATTGATCTCATGAGCCAGCCCCGTGGCCATCTCGCCCATGGTAATCAGCCGAGCAGCATGATCGATCTCTTGTTGATACTGCAGCTGTTTCGCTTCGGCTTGCTTGATGGCGGTCATATCCCGCGCCACGGTGGAGAAATATTCCAATTGGTTATCCAGTGTGCGATGTGCCAGCACCTCTAACATGACGGGAATCGCTCGCTGCTGTCGCCGACTCAACATCTGCGCCTCACCGCGCCAACTGCCCTGATCACGCGCTTGCGGCAAAGCCTGCTGCTGTAACACCGCATAACTATCGGGGGTAAAGAGTCGATTTAAGGGCAGCTCAGACCCATCGACCTCTAATCCTAAAGCATCTCTGGCGGCCTCATTTAATTGGCTGACCCGATGATCCGGCGTCACGAAGGCGACTAAATCACTGCTGTGTTCCAGCACCCGGGCCAAACGGCGGTTCGCTTGTTCAGTGTTAATACGCTGACTCACATCCCGCGAGACCACTAAGATCTCTTTTAGCTCATCGGTGTGCGGATCTCGAATCGTACGGCTGGTGCTTTCTAGCCAGGTATAATGGCCATCTTTACAGCGAAATCGGTAGGTATGGGTATATAAGCCCCGTTCATAACTCACACTGGGCGCGCGACGTTTGAAGTTTTCAACATCGTCGGGGTGATATAGCTCATAGGCCGAGATCCCGACAATTTCATCGACACTGTAACCCAGCAAGTGGGTAACCGCGGGGGAAACATCGATAAAACACCAGTCGTCTGGGCTATGCCGCGAGATCATATCCGTCGACTGTTCGGCCATCTCGGCCAAAAGCCGGTTCCGCTCGACCTCCGCCGGCGACATCAGGATCTCCGGCGCAGGCTTATGACGATCTGTGGTCTTCATCCCGACAGGCTCCGATAATTGTTAGGCATATGATCGCTACCTGACCAAGCCCTACCGGACTCGGCCAATCTGGTAGCAATACGAGATAGACGCTGAATTAGCGTAAGAACTTCATGCTAAAATCCTTAAACTCAGGCACATCAGAGCGCCTCATCCACTCGAAACCGACCATCTCCCGCGTGACAATTTTAACCCCCTCATCTCGCATCCGAGCAATCGCATATTCAGTATCTACTGGGTTACGGGCGGAGATTGCGTCGGCGACAACATAGACGGTTTTACCTAGCTCCCGTAAGCGCAGTGCGCTCTGCATCACACAGGCATGGGCTTCCATACCGCAGATTACAAATGTTTCACAATCCATCGCATCGATACGAGCGCTGCACTCCGGTGAATCCACACAGGAGAAAAAAGTCTTGGCGATAAAATCATCCGCTGGCAGTAGTGCTTTCAACTCTTCAGTGGTTGGCCCCACGCCCCGTGGATATTGCTCTGTGCCCAACACCGGCACATCAACCAATTGCGCCAATTCCATCAACCAACGGCAGTTTTTCACTAACGCTTCACTCTGATGTACACCTGGCAACAATTTAGCCTGAACATCAATCACTAGCAGAGCGCATTTTTCTTTATTCATCAGCATCTTGTTTATCCTTTTTGAACTGGACGGCGATCAACCATATTTGTCGCTACACCTTCAGCAACCACCTTGCCTTTCACACTACAGACGGTTTCCATAACCACTCGGCGACGCGCCTCATTAATCTCTATCACCTTTGCCGTGGCCGTCACCGTATCACCAATATAGACCGGCGCTTTAAATTTTAACTGCTGATCCACATAGATCGCACCTGGCCCTGGCATGCGCGTCCCCAGTACTGCAGAGATCAGTGCTGCACTAAACATACCATGGACAATACGCTGACCAAACATCGTTTGGGCAGCATATTCGGCGTTGATATGCACCGGGTTATCATCGCCAGACACACCTGCAAACAGCACCACATCCGCTTCCGTCACGGTTTTGGCATAGCTCGCCGTTTGCCCTACCACTAAGTCTTCCAAGTAAAACCCGTGTAAATCATCCATCGTTTCATCCTCAATCATTGTTATTCTGGCCCTTAAAGCAGGCGATGAGATAGCTCTGTGGACTCAACAGTAATGGTTTTTACCTATAAAACCAAGTAAAAACCCTTGGTTTTATGATTCAATCCTGTTAATTTGGCGCAACATAGAACGGCATTCTGAATAATGCTGAGGAAAACGAATATGACTCAGATCCAACAATCAAAGGAAGCTCCGACACTGCTAAGCCGAACGATTGGCCATCTACGTCGTATCTGGCGCACACCTTCCGATACCCCCTTGGCAGATGAGCTACAACTCAGTCCCACGCTAGAACCTAGCGATGCGGAACAACTGATTCAGTGGATGGATAGCTGTCTACTACAAGCGTGCAATGAGGTCACTGCACGTAGCCGTGCCGTTATTCTGGGACGCAGCTATCTAAGGCTGAACGAACAGGGTCGCAGCCGCTTTTTATTGCTACTCGCCGAACATTATGGCGTGAATAACGAGCAGGTCGAAACGTGTTTCCAACAGTGGCAAAGCGCACCAGCAGAACAACGTGCCGAAGCGGTACAGCAATTAAGAGAGTCACTGGACCCTCCTCGATTACGCTTACTCACCCAATTCAACGGTTTGCCAGAGGGGGTTAAATTTCTGGTGGATATGCGTGCCGAACTCCTGACGCTGAAAAAAACTTATCCACAGCTCACCGAATTAGAAGGCGATCTGAAGCGTTTACTGATCGGTTGGTTTGATATTGGTTTGCTGCAGCTAGAGCAAATTACTTGGCAATCCAGTGCCGAACGGCTGGAAAAACTGATCGCCTATGAAGCGGTACACGAAATTCAAAGCTGGGATGATCTCAAAAATCGCCTCGATTCCGATCGTCGCTGCTTTGCTTTCTTTCATCCCAACATGCCTAACGAGCCGCTGATCTTTGTCGAAGTCGCACTGGTGCAAGGGTTAGCCGATAATATTCAAACATTACTCGATGAAGCCGCGCCACTACAGGATATACAACAGGCCGATACCGCTATTTTCTATTCCATCTCGAATGCTCAGCAGGGCTTGGCTGGTATCAGTTTTGGCAACTTTCTGATCAAGCGAGTGGTTGCCAAACTACAACAGGAATACCCTCAGCTAACACAGTTTTCAACCCTCTCACCGATGCCCGGCTTTTGCCGCTGGCTAGCTAAACAGGATAGCGCCGAACTCGAACAGCTCCCCGGCGGCAAACAATGGCTACAGCTCAAGTCAGATTTGGATATCAGCGTAGATCAGCCACCGGCTGAAGCCCGTGAGCCCTTATTGAATCTGGCCTGCTACTACCTTAGCCAAGCCAAAAAAAGAGGCCACTTCAGTGCTGACCCTGTAGCCCACTTTCATCTGACCAATGGTGCCCAGATCGCCCAGCTGAACTGGCTGGCTGACTCCTCAGCCAAAGGCTTACAGCAGTCGGCCGGTATCATGGTCAATTATCTCTACCAATTACCGCATATTGAATCGCGCAGTCAAGATTACAACCAGCAAGGTTCGGTCGCACTGGCTCAGAACCTGAAATCGAGGCTCAAGCGATAACCTCAATACGCAGCCATAACCAATAAATATAATATCGATAGGAGAACAACATGACCCAACGTATAGCCGTCGTCACCGGCGCCAACGGTGGTTTAGGCGAAACCATGTGTAAAGCCATGTCCGATCAGGGCCATAAAGTGGTGGGAAGTTACCTACCTGGCACCGATAATGATGCTAAAGCTTGGCAACAAGCGATGCAAACAGCGGGCTATGACATCACGATCTATCCCGTGGATGTCACCGATTACGATAGCTGCTGCAACTTTGTCACACAGGTGGAACGCGAACTTGGACCGATCGACATTCTGGTGAACAACGCCGGTATCACCCGTGACGCTCCGCTCAAACGTATGCAGCCAGAGCAATGGCAGGCAGTACTTCGCACCAATCTCGATTCCATGTACAACATGTGTCAGCCGGTGTTTGATGCCATGTGCAACCGTGGCTTTGGCCGGATCGTTAACATCTCTTCGCTAAACGGTGAACAGGGTCAGTTTGGTCAAGCAAACTATTCTGCCGCTAAAGCGGGTATCTATGGTTTCACTAAGGCGATAGCTAAAGAGGGTGCCCGCAAAGGCGTTACCGTTAATGCGGTGTCGCCAGGTTTTATCGACACCCCGATGGTGCGCCAAATACCGGAGAATGTATTAGAGTCGATTGTCGCTGGCATCCCGGTGGGCCGTCTTGGACAGCCGGAAGAGATTTCCCGCGCAGTCGCATTCTTAACCGCCGAGGAGGCGGGTTATATCACCGGGACGAACCTCTCTGTCAATGGCGGCGAGTATATGAGTTAATCCTCAGCCTCTGAATTAAGATCTTCCGCTCAGCAGTGAGGCTGTTACAATTCGCTCATGATATCGTCGAATCAACACTTTACGCTGGCTCTACGCAGTTACAGCGCCGAGACTAACCGCCACCAGCATGATTACCATCAGTTGGTGCTGCCGGTGGCGGGGTTGTTGGAGATGACCGTGGGTCAACGGGCAGGCAAGGTTTCGTGCCAATCTGCCGCGATTATCGCAGCGGGAGAGGATCATGACTTTGCCGCCGCGGATGATAACTGCTTTGTGGTCGCGGATATTCCGGCGGCCTTAGCGCCTGAGCTGCAACGCTTACCCGCCTTTATTCAACTAACACCGGCGTTAATTCAATATGTCGGCTTCCTACAGCTGCAACTCCAGTTTCAACTACAGCAATCAAATTCTGCCACCAGCCAACGACAAATGTTACTCCTGTTAATACAGTTATTGCATGAGCAACAGAACGAACCACTCAACCTTGATCGGCGCATCAGCACCGCACGCCGTTACCTAGATGAACACTATTGTGACACCGTTAGTTTGGCTCAATTAGCGAGCATCGCGAACCTTAGCCCACGTCAGTTGAGTCAACTGTTTCGACAACAATTAGGTATGACACCGATGCAATATTTGCTCGAAAAACGGATGCAACGGGCTTGGCAACTATTGGAACAACAAAACCTCAGCATTCAGCAGGTCGCTGAGGCCACCGGTTATAGCAATCTCGCAGCCTTTAGCGACCGGTTTCGCAAGCATTTCGATATTCCGCCGAGCTACTTCCGCCGTTGCGGCAAATAAAAACGCCATCTTGAGAAAGCCTCTCGCCGACGATACCGCTATGCTGATGTTATTCTTTTTCGAGTATTTTTTATGCAAAACAAAACCATACGCGCGACTCTCATTGGCTCGATCTCGATTTTCCTTTGGGGCACACTTGCCTTACTCACTCGTTTAACCGAAGGCCGCATACCGCCGTTTCAGTTAATGGCGATGACCTTTACTCTGGCGTTTCTGCTGATGTCAGTCAATTGGTGGCGTCAGGGGCATCTTGGCTTACGCCACCTGCGACAACCAAGATTGGCGTGGGTGTTAGGCGTGGGTGGATATTTTGGTTATCACTTCTGTTACTTTCTCGCGATGACCAAGGCACCAGCGGTAAGCGTCAGTCTGCTCGCCTATCTATGGCCGTTACTGATCGTTTTATTGGCGGGGTTACTACCCGGTGAAAATTTGCTCAAGCGACATATGCTCGGCGCCATCATTGCCCTATTCGGCTGCTGGTTACTTATCGGGCAGGGTGCTGACGGCTTTAACCCGCAGTATCTTAGCGGCTATCTGCTGGCCCTCACCTGCGCCCTGATATGGTCGGGTTACTCGGTGCTCAGTCGCTTGGTCAAACAGGTATCCACCGATGCCGCGGGCTGGTTTTGCGCGGCCACCGCACTGTTAGCACTGCTCTGCCACTGGTTGTGGGAAACCACTGTTTGGCCTGACTCAATGACTCAATGGATCGGCGTAATTGGTCTAGGGATCGGTCCGGTCGGCATCGCTTTCTTTACCTGGGACTACGGTATTAAACATGGCAACTTGCAGCTGCTCGGGGTGCTAGCCTATTCAGCGCCGTTGATCTCGGCGCTATTATTAGTGCTCGCTGGACTAGCCCCAGCGGATATCACCTTAGTGCTGTCCTGCTTAGCCATCGTGATCGGCTCATTGATTGCCGGATATCGGCGTCGCCAAGCATAATACCTAGCGTCAGTGGGCTTGCAGTGGCTTTTCCGCTGTGCCCACACTATCGGCGGGCTTAGCCGACAGCCATTCAGCGGCGACCATCACCTTGTGTAGCATATGTTCGAAGGAATAACGTTGACTGGGGGGCAAGCTCAGCGTCATGCCCTCCCCTTTTGCAGGTAGCATTATGATCTGCACCAACTTATCCAGCGTTTTAATATCGATACGTTGCACCAAAATACCCGCTTCTCCTAGGGGATAATCACTGGCTTCAGCTTGATAGGGGGTGGCAAAGTCAGCCTGTTGTACGGCCCCATGCTTTTCGATATCACCGAGGCTTTGCCGTTGTTCCGGTTGCAGATGACTGGCGCTGTTTTCAGTGGGGAAAGTATGTTCATCAAACAGTTTGCTCATCTGTAACGCCAAACGTCGTGTCCACCAAGCGCGATACTCTTTACCTTTCTCATTGGCACGAATAAGAATGCGATCTTCAGCTGCGTTATAGCTGAGATTAATCTGATTCTGCGGCACTGTATTCGCTGATTTCGATGCGTTCATATCGCTTCCTATAAGGTTGCCCGATGATGAGAAATAGCCGCTATCTGCGCCACATTATCCGGAATATCCTTAAGACAGGTTACGGCACGATCCGCTGGCTCAATATCCGGCCATGCACGTTGATCCAAATTAACCCAGACTGTCCACAGTCCCGCATTTTTAGCACCAAAAATATCATGATGCGGATTATCACCGATGTGGATAACTTGCTCTGCACGTAACTGTTGTTGATGCAGCATCCGTTCAAACATCAATGGATGCGGTTTCTCTTTACCAACACCATCGGCATTCAGGGCAAAATCGAAGATATCCCCAAGGCCAACGCGATTGACATCGGCATTGCCATTACTCAGCGCACCGATCAAATAACCCTTAGCTTTTAACTTTTCCAGCATCGCCCGCGCATGTTCAAACAGCTCAACCTGATTGCGGGCTTCGATAAACACCTCAAATGCCTGATGCGCCAACGCCACCGCTTGTGCTTCGGTATAACCGGCGGCGAGTAAACCGATTTCCAACTGTTTCAAACGTATCAGGGTGACACTGTGACTGATATCAGGGAAGGTCTCTAAGGCGCGCTGCTTCAAATGATCGAAATCGTTCAACTGATAGCATTTTACAAACGCGGCCGCATGTTCACTCAACCACTGATATAAGGTGTTATTTGCTTCTACAATGACTGGATCAACTGCCCAAAGGGTGTCATCCAGATCGAAGGTTATACATTTAATCATCGTCTTGTTGCGCCTTCTTATGCGACTGCTTATGCGCCCGAGGGTGGGCTTTATCGTAAACATCCATCAGATGTCTGAAATCAAGATGGGTATAGATCTGCGTGGTCGAGATATCCACATGTCCGAGTAACTCCTGCACCGCACGCAGATCACCGCTAGACTCCAGCATATGACTGGCAAACGAATGACGTAACCGGTGTGGATAAACCTTCCCTTGAGTATGCTGCATCTTTGCGCGGCGATCGATACGTAACTGTACACTACGACGGCTAATACGCGTGCCACGTTTACTCACAAAGACGGCCATCTCCCCTGATCTCGCCATGCTATCACGCCGCTCAAGCCAGTGATCGAGTGCCTGCATCGCCGGTGCACCAATCGGTAAAATGCGCTCTTTTGCCCCTTTACCCATTACCCGTAAACTTGCATCCTGCCAATCGATACTGTCTAAATCAAGACTCACAAGTTCCGCTAGACGCAGCCCTGACGAATAAAGTAGTTCTAACATCGCCTGATCACGGCACGCCAATGGATCGGTTTTATCCCCATCACTATCGAGTAGATGATTCAGTTGATCGACGTCTAAGGTTTGCGGTAATCGACGCGGACTTTTAGGCGCGGCGACACCCAACGCGGGGTTTTGCTTCACCAGTCCTTCACGATAAAGGTATTTATAGAAACTACGAGTAGCAGACAATAGCCGCTGAATACTTTTCCCACCTAAACCGTCACGATGAACCCAAGCCACAAAGTTGCGGATATGTTTGGCTTCGATGCGTGCCCAATCAATCTGACCATCGGGAAACAGAGTGCTATGTTGTAGATAATCTAGCAGACGCGCTAGATCACGTTGATAATTATTAACCGTGTGACGAGAATACTGCCGTTCGCTACTTAGATAAGTATAAAACTTATCTAAGTCAGCGTTACCTGAAGCCATCAATGCAGCTCCTCAATCGGGTCTGCTTACCTGCAGCAGGGGTGATAGCACACGACTGAGTGCCTGACCGATATAATCTAAAAACAGCGTGCCCTGATTGCTCTGAAAGTAACTCGCATCATAGCTACCAATGGCCAAGACTCCCAGAGTCTCACCTTTCACCAAGGGTACCGCGGCCGCCGATTTAACCCGAAACGCCTGATCGCGAAACAGAAACTGATTTTGCAACTCGGTTAAATTTCCGCACCGCGTTTGGGACTGATCCACCAGTGTATCGATGGCTGCAGCTTCCGCGCGGGGCATTAGCCGCAGGTTATTCTGTTCTTCCCGTTGCTCACTGAACAACACAAGCGCGGTGGTATCACTATTAAAATCCTGACACAGGCTTTCATCGATCGCGACCGCGACATCATCGAGGGTTTGCGCATCCATCAACGCTAGAATCATAGTCTTCGTTTTAGAAAACTGAATATCGTTTTCTCGCGCAATACCCAGCATATCACCGAGATAATCATGCAGTTCTCGATTTTTTTCCCGCAGCAAATGGGTCTGACGTTCGACCAACGACACCGTCGTGCCCCGTTGATGTGGCACATAAAGCTTTTCTAGCAAGTATTCATGAGTGCTAAAAAAATCGGGATGCTGCGTTAAATAATCGGCCACCTGCTCGGCACTGATTGTCGCGGCCTGCAGCGTTGCCGAGCTCGCCATTGAAGAGGTTGCTTGATCGAGCTTAGGCTCGACACTGTTAGAATCGCTCATATGAAAATCTGTCCTTCATATACCGTCGTTGCTGGGCCAGTCATCAGTAGCTGTTCGCCTTCACCGGGCCACTCAATCTGCAGCGTGCCACCGGGCAGATGAACGGTTACTTTATCATCTAACAAACCGCGCAAACGGCCCGCCACCACTGCCGCACAAGCACCGGTGCCACAGGCTTTAGTTTCTCCCGCACCCCGTTCGTAAACCCGCAAACGGATCTCGGCACCGCTAATCACTTCCATAAAACCAATATTCGCCTTCGCGGGAAAGTCCGGTGCGGATTCCAGTGCTGGCCCCCAAGATTCAACCGGGGCTTTATCAACGGCATCCACCACTAACACACCATGAGGGTTACCCATCGATACCGCACTAATCTGTACAGTCTGACCATCGACATCGATGGGGTAGGTTGCCGCTCGCTGCGCCGCCTTAAAGGGAATATCCTGAGGCTCTAAAACCGGTACTCCCATATCCACGATCACCTGTTTATCATCAGTGATCGTGAGATAGATCGGCCCTTTCTGAGTTTCTACCGCCACGGTCTCTTTCGCCGTCAGGCGCTTATCGCGAACAAACTTGGCAAAGCAGCGAGCACCGTTACCACAATGTTCAACTTCACTGCCATCGGCATTGAAGATACGATACCGAAAATCCATATCAGGATTGCTCGGCGGCTCGACCAGGAGTAACTGATCGAACCCTACACCAAAGTTGCGATCGGCCAGTCGGCTGACAATCTCAGCGTTAACCTTGACCTTCTGTGTTACCGTATCAAGCACCAGAAAATCGTTACCTAAGCCATGCATTTTTGTAAATCTAACTAGCATAATCATCTCGTCAGGCGCACTGTTCGGACAGTGCTTTGCCTCATCTGTCGGGCGATTCAACTGATCTTATCCGTTATGGGAAGATCGGCCTATCAACCCGGTAATACCGCTTCACCGCGCAGCTGATCAACAATTGTTTCACGCTTACGAATCAGGTGAATCTGATTATCATCCACCATCACTTCTGCCGCACGGTTACGCGTATTGTAATTAGAACTCATGCCGAAACCATAGGCACCAGCAGAACAAACAGCTAATAAATCGCCCGGCGCGATATTTAATTCACGGTCTTTACCTAAAAAGTCACCGGATTCACATACCGGCCCCACTAAATCAAACCGACGAGCGTCACCTTCTTGGCGCACATCCACCGGAATAATATCCATATAAGCACTATAAAGTGCTGGACGGATAAGGTCATTCATCGCGGCATCAATAATGGCAAAGTTTTTATGCTCGGTGCATTTCAAAAACTCGACCCGAGTAATCATGATACCCGCATTAGCGGCGATCGAGCGGCCCGGCTCAAAAATCAGTTTCAGGGGACGATCACCCAGCTTCTCGATCACGGCGGCGATATATGCCTGTGGCGTTGGTGGCACTTCATCGGTATAACAGACGCCTAAGCCACCGCCTAGATCGAGGTGCTTAATCGTAATCCCCTGTTCAGCCAGGCTATCAATCAACAACAACAAACGATCTAAAGCATCGAGAAACGGCGCAATCTCGGTTAACTGTGAACCGATATGACAATCAACACCCTGCACATCCAAATGACTCAGGCTATGGGCATAGGCATAGATCCGTGCCGCATCATCGATCGCCACCCCGAACTTATTATCCTTTAAACCGGTCGAGATATACGGATGAGTACCGGCATCGACATCGGGATTGACGCGCAACGAGATCGCCGCCACTTTATCCATGTCACTGGCGACGTTATTTAAGCGATCAAGTTCGGCTTCAGATTCTATATTAAAACAATGAATACCCAGCTCCAGCGCGCGACGCATCTCATCTTCACGCTTAGCGACCCCAGAAAAAACAACCTTAGCGGGATCGCCACCGGCTTTAATTACTCGCTCTAACTCACCTAATGAGACGATATCGAAGCCCGCCCCTAAGCGCGCCAGCACATTCAATACGCCAATATTAGCGTTCGCTTTTACCGCATAGCACACCAAGGCATCGCGGCCCTCAAGTGCCTGAGCATAATCCAAATAAGCGCGCTCTAAGGCATCGCGGGAATAGATATACGTCGGCGTTCCATACTGTTCGGCAATGCGGCTTACCAGCACTTCCTCGGCGCAAAGATGGCCGTTAAGATATTGAAAATTATCCATTGTCTTCTGTCTGCTTTCAATAGAGTTACTGCTCAGCAAGGCTGAACCCGTGTTATCAGTCATCGCCGCTACAACCTCAGTCGTAACAAAGATGGCCGGTATGCTATGTGGTTACTGTTGCGTCTGTTTAGGCGCTTGATCGGGCAGATAAAGTTCACCTTTCTGACCACAACCACCGATTAACAAGGCACTAAAAAAAATGGCTATCCAACAGGCTTTCACAACGTTTATCCCTGACATTAAATTAATCGTTCGATTATACAGGGCTGTTGCCATGATGAGTACCAGCACGAACTGCTATATACTCTGCCCTAATAATAATTTTTGCCACCGAGTAACCGACTGTGACCAGCATGAACGAATCTGAATTTAGCCAGAAAGTTGACGACACCCTCGAACAGATAGAAGAAATTTTAGATACCGCAGAAACCGACATCGATTTCATGAATAACGGCGGCGTACTCACAATCATCTGTGAAAACAAATCCCAAGTGATCTTTACCCGTCAAACACCGGTGAAACAACTCTGGCTGGCGGCGCGTAGCGGTGGATTTCACTTTGATTTTAACGGTGATACCTGGGTGCGTGATAGCGATGGCGCGTTGTTAAATGATGTGCTGAGCGCCATTTTAGCCGAGCAAGCTGGCGAGTCATTCAGCTTCGACCTGTAAGGATCCATACCATGTCATTTGAAAACGCGCTGCAGCGTCATCTGCAAACGTTTAAGCGGCTACCGGAAATCCAAGCCGATGTAGACACCCTCGCGGCTCAAATTGCGACTACCTTCGCTGCCGGCGGTAAACTTCTGTTGATGGGCAATGGTGGCAGTGCCGCGGATAGTCAGCATTTAGCCGCGGAATTTGTGGTCCGTTATAAAGCTGAACGACGGGCACTACCGGCGATCGCACTGACCGTCGATACCTCGATTCTAACCGCGCATTCAAACGACTATAGCTTTGATTCTGTGTTTACCCGTCAAATCGAAGCGCTTTGTCAGCCTCGTGATCTGGTGATCGGGCTATCCACCTCGGGTAACAGTGCCAATGTTATTCATGCCATCGAAGCGGCTCAAACTATCGGCGCCGTTTGCTGGGCATGGACCGGCGAAAATGGCGGCAAACTGAACAGTATTGCCGATCATCTCATTAAGGCGCCAAGCACTGAAACCGCGAGAATTCAGGAAGCGCATCTCTTTATTGGACACTGGTTGTGTGAAGCGATGGATCGACAATTCAGTACTGCCGAGGAGACATCCTCCTAAGCTCAATCGCGAGTAAAGCAGGCAAGTATGTTATGCAGGTGAATCAATGCCTGCCTGCTGTTTCAGCAACGCCAACTGTTGCTCCAACGCGCCACGATTCGCGGCAATATAGTTGCTGCCTCGCATCCCCATCGCTTGCGCCTGTGCCGGATGCGCCAACAGTTCAGCCATAGCTGACTGTAACTCGGCAGCATCACTCACCACTTGTAGCGCCAGCTCTTGTGTCATCGTCTCGACAATGTGCTGAAAGTTATACACATAAGGTCCCATTAACACCGGCTTAGCCAAAACCGCCGGCTCGAGTGGGTTATGGCCGCCCCTCTCAATTAAACTGCCACCGACAAAAGCCATATCCGCCGTACTGTAGAGCGTCATTAGGTCGCCCATCGTATCGCCCAGATAAACCTCACACTCTGGGGTTGGCGCTGACGCTTGACTACGACGGCAGGTCTCAAATCCCGCACAGAGACTCTGATCGTAGATGGTAGTGAAACGCTCGGGATGACGCGGCACTAAAATCAATAGTAAGTTATGATAGCGCGACTGTAGATTAGCAAATACCTCAAGCAGTTGCGCTTCTTCATCATCATGGGTGCTCGCCGCAATAATCACCGGACGCTCCGCCCCCCAAGCAGCGCGTAAATGCGCGGCTTCACTAACGCTGTTTTGCGGCGCAGCGATATCAAATTTAATACTGCCGGTTACCTGCAACTTATCCACAGACAAGCCTAAAGCGGCAAAACGCTCCGCATCGGTCTGATTTTGCACCGCAATCGTGGTGATCTCTTGCAGCATCGGTTTGATAAGCCATTGAAACCGCTGATAGCCACGTGCCGAGCGAGCAGATAAGCGAGCATTGGTTACCAAGATCGGCACTCCGCGTTTAGCACAGCTGTGGATAAGGTTAGGCCACAGTTCCGTTTCGACAATGACGCAGCTTCGCGGTTGAATGCGTCGATGAAAGCGGCTCAAGGCATCAGGAAGATCATAGGGACAGTAGGCATGACCAACACGATCGCCAAAATGGTGCTGCACCCGCGCACTACCGGTCGGCGTCATACTGGTGATGAACACCGGTATCGATGGCTGCTCCGTCAATAGTTTTTCGACTAACGGAATAATCGCCATGGTTTCACCAAACGAAACCGCATGAATCCAGATAGGCCGTTCACCGGCTAAACGGGGCACAAAGCCAAACCGTTCTCGCCAACGCTGACGATATTCTGGACTCTGACGCCCACGTCGCCATAGTTTCAACAAAATAAGCGGTGTTAGGCAGTAAAATAACAACGAATAAAGAAATCGGGCCATATGAAGGTAAGCGTATTCCGGACAGAAAAAATCAGTTTACCATTATCAGACTATGATACCGAAGGTATAATAGTCACTGTTAATCGGCGGAATAATACATGCAAACGATAAAGACAGATCTGGTGATTCTGGGGGGCGGTATCGCTGGCCTATGGTTGCTCAATCGCGCGCAACAACAGGGTTTTGATGCGCTCTTGTTAGAAACGGGTGATCTCGGCGGTGCTCAGTCAGTGCGTTCGCAAGGCATCATCCATGGTGGCACCAAATATGCTCTAAATGGCGTGCTGACTCAAGCCTCCAGCAGTATAGCCGATATGCCATCTCGCTGGCGTGCCTGTTTGCAGGGCCGAGGAGAGTTGGATCTCAGTGCCGCACGGATACTCTCAGAAGCCCACTACATGTGGTCGAAAGCCTCCCTTGGGGCAAAAATGACCAGTTTTTTTGCCAGCAAAGCCCTAAAAGGCCGAGTAGAAGCCATCAGCGCTGAGGAGCGACCTCAGGTATTCAACGACCCACAGTTTCGTGGCAACCTTTACAAGCTGAATGAAATTGTGCTCGATGTGCCATCGGTCATCGAAGCACTGACGAAACCAGTCTTACAGCGTATCGTTAAAGTCACCGCCGATGACGTTCGAGTCTGTGCCACTCAAGGCTCGATCGCAGCGATACAACTGCCGCAAGTGCACATCGAAGCGCAACGCTATATCACCACGGCCGGTGAAGGGACTGAAGCACTGTTGCAGCAGCTAAATATTGAGCAGCCACAGATGCAGCGTCGGCCTCTGCATATGGTCATGGTGCGACACGCTAGTGTATTACCGACCTTTGCTCACTGCATCAGTAGCGGCAGTAAGCCAGTGGTCACTATCACCACACACCCCACCATTGATGGCGAACAGGTATGGTATCTCGGTGGTAATCTGGCTGAAACTGGGGTCAACTTAACGCCACAACAACAGATTGAAAAAGCCCAAAAGCTGATCGCAGAACTACTGCCATGGATTAATTTGAAGAATCCTCGCTGGGCGAGTTTGCATATTAATCGCGCGGAACCCAAACAATCATCGCTCACTCGGCCTGACTCAGCCTTTGCCCAGGCGCAACAAAATAGCATTATCAGTTGGCCAACCAAACTGGCATTAGCGCCAGATTTAGCCGATCAAATTCTCACCCTGCTGCAGCATCAAGCGATTAGCCCGCAATACCGCGCCGATACGACCATCATTGATCACCTGCCCCGTCCCGATATTGCTCAACCCGTCTGGGAGACTCTATTTTGCTAACCCCTCGCACGATTGCCGGTACCGATTTACAGGTCAGCCCTATTGGGCTTGGCACGGTAAAGCTTGGACGCGATAAAGGCGTAAAGTATCCCGATCAGTTCACCATTCCGGATGATACCGCTGCACGTTATCTACTGGATATCAGTAAAGCGCTCGGCATTAACCTACTCGATACCGCACCCGCCTATGGTAACAGCGAGATACGACTGGGCCAGCTATTAACCAATCAACGCAATGATTGGCTAATCTGTAGCAAGGTAGGGGAAGAATTTGATCCGCAAACAGGGCTATCACACTTTAACTTCAGTCCGGAACATATCCGTTTCAGCGTTGAGCGCAGCTTAAAACGGCTCAACACCGATGTGATCGATATCCTCTTAGTACATTCTGACGGTAACGATCTGCAGCGGATCCATCAGGACGGCGTCCTACAGCAGCTCGCGTTACTCAAAGCCGAAGGTAAAATTCGTGCAGGGGGAATGTCGACTAAGACCATCGAAGGCGGTATCGAAACACTCAAGCACGCGGATATCGCCATGATCACTTACAACCTGAATGATCAACATGAATTACCGGTGATCGACTATGCTCTCGCCCAGCAGAAAGGTATTTTTATCAAAAAGGCGCTGTCCTCGGGACATATTCCTCAGGCACACACCACCGACCCCGTACGCGCCAGTTTTGATTTAGTGCTGGGGCATCCCGGCGTTAGCAGTGCCATTATCGGCACCATTAATCCCGATCATCTGCGCGCTAATGTGACGACTGTGGCCGACTGCCTAGCCCGCCACACCACTTAAGCAAACCACCGACAGGGCGGCGCTTTAAGGTTGTCTTATTAAGTTGCGTTAAAAGTTACGTTAAGAAGTTGCGTTAGCTACCCTGAATCTTCTCAACAATGGCGGTAGTGGAGCAATTATCGAGGAACGACAACACTTTCACCTCGCCGCCATAGCTACGCACAAATTCCCCCCCGACGACACCATCGAGACCATAATCACCGCCTTTCACCAACACTTCAGGACGAACCTGTGCCAACAAGCGCTCTGGCGTATCCTCAGCATAGCTAACCACCCAATCCACGGCCTCAAGCCCCGCTAATACAGCTTTGCGGCGTTCGACTGGATTAATCGGTCGACCTTCGCCCTTCAGTCGTCGCACCGACTCATCATCATTAATCGCCAAGACCAAGCGATCCCCTTGAGCCCGAGCTTGCTCCAGATAGCCCACATGACCGGCGTGCAAGATATCAAAGCAACCGTTAGTAAAGACAATTTTTTCACCCGCCGCACGGGCATCGGCTAACGCCACTAATAACTGCTCATCACTCACCACGCCCCGTTCAGAACCTTGCGCTTGATTCACCGCCCGACGTAGCTCTGGGCCACTAATCGCGGCCGTGCCCAGCTTACCCACCACAATACCCGCAGCAATATTGGCCAGCCCCGTCGCCACTTCCAAGCTTTCCCCAGCGGCCAGAGCCGTGGCGAGAGTAGAGATCACCGTATCCCCCGCGCCAGTCACATCAAACACTTCGCGGGCGCGGGCAGGAAAGTGCACCTCATTTTGGCCCGGCTTAATCAGTGTCATCCCCTGCTCACTGCGCGTGACGAGTAACGCGTCAAGCTCGAGCTGCAGCACCAAGCGTTTCGCTTTTTCGACCAAGGCTTGCTCCGATTCACACCGGCCGACCACCGCTTCAAACTCACCCATATTGGGTGTGAGTAATGTTGCGCCACGGTAGCGTTCGAAATCTGTACCTTTAGGGTCGATCAGTACCGGCACCTTGGCCTTGCGTGCCGCATGAATCAAACGTTGAGGATCACTCAGGGTGCCTTTATCATAATCCGATAAGATCAATGCCCGTACGTTACCTAACAACGCCTCAACCTGTTGCTGCACATCATCGCTATGCTCGGCACTGAAACGCTCTTCAAAATCTAACCGAATCAGCTGTTGATGACGGCTCAATACGCGCAACTTGGTGATCGTCGGTTCGCGGCTGCTGTGACAAAACTCACAATTCACCCGAGCCGATACGAGCTGCTGCTGTAACGCCTCTCCGGCTTCATCTTTACCAACAATACCGACTAAAGAAACACCCCCACCCAAGGCCGTAATATTCAACGCCACATTGGCCGCGCCACCGGGACGATCCTCTTTTTGATCGACTTTAACCACCGGCACCGGCGCTTCCGGTGAGATGCGAGAAGTAGGCCCATGCCAGTAGCGATCCAACATGAGATCACCCACCACTAACACTTGAGCTTTATTTAATTGGGGCATTACCAGTTTCATTATTTAGTATCCTGATCGGCAGGTTGATCTATATCAGTATCATCGGCAACCTCAGAAAATTGCAGCCGCTGCAGGTTAGCATAAATGCCATTATGCTGAAGTAACTGCGTATGTGACCCCTGCTCAACAATGCGACCCGATTCCATCACCAGAATGCGGTCAGCGTTCTCAATGGTTGATAATCGGTGAGCGATCACCAAGGTAGTGCGTCCTTGCATCACATGTTCAAGCGCATCTTGAATATGTCGCTCAGATTCAGTATCGAGTGCCGAGGTGGCTTCGTCCAGAATCAGAATCGGTGCATCTTTGAGAATCGCTCGCGCTATTGCAATACGCTGTCGCTGACCACCAGAGAGCAATACACCATTTTCACCCACCATCGTCTCTAGCCCATCGGGAAGGTGCTGCACGAACTCAGTCACATGAGCCGCCTCGGCCGCCGCTTCGATCATCTCGCGAGAACAGTTTGCCATACCGCCGTAAGCAATATTCTCAGCAATCGTACCATTGAAAAGCACCACTTGCTGATTGACTAAGGCAATCTGACGGCGCAGATTGGTCAATGTATAATCTTGAATATTGCAGCCATCGAGTAAAATTTCGCCTTCAGTCGCATCATAAAAACGCGGCAACAGCCCCGCTAACGTCGACTTGCCGCTTCCCGACTTCCCCACCAAGGCAACCGTTTCACCCGGCCTAATCGCCACGGTAATATTGTCGAGTATCTGCTTACCATCGGCTTCATACTTAAAACCAAGCTTATTAAAGGCTAATGCACCGTTAACCTGCTCAGGATCATGCGTGCCAGTATCGCGTTCCGGGGCGGTATCCACCACCTCAAAAACACTCTCCGAAGCGGCTAAACCCTGCTGAATCATGCTGCCAATCTCAGTTAATGAACGCACCGGTTTGGCCATCAATGCTGCTGCAGAAATAAAGGCGATGAATTGACCGGTACTCATTTCATTAATCAACTCAGGCTGCATCGCCAGATAAGTCATCAGTGCAATCACACCGGCCACCATCATCTGTACAACGGGCGTGGTGACCGACTGAGTCACCACCATTTTCATCACCTGACGACGATTTTGCTGACTGACTTTGGTAAATCGATCGACTTCCAACTCAGTGGCACCAAAAATACGCACCACCTGATAACCTTTAATCGCCTCTGAGGCCGCTGCAGTAATATTCCCCACACTCTTCTGTACGTGCCGACTAATACCGCGCATACGTCGGGCAGCAATCGCCACGACGGCCCCGACCACAGGCCCAACCACTAGAAACAACAGCGTTAACTTCCAGTTGAGGTAAAGCATATAGCCAAATAAACCTAACACCGTAAAGCCTTCACGAATCGCCACTTTGAGCGCATTAGTTGCCGCCCCGGTGACCTGCTCAACGTTATACGTCAGCTTCGCTAACAGCTCGCCACTGGAATGCTTATGAAAGTAGCTGCTGGGCAAGAGCAACAAGTGTTTGAATAGATCGGTTCTTAAGTCATGGACAACAAACCGTGCGACATAAGACAGGCCATAGTTACCCAAAAAAGTACCCAGCCCTCGAACAAAGAAAATCCCCAGCACCGCGAGCGCCAGCCAGCCACGATTATCAAACTCCCCAGAGCCAACGGTATCGACAAAGGCTTCCAGCCATTTAGCCGATGCCGTCTGAGAACCGGCATAAATCGCAAAACCCAGCACACTGAGCAGAAATGCTGACCAATACTTTTTGACATACTGCAATAAGCGTAGATACACCTGAACACTGTTATCTTTTTTCACAAATCAAAACGCTCTTATCAATTCACTAAGGCACACGAAATCCGAGTCATCAAGCTTCAACGCATTAACAGTCGAACGGACTTGATACTAGTGTTCCGTAAGCACGAACATTATAATTGCCTGATTTTACAGTATCTGGATGAATTGTGGGCAACAAAGAAGCACGCTGGTCAGATTTTCTTGCACCTAAATACTGGCTGATATGGTTGAGTATCGGCCTGCTACGCTTAATCTGTGCACTTCCCTATCGCTGGGGCTTATCGATCGGAAAATACCTTGGTCGAGCGCTCTACCGTCTGATGAAAACTCGCCGTCATATCACCCGCGTTAATATTCAGCTCTGCTTTCCTGAATTATCGCCTCAAGAACAACAGCAACGCATCAAAGAAGTGTTTGAAAATAACGGCATAGGCCTGATTGAAACCGGTTGGGCCTACTGGAAAGATGAACGTTTTTTTCGTCAACGAACCGAGTTTCACAACTTCGATCTGCTCGATCGAGCCCTAGACAAAGGTCATGGTGTGATTTTAATGGGCTGGCATTTCTCCTGTTTGGATCTTGCCGGGTTACTTTTCTCCCTTCACGGCAAACCCTGCAGTACCCTTTATCGACAACATGATAACCCGATGCTTGAATGGTTTTTCACCCAAGGACGACAGCGGTTCAGTTTTCCGGTTGAACGCCAAAAAACGCGACAAATGCTACGCGCAATGCGCAAGAATCACTGTATCTGGTATGCCCCCGATCAAGACCTAGGGCGAAAAAATGCGACGTTTGCACCTTTTTTTGGTCACCCTGCCGCCACTACGTTAGCGACCACCAAAATGCATAGTTTAAATGGCTCCCCCTTGATTAAACTCGATTGCTGGCGAAAGCCTGACAATTCAGGCTATATTTTGGAGTGTAGTGAAGTAACAGGGTTTCCCTCAGGTTCCGAAGAGGTTGACGCTACATTGATAAATCAGGCAATAGAAGCGGGTATTAGAAAAGCCCCTTCTCAATATATGTGGGTTCATAAACGCTTTAAGACACAGCCGAAAAAAATCAAGAATAAATATCGAATTTAAATCTTCACTGAAGCCAACTTACTCAAAGCCTTTGCATTATTAGGTAATAGCATACAGGCTAAGCTAATAACTACCCCATAATGATTTCACTCTTAGTAGTTTCAGTAACCCACTCAGGAATAATAACCCCATGATTTTTCATACTATTAAAACAATTTTCCGTGACAACTCCACGCGATGTACTTTCACCAAATGTAGCAAAATTATCCCGTGTCACATAAATCCTCTGATCAGCTGGTTTTTCTAACTGATCTTTATAGGAATCCATAACTTTCGCTGTAGAGATACTATCTGGAAAAGCCTTAAAAAGGTTTCGTATCACTTTAACTTTTAGATATTGGTGGAGCCATATTTGCTGATAGTTTTTCCTTTCTATTAATACGTCTTCCCTTCTACTAAAAAAGCTTTTCTTAACCAGATTTTTCCTTTCCAGCATACCTCTACACCGACAAAAAAGCACACCATCTATACCACCATTATCTTGTTGGCATACGTCGCTATGTATTTTCTCAATTTCATGAACATTGAGATAAATAGGATACTTATCATCAATACACCAATAGACAAGCGTTTCATCATCTAAATCTTTAAGCAAGGTAAGCACTGTCCCTTTAATATCTGAAGGACACTTAATATAGTCAACTTTATCAGATAAAATTGTAGGTTCAATATCTTGATATGGCACCTGAAATATAAACGGATGCTGAGGCCATAACTTTTCGTAGCAAAGAATCATATGATCTGTAAAACTACGATATTTATCATAAGTTAAGACAATTGCTTTAATTTTTTTCATATTAACCACTAAAGATCTACTTTTTTGCTGAACCATCAAAACAATACCCAAAGTTTTCAATATCTTTCCGGTACATGTTCTCAACTATACTCGCAGTATCATCATCAAAGAAGGCACGATAATCTTTAAAGTCTTTTTGAAATGATTTAGTCAATCCAATTTGTCGCTTTATTTTATGTCTAAACTTTTTTAGACCAGATTTATTTATATGGGGTATTACATTATTATCAAAACCAATAGCTTGACATATTTTATAAAAATCATCTTGTAGAGTTTCAAATCGCCCTACATAGTCCACAATAAGCTTTCCAGATTCATCATACAAATAATCACTTTGAGGTATAATATGCCGAGAGTAATCACAGTAGCTGTCCTCTTCTGGAAGGTGACTGAGAACAAAGTCCCGAAAGCTAAACTGCTTCCAAAAATGCCTATAACGATACTCGGAGACAATCCGCTCCCAAGGGTTCCTGACAAATGAAAATTTAAATAAATTTTCATATTCCGCTTCTGATACATATCCAAGCTGCTTATATTCACATGCTTTCAAGTGAGAAATACGTTCAGGGCCTTTCTCTGGATCAGGATTAATACCAAGTAATAACTGATACTTAGTATCTTTCGTCAATCCTTCATCATCTATAAACAGTTGTTCAACACTCTGACCTGCTGTTTTAGGAATATGTATAAAAATACAACTATATTTTTTTGAAATCATGAATCTTATCTCTGCAAGTAACTATTTTTCAAATAGGGATATATATCTGTTAGCAACTAATTTAGCATCAAACCGCTCGACTACTTCCGGTTTTATTTCCGGATATTCTATTAATGCACTGTCAATAGCATTAGCAAGCGCTACGGTATCACCAATCGGAACCAAAAACTTTGCTAAATTTCCAGTTAAAACCTCATTTGGTCCTGACGGACAATCAGTGGAAACCATAGGCACACCTAATACCAAAGATTCAACGAGCGTTCTCGGTAACCCTTCAGCAGAAGAGACCAAAACAGACACTCTTGCATTTTTAATGATAGAATAAGGGTTAGCATCCCAACCATGAAAAACAACTCTATCAGTCAGACCTCTTGCACTTACCAACGCCTTAATTTTAGATTCCAATTCTCCTTTGCCAACAAGTACTAGTTTTATTGAGTCATTTTTTAGCATGTGAAATGCATTAATAAGATCTTCGTGTCGTTTACGTTCAATAAATGATGCAACATAAACAATATATTCAAAATCATATCCATGTTGGCGTTCAATAGATTTACTGCGCATAACACTTAATTCAAATGGATTATTTAACACCACAATATTACTTTCATCACAACCAAGGTTAGAGACTAAATCATTTTTAATTCCATAAGAAAGCGCAATTAAGTTCTTACCCTTGAATTTTGACTTCAGCCTTTTAATTCGCATCCATCTTTTCAAAAACCTCCATTTAGGAAGATCTATCCAAGCTGTGGGCGTTATATGCACAGACGCAAATATTTTTTCAGCACTAATTGCATCATAATATTCAGCTCGACTAGTCACAAAAAAATTGAAGTTTGTTTTTTCACAAATCACACTCAATGATTTGTTTTTTTCATGGCGCCCTTCCCCTTCAACCTCAATCAGCTTGATATTTTCAGGAGGGAAATAATCGCCAGTGTTTTTTAATAGTAAAAGATAAACATTATGACCTAGAACAGCTAACTGCTTAGCAATAACAATTATTGTCTTTTCGGCACCAGCACCATTTAAAGACCCTAGCAAAAAGCCTATCCGGTATTTTCTCATAAATATTAAAGCCAACTTCTCTTTATTTGAATAAGATTTTCAACAGCATGTAAAAAACGAGTTATTAAAGATAATAAAAAATAGTCTCAATTACTTCTTTTATTTTCGCTGCAATAACAACAACATTCTCAAATCGCCCGCATAACTAGTGACCATAAGCAGCTTTTATTAGTATGCATGAAATAGTATCATTGTACCCTACTGCGTTAAAATAATCTAATCTGGATAGCCCATGACTACTGCGTTCTTTGCCTCTCGAAGGATACATAAAGACTACTTCAGCAAGCTAGCAACCTACCTTGATAGTAGTAGAGTCATCAATTACAAGGAATGCGTTATCCCTGCACTGACCTCCATCCCCTTCAAAAGTATCAATGCAGCAGTACATATCCTCATCAGTGAGAAGAAAAACCATTCCAAGTACCGCTTCAAAAACACTACATTCTGGTTTTTTTTTAACGCGCTCAAATCCACTGAGTCCTATTGGCTATATCTTTGCTACTATAAAGCGTTAGCCAATAGAAACATTAATAAAATTATTCTATGGAACGGTCTAAAACATAGGCAATCAATTGTATCTATCGCTGCCAAAAACCTTGGAATCCAATGTATTTATATGGAAAACGGGCTATTACCTGGACATACAACAATTGACCCTCATGGCATAAACTATTTAAACTCAGTCCCAAGAGAAAAATCATTTTACCAGACATATTCCGACGGAAAATTCAATTACAAAGAGCTAATTACATTCAACCCAAGCACTTTAAAAAAACAAAAACTTCCTGAAAAATATATTTTCATTCCCTTGCAAGTTAATACTGATAGTCAAATAATACGATTCTCACCTTGGATTAAAGATATGTATGACTTTATTGAAATAATAAATAAAGCATCTCTTGAACTTGACAAAGAATCTCCTATTTTTATTTTTAAGACTCATCCTGCATGTTCTCAAAATTATTCAAAATCAATAGAAAGCTCAAAAAAATCTAAAAAATTATTATTATTAGATGATGATAAATTAACTACAGCTGAACTTATCTATCATGCAACAGCAGTGATAACCATCAACTCAACTGTTGGTATTGAATCATTACTTCAAAACAAAACAGTCATATCCTTAGGCCAGGCTTTCTATAATATAGATGGACTAACACTTACCTGTAATACACAAAAACAATTAATTAACGCAATAAGAAATTCTTATAAATGGCATCCAGACCCACTAATCATTTCTAATTTCTTTGAGTATCTAGTTAAGGAATATCAATTACCGGGCCGTTGGCAAGATAGCTCCTCAGAACACCTAAAAAATGTTATAAAAAGAATTCAGGAAATCAGCTAATGAGCAGCCATCTTTTTTTTGCATCTACGCCTTTCAATATGCTTACAGCAAGCATGGTTGCTTTCTCCTTGCCAGCACGCGATTCAAAATATATATGTTTAATAGATCAACCGCCATCCGCATCTCCATTTGTTAAGTCATTCCTTACATGGAAAAATTCACCATTCAACTCAATTCAAATAGTTTCTAAAAAGTCCAAAGGGTTAACGAAAAAAAAGCAAAGAAAGCAAGAGCTAAAAAAAATAAATCAGTTAATATCATTAATAAATCCGAGCAACATTTACACGGCTAATGATCGAAGAATTGAATTTCAATACGCAATGGCCCATTGCCATTGCAAAGCAATAGGGCATTATATAGATGATGGCACTTATACCTATTTAGGTCGTAAAACTCACTGGATCAAAGATAAACTGATAGATAATTTTATAAAGAAAATATCCTATGGCACATGGTGGAAACAGCCGCCAACTATTGGTGCATCAGACTGGATAAGTATCGCTCACGTTACCTTTCCGAAGCAAGTAACCCCGCTACTGAAAGGAAAAAATATCAAACATCTCCCTTTGGATATCACCAGATCAGAGTTTACAGAACTATCTCAAGCCTGCCTAGAAAACTATCCAGAGCTTGCACATTCATTGCAGCAGCTTGACGCTCTATTATTGTTACCTCATGAGTCAGTACTTGATAGCACAAAAATTAATCGGTTACATACGTGGATTACTTCAAAATCAGGGCAATGTGTAGCGTTCAAACATCACCCTAGATCCACAGCAAAACACTCTTTGCAACTAGAAGGGCTCATAGAGTTGCCTGCTGAACTACCAATCGAGATAATGCTATCCCTCTTTAAAACTAACTGTATACTCTGTGGCGATATTTCTACAGCTTTATTAACAGCAAAATGCCTTAGACCTGACTTAGAGGTCGAAGCACTCACCTCAGCGACTATTCCAGACGGGTGGAAAGAGTTACTTTCTGGTATAGGTGTTAGCACTAAATAGTTCTTTTATATCTAAATTACAGAGAAGAGCCGTGATACTAAAACCCATTCAATATTGGCACCATAGATTGAGACACCGAGGTCCGATCCGGTTAGCTATGACGATACTCGTCAAGAACGAAGCCGATATTATTGAAGATAACATTCGTTACCATGCTGCGCAGGGCGTTCAATGTTTCGCCGTTATGGATAACGCCTCTGATGATGGAACACGAGAAATTCTTGAGGTTTTGAAATCCGAATTTGACCTGCACGTTATAGATCAGCCTGACCAAAACTATCAACAAGCACGCTGGATGACTGAACTGGCAGAGTATTGCCGAACCGAGTTAAAAGCAGATTTAGTCATCAGTAATGATGCTGACGAATTCTGGCAAGCTGAAGAAGCAGAATCACTCCAAGACTATCTTCATTATACTGACTCAGTTGTTACTGTTCGTCGGTATAATATGGCATTAGATTACTCAGTTTTAAGCAAGGGTTATCATTATTCACATGCATCACTGCGAGTAAAAAACCCCATACTTTATGATTCTAGTGCTCAAATCAATGAAACTGCCGTCGCAATGCTATTAGTTAAAATCAGCCCTAAAACCATTGTTAACCCATATGGTCTCATTCGACTCAAAGGCGGCAACCACCGGGCTAAACATGTCTGGAAGCTGATGAATGCTCGAAACGAGCCCGGTATTTCTGTACACCATTATCCCATCAGAAACTACGCACAATTCGAACGTAATATACAAAACCGAAAACGGCTGTTAGAAACAACAAATGCCAAAATGGGAGACCATTATAGACGCTGGGTTCGGATGCTCAATGAAGGAACACTTGAGGATGAGTTTAAGCGCTTTATCCTTAACCAACAAGAGATCGATACCTTGCTTAAGCTAGGTGTTCTAGAGCATAAAAAATTATCGATCACAAATAGCTAGATGATCAATCTGTAATCCTAATTAGTTTAGTCCACACGATATCCGGCGTCAGGTTAGCAAACACGGCAGGCTCTACCTCACGCTCGCTAGGCTTCTGTTGAGAAGCCTCAAGACAGAGCTGATCTTTGCCATAGCCACCCACAAGACCTGGATCGGTAGGACCAAACAGGATCACGTTAGGCCGATCCAGTGCGGCGGCCATATGCGATAATCCAGTATCTACAGACACACAGGCAGCTGCACCGGCTAATACCGTGGTCACCTGCGCCAGATTTAATTTAGGCAAAACCTCAACCGCATGATGCCCTTTGGCCAGTCTCTCAGCCCGCGCCTTTTCTTCAGGGCTGCCCCAGGGCAATTTAATGTTCCAGCCGGCTGCTTCCGCCTTAGCGATGAGTTCTCGCCAATACACCTCTGGCCAATGCTTATCAAAGCGAGTCGTGCTATGCAAAAATACGAGATAATTCGAGGCCGCTTGTTGATCGTCAATAAAATGCTTGCGAATGGCGAAGTCGCCCCGCCCTTCAAGCTCATAGTCCAACGCCTGAGCAAACAGCTGACGAGTCCTCTCTACTGCATGCTGCTGTTCATCCACATAGTATTGACGCTGATAAAAGCGGGCAGCTAATGGCTCTCTGGCGGAGTGCTTATCATAACCACACTGTATGCCTCGACTATAGCGAGTCACCAGCAAGGCGCTTTTTATCAGTCCCTGTGCATCAATGACAACATCATAATCGGTTTCAGCCAACGCCGCGCGATAACGCCGCCACTCGCCACTGCGTAGCGCCTGCCAGATATTTTTGCGCCAACGACGAATCGCAACGGGTATGACCTTATCAACAGCAAAGTGCCAGCTCGGAATTTCAGCGAACGCTTCTTCGACTACCCAGTCAAAACGGATACCGGGTATCGCCTTCACCGCATCAGTCAGCGCTGGCAGTGTATGAATAACATCCCCCATGGATGAGGTTTTTACTATCAGAACTTTCAAGGGGGTTCCTGTCGGCCAAAGAGGATATTAGATAAAGGCGCAGTATAGCATTTCTCGCTAACACGTCACCTATCGACCCTTCAGCTTTGTACCACGCAATAACAACAGCCCCCTAGAGATCAATAAATAACGACTTTTCTATCGTTTCGCCAACTTTATTATCCGCTAGCCGATTCCCTTTTTAGCGATTGCTGATTACAATTGTTTGCCTGAAAATTCTCTGAATCGCGCTGCGTGCAACAGATCAATCCACTCAGACCCATCAACTTTTTATATGTTCGAGGTAACCAATGGCAGCTTTTGGAACTGTGTTTATACCGGAAATGGCAATCGCTAGGTTTGATGGCAATCGCTGGAGCCCATCTGAGATCGTCAGTAGCGACAGCATTCAGCTACATCCCGGTGCCCATGTTCTACACTATTCCAGCACCTGCTTTGAGGGCCTTAAGGCGTTCCGACACGAAGACGGATCGATCAATATTTTCCGTATGGATCGCAATATCGAACGTTTTTCTCAGAGTAGCGAGTTGCTGGCACTGCCAGCCATCGATAAAGCCGCTACCGGCCAGATGATCATCGACATTGTCAGCCGCTATAAAGATGAAGTGCCTGCGCCTCCTGGCTCGATGTATATTCGCCCGACGCACTTCGGTACAGAGCCAGCCATCGGGAAAGCGGCAGCACCATCCGTCACCTCTTTCCAGTATATTTTATTATCCCCCGTTGGTGATTACTTTGCCGGAGGTGACACCACCCTGCGCCTGCTGCTGGAAGAGAACGGCGCTCGCTGTGCCGCGCATATGGGAATGATTAAAAGTGGTGGTAATTATGCCAGTGCGCTACGGCCGATCATGAAAGCTAAACAAGCGTTCAATGCGGATCAGGTACTATTCTGCCCCGAGGGTGATGTACAGGAAACCGGCGCGGCTAACTTCCTACTAATCGACGGCAATACCGTGATTACCAAAGCGTTAGATGAGAGTTTTTTACACGGTGTTACCCGTGATTCCATCCTCACCCTAGCTCGAGATTTAGGTATGGACGTTCAAGAACGTCAACTCAGCGTTGATGAGCTACTGGAAAGAGCCGCGAAGCCAGGCTGTGAAGCAGCACTATCAGGCACAGCGGCAGTATTGACGCCAGTCGGCACGCTGATTCATGACGGCAAAGACTATCCGGTTGGTAATGGTGGGATTGGTCAAACCACCCTCAAATTGCGTCAAGCATTGAATGATATTCAGTGGGGTAAAGCAGAAGATAAACATGGCTGGCTAACACGTATTTAAAAGCATCGAACATTAAATCGATACCTCGCCAACCCCGCTCCTTGCGGGGTTTTCTTTTTAACTGACGAATATATTGACCACCTTTTATATTACCCTCAAACACTGCACAATAGCCTTATAATTATATAATACACGGATATTGCCATGCGCCCTGCCACGCCTGAGTTGCTGACTATGCTGACAGAACTGATCGCTACGCCCTCTGTGAGCTGTACCGCGGCTCATTGGGATCAAAGTAATCTCAAGGTGATAGAGAAGCTCGAGCAGTGGCTCTCAGCGCTAGGGTTTAAAACTGAGATCATGGCCATTCCCGGTGCCCCAGAAAAAGCCAATCTGATTGCTACGCTCGGCAGTGGCTCTGGCGGGCTAGTACTATCGGGACATACCGACACCGTGCCTTTTAATGCCGAACGATGGCATAGCGATCCCTTTAAGCTGACCGAGAAAAATAACCGCTTCTACGGCCTCGGCACCTGCGATATGAAAGGTTTCTTTCCCATCGCCATCGAAGCAGCCCGCAAATATGCACACAATACATTCAAACAGCCGCTGATCATTCTGGCGACCGCCGATGAAGAAAGTTCCATGAATGGCGCCCGTGCACTCGCTGAGGCGGGTCGCCCTAAGGCCCGTTACGCGGTCATAGGCGAACCCACCAGCTTACGCCCCATTTATATGCATAAAGGCATTATGATGGAGCAGATCAAAATTAAAGGTACCGCTGGCCATTCATCCGATCCGGCCCTTGGAGCAAACGCACTTGACGCGATGCATTCAGTGTTAGGGCAGTTGATCCAGTTTCGACAAGAGTTACAGCAAAACTATCAAAACAGCGATTTTAAAGTCTCGGTGCCCACGCTCAATTTAGGTTGTATTCATGGGGGTGATAACCCTAACCGTATCTGCGGCGCTTGCGAATTAGAGTATGACCTACGTCCACTGCCAGGCATGTCGGCAGACGTGCTCCGAGAAGCCATTGGTCAGCGCTTACAGCCTCTAGAAAATAAGTTTGGCGTCGAGATTACCACTGAACCTCTGTTTCCCGAAGTACGCCCCTTTAGCAACGATAAGCATTCTGAGCTGGTGACAACCGCAGAACGACTCACCGGCCATCAGGCCGAAGCTGTCGCCTTCGGTACAGAAGCCCCCTTTATGCAAGACTTGGGAATGGATACCATTGTGATGGGCCCTGGCTCTATCGATCAGGCTCATCAGCCCGATGAATATTTGGCTTTTGATCAGATAAAGCCTACAGTAGCGGTATTAGAGCAACTGATTGCAAGGTACTGTTTTTAATCGTGAATAAAGAAAGTACTCCCTACGTAAACTGGTTTCGCCATAGCTCTCCCTATATCAATGCCCATAGGGGGAAAACCTTTGTCCTGATGCTAGGAGGAGAAGCGCTCGCTGACGCCAATTTCGCCAACATTATTCACGATATTGCCCTGCTCAATAGTCTTGGGGTGAAGTTAGTTTTGATTCATGGCTCTCGTCCTCAAATTGAAGCGCGCCTTGAAGAGCAAAATATAGTCGATCGAGTGCATCATCATTTACGTATTACCGATACCAACACCCTCCGCTGCGTGATCGAATCCGCCGCCAGCTTGCGTATCGAAATCGAAGCCAAACTGTCGATGGGGCTGGCTAACTCCCCCATGCATGGTGCGAAAATTCGTGTCTGTAGCGGTAATTTCGTCACCGCTCGGCCATTCGGCATCTATAACGGTGTCGACCTTTGCCATACCGGTGAAGTTCGGCGGATTGATCAAGAAGCGATCCGGCAGCAGCTCAGCATGAATAATATCGTCCTGCTGTCACATCTGGGCTACTCACCCACCGGGGAGATTTTCAATCTGGCCGTTGAAGATGTAGCGACTCAGGTCGCCATCAGTCTTGATGCCGATAAGTTAATACTATTTGGCGAAAACGGCGGGGTTCGTGATAGTAGCGAAGCGCTGCGGTCAGAACTGCTAGCCGACACCGCTGAGCGCTTGGTGAGTCAATATATGGCGAAACATAGCGCCCCTGATCAAGTGCCATCGGAACTGTGTCGTCACCTACAGGCCGCCGTGAAAGCCTCTCGGCATGGTGTTGCCCGTAGCCATCTCATTAGCTACCGTGAAGACGGTGCTTTGGTGTCAGAACTGTTTAGTCGTAACGGTATCGGCACCATGGTGATCGAACAGTCTTACGAACAAGTTAGGCCTGCCACAATTGAAGATGTGGGGGGGATTTTAGAACTTATCCGGCCGATGGAAGAGGCCGGAATTTTAGTCCGCCGCTCGCGAGAACTGTTAGAAGCCGAAATCAATCAGTTTACCGTGGTTGCCCTCGATGGTGCGATTGTCGGGTGTGCAGCACTCTATCCGTTTCATGAGGAACAGGCCGGCGAGCTCGCCTGCGTTGCGATCTCTCCCGAATACCGAGGTGGTGAACGGGGCGAAGCCTTACTGCAAGCGATTGAAACCTCCGCACGAGAGCAACAACTTAAGCAGCTATTTGTACTTACAACCCGCACTGCGCACTGGTTTATTGAACGTGGCTTCGAGCCAACGGCAATCAATCAACTGCCGAATAGAAAACAAGAGATGTATAACTTTCAGCGTAACTCCAAGGCATTTGTAAAGCCGCTATAGTAACGGTGTTACGCTGCTGCAACGCCCCGACATGAGACATCGCTACTGTGTTCAAGATCAGTGCTAAGACTCAAAACCTAGCACATGATCGATACTTTAGGGTTTCTTTGAAATACCATTATTGTCCCCGAAACGGATTAACTCGGCAGATTATGGGCTACTTCTTTCGTAGCTCTAATCCTGTATAACGTCCATTTTTCATGGCTTTCAAGAGAGTTCTATCCTTACTCAGACTAATACTTCAGGTTACAATGCTTTCTCTATTGAGCATATGGTCACTAACTACTTTTTATAAGGTTCTGATATGACGAAAAAAATCGCATTGATCACCGGCGTCACAGGCCAAGATGGTTCTTATCTTGCCGAACTTTTGTTGGAAAAGGGTTATGAAGTCCACGGTATTAAACGCCGAGCTTCCTCTTTTAATACAGAACGTGTTGATCATCTGTATCAGGACCCACATGAGGCGAATGTTAATTTCCATCTGCACTACGGTGACTTGACCGACACCTCTAACCTGACTCGTATTATTCAGCAGATTCAGCCCGATGAGGTGTACAACTTAGGTGCGCAATCCCATGTAGCGGTATCGTTTGAGTCGCCGGAATATACGGCCGATGTCGATGCCATTGGTACCTTACGATTGCTCGAAGCCATTCGCTTTTTAGGCTTAGAAAAGAAAACGCGTTTTTATCAGGCATCAACGTCCGAGCTGTTCGGTGAAGTACAAGAAATTCCACAGCGTGAGACGACACCTTTTTATCCACGCTCTCCTTATGCAGCAGCTAAAATGTACGCCTATTGGATTACGGTTAACTATCGTGAATCTTATGGTATGTATGCTTGTAACGGCATTCTATTTAACCACGAATCCCCACGTCGAGGTGAAACCTTCGTTACCCGCAAGATAACACGGGCTATTGCTAATATTGCTCAAGGTGTTGAAAAGTGCCTGTACCTCGGCAATATGGATGCGCTGCGTGATTGGGGCCATGCGAAGGACTACGTGCGTATGCAATGGATGATGCTGCAGCAAGAATCAGCAGAAGATTTCGTTATAGCCACTGGCAAACAGATCTCTGTACGTGAATTTGTGCGTATGTCAGCGGCGGAAGTGGGTATTACGCTCGAATTTAAAGGCGAGGGCATTAAAGAATACGCTGAGGTTGTTGCTGTTGAGGGTGAAAATGCTGCAGCGGTGAGTGTCGGGGATGTGATTGTACGTGTAGACCCTAAATATTTCCGCCCAGCTGAAGTTGAAACGCTATTGGGCGATCCGTCTAAGGCGAAAGAAAAGTTAGGCTGGACTCCAGAGATTACCGTCGAAGAGATGTGTGCCGAGATGGTGCAGAACGACCTGAATAAAGCTAAGCAACATGCTTTGTTGAAAAAAAATGGTTATGCCGTCAATGTCTCGTTAGAACATTAAGAACTGTTTACGAGATAAGAACTGTTCACCACAGAGGGCACAGAGAATCACAGAGAAGTGCTTGGTTAAGGGATGGTTTTGAGCTTCTTATCTTTTACTCGGTGTGCTCTGTGTTCTCGGTGGTTGATTTTTTAAGAACTGTTCACCACAGAGGGCACAGAGAATCACAGAGAAGTGCTTGGTTAAGGGATGGTTTTGAGCTTCTTATC
>NZ_JAUOQE010000034.1 GCF_030547545.1 Amphritea sp. 1_MG-2023
GACAATGCCTTATTAAGAACCAGTGCTAAACGAATAATCTAGCGTACTTAATAAATTCTGGCGCGCCTGGAGGGATTCGAACCCCCGACCAACAGGATCGGAACCTGCTACTCTATCCAGCTGAGCTACAGGCGCGCAACTCATCACTAATGACGAGGGCGTGTATATTACCGATCTGACGAAGTACTGTCTATCGCTAAAACAAAATTTTGCGCCATTCTCTACGACAATCGCTTAGAGACGCTGACCGCTTCGCGCTAGGCTTACTTAATCAGTAAACTGATGCTTCTCAAACGAGGTTATTGAGACCTCTCTCTGCTCATTTTCACCCGCATCGGGAATCAGTGCACCCATCCGTTTCGCCCTGACCGCCTGACTAAAATAAAACCCTTGAAACAACTGACAGCCCCAGCGCTCAAGATACTCCAGTTCTTCACGTCGCTCTACACCTTCGGCGACGACATTAATGCCCAGTGTTTGAGCCATCGCGATAATCGTCGAAACGATGGCGGCATCACTGCTATCCGTGGTGATATCTTGCACAAAAGACTGATCGATCTTTAACGTATCCAGGGGCAATTGTTTCAAGTATTGCAGTGAAGAATAGCCCGTACCAAAGTCATCAAGCGAAAAACGAATGCCTAACCGAGACAGCCGCTGCATCTTCGTTCTCACCCCGTCAATATTATGCAGCAAGATACCTTCAGTCAGTTCAAATACCAGATATTCAGCCCTCACTCCTGTATTCAAAACAATGTCCTGCACCTGCTCGACAAAATCGTTCTGCTGAAACTCTCTAGGACTGATATTGACCGATACAACTAGCTTTTTACCGGCCTTTTCCCAAGCCGCCATCTGTTGGCAGACATCCGTCAAAACCCAGCGCCCCAAATGACAGATCAGATCGGTCATCTCGGCAATAGGGATAAACGTGGTGGGGTTGAGTAATCCATTCTTTCCATCCACCCAACGCACCAGCGCCTCAGCACCCACTATCCGCCCATCATTTTTTACTAATGGCTGATAGCAAACAAATAGCTTATCCTCCTTAATCGCTTGCCTTAGATTTTCTTCCACCTGCTGTCGATGATCTGCATGCTCCTGCATCTGTTCGAGAAAAAACTGTACCTGATTGCGACCCTCTTCCTTCGCGCGATACATGGCCAGATCGGCTTGCATCAACAGATTCTCAAGCTCATGATTATCGCCATTAAACAGGGCGATACCGATACTCGGCGTTACATGCAAAGCACGCCCATCAACCTGATGGGAAGATGAAATAGCCTGACGTACTTTCTCCGCAATACTCAGAGCATTATGCGTTGCCGTCGATTCACTCTTACCCAGCTCCGGCAATAACACGACAAATTCATCCCCACCCAATCGGGCCGGTGTATCCGCCTCACGCACAGATTGCCGTATCCGCTTAGAGACACTATTTAACACCGCATCGCCGACATTATGCCCCAGTGAATCATTGATTGTTTTAAAGTGATCGAGATCCAGATAAACCAAGCCCCCCATCTGCCCTGAGCGTTTGGCGCGCAGCACCTCCTGCTCCATGCGCTGTATCAATAAACGACGATTCGCTAGACCGGTCAGCGGATCAAAATAGACATGTTGCTCCATGGATTCTTGATGCGCTCGTAACTCCAGCGCATTAATCCTGACTTGCTCCAACATACGATTGAAGCCCCTAACCAGCTCACTTAATTCACCTGTCTTATCGCTTTGAGGAATTGTTAAGGCATAGTTATTCTCAACGGCTACCTGCTTCATCGCCTCCAAAATTTGATCAACCGGCTCAGAAATGCGTCGCTGTATCCGTTTAGATAACAGATAAATTGCCAGCAAAGACAGCGCATAAATCAATAAACCAAATAGCAAATAGAGCGACATCTGCCGGTTAATCTCTGCCATCTCATACTGCAGATATAACTGCCCCACCAGTTGGCCCTTATAACGAACCGGCACACTATATTCAAACAGTTCCGTACTGATCTGATAGGCTTCCTTGAGCTGTGCTCGCAATTTAAAAGAAGGCTGCGGCAACGTTTGAGTCAACCCATCTTTAACCACATGAATCAACTCAGAACCATCGGTACGATAAATATAGACCCCGAGCAAGTCCGGCTCGGAAAAGTAACTATCGAGAAGTGAAGTCGCTAACTCCGGCGATGTATCGATCATCAGCACGCTGGCTAAATGAGGAGAGGTAAGCTCGGAAAAAAAGTGCGCTCTATTAATCAGATGATGACGGCTACTATACAACTCAAACACCATCACAACTAAGCCGGTAATCAGTAACACAACGGCAACAGAAGAAACAAATAAACGATGCAGTCTGCGGGTAACAGAAACAGTCGGTTGCTGAGCCATCAGAATGCTCCAACCAGCCTACGATGGCGACTGACATGAATAATCGAAACAGTATGCCCTATCGAAAAAACGAAACCCATTACCATAATAAATCCTTTTACGGCATTGTAAGCTAGGCGACAACTGACTGATTTACAGTCCTGCTAAAGTTTGCACCGAAGTACAATAAATACCACGATGATAAAACACATAAACACAATATTGACGAGCTAATAAGTCATCTTACTCATCTTTGGTATCTTTTTTAACCACATGTGACTAATTATTTAGCCTTGAACCGAACAACACCCATTTTCGTTGTGGATAATTACCGCTATAATGCCCGCCGATAAGTATTTATAGACGCTGCAACAGATCCATTAGGGACGTCCCTGCAGCTATCCGTTTTTTAAAATTAGCGATGATGAGGTCGTGACTGTGAGTAAATTTGCTGCCAAAGCTATTTCTACCCTGTTTGCTGTAGTACTGGGATTTCTGGCCACTTCAACGATGGCCAACACCGATAACGATGCCATTATAGAGCGTATCCAAAAAGTTGGTTCTGTCTGCGTCGAAGGCGATGCATGCGCCAGCGCTCCTGCGCCTTCTGCTTCCGCTGCTGCGCGTTCCGGATCAGACGTTTACAACGCTAGCTGTACTGCTTGTCACGCGTCTGGCGTCTTGGGTGCACCAAAATTCGGTACCAGCGACTGGGCTGATCGTGGCGCTAAAGGCATGGAAACATTGATGCAAAGCGCACTAAACGGCCTCAATGCGATGCCAGCACGTGGTACTTGTGCTAGCTGCTCTGACGAAGAGATTCAAGCAGCCGTGCAGTATATGCTCGATAGCGCAAAATAAACCAACCCATCTATAACAAAGGCCGCTAATGCGGCCTTTGTTATGTCTGTTAGTAACACGCCATCAAAGATCATCTAGCAAACCGCGCAAGCCACTCAGCGTCGCATTGCCTCGCGCCTTATTCGTCGCTTCACAGACCTCTCCACGACCTTCATACACGAGATCATCTTCAGGTAACTCATCCAAGAAGCGACTCGGCTGACAATCAATAAGCTCGCCAAACTGCTTACGTTTTCGGGCTAAGGTCATGGTTAGCGTCTGCTTCGCTCGCGTAATGCCAACATAGGCCAGCCGCCTTTCCTCTTCAATATCACCATTCTCGATACTGTTACGGTGAGGCAAAATTTCCTCTTCCATCCCCATCAGATAAACATGATTAAACTCTAGCCCCTTGGAAGCATGTAATGTCATTAGCTGAACCCGATCAGAGTCATCTTCTTCCTCTTGTCGCTCCATAATATCCATGAGAATCAGTCGCGCAATCGCCTCACGAATACCGGCATCAGGATCATCTTCCTGCAAACGCTCCAAGGTACTGCGCAACGAATCGACTAATATCCACACATTTTGCATCCGTCGTTCGGCAACCGTGTCACTAGAACTGTTCTGTGCAATCCAGCCCGCAAAATCAATATCCTCTATCATTTTGCGCACAGCCTCGATAGGATCGCCCCGTTCGCAGCGTTGATAAACCCCTTCTAACCAGTTTTTAAAACGTCTTAAACGCTCCACCTGTGCCGTTTTTAAGTGCTGTTCCAGCCCTAATTCGCTACACGCATTAAACAAACTGATATGTCGCTCAGAGGCATACTCTCCCAGCCCCTGCAGGGTTGTATGCCCGATCTCTCGCCGTGGTAAATTAATAATACGTAGGAAAGCATTATCATCATCAGGGTTCACCAGCACCTTCATGTAGGACATGATGTCCTTGATCTCAGCTCGACCAAAAAAAGACGTGCCGCCATTCAGTTTATAGGGCACTTGATAACTCTGTAGTTTGAGTTCTAGCAATCGAGCCTGATGGTTACCACGATAAAGAATCGCGAAGTCTTTAAACTGATAGCGTTTACGCAGATGCAAATCGAGTATTTCAGTGGCAATCCGTTCACATTCGCCATCTTCATTACGCGTAAACACCACCCGCAACGGATCCCCAAACCCCATATCACTCCACAAGGTTTTATCAAACACGTGCGGATTATTAGCGATAACCGTATTAGCCGCTTTCAGGATTCGGCCCGTCGAACGATAGTTCTGCTCGAGTTTGACCACCTTCAACGATGGAAAATCATCTTGTAATTGCACTAGGTTTTCCGGTCGCGCTCCGCGCCACGAATAAATAGACTGATCATCATCACCGACCACGGTCAGCATGCCTCGCGTGCCGACTAACATTTTCACCAATAGATACTGAGTCACATTGGTGTCCTGATATTCGTCGACTAATAGATAACGAATTTTATTCTGCCAGCGCTCAAGGATCTCTCCATGCTGAATAAATAATTGCACCGGTAACAGGATGAGATCATCAAAATCCACGGCATTATAAGCTTTAAGGCTTTTTTGATAAGCCTCATAAGCCCTAGCAGCCAGCACTTCAGCCGGACCTTCTGCACTGCTTAGCGCCTGATCGGGGCTCAGCATATCGTTTTTCCAGTTTGAAATCGTATGCTGAATGAAATCAACCTGATCGGTTTCCTCTTCGTGATGCAACAGCAAACTCTTTAGCAGCGCTTTACTATCCTGATCATCAAATAACGAAAAGCCCACTTTAAAGCCCAGTGTTTTATGCTCTTTGCGGATGATACTGAGCCCTAGGTTATGAAAAGTGGAGACCGTCAATCCTCGTGTGGCTTTGCCTTTAACCAATGAATTGACTCGCTCTTTCATTTCACGAGAGGCTTTATTGGTAAACGTAACCGCGGCAATGTTATGCGCTTTGATGCCGCAGGCTTCAATCAGATAGGCAATCTTACGAGTAATAACGCTCGTTTTGCCGGAACCCGCTCCGGCGAGAACTAATAAAGGTCCGCTGATGTAATCGACAGCTTCACGCTGCTTCGGATTAAGTCTCGACATTATAAATACTGACCCTGACGGCTAAAGTTTTACTGTAAGTAGCCGATAGCTTGTTGTTAATTTTTAAAAAAAGCAGTAAAAACAAGATGATTAACTGCTTTTTAAAACACAACAAAGCTTCAAACAAGCGTTTAACTAAAGAAATTGGCATGGTAGTCTTAAGACGCTTACAGGATGGCAATTATCGCATGGAATGAATTGTCTTATCAGTAGAAAACAATGAGAATAAACAGGATGATTCATTCTCTCGTGTGGTTGATATGTTATCTGTGGCTTCCAGCAAAGCAGAATGCCTGATCATTGATAGCTGTGGTATTGATACTTCAAGTATCATCAAACAGTTGCAACGACAACAATGCAGCGTCATACAGTGTAGTTTTGATCAAGCATCAGAACGACTGACACAGTCGAATGTTCAACTTATTTTCTTGCATAGCTGCCATACCGACACGAATGCCCTCTCCGAACTACACTATCTGCGCCAAACATACCCTCGTATCCCCGTTATTCTTTTTGATGAGTACCTAGATGCCGAACGCATCAATACGTCTATGCTCTGGCAAGCCAATGATTTTATATCCACCGCTCTGTGTACCGACGACACACTTCAAAGAGTCCTGCGCTACAATTTGAAGGTTTATCAATATCATACCGAGATCGAACGACTCAATCAGCTTGATCCATTAACCGGCATGATACACCGTCAGCAGTTTTATAAAGAGTTCGGAGAAAAGCTGAGTTCGCTCAAAACCACCGATACGTCAAGCCAGTTTGCGCTCATTTGTGTCGATCTGGATGGCTTCAACCGCTTTAATAATCTTCACGGTTATGCCGCCGGCGATAGCGTCGTAAAAAAAATGGGCAAGCGACTGACAAAGCTCTCATCCGGATTGATCTCTCGGCAGGGTAACGATGAGTTTATTATGCTGCAGCCCATCTGTGCCAACGAAAACCTCACGCAATCGATTACCGCGCTGTGCAATCAAATCATGCACAGCCTGACGGAACCCTATCAATATCTTGATCTCGAAGTCATTCTGCCCTGTAGTATCGGTGTTGCGTTATCCCCTAAACATAGCTGCGAAACCGATATTCTCATCAATCAAGCGACGCAAGCCAGAATTCAGGCGAAACAGCAAAGCTGTTGTAGTTATGCTGTTTTCGAACAGCAGGATAGCCATTCCAAACAGCCTCAAGCGCCCATCGAACACGAATTAATTAACGCCATTCGACGCAACGAGTTTGAGCTTTTTTATCAACCTCGAATTGATATCATGAGCGGCAACATTATCGGCGCTGAAGGTTTAGTGCGCTGGAGACATCCTGAAAAGGGCCTCATCTACCCCGATGCTTTTATACCCACGGCCGAGCGAACCGGCCTGATAGTCCCTATCGGCTATTGGGTGATTCAACAAGCTGGGCTAGATATTCAACGGCTGATATCTAGCGGCCTGAGAATTAAAAAAATGAGTATTAACTTATCCTTCAGACAGTTCCAAGATAGCTATCTATCCCAGACGATCCAACGACTCATTAATAAATATGCTATCGATACGACGATTCTCGAATTTGAACTAACAGAATCTGCTCTGTTTAATAATGAACGACATGTTAGAGAAGGAATCGAAGCCCTGCATAAATTAGGCATTAATTTTTCACTGGATGATTTTGGTACCGGCTATTCCTCTTTTTCATTACTGCAAAAGCTGCCGATCAGCAGCCTCAAGATCGATCGCTCTTTTGTTGGGGGTGCCAGTCATAATGCCGACGACCGCGAGATCGTTAAAGCCCTGATCCGTTTAGCTCACAGTCTCAATAAAGAGATTATTGCTGAAGGCGTTGAGACCATGGGGCAGCTCAACTTCTTAACTTGCCATGGTTGCCATCAAGCTCAGGGATACCTGTATAGCAAGCCCGTCCCTTATGAAGAGTTTAAAGCGCTACTTAAAAACGGTTATCAACTCACCGCGGAAAGTACGGCCATGCAGTAAGTTTATCGACAGCGATTGAACGCCACATAACGCTTAACTAAACACCCTTACGACTAAATAATCGCTAGCACAATAACGATATCCACAGCTTAACCGCAGCCTCTTTTACGTCTTCGAATGAAACACCGGCCTCAAATCCATCCAAGCCTTTCATGATCAACAGCAATGCCTTTAATAAACAACAGAATCTACAATGGTGAACGCCTCAGCCCAATCGCCTCAAGCAGTGCTGCGCTACTGATATCCGTCTCTCCCTGTAAATCAGCAATGGTTCTCGACACCTTTAATACCCGATGTGTCGCGCGCGCAGATAATCCCATCCGGCTCATCGCCTGCATTAACAATTGTTCTTGCTCTGAGCCAAGCACGCAATACTGCTCTAAGCCTTTAACATTCAGTTGATCATTAATACACCCCTGTCGCTGCTGCTGAATCGCTCGGGCAGAAATCACTCGCTCTCTTATCTGCACGCTCGTTTCACTCGCTTCCACTGGCCCCATCAATTGCTCAGGCGTCAACCCCGGCACCCAGCTCTGTAAATCAATCCGATCTAATAAAGGACCCGAGATACGCGTTTGATAGCGCTGTATCTGATCCGGTGTACAGCGACATCGACCACTTTGATCGCCACGATATCCACAGGGGCAGGGATTCATTGCCGCAATCAGTTGAAACCGCGCGGGGAAAGAGGCTTGCAAGGCCGCCCGAGAGATATTAATCACCCCGGATTCCAGCGGCTCACGCATCACTTCCAATACCTGACGGCTATATTCGGGTAATTCATCGAGAAAGAGTACGCCCTGATGGGCTAATGAGATCTCTCCGGGACGAGGATTGCTTCCTCCGCCTACTAAAGCCACGGCCGAGGCCGTATGATGCGGCGTTCTAAATGGGCGAATGCCAGCAAACAAGCGTTCTTCTTTGACCCCCGCAATGGAATAAATAGCAGCGACTTCTAAGCGCTCATCCGCTACCAACGGCGGCAGAATCCCCGGTAAGCGACTGGCCAGCATACTCTTGCCACTGCCAGGAGGACCACACAGCAGGAGATTGTGTCCTCCTCCTGCGGCAATTTCCAACGCTCTTTTCGCCTGATACTGCCCTCTAACATCGGCCATATCATCACCCATCACCCTGTCCACGGGACGCTCTGCCGCCATGGTTGGCGAGACTAAGCGAGCTCCGGCTAGATGATTACTCACATCCAATAAGGAGCGAGCCGTCAACAGCTGTAATCCACTAACGAGGCTGGCTTCCTCAACATTATCAACCGCCAGCCAAAGACTCCGCCCAGCATGACGACAACTTAAAGCGACCGGCAACACTCCTGCGACCGAGCGCAAATCGCCCGATAACGCTAATTCGGCTAAAAACTCATAGGCATCGGCACAACCCGGTGGCAATTGACCACTGGCGATGAGAATACCCACCGCAATCGCTAGATCGTATCGCCCGCCCTCTTTAGGCAGATCGGCGGGGGCTAAATTCACTGTAATCCGTCGAGCCGGAAACTCAAAGCCACAATTAAGTAACGAGCTACGCACACGTTCTCGACTCTCTTTTACCCCGGTTTCTGGCATACCCACAATGGAAAAGCTAGGCAGACCGCCCGATAGATGCACCTCCACCGCAACCAGTGGAGACTGAATACCCAGTTGTGCCCGAGTGTGTACGATTGCTAACGCCATAACCCATCCTTGGATCTCGTTAATAGTGACTCATTGACATCCCGTTAAGCATAGCTGATTCATCGACACTTATCGTCATACCCCGTCAGCGAGATAGGTCGCATGAGTTCTTCTAGCCAATATGAGCCATAACCCGTATCAACTCTCCAGTTCTAACCGCGTAATCAACTGCGCCAACGTCAGATCTGCTCCGACATATTTACCGCTCATCCGCAAGCAGCCCTGCTGCGTAAGCCGCGTCATCTGTCCTGTGGTGCGCACCCCTTCAGCCATAACCCCCAGATCAGCCTGCTGCGCCGCCGTGATCAATGCTTCGATCTCTCGAGCGCAACGATCATCACGCATCTGTTGCTCCACCCGCTTAGCATTCAGTAACAACATATCGGGAAACAGCTGAGGTGGTAAGCGCCGCAATGAGCTTTGCTGTGGATCAAGCAGAATCAACGCCCCCAACGCTTTAAACTCTTCGACCTCCTCAGGAAATAACTGTAACTGCACAGCATTCAGGCTAATCATCAAGCGTTGCGGGGGAATACCCGCTTTGACCATCTGCCGTATCAAGTGAGCGATCAATTCCGTCGAAAATAGTTCTTCATCGTTTAGCCGCAAACACAGATGATGAAACTGATCGAAACGACTCCAATGAGTGATCAACGGCAGTAACTGTTGTTCAAGCTGCTGATGATAATCGTCCAACAAACCATAACGAGATAACTGAGGGATAAACTGTTCGGGCGCGAGAATCCCCTGAATAGGATGATTCATCGTCAAAGCCACTTCCGCCGCCGCTAAATGATGCCCGTGCAGCGAATAAATCGGATTGAATCGCAACTGTAGCCAGTGTTCAGACACCCCCTGACTCAGGGTTTCTCGGCTAAATACCGTACCGCTACCTAAGGCCGCATCATACATACGAAAACCATTATGACTATCGGGGGTACGCAAGACTAAACGCGCTCTATCCAGCATCAGCTCGGCACTAATATTACCTCCTTCCACCAGCACACCAGCCATCGCATAATCGTTCAAGGCGGGCTGCTGTGACACGTCAATTCTTTCGAGCAGCACAGCGGCGATGCGCTCGGCAAACTGCTCAAGCACCATTTCATCGGCACAATCATCCAATACGAAGACCAAATTATGTTCCTGATCTATCGCTAACAGGTCGGCCTCGCGGACTTGCGCGCTCAATTTCGCCGCAATGGCCGCGGTTATCTCATCACGGTCAGCCTCAGCGACCTTTAATTGCAACAAGATAAGACCTCGCCCTCGATGGCCTAAGCCATCGCGCAAGAGCTGCTGATTCAGTTGCTCCAATAACATATATTCATCTGCCAAGCCGGTCAGTGAATCATAGCTGGTATGATGAAAACGACCTTGATCAGCATACACGCTAGTAATATCAGAAAATTGCGCGACAAAACCATCAATCTCACCGCTATCATCTCGGTGAGCCATCAAGCTATACCAGGCGGGATAGCTATGACCATCCTTGTGACGATTCCACAATTCGCCCTCCCAAAAGCCTTTTAGCATCAGTTGTTGCCACAGATGATCGAATATTTCAGCGCTGATATTCCGATTCGTGACCATCCCGGGCCCTTGGCCGGCAACCTCTTCGAAGGTATAACCGCTGACCTCTGAAAAACCCGCGTTCACCCGATAGATACGGTTATCCTCATCCAACAGCATAACCGCCTGTGAGGTATACTCGAACAACCCCTCTTCGGGATATTGAGCCAATAATTTACTCGCTGCTTGAGCCGTTCGCATCGCATTGACAATAAACAAACCGGCTCGCGGATTCCAACAAATCTCCAGTTGCAGCCACAGCCCCGTCGCTTCGACAAAGGGCTGCCAAGACAGTGTGGCCGTCCCCTGCGAACGCGCTAACATCATTCCATGTTGCAGCTCAAACAAGGCCGCTTCTGCATGCACTTGCGCTAACGGTACGCCACTTAGATCACGCTGCCAACCGAGCATGTCAATATACTCCTGAGTAGCAAACTGATAACTAAGATCAGGCAGAATGCATGCATACATAGGCCGATGCATAACGACTCCTTGGTCAGAATGATGGATTATTCTCTGCTGTTAGGCTGACTCACTGCTCAACGATCACATTGACGGAGCTGCAACTCTAATTGCTCAATTTCAGACTCTAGTTGCTCTAGTTTAGCGCGACTTCGGGCTAACACCGCTGACTGAACGTCAAACTCTTCCCGTGTCACCAAATCCATCCGCTTAAACGCGCCCTGTAATAGTGCGGAAACCTGTGATTGCCGTTCTGAATCAGCAGAACGTTGTCGCGTAGGCTCAAATAACTGTTCAATCTGCTCACTAATACCGTCGAGGATTTTATGATTAATCATATCGCATATTTCCCAAAAATATTGGCTGACTCTGTACATAACACTATAACAATAAAAGAGAAATTAACCGATTGAGATTCACGCTCAATCATCAATATCGACTCTTTGCACCAATATAGTGCCTGCACAATAATTGTGCACCAGCACCTTATCAAGAATCACCTTTATCCCTTAGATAAAAAGATAGAAATAATTCAAATATAAAATAAATAGCTGTTTTATATGGATATTTGTATTAATGGCATGTGCAATGCTATGTATGATTCAAGCGTTTAGCTCTACGTTGATAAGCAGCGTAGCTCTTTATAACAGTTTTACTCAGTGGAGATCAGATCCCATGAAACTCATCTCAGCAATTATTAAACCATTCAAACTGGATGACGTGCGTGAAGCGCTTTCAGAAATCGGCGTACAGGGTATCACTGTCACCGAAGTGAAAGGCTTTGGCCGTCAGAAAGGTCATACAGAACTCTACCGCGGTGCAGAATATGTGGTCGACTTCCTGCCCAAAGTAAAGGTCGACGCTGCTGTGGAGGACAGCATCGTTGATCAGGTCGTTGAAGCGATTAGCAAAACCGCACAGACCGGTAAAATAGGCGATGGCAAAATTTTCGTCATGCCGGTTGAAGAAGTGATCCGGATTCGTACCGGTGAAACCGGCGATAGCGCTCTGTAAACAATCTTTTTACAAGCAAAAAATACTCCAGGCATAGGCTTCAGGGGGAAGTGATGGAAAACCAAATTTTTGAATTACAGTATGCGATGGACACCTTTTATTTCTTGGTGTGCGGCGCATTAGTTATGTGGATGGCGGCCGGTTTCGCCATGCTCGAAGCAGGTTTAGTGCGTGCAAAAAACACCACTGAAATCCTGACTAAAAACGTAGCCTTGTTTGCTATTGCATCGATTATGTATCTAATCTGTGGCTATCAACTCATGTATGGCGGCGGCATCTTCCTCAGCGGTATCGAAGAAGTTGATGTTGCACAGGTGCTAGCTGATTCAGCTGAAGCAGGCTTCGACGGTGGCTCTGTCTACTCTGGCGCTTCTGACTTCTTCTTCCAAGTAGTATTCGTTGCTACCGCGATGTCTATCGTCTCCGGTGCCGTTGCAGAACGCATGAAGCTGTGGGCTTTCCTCGCTTTTGCCGTTGTGATGACCGGCATCATCTACCCAATGGAAGGCGCATGGACGTGGAACGGCGATGACGTTTTCGGTATGTACAACCTCGGCGACCTGGGTTTCTCTGACTTCGCCGGTTCTGGTATCGTGCACATGGCCGGTGCTGCTGCCGCCCTTGCCGGGGTACTGCTGCTAGGCGCTCGTAAAGGTAAATATACCGCTAACGGTGTCAACGCTATTCCCGGTGCCAACCTGCCATTAGCCACACTGGGGACATTTATCCTGTGGATGGGCTGGTTCGGTTTCAACGGTGGTTCAGTATTGAAGCTCGGTGATATCGCTAATGCTCACTCAGTCGCCATGGTCTTCCTGAACACCAATACAGCCGCTGCCGGTGGTGCCATTGCCGCACTGATTACCGCGCGCCTATTATTTGGTAAAGCCGATCTAACCATGCTGCTAAACGGCGCACTGGCCGGTCTCGTTGCCATCACGGCGGAGCCATCAACACCTACCGCACTTCAGGCAACCCTGTTTGGTGCTATCGGTGGTGTGCTGGTCGTGTTCGCCATTATTACACTCGATAAGCTACGTATCGATGATCCTGTGGGTGCCATCTCGGTACACGGTGTCTGTGGCCTACTGGGCCTGCTGCTCGTACCGATCACTAACAGCGATGTCAGCTTCAGTGGTCAGTTGATCGGCGCCGCGACTATCTTTATCTGGGTATTCGTAACCAGCCTGATCGTATGGTCTATCATCAAAGCCGTTATGGGTCTGCGCGTGACTGAAGAAGAAGAATACGAAGGTGTCGATATCGCTGAATGCGGTATGGAAGCTTATCCTGAATTTACCTCTGGTAAGTAAAACCGATCGACAAAAATAAAAACAATACGCTATTAAGGGGAGCCTCGGCTCCCCTTCTGACGTTTTATTAACTTATTGATTCTGGGTATACTAGGCTTAAGAATGATCTCCAATCGTCTGAGGCTTGCAGGAATACCCTGTCAAAACAACAGATCCAAGCGAGGATATAAATGATGAAACTGGTAAGTGCGGTAATCAAACCGTTCAAACTGGATGATGTACGTGAAGCGCTGTCAGACATTGGCATACAAGGCGTCACAGTCACCGAAGTAAAAGGCTTTGGACGTCAAAAAGGCCACACCGAACTGTACCGCGGCGCAGAATACGTTGTCGATTTTCTCCCTAAAGTAAAAATTGAAGCCGCCATTGCTGACGACCTCGTTGATCAGGTCATTGAAGCGATCGCCTCAACGGCAAATACAGGTAAAATTGGCGATGGCAAGATTTTTGTCACCCCACTTGAGCAGGCTATCCGTATCCGTACCGGCGAAACCGGTACTGACGCACTGTAAACCACTCAAAACGATCATTTTAAAAGGCACTCATTGAGTGCCTTTTTTTTGCCCTCAATAAACAAAAGTACGCTGCATGCTGTTCCAGAGTCTAGACTGAGTAATAAGGTTTTCTAGGCTATAGGTGGTGAACAAGATGATCATTCGTAAACAGTTTGATGAAGTAATGGTTCCCAATTACGCCCCCAGTCAGATGATCCCCGTCAAGGGAGAAGGCTCAAAAGTTTGGGATCAAGCGGGTAAAGAGTATATCGATTTTGCCGGTGGTATCGCGGTGAATGCATTGGGCCATTGCCACCCTGAACTTGTTAACATACTGCAAACGCAAGGTCAGACACTCTGGCATCTGAGTAATGTCTGGACCAATGAACCCGCTCTGGAACTGGCGACTCAACTATGTAAAGCCACTTTTGCCGAACAAGTTCTGTTTGCCAATTCAGGTGCCGAAGCCAATGAAGCCGCCTTAAAGCTCGCCCGCATCCATGCCAAAAAGCAGTTTAATAACGCTAAAACCGAAATCATTGCCTTTGAAAATAGTTTTCATGGGCGGACATTATTTACCGTCTCGACAGGTGGGCAGGCCAAATATACAGAAGGATTTGAGCCACTCCCAGGGGATATCACGCATCTCCCCTTTAATAATTTGGCCGCCATTGAATACCATATCTCGGATAGAACCTGTGCCGTTATTGTCGAACCGATTCAAGGCGAAGGCGGCATCATTGCCGCTGAACCGGTTTTTCTCGAAGGCTTACGAGCGCTGTGTTCCAAGTACAATGCACTGCTCATTTTTGATGAAATTCAAACCGGAATGGGGCGCACCGGTAACCTGTTTGCCTATCAGGGTTATCAAGTGACGCCTGATATTCTCACAACCGCCAAAGCGCTCGGTTGCGGCTTTCCCATTGGCGCCATGTTAACCACCCGTAGTATCGGCAACAGTTTCGCCGTCGGTAGCCATGGTAGTACCTACGGCGGTAACCCTTTGGCCTGTGCTGTCGCGTTAAAAGCACTGGAACTGATTAATGATGCGACGCTATTAGCCGGTGTGCGGCAACGTCAGCAGATGTTTGTGAGCGGCCTACAGCAGTTAAATCACAAGATCGGCTTGTTTCGCGATATCCGCGGCGAAGGCCTATTGATTGGCTGCGAATTAAAACCCGCCTGGAAAGGTAAGGCGCGCCTGTTATTAACCCGAGCCGAGGAACAAGGGGTATTAATCCTCACGGCAGGTCCTGATATCGTCCGTCTTGCGCCCTCGCTGATCATTCCCTATCCCGATATTAAAAAAGGGCTACAACGATTAGCTCAAGCGATGCTGGCGATCAAAGTAGGCCTATAAGCCTGCTTTGCTGTCAGCACTGATCAGGTATCTATTATGGATCCGTTACTGTGCTCACTTAAACAACGTCTGCCCCAATTAACCACCACACTGATAGAACTGGCGCAGATTAATTCACATAGCCTCAATCATGCCGGTATTAATCAGCTGGGGCGCCGCTTAAGCGAACATTTCTGTCACCGTTTGCAGTGTCATCATCAACGGCTCAGTCTGCCCCCTTATACCCTTTATGGTACCGATGGCCATGCCATCGATCATCCCTTGGGCGATTTACATATCCTCAGTAAACGGCCCGAGGCGCCCCTACAAATTTTACTCACCGGCCACCTCGATACGGTTTTCCCAGCTGATTCTGAGTTTCAACAGTGTCAATGGCTCGATCATGAAACGCTGCAAGGCCCCGGCGTCAGTGATATGAAGGGCGGCCTGTTAGTCATGCTGGAAGCCTTGAATGCATTTGAACAATCACCGCTAGCCGCGCGCATTGGCTGGCGCGTTATTCTCAACCCTGACGAGGAGATCGGCTCCCCTAGTTCGGCGTCCATTCTCGCGCAACAGGCCAACCAGCATCACCTTGGCATGATCTACGAACCGGCTCTACCCAACGGTCAACTCGCAGGGGAACGCAAAGGCAGCGGCAATTTCACCGTGATTATTCGCGGCAAAGCCGCTCATGCTGGCCGAGAACATCATTTAGGCCGCAATGCGATCTGCGCCATGGCTGACTGTATCACGGCCATTGATCATCTCAACGGACAACGCGAGAGCGTCACTTTCAATGTCGGTGTGGTCAATGGCGGTGTCACCACCAATCAAGTGCCGGATCAGGCGCGTTGTCGCTTTAATATTCGTACCCGTATCAGCGCTGATGAGTCATGGTGCCAACAGCAACTGCAAACAATCGCTCAGCAAATCAATCGTAAAGAGGGTATTGCGCTCTCCTTACACGGTAGCTTTAGTCGTCGCCCGAAACAATTAGATCAAGCACATCAGGCATTATTTCAGCTCGTCGCTGACTGTTCAGCAGAATTGGGTACACCGCTCTTATGGGAAGCAACGGGCGGCTGCTGTGATGGCAACAATCTCTCCGCCGCGGGGTTACCCAACGTCGATACCTTAGGCGTTTTGGGCGGCAATATTCACAGCCAGCAAGAGTTTATTCACACGCCGAGTCTCGTCAGCAGAGCGCAGCTGAGCACGTTGATCTTACTCAAATTGGCACAGCAACCTGACCAGTGGCGTACTCAACGCGTTGATCAACAGCCCCATAAGTATTAGGTAAACGCAGCTAGAGGAGTCAAGGGATGAACGCTATCACGATAATTCGCCCAATCAGACAATCAGACCTAGAACGACTCTGTGAAATGGCTCACAGCAGTGGCCCTGGTTTTACCTCCCTCCCCAACAACCGAGATCTTTTGCAAGCCAAAATAAACGCATCAGAACAGGCCTTTCAGCAAACCGTTGCCGACCCCCTCGGGGCGAGCTATCTGTTTGTGCTAGAGGAGATCAAGCACCACCACGTTATCGGTATCTGTGGTATCGAAGCCGCGGTGGGGCTGCGAGAGCCATTCTATCACTACCGCCTTGGCACCGTGGTACACGCCTCCCGAGAACTGGGAGTACATAATCAATTTAAAACGCTCTATCTATGTAACGATTACACCGGCTCGACTGAAGTCTGTAGCCTCTACCTAGAACCCGAATACCGACAACATAATAACGGTGCCTTACTGTCCCGATGTCGCTTCCTGTTTATCGCTCAGTTCAGGGAACGCTTTCCGGGTAAAGTGATCGCCGAGATGCGCGGCGTCAGCAATACTGAAGGGCGTTCCCCCTTTTGGGATGGCTTAGGGCAACACTTCTTCAGCATGGAATTCTCGGAAGCCGACTACCTCACGGGTATCGGTAATAAGGGGTTTATTGCCGAACTGATGCCTAAACACTCCATTTATATCCACCTGCTACCCGAAAGCGCCCGTCAGGTGATCGGCGAAGTCCACAAAAACACCTTACCGGCGCGAAAAATGCTGGAAAGCGAAGGCTTCCGTTATGAAGAGTACATCGACATTTTCGATGCGGGACCGACGTTAGCCTGTGAAGCTAAAGATATCAGGGCGATTAGAAAAAGCCGCCATGTCGAGGTCTATACTGGCCCCTATCAATCACATAACACCGCTTACCTAGTCAGCAATACTTCACTGCACAATTTTCGCAGTACCGTCGTCGATACGGCCCCCTCAGAAGGTAGGCTCACCCTGCCCGCAGAGCTATTACATCAATTGCACGTCAGTGACGGGGATAAGGTTCGTGTCGTTCCCCTCAAGCGTTGGAGCTAAACCATGCAAACACCATCATCATTATTCATCAATGGCCGCTGGCTTCAGGGGCAAGGCCAGCGATTAACATCCTGCAATCCCGCCTCAGGCCAACAGCTTTGGGCGGGGCACTGTGCGTCTTCCTCTCAAGTCGAGATGGCTGTTGACGCGGCTCGTAACGCCTCAAGTCACTGGCGCGAGATGACTGTCGCTCAGCGACAACATTATATTTTACGCTTTACGCAACATCTCAATGAGTACTCAGAACTACTCGCCGACACTATCGGACAGGAAACCGGCAAGCCACTGTGGGAAAGCCGTACCGAAATCAGTGCCATGCTCGGTAAAACCGATATCTCGATCCGAGCATATGCCGAGCGTTGTCCAACTCGACGTGAGTACGATCAGCAAGGTGAACAGGTCTTACGTCATAAGCCGCAGGGCGTGGTAGCGATATTCGGCCCCTATAATTTCCCCATGCATCTACCTAACGGGCATATTATTCCCGCGCTATTGGCGGGTAATACGGTGATTTTTAAACCGAGCGAGCTAACGCCTCGCTGTGCTGAACTCATGACACATCTATGGCAAAAAGCAGAACTACCGGATGGCGTTCTTAATCTACTACAGGGAGACAGTGAAACCGGTAAAGCCTTAGCGTCTGCTAGCGATATCAATGGCCTGTTTTTTACCGGTAGTGCCACCACCGGTCAGCTGTTACATCATCAATTTGCGGGTCATCCAGAAAAAATTCTGGCACTGGAGATGGGCGGAAACAACCCCTTACTGATCACGCCGATGAGCAACATGAAGGCCGTGCTACACGATACTATCGTCTCTGCCTTTAGCAGCGCCGGTCAACGCTGCACCTGCGCTCGGCGACTATTAGTGCCTGCCTCTAGCTGGGGGGATCGCTATCTTAAAGAGTTGCTACAAGCCTGCCAAAAAATTCGTATCGACCGCTACAATGCGAAGCCTCAGCCCTTCATGGGCACGCTCATTAACAACGTCGCAGCCGAAGCTATCCTCGCGGCACAGCAACAACTACATCAACAAGGGGCCGAGCTTTTACTCGAAGCCCAACCGTTGCATAACATCGACGCAATGCTTTCACCGGCACTGATCGATACCACCTCGATCCCTGACATGGCGGATGAGGAATATTTTGGCCCACTGTTGCAAGTGATTCGCTACCGTGATTTTGATAGCGCCATCGAGATTGCCAATCACACAGCTTATGGACTGGCCGCTGGATTATATAGCGATGATGCCGATCAGTATGCCCATTTCCAACGTCATATTCGTGCCGGCATTATTAACTGGAATCGGCCATTAACAGGCGCCAGCAGTCAGCTACCCTTTGGCGGCTGCGGTATTAGCGGGAATCACCGTCCGTCGGCCTATTATGCCGCAGATTACTGCGCCTATGCGGTGGCATCCCTTGAAAGCAATCAGCCACGCTTACCGACAACCCTAAGCCCAGGCCTAGCGTTGTAAAGATTGGAGGAGACGCGATGCCGTATCAAGAAGTCAACTTTGATGGCTTAATTGGACCCAGCCACAACTATGCTGGGCTATCGCTCGGTAACCTCGCCTCAGGCGCGCATCAAGGTGAGTTAGCGTCACCCCGAGAGGCTGCCTTACAAGGACTCGAAAAAATGTGGCGTCTGGTTCAGCGTGGACAAATCCAAGGTGTCTTCCCCCCAGCTTGCCGACCGGATATTGACACACTGCGCAAGCTTGGCTTTCGTGGCCCCCTGCCTGAGATGATTACTCAGGCTTATCAGCAAGCACCGCACCTGCTCGCCGCCTGTTATTCGGCTTCATCTATGTGGGCAGCCAATGCGGCGACTGTATCTGCCAGTCAAGACAGCTCCGATAACCGGTTACATTTCACTCCCGCTAACCTGATCACCACGTTGCATCGTTCGATTGAAACGCAGTCGACGGCCAACCTGTTAAAACGGATTTTTAATGATCCAGTCCACTTCTGCCATCATCCGCCGCTGCCCTTACAAGCCAGCTTTGCGGATGAAGGCGCCGCCAATCATACGCGTCTGTGTGCCGAGCACAGTCAACCTGGCATAACACTGCTGGTCTATGGTCGAGGCAAACGGCGCAGCACGCCACAAAAGTTTCCGGCCCGTCAAACTCAAGCCGCCTGTCAAGCCTTGATGAGGCAACACAACTTACCCCCGACTCAGGTGTTGCTGGCTCAGCAGAACCCTGAGGCTATCGATCAAGGCGTTTTCCATCATGATGTGATCGGTGTCGGTCACCGTCACTTTCTCATGCTGCATGAACAAGCCTTTGTTAATCAGCGTCAAGTATTGAAGCAATTGCAACAGCAATGGCAGCAACTTAATGGCGCCGCTCAACCGCTCATCATCAGCGAAATTGATCAGCGAACCCTAAGCGTGAAAGAGGCCGTGAGTAGCTACCTATTTAATAGTCAGCTTATCAGCCTGTCAGATCAGACGATGCTGTTATTAGCCCCCGCGAACTGTCTCGCAGTTTGTCAGGCAAAATCGGCTATTGAGGCATTAATCGCCGCCGATAACCCCGTCTCAGAGGTCGAATATATCGATTTAGCCCAGAGTATGAATAACGGTGGTGGTCCCGCTTGCCTGCGTCTTCGAGTGCCGCTAAGTCCATCGGAGCTAAAGGCAGTACATCCCCATATTTTGCTCGATGAAAACCTCTATCGCCGGCTTAAAGACTGGATTAAGCAACACTACCGAGATCAGTTAAAACCGCAAGATTTGGCAGACCCCTGTCTGGCCAACGAAATCTACACGGCCCTGGATGAACTGACTGACATAATAAAACTACCCAAGCTATACCCATTTCAGGTATAAGGGCTAACGCTTTTACCTCTGTTGATGTTTATACTGCTTCTATGACATTTAAAATGACTAACAACGTGTACTTTGCCCTGCTAGGCTATATTTTCTGGGTGGTACTCTATCTTGGCTGGGATTATGCTCAGGAGCAAGATCGCCTCTATCAACAGGTCGATAGCGTACTCAGAACAAATGCTTTAGCCACGCAGCTCATATTACCGCAGTACTTTCATCGATTGGATATGCAGCCGGGCGATATTCAACCGGCCGCTGATTTACGCAATACCTTACGGCTCTCGCGGCTTATCGAACATACCGAGATAGCGTATGTTTACAGCCTAATAAAGCATAACAATCAAGTCTATTTCACCAGTTCCAGCGCCACCTCAGAAGAGCTACAAGCCGGTCAAGAGCTCTATAGTTATTTCGATCCCTACGATGACGTAGACCCCCGTGTAGAACAGCTGTTTTCTAATCCCTCGCAGCTATTTTTGGATATCCGTGATCAATGGGGCCACTTTCGCAGTGTCTTTATTCCGCAAACCTCGGCCGATGGTCGGCTATTTTTGCTGGCCGCCGATATCGATATCAGCTATATAAAAACCCTCTTGAATCAGCGACTCTGGCAGCAACTAGTACTCGCCACCATCTTTCTCCTCTTTATGCTCCCCGTCATATTCACCTTTTCAGCCGCTCAGCGGCGCTGGGCCAAAGAACTTGAAGTGAGCGTCCGAGAACGCACCGAAGCGTTGCATAGCAGTGAAAAGCGTCTAGAGTCGATCATCGAGCATTCACCGGTAGGCATTTTTCACTATGATCGATATGCCACGGTCACCATGGTTAATCATCGCTTTGAGGTTATTATCGGCGCCCAAGAACCCGTACTCCTAGGCTTCAACCTACTGAATAATCTCACCAATACAGACCTACTCGCCGCGGTGAGGGACTCATTACAGGGTAAGGTTGGCCGCTTTGAGGGGCCTTATACCTCAATACTCGGCGGTCGTTCCATCTACCTCATCGCTGATTTTGTCCCCTTGCTGGATAATCAAGGAGAGGTTAATGGCGGCGTGGCCGTCTTCAACGATCTCACCGAACAGCACTCCACCAATGAGACCCTGAAAAAGCTCTCGATGGCGGTGGAACAAAGCCCCAGTATGGTGGTGATCACCGATATCAACGGAACAATTGAATATGTTAATGCACGTTTTACCGAGATTACCGGCTATACCGCCACCGATGTCTTAGGTAAGTCCCCTCGTTTACTGAAATCAGGTGAAACCGCAACCGAGATCTATGCTGAGCTATGGAAAACACTCCTCGCAGGGAAAACCTGGAACGGCATGTTGCAGAATCAAAAGAAAAACGGTGAATTATACTGGGCTGACGAAACCATATCGCCCATCACTAACGATGCCGGTGAGATAACTCATTTCATTTCGCAACAGGAGGATATCACCGAAGTCCGGCGGATTGCGGATGAGATGAATTTCCAAACCACTCATGACCCTCTCACCGGTTTATTAAACCGTCAACAGTTTGAACACGAGCTAGCCCGCGTCATCGAGCATACACAGCAATATCACACGCATCATGTGCTCTGTTTTATCGATATCGATCAGTTTAAGATTATCAATGATACCTGTGGGCACATGGCTGGGGATGAGCTACTGCGTCGCATCAGTCAACTGATCAGAGACAGAATAAGTAACCGAGACACACTTGCACGCCCTGCCGGTGATGAATTCCTACTGTTATTTGAAGGTGCCAACTTAGCCCAAGGTGAGAGCGTTCTACAGTCGATCATCAATGATCTGAAAAGCTTCCGTTTCCAATGGGAGGAGCATCACTTCACTATAGAGATCAGCGCCGGCATCACCAGCATTGATCAGCACACCCGCAGTCCTCTGCAAGCCATGCAGGATGTCGATACCGCCTGTTATTCCGCCAAAGATGCGGGCCGAAATCGAGTACATATTTACAGCGAAAGTGATGAACAGCAGCTCATTCATAAAGGTTATGTCCAATGGGCCAATGAGATCCACCGCGCCCTCGATGAGAACCGCTTTCAGTTATATGCTCAACCGATTGTGCCGCTGCAAGAGGAACAAAAAATAGGCTACGAAATTCTCCTACGGCTGTTATCGGACGCGGATAAAATCATCGCCCCTGATGCGTTTCTGCCGGCGGCTGAACGTTACAATATCGCGCCTCAAATTGATCGCTGGGTGATTCATCATAGCCTGCAGTGGATCGCTAACAACATTGATCGACTTGATCATGTTGCCAGCCTTGCTATCAATCTATCGGGGCAATCGCTAGGTGATAACAGCCTGCTGCAGTTTATTATCGACCATATCGAGCAGGGCACTGTTCCCGCCCGCATGATTAAATTTGAAATTACCGAAACTGCGGCTATTGCTAATCTCAACAATGCACAAAAATTTATCCATGCACTGAAACAACTCGGCTGTCAGTTTGCCCTAGATGACTTCGGTAGCGGTCTCTCCTCGTTTGCTTACCTGAAGAGCCTTCCTGTCGATCTCCTCAAAATAGATGGTATGTTTGTACGCAATATCATCACCGACCCGATTGATGAAGCGATGGTGCGCTCAATCAATGAGGTCGGTCACATTATGGGCATGCAAACCATCGCCGAATTTGTTGAGACCGATGAAATGATGGAACGCCTCAAAACGATTGGCGTTGATTATGCACAGGGCTATGCCATTAGCCGCCCCCTGCCCATCGATAGCATCTTGAAAGACAATTGATCTAAATCTTCGATGCAGCACTCAAGCTTTAGGAAAACTCAATAGCAACTCAAGCCCTGCACCCGCGGGGCTACTCGCCGTTAACGATCCGCCGAGTAACTGTGTCGCCCGTTGCGCAATACTCAGCCCCAGACCATAACCATTCTGCTGTCCCGTAAAGCGGACGAAGGGCTTAAACATTTTAGCCAACTGTTCCGCGCTCAGCCCTTCCCCCTGATCGGTGATCCGAATATTGACCTTATCAGCAGTCAGCTCCGCCACAATGCTGATCTGAGTTCCTGCGGGCGTATGTTTAACCGCATTACCAAGAATATTACTCAACGCTCGTTCAAGTAGTGCCGGATTACCTTTAATTCGATAAGCGACCGGATGCCATTCAATCGGATGCTGTGAGGCACTGAAACGAAAATCGTCAACCAAGGTATCAATCACGCTATTCAGCACAAAAGGCTGATCGGAAACTTCCATCTGTTCCAGCCGTGATAAACGCAAAATTTCATCAATCAATCGGTTAATCCGCTCACATTCCTGATTGATTCGCTCAATATATTGCTGATCCGTGTCTGACATTTTCTGCCCCGCCAGCCCCGCCGCCATCTGTAACCGAGCCAATGGCGCTCGCAGTTCATGAGAAACATCTTGCAACAGGTGCGTATTCGATTGCAGCGTTTGCTCGACATACTCGGCCATCTGATTAAACTCTCGGCTCAACTCACCAATTTCATCCCCTCGTCGGCTCAGTGAATCATCGGTTCGTGCGCTAAGATCACCGTTATAAAGATCACAGGTATATTGCCGTAAGCGATTCACTGGGCGCACCACCATCAAACTAATTAAGAGCGCGGCAATCCCAGCCACCACCATCAGTAACCCCACTTGCACGGACAGGAAAAAACCAAATAACTTAGCCCCGAGATTGGGCGGCAAATGTGTTTCCGCCACCACCTGATATTCACTGCCGCTATCAGAGGTGACCTTTAACGTCAGCGGCTCGCGAAATTTTCTGATATTCTCGCGACCAAAAATAACCTTGCCACTGCTCAGGGCGACAATCTGTACTTTAATCGGAAACCATCGTTTTTCTCTAAGATCATCATGCGATCGCCGCCACTCTTTCATGGCGGGCAGGCGGCCATTGCGCTCATAACGATCGATCATTAGCTCCGCTTGCCCTAACACGCGAGCACTGAGCACATCACGATCACGTTCCTTTTCTGAGAGATGCCCGACGACAAAAGCCGTCAGCGCGATCACCAGAAAACTGGTCACCCATACGGTGATAAATATTTTCAGAAAAAGTCGTTTATACCAGCGAATCGCCATCAATTTACCTTACTTCGCACATCGCGTTATCATTATTCATTAACCAACATATAACCGGCACCCCGCACCGTTTTAATCAGTTCGCTACTCGGCATCGCTGCCGCGAGCTTTTGTCGCACTCGACTCACATGTACATCGATTGCGCGATCATAAGCGGTCAATTTTCGGTGCAACACTTTCTCCGTTAGCTCATCCTTACTCACAATAGAGCCCACCGCTCGCATTAACTCGGCCAGCACATTAAACTCAGCACTGGTCAACTCGATTGGATTACCCGCTACCGTCACGCGTCGTTTACCGGCATCGAGTTCAATGTTATGCAGATTCAGTATCGTCGAATGATCTTCGACGCCTGATAGCGGCACACTACGACGCAGTACTGCGCGAATTCTGGCCACCAGCTCTCGAGGATTACAGGGCTTCGCCAAATAATCATCGGCCCCCATCTCTAGCCCAATAATGCGATCAATATCATCGCCTCGTCCCGTCAACATAATCACCGGCGTTCTCACTCGAGGGCGTACTTGCTGTAACAGCTCTAAGCCCGTCTGCCCCGGCATCATAATGTCAAAAATCAACAGATCGTACTGCCCATCGTGCTGCAATAAAGGTAGTGCCTGCTCCACACTATGAGCAAAGCTGACCTCAAAACCTTCAGATTGAAGGTACTGTCCCATCAGATCACACAGCTCTTGATCATCATCGACTAATAGTAGTTTCACGTTATCACTCATAAACAGCTCTCTTCCAAGATGAATCACTTCAAGATAATGCCAGAGTAATCAAGCAACCGACTAATTTCACCTACCTAAAATACCCTTTACTCAACTTTACACCGCCTTTACCCAACTTAGCAGGGGCTAGGGACATACTGTATCCATCAAAACAAACAACGCTTTCGGAGAAACATCATGCGTAAACAAATTATTATCGGTATCACTGCCGCCATTATTGGTGCTGGCGCACTCACCGCAGGCATGGCTTCAGCTCAGAGTGACGAAGATCGTTGCGGCGACCGAGATGAAGGCCGTCACGGTAAACATGAACAGATGGACGGTAAACATGCGAACAAGCGACTGCATCGCATGGCCGAAAAGTTGGATCTGACCGATGCACAAACCGCGCAGATGAAAGCACTCTTCAAAGATGGTCGCGATGAGATGAAAGATCAGCGGGATCAAATTCGGGAGATGCATACTGCATTAAGAGAGCTTGATGTTAACGCCGCGGATTACGATCAACAGGTGGCGGGACTCGTCGCTCAAGCACAAGAAAATACAGCACAGATGATACAGATGCGAGCACAGCAGAAAAAAGAGATGTTCGCTATCCTAACGCCAGAGCAGCAGGAGGAATTTTTACAGATGCGGCCAAAAAAACCTCGTCACGACTAAGCGAAGCAACGCTTAGCTTTACTTGAGTCTCGATGTTTAAGGGTCAGCTGAATCAGGCTCCAGCTGACCGCTTTTACAAGCTCCCTATAGATGACGCCCATCATCTATTCACCATTGCCTTTAAACCGGCAACTTGCCCTGCGATTAAGCAGGGCTTTTTTGTACGTTATAACTGTGAACGCAGATCGGTTTCCAGCGTCATAAGATAACGCGCTTCTACGTTATGAATCTGCTCTAGCTGTCGCGTCGCGACAGTGCGTAAGCGAATATTCATTTCCAACTGCCTAATTTCATGACGTAAAAAAGAGCGTTGATCTTGCGTCAAGTGTTGCGCCATTAACTGCTCTCGTTGGTTATGTAGTAATCGCTTATCTTCGCGCTGCTGTGCCTGTAAGTCACTGATCTCACGCTTAATCTCGGCAATGCGTTCAATCTGTTGATAAGCTTCACTGCCTAGCCTGAACCCCTGCGCAAATGCCGAACGACGATCGCCACGACACACCGCATTAAAGCTTGCACCAGAACGCGCGACCGCATAACCATTCATCGCCGTGCAATAACGGATTACACCACGATCGTGACCCTGCAGATATGCCTCTATCTGAGGCACGACCCCATACTCAGCACAAGCGTCACGATGCTGTTCCAAACGCTTCGCCGCACGGCCTGCCACGCCATCATTAAAACCGATCAGTTGCCAGTCAGCCGTTAAACACCCTTCTTGATCGAGCGTGGCACAACTGACCAACCCGATACTCAGCAAGACCACTAACGATCGCTTTATCATGCTTATGACTTCCTCTTCTAATCCGTCCGATAGTGTACCTAATCGTCACTGAATTAAGGAAGGTGCGAATAAGTCCGTTATATTCTCTGCGGACATTGACTTATTCGCACCTTCCCCAACCGAACAGCCAACGGCTACCGACGATGCGCTATTCAGCCTCGAGGGCATCGATCATGGCTGCACAGATAAAGTCATTTTCAGATAGACCATCGACAGCATGCGTACTGTAACGAACCCAACAGCGTGCGTAACCGACTTCGAGATCGGGATGATGATTCTCCCGATGAGCGATCCACGCGACGGCATTCACAAACGCCATCGTCTGATGAAAATCATCGAACTTAAATGACTTTTGCAGCATGTGAGCCTCGGCATCGAGACCCCAGCCAGGCGCAAGCTGTGTTAGCAACGGCTCGGCATCCACTCGGCTCAACTTAGCCAGCCCTCGATAGGGCAAGCAATGACGCGACCTTAAACGGTCCGGTTCAGTCATCGTCGCTCTCCATTTTAAAGTTCTCCATCGTAACCCCCTATCTTAAAGACCTTGCTCGCATCGAGTATAAACCGCTATAGCGTGATTGTACGTACATTGATTAACTCAGAGGCCGAAATCCGTGCTAAGGTTTGCCCCCAATAAGGCTAAGCATATAAGGAAATAGAAGATGCCGATTTATGACTATCGCTGTGAAGCCACCGGCAAGGTGTTTGAGGTGCGTCACCCCATGACTCTCAAGCTTTCCACGTGGGCCGACCTATGCGATATCGGTGGCTTCAGCGAAGGCACGACGCCCATGAATACAGCCGTTACTCAATTAGCGAATACTGACCGATTGATTCATCATAAAACCATACAAAACCCCGAACCTCCCTGCATGAGAGGCGATGATTGTCCTGGCCACTGTGGAACCTAAAAATGCTATCCAAATTATTATGTAAAACCCCAATCCTGCTGCTGTTATTAAGCCTGCTAACCATCGATACCGCCATCGCAGGGCCACTCAAGCCAACCATGAAAGCGATGCGTCTGCATTATAAACAAGCCATCGACACCCAAGACCCAGCGATTTTTAACGACAAAATCGCTCAGTTTCTAAGCGAACTAGAAACAGCAAGGGCATATAACTTCTCCCCAGAGCGCAAAGCACTCTCGTTAGAGGGCCTCAATAAGGTCAAATCACAGCTCGGTCGCCTCCCTAAAGCAACCAGCACAAACCTGTCTCAATTACAAAATCAACTAAGAGAGGTCGATCAGTTACGGGTGGAATACCATAAAAAAGTAAAGCCTGGCGTATTTGAGCTGCTACTCGATACCTTTAAAAAAGCGCTGAACCTATAACGGTATTCATTCAGTCATTTTTTTGTAAACCGCTGTCACAATTTAATCTCGCTGTGGTATAGATAACCTTTCATATTCACAGAGACGGCGGCAGATTATGTCCGGCAAACTGATAACCCTGCTATGCAGCGCCATGATCGTACTCTCCGGTTGCGATCATCAACCGGCGGCGAAGGCCCGCTCAGCTAAACCTCATCTGGTTGAGGTCATGCAGACTTCTGCCGCGAATATTGAGTTACAGCGCATCCGCACCGGCAGCCTCGAAGCTTTTCAAACGATCAATATCTACACTCAAGCAGAGGGCATCGTTAAGCAAATTTTGCCTCGGGAAGGCGATCGAGTAAAACGCGATCAGCTGTTAGTGACATTGGATGCTCAACTACTTAAGGCTCAGCTTCAACGGGCTAGGGCCGTGCGTCAGCAAGCAGAAACGGAATTAACCCGTATCAAAGGGCTGATACAACGTAACCTCACCGCGCGTTCCGAACTCACCAGTCGCGAAACCGATCTAGCGGTTGCCCAAGCCGATGAAAAAGTGATCGCCACTCGGCTCGGCTACACCCGTATACGCTCACCCATTGATGGCGTTATTACCGCTCGACATACGGAACCGGGAAATCTCGCGGAACAATCATCACACCTTCTCACCATTGCCGACATTAGCCGTCTAAGGTTAAAGGTCGACGTTTCAGAACTACTGCTGAATCAATTATCGATCGATATGCCGGTCGAGATTCAAATTGACGCACTACAAAACCGTCAGCAACAACCCTTCGCCGTGTCCGGAAAAATCAGCCGTATCTATCCCACCATCGACCCCGCCACTCGCAGTGGCACATTGGAAATCAGCTTAAATCCAGCACCACAAGGTGCTCGCCCGGGTCAGTTTGCGCGCGTGAAATTCAGTATCGCTCGCCAGCAGGTGATGCTGCTACCCATCGGCAGTCTGCGACAATCAGCCGATGGCAGTTATGTCTACATCATCGATCGCGATAACAAGGTGCAGATACGGTCACTCGAAACCGGCCTCAAAACCGGCGAGCAGATCGAAATACTGACAGGCCTCCAACCTGAGGAGCAGGTTATCACGCGGGGATTTACCAACCTTAAACCGGGGATGCAGGTGACTGTCGTCAACCGAGTCAGCAACTGAGGCCGATACTCATGAGACACTCAAAGGGACTGGCTAACTGGTCTATCCGTCACCCCGTCGGCGTGATCATGCTGGCATTAGCGGTGATCGTGGTGGGGGCTTTTGCCTTGAATCGTCTATCCGTCGATCTGCTACCGCATATTATTTATCCCGAGATCCGTGTCCGAGTACTGGATAGCGGTGTGCCCCCCAGCGTCATGGAAGACCGAGTCACTCGTAAACTCGAAGAGCAACTCGCCATTACCGAAGACGCGATTCATGTGCAGTCAACCACCACTCAAGGCACCACGACGGTCGATCTAGCCTTTGAGTACGGTAAAGATATCGATGTTGCCCTTCGCGATGCAAGTACGCGGTTGGACCGAGCTCGGCGGTCGCTACCGGAATCTATCGACGCGCCCGTTATTTATAAACTCGATCCCTCGCAGATCCCCGTGATGGAATTTGTCATCAGCTCCCCCATTCGCGATAGCGCCGCGCTACGTCAATGGGCCGATGATGTGATGGCTAAATGGCTGCTCAACCTACCCGGTGTCGCCGCCGCCGAAGTCGGTGGTGGGGTGGTACGCGAAGTCCATATTATTCCCGATCAACAGCGTATGGCGGCCTATGATATCAGCTATACCACGTTGACTGATGCCATTGCCGAGGGTAACGGCGATCAGGCCGCCGGACGTATCACGATGCCGGGTAACGAACTCAACAGTCGTATTAGCGGTCGTTTAATCTCACTCGAACAACTGCGTCAACTGCCGGTTGCTCGCCGTGGCGACACTAGCCTCACCCTCGCCGATCTCGCCCGTGTTGAATTCAACACCGAAGCTGAACGTATATTGATTCGTGCCGATGGCGTGCAGGGGATTAAGCTCTCGATTCAAAAACAACCCGCTGCCAACACCACTTATGTCGCCGATCAGGTTAAAGCCCGCCTCACGTGGCTAGAACAACAGCAGATTATTCCCATCGATATCAGCGTCACTCAAGTGTCTGATCAGTCGATCTATGTCAAACAAGCCCTTAACAATGCCACGACCGCCGCCATCAGCGGAGCGCTGTTAGCCATGGCGGTGGTTTATCTGTTTCTGGGTAATCTACGCCATACGCTGATTATCGGCAGTGCGATACCGATCGCCATTATGTTTACCTGTGTATTGATGGGGCTGGGCGGCCTAACCCTCAATATTATGACCCTCGGCGGCCTCGCATTAGGTATCGGTATGTTGGTGGATAACACCATCGTCATGCTAGAAAATATCAGCCGTCATCAGCAAAACCACGAACACCCACTCGCGGCGGCCAATCATGCCGCCACCGAGGTTAACAGTGCGATTATCGCCTCAACCTCGACCAACCTCTGCGCTATCTTGCCTTTCCTATTTATTGGTGGCCTAACGGGACTGCTGTTTCAAGAATTGATCATCACCATTTCAGCCGCCATTTTCGCCTCAATGGTGATTGCGCTAACATTGGTACCGGCACTCGCCGCGGCCACGAAACCCTCTCGCGCCGGCGGCATTCGCTATCTGACAGATCGCGTGGTACAACGCATTCAGCAGGTTTATACCGCCCTACTCGAACGCTTGCTAGCGTATCGTCTGTTAACCTTATTAAGCTTCAGCATCGCCCTCATCGTCTCATTGCCGGTATTAACCAGTGGCAAGCAGATCTTTCTACCGCCACTCGATGATGGCCGTATTACCGTACGCATCACCGCCGACACGGGTATCTCACTCAGCGACATGAATACCAGGGTGAAACAGCTTGAGGCCCTCTTTAGCGATCAAGCGGAAACCGAAACGGTCTTTACGCTCGTGGGAGGCTCTGTCTTTGGTCGCTCACAACGAGAACAATCAAACCGCTCAACGGTGATCGTGCAACTTAAATCCGTGGCCGAACGCGAGCTCTCCAGCCATCAATGGATAGACAAGCTTCAGCGACAGATCGCCTCATTACAACTGGCTGGGTTTACCATCCGTATGACGCAGCGCGGCATTCGTGGCATCAGAACCAACAGCGGCAGCGAAGATATCAGTCTGCGCTTACAGGGGCCGGATAATCAAACGCTGATTCGTTTGGCAGACGCATTAACCGATCAACTCAAAACCTTACCTCAACTACGCAATCTCAGTCATTCCGCTGAAGACCGTTTAAACGAGCTAGCCATCAGTCTCGACCGAGTGCGTGCCAATCAGCTCGGTATCGAGCTCGAGGATCTTATCGAAGCGACTCAGATAGCCTTGCAGGGTAAAATCATCAGCGAGTTTATTACCGACGATCATGCTTATGATATCCGCCTGCGCTTAGCCGAACAGCATTTCAACACCCCTCAATCGCTGGAAACGCTACTGCTATTTCCCGCTACCGGTGCATCATCACCGGTCCACCTTGCCGATGTTGCCAGTATTCAGTTGATCGAGTCTGCAGCGAGTATTCAGCGAGATAATCAGATGCGTATCGTCGAGATATCCGCCTCTTTAGCGCCCGAGATGACACTCGGTGAAGCCCTCAGCGCGGTGAATGCCCTACGGGCAGATGTCTCCCTGCCGCAAGGTTACACCCTCTATGATGGCGGCTCAGAGAAAGCCTTAGCAGAGCAGAACAAACTCACCCTGATGTTGTTGGGGTTAGCGCTGTTTTTGGTGTTTGTGGTGATGGCGATTCAATACGAATCGCTACGTAATCCGTTGATCATTATCTTTGGCGTGCCCTTTGCCGCCATCGGCGTGGCGGGGGGCCTCTGGCTAACCGCTATTCCACTGTCGATGCCGGTGTGGTTAGGCATGATTATGCTCACCGGTATCGTGGTAAATAATGCCATCCTATTGGTAGAATATGTGGAGATCGCCCGCGATCAAGGCTGTAGCGTGGCAGAAGCGATCCTCGATGCCGCCAGACTACGTTTACGGCCGATCATCATGACCACGCTCAGTACCGTCGCCGGTATGCTGCCACTGGCTCTCGGTTGGGGCGATGGTGCCGAAATGCTACAACCTCTGGCCATCACGGTGATCTGGGGACTCTGCTTCTCGATGCTCGTTAGCCTCGTGTTGATTCCCGTGACCTACCATCTGATTAATCATCGTCGTTCATCGCTGTCGTGAAGGTTAAACCGGTAGCATCCGGTTTAACTCAATTTCTTGAGCAATGACTTATGCTTGCGACCGTTATCCACATAAGCATCGGCGTTTTTATGTAATTGTTCGATCGCCTCGCTACTCAGTGTTTTCACCACTTTCGCTGGGGCGCCCAGAATCAGTGAATTATCCGGAAATACCTTACCCTCAGTAACCACGGCACCCGCACCCACCAGCGAATTTTTACCAATCACCGCGCCGTTTAGCACCACCGCCTGAATCCCGATCAATGATCCTGCGCCGATATGACACCCGTGCAGCATCGCCTGATGGCCAATGGTCACCCGCTCTTCAATCATCAATGGATAACCGAGGTCGGTATGCAGCACCGCACCGTCCTGCACATTACTCCCCTGACTGATCACGATCGATTCGTTATCTCCCCGCAATACCGCCTGCGGCCAAATACTCGCACCGGCCGCTAAGGTCACATTACCGATGACCGTCGCCTGATCGGCCACGTAGGTATCTGCATCCACTTGCGGCTGCAGACCGTCAAATTCATAAATTGCCATAACCTCTCCTTTTCTTTCATCTCCGGTAGAGAAGGCAATATGATACATGTCTCATACACGAGAGATGAACATTGCCCAACCGCTAAAATGCCGGCTCGCTGGATAATGCATGGACGACTCAACCAGATACCCCCACTGCTGGGGCAAAACGACTAACGGTTGACGTTGACTCCCATGGTTTAGCGGCACCTACACCGATAGATACTCATAGCATTTGCATATAAAAAAGCTCCCGTCATTGCTGACGAGAGCTTTTTCAAACAGCATCTATTATGCAGCAGCTTTACTTGCGGCTGTCAGGATAGCCTGAACCTCAGTGAAGTAAGCCTTAGAACTTTCGGCGGCAAGCTTAGCTTCAGACTGCAACGCTTCAATTTTGGCTTTAGTTTCTTCAGATTTAGCAGTGACAAAAGTAGTGAACGCTTCAGCATCTTTAATTGCAGAGAACATTTTTAAATCCACTTGAACTTGAGCGATTTGTTTTTCCATCGCCGCTTTGTGAAGTTCGAAAGCTTGCGTAAAAGTTGTAGTATTCAGTTCGATCAGTTTCTGAACTGGAGCGCTAAAAGCAGTAAAGTTAGCAGTAGGAATAGACTTAAACATAATGTGTACCCAGATAGACATATGGTTGATGCAGTGATACTACAACTCGCTATGCTGCGCTGCAACAAAAATATTTAAAAAAACGCACTGTAAGAATTAAGCTATTGATTTTAATAAATTAATCAAAAAAATACTTTTTGTGCACCTGCTAAAAAAAATACCTAAAAATAGCGCTAGCGATAGCCCTTGATAATGCCGTTCGACAGTCAACCTAACCGCCTACTGGTGGGTAAGCCGATCGTGCTCTGGCGTTTTTATATTCAATGCTTGTGCGCGACAGGGCTCTCTTAATACTATGGATAAGCAGTGAACATGCACTTATCACTACCTCAACATTTACCGCCTTTATGTAACACTGAGTCACGCGATAAAAACCAAGGGACGGTTTAACAACAGCACCACCCGTTGAGCCACTGTTTCAGAAGCGACACTTACTATACCCAGTTGCGAAGCCCTCAAAGAAAGCACATAAGTGAAAGTAATTACCACAAATAAACAAAGTAATTAATAACTTCAAATTAAAAAGAAATATCAATTTTATATTTCAATTTTTATTATAAATTAAGAATATAACTCTGTTTTTCCTCTATTTGACCCTTGATCTTCATTCCTGATATTTATGTTTTCCCGGGAAAAAAGTGTCGATTCTGCTGCCTTCTTGCAGCGGCATCTTCAAACAAAAATAGCAGCGACGAGTATAAATAATGAGCACGATTGACACACTGAAGAAAAAGTCTGTTTTTAGTAAACGGGGCCTGCTTTCCCTAATCTCTGTTATGGCGACTGCAGGTGCCCTGATGGCCAGTTCTGCACAGGCCGCCACCCTGAAAATGGCAACCGATTCAGGTGCCAAGGGTTCTCCTGCCGGCGATACACTCGACCGCTGGGCCGATTTGATCGAGAAAAACTCCCATGGCGACATTGATGTTAAGGTGTTTTACCAAAACGAATTAGGTAGCCAAAATGAAGTGTTCGATCTGCACGTAGCGGGCGATGTCGATGTTATGCTCAACTGGCCAATGACCTCTTACGATAAGCGTATCGGTGTGATTTACACCCCCTATATGACACTTTCTTGGGATGAAGCACTCACCGCTTATAGCCCCGGTGGTTGGGTTAACAATATGCTGGGGGGTATCTACGCAGATATCGGCCTGAAATTTTTCGGCCCTTGGCCTGAAGGCTTCAACGGTGTCGCCACCCGAGGAAAGTATGCCACGAATATTGCCGAAGCAGAGGGCTTAAAAGTCCGCACAATGACCGTTTTTCCTGCACCACAAACGATGCAAGCACTGGGTTACCAAACGGCAGCCATTGACTGGGGTGAAGTGTACACCTCGCTGCAAACAGGTGTCGTGGACGGCGAAGCAGGCAACGTCATCTATTGGGATTATGAATACTTCCGAGATCTGCTTGATTACTACGTTCGTTCAAAACACTTCTTCATGACCGGTGTTCTGAGTATGAATCAGGATTCATTCGATGAGTTAACCGAAGCCCAACAAAAAGTTGTTGTGGATGCTGCCAACGACGTCATGATGGCGCAATTCAAAGCCGCTAAAGAGCAAGACGAACATTACGTGGCGGAAGCCGAAAAGGCAGGCATGAAATACTTTGAACTGTCAGATGAACAGATTAAAGAGTTTGCCCGGGCAGCCCGTGAAAAAGTCTGGCCGCTAATGGATCAAGAGATCGGCTCTGAAATCATGGATACCATCCGAGCGAACGCAACAGCGTTGTAACGTTTAGCTCCCATACGGCGAAACAGCCACTGTTTCGCCGTTTCTTTTTTCTGAGGTAGTAGCATGATTATGCGTCTCTTTTTCGAGCTGGATCAGAAATTTGGCTGGCTCCTGAATGCCGCTGCTCTTATCAGCAGCTTGGCTCTAGTGGGGCTAATGCTGTTTCTAGTAGTAGCCCGTTACATCTTTGGCTGGTCGATTATTGGTCTGCTAGAGCTAATTATGCTGTTTGGCATGTGGCTTTATATGGTCGGCAGCTTGATTGCCAGTCGTAAGCGCGAACACTTGGTGGTTGATTTTCTTCAAACCAGTCTTCGTGACCAGCAAATTCGCCGATTGCATCAGGCGCTAATATCTCTGATAACGCTGGTGATTACCGGCTTCTTTGTCTACCTATCCTATCGAATGCTGACGTGGGGCATGCGCAGACCTCAACACACCCCCGGCCTGTCAATTCCTCTGTGGATACCGCAAAGTGCAATTATGTTCGCCAGTATTGGTTGCTCTCTTTATGCGCTGAGGGACTTTATTCAATGTGTGATCGGCCATAACCCAAACCCGGTTATCGTCGCTGAAGAAAATCAACAGGATACGTACTGATGGAAGGTTTAATCGCAGTAGGAATTCTCTTATTCCTGATGATTATAGGTGTGCCCGTCGCTTGGTCGTTTGCCGGTGTTTTAGCCTATCTGACATTCGCCTATGATGCTAATTTCAATACATTAATGTTACAGGGCTACCGCTCTATTGATTCGGTGATTTTGATCGCCCTGCCGTTATTTGTACTCACTGGCTATCTGATGCAAAGTGGCGGAATAGCCCTCAGGCTGGTGAACTTTATCGAAGTACTGGTCGGTAAGCGCAAAGGCGGCATGGGCGCTTCAATGGTGTTGGCCTCGGGTATTTTCGGGGCAATCGCCGGCACCGCAACCGCGGCGGTTGCCTCAATCGGTACCATTATGGTGGGACCGTTAGAGAAACGTGGCTACCCTCGAGGTTACTCCTCTGCACTACTCGGCATCTCTTCTTTATTAGGCATTCTTATTCCGCCCTCAATCACGATGATCCTCTTTGCCGTGGTCACGAGGCAATCCGTGGCGGCCTGTTTTGCCGCCTCAATAGGGCCGGCTTTATTGTTGATCACCGGATTGATTTTGGCCAACCGCTTTAGTGTGGGCCGCCTCTTTCAAGAGGTGTCTGCCGGGGCGCAGGATGGACTTGAAACTCTGCCGACCAAACGAGTGGCCGCTTTCCACGCCCTACCGGCGCTATCGCTGCCGATCATTATCCTCGGTGGCATTTATGGTGGCATCTGCACACCGACAGAAGCCGCTGCAATCGCGGCTTTTGTCGCGATTGTGATCGGTTTTTTTGTCTATCGAGATCTAACCATCAGACGCTTTAGTGAGAGTGTGATTGCGGCCGCTGAAACCACCGGCACGGTGATTCTCATCCTGCTATTTAGCTTTATGATTGGCCGAATCCTGGCTTCAGAACGTATCCCACAGGAGCTAACCGAGACCATCACTCAACTGGTTAAAGATCCGCTTATGATCTTGATTGCCGTTAATATCTTTCTGATTATTGCCGGTATGATTATGGATGATGTTTCAGTCACCGTGGTCGTTGCGCCGCTATTTTTACCGCTGATGGTGGCCAGTGGTGTCGACCCGATTCATTACGCATCGATCGTTGCCTGCTCAGTCGTTATCGGCGCTAACAGCCCTCCGGTTGCCCCCATTCTCTATATGGCTTGTCGCATCGGCCAAGTGCCTATCCATAAAGCGGTTATGCCGGCTATCGGCCTGATGGTGTTTGTTGGCCTACCGGTCATGATGATTACCAGCTTAGTGCCAGCGTTATCACTCTTCTTTCCGAAATTACTCGGGCTCATGTAGACGGCAAATATAAAGCGTTCACCTGAGCGGGGAAACTGAAATGTATGTTAATAGGCGTTAGGTGAAGTTTGACGGCCTCATGGTTTAGCAGCAGGTTCTCACTGTAGACGGTGCAAACCTAGTAATAAGCAGCATAGTTAAGGCTCCCAATACCCGTTAACTGAGGTATCGGGAGCCTATCATCATCGACACCGCCGTTGTCACCCCCTAATAGAAGGAGACGTAACGGTTAACAGGCGAGCTATCGATCAATAAAAGATACTCAGAAATGCCACTTCAACAATAGTGCAGGATTCCGCTCATCGGCACCATCAATGCCATACTTGTTGCTCCAATGAGAATACTCGATACCCACATAAACCGGCGACGCTGTACCGATCAACTTGCCCGCATTCCATTTCAACTGTGAAGTAAAGTTGGTTTCTGATGCGTGATCATCTTCTTCGCTAGACCAATCGATAAAACCATCGTAGAGAAAGTCGGCATTGCTAATGCTAAACGGTACGCCCCAAGTCAGCGTTACCATGATATCGTCTTCAGTGTTGTCATTATTCACTTGATAGATATTCGCGTTGGCATACTGAAAGCCAGGCAAATCGAGACTCACCCCCAACCCTGCCATATAGTTATCGAAGCCATCACCGCTCTCCCATGTACCGGCAAGATAGACATCATTGACCACTCCAAATGAGAGGTCTGCGCCCGTCACATAGCCGAGACTTAAACGCGGTGATAACTCAAAATAGGTGGATGTATCACCATCATCGGATTGCTGACGGTCGACGAAGAAAAACGTATCCCCCCAGTCATGACCGCTAGCATGTTCGACGGTAATCGTCTGCTGTTCTGGATCCACCACTTCAAAGTGATTACCTTTCACATAACTCAGGCTAAAATCGCTCCACAGCTGTTTAGCCGATACCCCAGTTGAAACTAAAGCACAGCATAAGGTGCACATTATTTTAATTTTCATCTCTGACCTCTATCTTGATGTTTATGCATCAATTGACACATCCAAGCATCGATACTAGAGGTTTTTTTACCAACAGGTAAACACATCTTTATAACCAGAAACCGACCTCATTACTTAACTAATGCCCTGAAGGTTAAGCAAAAAAAAGCCTGGGATTATCCAGGCAATCGTTATGCAAGCAAGCCAATCATTGTTAACTAAGCCGCATCATCAATATCATCTACTCGACCCGCGATGGCTGATGAAAGGTATTTTTCTGGAAGGTTTTTATATTGTGGATATATTGCCAACCGCTCTTTAAGACGATAACCACATTCAGAAGACTTAAATTCCAAGGATTGAATTTTCGGCCATGCTCTTTCCGGATTAATATGGTCGATCGTTACTGGGGAAATACCGCCCCAATCATTAATACCGGAGTGGAGATAATCTCGATAATATTCCTGCAGATTGGGTGGTGCCTGAATACTAATCGTATGATCAAGAATTAATCGAGCAACCGCGAGGGTTTTCAACATCTCCTCATGGCTTGGTTCAGGCGCATCGGCCATTGCCGTTCCCGACTTCGCTTTAAAGTTTTGAATGATCACTTCTTGAATATGACCATACTTTTTATGGATCTCATTAATAGCGATTAAGCTATCGATACGCTCCTGCCACGTTTCACCAATGCCGATCAAAATGCCAGTCGTAAAAGGTACATTATGCTTACCAGTCAACTCTAAGGTACGCAATCGTTGCAAAGGCACTTTATCAGGACAGGCATAATGCGCCTCGCCTTTATCCATTAATCGCCGACTGACATTCTCCAACATCATCCCCATACTCGCCGATACAGGACGTAACTTAATAATATCCTGTTCTGATAAGGTGCCCGCATTAACATGCGGCAGCAGGCCGGTATTTTCAATCACCATCAGACACATATCATAGAGATAATCGATAATGGTGTTATAGCCCCGCTGTGCGAGAAATTGGCGCGCTTCGGGATAGGTTTTTTCTGGTTTTTCACCGAGGCTAAACAGCACCTCTTTACAGCCCATTTTCTCGCCCTGATAAACTACCTCCATCACCTCTTCCGGCGTCATAATATTCGCCTCAGCCGAGCCTGGCGCTTTGACAAAGGTGCAGTAGCCGCAGGTATCGCGACACATATTCGTCAAAGGCACGAATACTTTACGGGAATAGGTAACAACATCGCCCCAATGCAGATCACGTAACGCGGATGCCTGATTTCTGAGTAACTGAATCTGGCGACTATCAGCATGTTCAAGATTATATGCTTGCTCAACAGAGATCATTTGAACGTCTCCCGGTTTATTTTTTTATTTATAATCAGGCGAGATAACAACGCCGCTAAACTCTAAGTAAGTTCAATATAGAATAATTTTACCACTTGGTCAAATTTATTATAAAAAACATTTATTCTATAATTTTCAATAACTTAAGCTAACAGCGAGTTGAGTTCGATTTTGTACTCGAAGTTTTTTAAAGATATCTGACACATGCCGCTTAACCGTTGACTCGCAAATCCCCATCTCAAAAGCGATCTCTTTATTCATCAATCCAACTTTCAAGTAATCAAGCACATCCCGTTGACGCTCGGTTAAATAATCCAGTTTCGTTTTAACACCAACATCTTCCAAAGGGAGGTGTGGCGCAGAAAAACCGGTCGGATAAGGGCTAATCGAGCGGATTCGATTTAAGCCACTATCGACATCGGTCAGTAAATCAGCGATGCGCTTAGCAATGATATCGACCGGTTCAGTCTGTTGAATCACGCCCGAAATATTGAAAAATTTCAGTTTTACTTGCAGCTTTTCACTCACTCGATCACACATAACCACAATCGGGCTCGGTGTTTTATACAGGTGGGCTAAAATCAGCCCATGATCGCCAATGGCTAGAAAGCTTTCATGCACCAAGATAAGGTCAAACGCTTTATGCTGCCGTAGTCCCTGAACAAAGGCGTAATCACTCTCAACATCCGTAAAATCGATAGCCTCATCGGTTAAGCTCAGTATGCTCTTCAAGCCTTCTCGACATAAAGGTCTAGCATCAATAATCAAAATTTTCTTACAGCGCATGGGATCACCTTAATGACTTTTTATAGACGGTGTCTTGCTAGTAGGTAGGGTAACTATCAATCGAGGGAAAGCGGCAGACCCGTCAGCAATCGCTCGACGAAGCCTGCGTTGTAACCGAGAAGGCTAATCTGCAGAGACCAGCCTCGGTTAACGGTATGTTAGCTTGGGAAGGCGAATGAAACCCCTTCCCGCACACCGCTGGAAGGCCAGCGCTGAGTGATAGTTTTACGTTTAGTATAAAAACGCACGGCATCGGGACCATAGGCATGTAGATCACCGAACAGTGAACGCTTCCAACCACCAAAGCTATGGTAAGCCACCGGTACCGGTAACGGTACGTTAATACCCACCATACCCACCTGAATATTGTCCGAGAAGTAGCGCGCAGCTTCACCGTCACGGGTGAAGATACAGGTGCCATTGCCATACTCATGGTCATTGATCAGCTGCATCGCCGCTTCCATCGAATCTGCCCGCACAACCTGCAACACCGGACCAAAGATCTCTTCCTGATAGCTGGACATACCTGGCGTGACATTATCGATCAGCGTTGCACCGACAAAGAAGCCATCGTCAAAGCCGTCAACGACAGGGTTACGGCCATCGACCACCACCTTCGCACCATCCGCTTCGGCGCTATCGATAAAGCCATTCACTTTGAGCTGATGAGCACGAGTAATCACCGGGCCAAAGTCGTTATCGCTATTGCTATACGCACCGACTTTCAAAGGCTCCATCGCCGCTTTCATTTTCGCTACTAAGGCATCCGCCGCCGCATCACCCACAGCCACCGCCACAGACAGCGCCATACAACGCTCACCGGAAGAACCAAACGCCGCACCCAATAGTTGATTGACGGCATTATCCATATCCGCATCGGGCATCACGATCGCGTGGTTTTTCGCGCCACCGAGTGCCTGACAACGCTTACCGTTAGCATTAGCAGTACTATAGATATATTCGGCAATCGGCGTTGATCCCACAAAGCTGACCGCTTTAATACGATCATCATTTAGCAACACATCCACCGCTTCTTTATCACCGTTAACGACGTTAATCACGCCTTTCGGCAAGCCGGCTTCTTGCAGCAGCTGCGCGATAAACAGGGTGGATGATGGGTCGCGCTCTGAGGGTTTCAAGACAAAGGTATTACCGCAAACAATCGCCATGGGGTACATCCACAACGGCACCATCGCGGGAAAGTTAAATGGTGTAATACCGGCAACGACGCCCAATGGTTGAAACTCGCTCCAAGAATCAATCCCGGGCCCCACATTACGGCTGTGTTCACCTTTGAGTAACTCTGGCGCACCACAAGCGTATTCGACATTTTCAATCCCTCGCTGCAGTTCACCGGCAGCATCATGGGAAATTTTACCGTGTTCTTCACCGATCATTTCGCAGATTTTATCGGCGTGCTCTTCTAGCAGCGCTTTAAAACGAAACATCACCTGCGCCCGCTTCGCCGGTGGTGTATTACGCCATGCCGGAAAGGCCTGTTCAGCCGCGGTGATCGCCTCTTCAACGGTAGCCACAGAGGCCAGCGCCACCTGCTTGCTCTCTGCGCCTGTCGATGGGTTGAATACTGCCTGTGTGCGAGCCGCCTCTGTGCGCATCTCGCCATTAATCAAATGACCTAACGTTTGCATAATAGCCTCATCAATAGTTATATTTTTTATCGGTACAACCTGCATTCCAATGCAGCGATTAATCCAACTCCATAATGGATTCGCCAATCGCGTTAATAACGTTGTCGATCTCTTCCCGCTCAGTAATAAAGGGCAGTCCTAATTGAATAGTGTCGCCGCCATAACGAACATAAAAACCCTTTTCCCAACACTTCATGGCGATCTGATAAGGACGCAAGCCGGGCTCACCAGGCGCCGATTCAATGGTGATACCACCGGCTAAACCGTAGTTACGAATATCGTTGATATACTGTGTGCCCTTAAGACTGTGTAGCGCCTGTTCAAAAATCGGGCTCATCTCTCTCACCCGAGGAATCAGCTTGTCATTCTTTAATACATCCAACGAGGCTAACGCCGCCGCACAGGCTACTGGATGGCCGGAATAGGTATAACCGTGTGGAATTTCCATCATATATTCCGGACCACCGTTATCCATAAACGTCTGATAAATATCGGCTTTAGCAATCACCGCGCCCATCGGAACGGCGCCGTTAGTGAGCTGCTTAGCCACATTGATCATATCCGGCACCACACCAAACTCTTCGGCCCCGGTATACGAACCCATACGACCGAAGCCAGTAATCACTTCATCAAATATCAGTAGGATATTGTGTTGATCACAGATCTCTCGTAGCCGTTGAAGATAACCTTTCGGTGGTGGAATCACTCCCGCAGAGCCGGCCATCGGTTCAACAATGACCGCTGCGATATTCGATGCATCATGCAGCGCAATCAATTCAAGCAGTTCGTTCGCTTTTTCAACGCCATTCTCTGGCATGCCTTTGGTGAACGTATTTTCTGGCAGCAGCGTATGCGGTAGGTGAGCGGCATCAACCCCTAAACCATAGAGGGTACGGTTAGCACCGATTCCGCCGACACTAAAGCCACCGAAATTAACCCCGTGATAACCTTTAGCTCGGCCAATTAATTTAGTTTTAGTCCCCATGCCTTTCTTACGCCAGTATGCCCGCGCGAACTTCAGTGAGGTATCTGCGCTTTCAGAACCCGATCCGGTGAAAAACACATAATCCAACCCATCAGGGGTTAACTCTTTAATTCTATTCGCCAACTCAAACGCCTTGGGATGACCATACTGAAAGGCCGGGGCGTAGTCTAACTGTGTTAGCTGATGCGCTACCGCTTCCGCGATCTCTGGCCGACAGTGTCCTGCACCACAGGTCCATAATCCCGACAGTCCATCAAAAACCTTCCGGCCACTGGTGTCAGTCAGGTAAGCCCCTTTGGCTTCTACAAACATCCGAGGATCATTTTTAAACTGACGATTCGCGGTATAGGGCATCCAGTAAGCTTCGAGCTGCTCGCGCGTCATACCTGCGGCTTTGCTAGGATCAAATTCATGCATCTTCATCACCTCGTTAAGGTTTTTTATTTTCAGGTTATGCCTCAGACACCGTGTTGTATTACTCGAAACCACGCCGCTTCAGTTAGCCCATCATCTACTGGCTCGAAGGTTGGTTAAATCCAAAAGAATTTACCTTCAGTCAACTAAATACTTACCATATGGTAAAACTTATGTATATTGTATAACCATCAATCAATCTTCAGTCAAGCCTGCATTGAGGTGGATATGACACATAAAAATGTAATAGGGCATATTGCCGGTGCCGATATCAGGATGATAAAAATATTTAAAGCGGTGGTGAAATGCGGCGGTTTTTCAGCCGCTGAGTCTGAGCTGAATATCAGTCGTGCGGCGATTAGCATCGCCATGTCCGATCTTGAACAGCGCCTGTCACTTAAACTCTGTAATCGCGGCCGCAGCGGTTTTTCGCTGACGGATGAAGGTGAGCAGGTTTATCTAGCAGCACTCTCATTGCTGTCCTCTCATCAGGAATTTCAGCAACGGATCAATAGTATTCATTCCGAACTGAAGGGCGATCTCGCCATCGGCATTACCGATTGCCTGATCACACTGCCGAGAATGTATATAACCGATTCACTTAAGGCTCTTAAGCAACAGGCTCCGGACGTTAATATCAATATTGAGATGGTACCTGCTAATCAGGTTATAAAGAGTTTACTCGATGGGCAGATACAGATTGGCGTTGCACCGGTGTTCAGTAAAAACCTCAGTCTCAAGTATGTTCACCTCTATGATGAGGAATCTTATTTATACTGCAGCCATGAACATCCACTGTTTCATATTCCCGAGAACAGCCTACAAGCGGAACATATTGCCAGCCACGATATGGTTTGCCCCTCTTATCAACATCCGGCAGAAATCAAAAAGCACCTAAAACAATTTAATAAAAGCGCTCGAGCATCGGATCGAGAAGGCACCGCTTTTCTTATTCTAACCGGTTGTTATCTGGGTTATCTTCCGGCGCATTTCGCCCACCCTTGGGTAGAAAAAGGCTTAATGAAACCGCTGCTCAAAAAACATTTTAATAGCTTAACCCCCTACGCTGCGATCGCCCGAAAAGACCTTGCGCCCAACTTAATTCTGGCCTGCTTTATGGATCGATTACATCAACTTATTGATTCACCCACGGCCAAAAATAATGCTGAAATAAAATCAGCTTAGCGGATAGTTAATCCATAACAGCCATGTAACCGAAACAATTAATCATTCAATATCAATCACTTAAATAATAAAAATTATTATTTTTACCAATTGGGCAAATAAATTTGCCAAGCCTTGCAATAAAATCTATATTTACCAAACGGTAAATTTTTAGTTGCCGCTACACTCTTTAAACATAAAAAGTTCATTGAGAACTTTAACAATAAAAATAAGAGGAAGATCCATGAAGAACGCCTCAGCTGACTCTTCATCCGCCATCAAAGTCGGTGAATTCTATGAACTTGAAACCCGCTCAGATATCTCCGACAGTGCCCACTACAACGAAGATATCGCGCCGACTCAAGTAAAAGAACGGACCTGGAATGTCTGGAACGTCGCCGCCCTTTGGGTCGGTATGGCTATCTGTGTACCAACCTACACCCTCGGCGGTGTATTAACTGCTTATTTCGGTTTGTCCGTGATGGAAGCGCTGCTGGCTATTTTAGTCGCCAATATTATCGTGCTGATTCCACTGACGCTGAATGCTTTTCCTGGCACTAAGTTTGGTATCCCCTTTCCCGTTTTACTGCGCTCACCCTTTGGTATGATCGGTTCTAACAT
>NZ_JAUOQE010000035.1 GCF_030547545.1 Amphritea sp. 1_MG-2023
GCCGCGGGCGCAGGGATGCGCAGGAGCGGCGATGTCAGGACGTGCAGTATGCCGCGGGCGCAGGGATGCGCAGGAGCAGCGATGCACAGGACGTGCAGTATGCGTGTATACAAGTGCGCTTGATCGCTACCGCAGCCTCTTGATTGCCTTATCCATCCCTTGAATGTCATTATGAATCGTAGATGTAAATTATCAGAGAATCACTCAATGAGTTGGTTAATACCGCGACATAAGCGTCACTTGCCGGGTAAACGTTGGATCAGTATCGTATTACGCTCGCTGCATTTAGTGGGCATTGCGGGATTAGCCGGTGCGTATCTGTTTCACCTGCCAGAAGCCAGCTGGTGGCCGTTTATGATCCTCGGTATCGGTAGTGGCATACTGCTGGCGGCGAAAGAGCTCTATGTCGATGCGATCTGGTTGTATCAGTTGCGCGGACAACTGGTGGTGTTCAAAGTGTTGATGCTGATAAGTGGTTTATATTGGTTCGATCAACCGCAAGCGTGGCTCTATATTATCGTGATTTTGATATCAGGCGTTATCTCCCATGCGCCGGGAAAAGTACGCTATTACTCGCTGATCTATGGCAAACCGCTGACTCGAGATATATGGCAGGGCGATACGGATGCCAAGGTGCGTGATAGTGGCGATAATTAGGGGTAATTGAATGAGAGATAATGTGATGATGACGTTAGACAACGCGCCTAGTTGGCAGCCTTGGTTAGAGGCTGAGTTCGATAAGCCCTACATGCAGCAGTTGAGAGACTTTCTGCAGACGAGAGCCGCTCAAAAAACGATCTATCCTCACTCAAGTGACTGGTTTCATGCGCTGGAGGCGACGCCTCTGGATCAGGTAAAAGTCGTGATGATCGGGCAAGACCCTTATCATCAGCCGGATCAGGCTCACGGACTCTGCTTTTCGGTGCGTCCCGGTATTAAAACACCGCCTTCGTTGAAGAATATCTACAAAGAGCTGCAAACGGATCTGGGGATTGCCCCAGTCAGTCATGGTTATCTGGAAAGCTGGGCTAAGCAGGGCGTGTTGATGTTGAATGCCGTGTTAACGGTCGAAGACTCTCAGGCGGCGTCACATCAGGGTAAAGGCTGGGAGTTGTTTACGGATAGAGTGATTGCCACGATTAATCAGCAGTGTGAACACGTGGTGTTTTTGTTATGGGGAAGCTATGCCCAGAAAAAAGGCGCCATGATTGATACTCAGCGTCACCTAGTGCTGAAATCGGCTCATCCGTCACCACTGGCTGCGTATCGTGGCTTCTTTGGCTGTCAGCATTTTAGTCAAGCGAATGATTATCTTTCACTGAATGGTCGTCGCCCGATCGATTGGCAACTGCCAGCAACGCCCGTGGCAGATTATAAAAATCCAGATGCATAAAAAGCGAATACAGTAACGCGCTGATTGTGTTACGCTTTTTCTAACCACTAAGGGGGCGCGTGGCCGTCTTTGGTAAGGAAAGCGACGCTTTCCCTGCGTCGATTGAAAGGAGAGTCTGATGCCTGATACTGTGCGTTTGAAAGTGTTTCATCTCGATAGTGAGGCACAATCCTGTCTCTCTGAACTGTTTGAATTACGCTTGGATGATATATGGGCCGGTGGTTTACATACCTGTTTAGGTCAGGATATGAATCGCGCTTGTTGGCTACGTTTCAGGCTGGATGATGAGCATTGGATCGAGATCAGCGTGGCACGACATCCCTTTAATGATGGCTTTAGTGTCGGCTGTTTGGCGGTTGCCAAGATCGATGCGCTAGTGCCAAAGCCTGATCAATGCAGTTGGATTAGCCTGCCGGTGGCGGCTAAGTTGGTGGCGATAGATATCTATGAACAGCGCGAAATGATCGATATTATTGCCCCGGATTTGAATGTGCCGTCAGAATCGCTGAATTATGATGCCCTGTTAGTGTTACATCTCGACAATGGTGCTGCGATTATGTTGGGCATGGAGCAAGATTTTGTCGACGGTGAATTAGTGATATTGCAAACCGATCAGCCGGAGGCTCAGATAGGGCCAAGCTTACGTTTGCGTCGTCAGTTAGAGCCTTCACGTCGTTAAAAAGGGCTAGAACGGGCTCGAAAGCTTAAATAGTGTCATTATCGATGCGGCAGCGATAGAGGATGGTTAAAAACGTAAAAAACCGCTCAACGGAGCGGTTTTTAGCGGTATGACTAAGTCTTAAGCTCGGCCGGTAAATTTACGTTCTTCGACATTCACTTTAATGCGATCGCCGGTGGAAATATGTTCAGGTACCTGAATAACCAAACCGGTAGAAAGCGTTGCAGGCTTGGTGCGAGCCGTGGCCGAGCCGCCTTTGATCGATGGATCGGTTTCGGTGATTTCCAATTCTACGACACCCGGTAGGTCGAGCGCGACGGGTGCATCATTAACGATAACCACGTGTAACCCTTGCAGATCATCGGTGATAAACATCAGTTCGTCTTCGATATTCTCTTTATTCATGCTGTAGGAAGAGTAATCTTCGCTATCCATGAAGACATACTCATCGCCATCGGAGTATGAGAATGTCACTGCACGGCGGGTTAGGTCGGCCAGTGTCAGCATATCGGAATCTTTAAAGGTTTCATCGATCTTTGCGTTGGTCGCAACATTGTACATACGCATGCGATAGAGGCTGCCGCCAGCACGTCCTTGAGGGACTGAGCGCTCGATATCGCGAACAATATAAGCTTCACCATTAATATCGATTGCTGCATTTCTTTTTATTTCACTAGCTTTTGGCATGGTAACGGGTTCCAGAATGAAAATGTGTGGGTAGTATAGTCAGGTCCATCGTTGGAAAAAATGGGGCGGCGAAAATTATTCCTGCCGCACCTGACAATTAGTGTGTTTTTCGTTCAAACAACTCAGGATCTAGGGTATAAGGCAGTTCGAGCCGTTGTAGCGGTTGATCAAAGCCTTCCAGCATTAACGAGGTTTGCTCATCGTCAACGCTGCTTTTGAGGATGACCGCTAACAGTTCTCCACCTTGCGTGGATTGCATCGCGGCACTGACTACGCTGCCAACACCGGCACGCTCTGGGGTGTTGATCGCACTACCGGCGACGGGTGGATGATCGCCACTAAAAGCAAGGCGATACATTGGTCGGTTAAGTTTCCCTCGGTGTTGTAGGCGCGTAACAACCTCTTGGCCGGTATAGCAGCCTTTAGTAAAACTGACCCCATCAAATACCTGTAGATTAGTCATTTGCGGTATAAATGTTTCAATCGTCTGAGAGTGAAGGGCTGGAATGCCGGCGCGAATCTCGGCTAGCCTCCAGTGATTGGTGTCGGTTAATACCACCTCATTCAAGCAGGCGGTTAACAGCGTGATCGCGTCCTCAGCCGGTAGCCAAAGTTCAAATCGATCGCCGGGAACACGGATCAGATGGCCGTTAAGCCCGTTGCTGCTAGCGCCCGTTTCTATGGGGATACTGAAGCCTTGGGCGGCGAGTAGCTCAGCTGCCTCGGCGTTAAAACCTAATCCGACAATCTCGTCTGAGCGATCTTGGCTTTCGGCTTTAGAGAAAACCATGTATTTCTTTAGGTTAGCCATCGCGGTCGCGAGAATAGAGCGTTCGCAGCGTAACCAAAATCCATTGTCGACAGCGATGAGACGGCTTAGGCTAACCATACTGCCTTTGATATTACAGTGAGCGCCAAGCAAGCTTTTTCCGGCGCTGACTTGGCTTATATCACATGAGAGTTGTCCTTGAAGGAACTTTTCAGCATCAGGACCGAGTACATCAAACAGGCCTAGATGGGTCAATGGCGTTATTGTGACGGTGGTGTCTGTATGCTTGGAGGCTGAAACTTGACAGTTTCCTCGCTCATCAATCTGAACACCCAATGTATGAAGCGTATCTAACCAGCTCATAATAAAACCTGAAACAGTAATGTATGTAAGTCCTCGATAATACGAGGCATCTCTAAGTGAATGGTTTACAGCCTTATCGGCTATTAAGCACTCATTTGTTGTCCCAGCCGTACTGGGTCATCGGCTTTGAGTGAGTCTGTCCACTCGATAGCCTCTTTGCCAAACAGGAGAATAACCGTGGAGCCGAGCTTAAAGCGGCCCATCTCTTGGCCTTGCTGCAGTATAACGGGTTCGACGGGTTGTTGATGATCAATACGCCAGCTGTTTTTAGGCACTGGGGCTACCTGTCCACCCCAAACGGTTTCGATACCCGCCACAATCATCGCACCAACGAGAATCATAGCCATCGGGCCTAATTCAGTATCAAAAATAGCGATCAGCCGTTCATTACGGGCAAACAGGTTATCGACTCCTTTGGCGGTCGTCTGATTGACGGAATAGAGATCGCCCGGTACATAGATGCTTTCTCGCAGGGTACCCGTCACCGGCATGTGGACACGATGATAATCGCTGGGTGACAAATATATCGTGGTAAAACAGCCGTGAATAAATTGCTCGGCTAAATCGGCGTGGCCGCCTAATAAGGTGCTAAGGCCATACCCTCGGCCTTTGGCTTGCACGATGCGACCATAGTCTATGCGACCGATTTGACTGATTTCACCGTCGGCTGGGGAAACCACGGCGGCATCGTCTAAAGGACGTGCGTCTGCTTTCAAGGCGCGGGTGAAAAAGGCATTAAAATGATCATATTGATCCAGATCTTCAATCAATGCTTCGGCCATATTTACACGATAGCGTTTCGCAAATGTTTTGATGAAGGGACGTTTAATCCAGTTACAACGGCTGTCAGCCAAATAGCCGACCGCACGAGACAGCAGATGTTGGGGCAGCAAGTGTTGCAGCAGGATAAAGAGAGTATCTTTCACTGTAGGGTTTCCGAAAAAAACATTTTATAAAAAGTAGCGCTACTCATCGGCAACGCTATCTGCGATTTTTTAGACCGCTTGAGGTGATCGCGGTTCAGGATTCGATCGGCGTGTCATCGCGATTACCCCATTCAAACCATGAGCCATCGTAGCAGCGTACCTTATCGAACCCAAGGTGTTTTGTGAACAGGTAACTGAGGCCTGAGCGTCGATGGGTTTGGCAGTGAGTAATGACAGTTTTATCGGGTGTTACACCTAAGGCCGCCAGATCGGCGAGAATCTGTGCAGCGGGACGCAGCTGTGGATTGTCGCTAGCAACGAGCGCGCGAGTCCATTCGTAATTGACCGCTCCGGGTATATGACCACCACGCTTAGCATTGATGACTTTATCACCGTTATATTCGGCGACTGAACGAACGTCGAGCACGATATGATCGTTATCGTTTAAGTGCTGGGTAATATAATCAATATCGGCTAGGTAATCGGCATGAGGTATCGCCGTGTAATGACTGCCTACAGGGCTATTTGATGCCGACTGAAGGGGCAAGCCTGCATCGATCCAAGCGCTTAACTGACCATCGAGGAAGGAACATTGTTGATGCCCGACATAGTTGAGGGTCCATAGCATGCGACCAGCCCAAGGGCCCATTTGATCATCATACACAACAACATGATGTTGCGGCGTTAAGCCTATTTCGCTGCATAAACGACTTAACTGATCGATCTCGGGGACTTTATTGGGGACATCACCGGTGCCACGGAGTAACTTGCTGGGATCAAGATGAATGGCGCCAGGGATATGAGCTTTGAGGTAGTTATCGGTAGATGATAGATCAATAATCAATAGCTCATCATGGGGCAATGCGTTAAACAGTTGTTGAGGGGAGATAACGAGTGGCAGGTTCATTTTAGGCTTCCGGCACGTAATGTATAAAGTTGCTTCAGGCAGCGTCCAGCTGCGAGGCACAGTGCTTTAAAGTGTTGATGATGTATGTCTTGCACGCCGTCGGGAGCGCCGTCGCGATCTGCGTAGATAATCACTACCGATCGGTTTGCGGTGATTAAAGACATAAAGAGATAGTTCTGCTGACTGACTGAGCTTCTAAAGGATGCTGGCAGAAGGGTATCGACCTGTTGCCGGTTGGCTGCGGTAATGAGCAGGCAGGCAGGCTTTTCATTCAGGCGGTGGAACAGACTATTGGGGGCAAGCTGATGGATCGAATGCGGCAGTGGGTGGCCTGACTCAAATCCGGTTGTTTTAATGACTTTCAGTGTGTTACTGCTAGTTGGTAATATATTCAGGGCGACGCGCTGGATACCGACGCCTTGAACTAATCCTTTGATTAGATCGGTTAAAATCTGCTGACCCCGAGTATAAGAATCGCCGAGCGTATTAAATTTCGCTAAGTACGCTTGATAAGTGTCTCGATTGAAACAGTCGTTAGCGGCTGCTAAAGGGTCTGGCCGTGATGTTTCTTGAACGGTGATTTTATCCTTGTCGTCGACACTTGTCGTCACAGAGTTGGCGATCGATGGCGCAGCAGATGACGTCTGTTGAGGGCGTGAGTGAGTGGCGTTGGTGCTATTTGGCTGACGTAAATGATCTGATTTGAGCGATAGATCGAAGAGTTTATTGTCGCTAGGCGTGAGCCGATAAGCGGGTGCGAGATCGGCATCCAGCATCAGCATCTCTGCTGCGGGAGAAAGCGTGCCGGGTACAGCATAAAGCCGTGCGGCAGTCGCGCAGTTTTTATGCAGCAAGGCGCAGGTATGGTGTAACTCTGCGCGTAGATAATCATTAATAATATCGATGAGCTGCAGGGTTGATTCGCTTTTCCAACTGTAATGCGACGCGAACGCTAACCAGTTACTCAGCTTCACGGGGAAAAACTTTTGCTGTGTTAGGTGGTTAAGCTGACGTAACTGATCGCCCTGTAAGCGGGGATCACCCAAGGCGCGTTGATGTAGCTGAATGATCATCTGTTTATTCAGCGGCGAACTGGTTTCTTGAGTGATTCTCGCCAATGATGAGACCGGCCAATGACTCAGTAGACGTTTCGAAATGGCGTCGATGCTACTACCGAGGATACGTGCTTCTGCTAGCTCTGGGCTAATCTGCTTTTCTCTGATGAGAATCTGAATATTGGACATCTGCCGTGGTGCGAAATACCACAGCAGCCAGTGACCAATATTGCAAAACAGGGCCGCTTGATAGCTTTCCTCAGCAAACATACCGCCTCGACATTGGTTCAGCCATTGTTGTGTCTGGATCGCCGCATGGTGACTGTTGGCCACCGAGCGAAAATACATTTTCTGCGCGGTACTCGCAGGGTTGAGTCGAGTGGTGGGTAGGCTGTTAATCAGTTGTTCGAGTTTGCGTATGCCTAACGAGCCGATGGCATGATCAAGACTGGTGACCTCGGATTTTTTTTCACTGTGCAGTTTACCGGCGCTCAGTGCTACATAGAAACACAGCAGTGGATCTGTTTTGATAAACCGACTCAGCAAGATAATAGAGCAGTTTTGATCGCTCAGCATGCGCTGAAATCGCTTAATAACACTGCTGCGCACCGGGGGTTGTTTATCGCTTAGAAAGCGGAACCACTGATCGGCATTTTGTGGAGTCTGTTGTTCGCTCATTCGCCCATCGTATTCCTATCAATTTTGATTCAGGCTATGCAAAATATGTTTGTAGCTGTTGACTCGCTGTGCACTGATCTTACCCTCTTCGATGGCTTTCTTGATAGCACAGCCGGGCTCTTGTTCATGATTACAATCTCTAAATTTACAGTAACCGATAAAAGGTGAAAATTCACGGAAGCCATCGAGCAAATTATGCTCATTGATGTGCCAGAGCGCAAACTCACGGATTCCGGGGGAATCAATCAGGTCACCGCCATCGGGGAAGTGAAATAAGCGGGCAGTCGTAGTGGTGTGAGTCCCCTTACGGGTGGCTTCAGATAATGCCCCCACTTTGATATCGATGCCGGGGAGCAGCGCGTTAATAAGGGATGATTTACCCACGCCAGACTGACCGACAAATACGCTGATACGGTGGTTCAGTTGCGCTTGAAGTGGTGTCAGCCCCTCTTTATCCATCGATGAGACCGTCATGACCTGATAACCGATCGAGCGGTAAAGATCGATCATAGCATCGATTCTCTGACGGTTATCATCATTGATTAGGTCGGTCTTGTTGAGCAAAATAATCGGTTCGATACCGCTCAGTTCAGAGGCGACCAGATAGCGATCAATCAAGTTGTAATGGGCGAGGGGTTCAACGGCGATAGTGATAATAATCTGATCGATATTGGCGGCAACCGGCTTTAATTCACCATGATTATTGGGCCGTTGCAGAATGGTGGTGCGTGGTTGCGTGGCGACCACTACGCCATATTCGACCCCAGCACGCCAAATAACGCGATCGCCGGTGACTAATGCATCGAGGTTGGTGCGCATGTGACAACGAAAAATCTGCCCTGCGGACTCGCCATCTTGGGCTTCGACATCGACCTGACGGCCAAAGTGAGAGATGATCTGACCGTGCTGTTCTGGCCCCAGATCACCGCCCTCTAATTGCTGGTCGATATCTGAATCTTTGCGGGCGGCGCGTTGGGCGCGCTCCTCTTGAATCTTTTGTACTCGCCATGTTTGGCGGCGGTTAAGTTTTCGTTTCGACATTTATGAGCTAATTCTGGTGTAGGGGTGAATTTTTACAGCTTGCTAAGGTATTCTATTCAGTCATAAATATATAGTACTGAACCTAAGGAATACCACTATGTCACGGCAGAATAACCTGATCTGGATCGATCTTGAGATGACCGGCTTAGATCCGGAGCATGACAGGATTATTGAAATTGCTACTATCGTAACAGATTCACAGCTGAATATTCTGGCAGAAGGGCCCAATTTAGTCATCCATCAATCGGATGCGCTATTAGCAGGAATGGATGAGTGGTGTACTAATCAGCATGGTCAGTCTGGATTGACGCAAAAGGTCCGGGATTCTCAGATCAGCGAGCGGCAGGCAGAACGCGAGACCATCGCGTTTATTAATCAGTATGTTGATCAGGGAGCCTCTCCCATCTGTGGTAATTCGATCGGTCAGGATCGTCGTTTTTTGGTGAAATATATGCCAGAACTTGAAAACTGGTTCCATTATCGTAATCTGGATGTCAGTACCATTAAAGAACTGGCGCGACGTTGGGCCCCTGAGGTGCTCAACGGAGTGGTTAAAAAAGGCTCTCATTTGGCGCTAGACGATATTATTGATTCCATTAATGAGCTGATACATTATCGTAAGACTTTTTTTAAAGACTGATGTTCGTTTACTGGCAACATTGGTGTTTAATGAATCAGATTAGGGCTGTTTTGGCTGATGGCACTGAGATTGCTCTGATTGAGGAAGTATTTTTGCTTATAGGTATATCGCGCTAGTCGTTTACCTCAAATTCGAAGGATTGAAGGCTGGGATGCCCATGTTTGATGAGACTGATACGTTAACAATATCGGGACAACGGCTCGCGTTGGATGATAAACGCTCGGCTGATGAGACGCTGGCGATGTCGACGGCTGAGTTGAGTCACATTCTCAGTTTGCAACAGGCTATCTTTACTCAGGTTGCTAAGAATGAGGCGTGTGACGATATTCTAACGGCTATCTGTCAGATGGCCGAACAGTTGTTACCGAACGCCGTTGCTAGCATTATGTTATTGGATCAAGCAACCGGGCTATTAAATGTATTGGCCGCTCCAAGTTTGTCACAGCAGGGGGTTGATGCATTATCTGGTTTATCCCCAGGCCTTGGCGCCGGATCATGTGGTAATGCGGTGATGCGCGATGAGCCTGTGTTTGTTCGGAATACCTTCGAGGACCCTCGCTGGGCTAATCTGCGGCATCTGGCGCGCGATTTTAATCTGTGCGCTTGTTGGTCAATGCCGCTGCATGATAAGGAGGGCGTCGTTATCGGTTCGTTTGCCCTATCTTCGTTTGAGCATCGTTTACCCTCCGAATTTCATCTTCGCATCTTAGATGTCGGTGCTTCGATGGTGGACATTATCCTCGCCAAACAAGCACAAGAACGAGCGCTTGAAGCACAGCGACAACAACTGATGACCGCATTGGAATACGATAGCCTGACCGCACTGCCGAATCAGTCAAAGTTGAAGTTGAATTTGAAAAATCAGCTTGGCAAGCAATCATTGCTACTGCTTAACTTGGATAATTTTCGATTTATTAACACCGCTTATGGGCCAGCCTTCGGTGATCGCTTTCTCTGTCAGGTCACACGGCTATTATCAAAGCAGTTTCCTGAAGCCGACCTCTACCGGATTAACGCGGATGAATTTGCCCTGCATTTCTGTGTCCCGGTAGAACTTGCGCAGCAGGTGGAACAGTTTCGGCGCTATCTGTTTGCTCACACCATCAAGATAGATAATCAGAATTTCAGTATTACCTTTACGATCGGCGGTGCGGTTGGGCACAGTGCTTTACTCGAACAGGCGATTCAGGCCATGAGTCAGGCCAAAGCGCAGGGCAAAAATCGTTACCATCTTTATAATGCTCAGCGAGATGAGCCCGATCAGGCCTTGCGTCGAGAATATATTGGTTGGAACTCGCTGCTACATCAAGCGCTCAATAGTGGCCGAGTGGTACCTTATTTTCAGGGCGTTCGCGATAATATCAGTGGTGATATTGTCAGTTATGAGGCATTAGTTCGGTTGGAAGAAAAAGGCATTGTCTATACACCTTATCATTTTCTCAATGCGGTTAAGTTATCCGGGCTGTTTCCTACGATTACTCGCTTGATGATTGATAAGGGGTTGGCGAAAATTGCAGGTACGGGGTTGATGCTGTCGATCAATATTACCGAAGATGACCTGTTAATGGAGTATCTGGAAGACTATCTCAGCGAAAAAACTCAGCAGTATGGTGTGCCGCCAGAACAACTGGTACTCGAAATTCTGGAAGGCGTTAGTTCGGCGGGTAAAGCGAGTCATATCGCGCAGCTGCGTCGACTCAAAGCGTTGGGCTATATGCTAGCGATTGATGATTTTGGTACCGAATATTCTAATTTCGAGCGGATACTTGAACTACAAGTTGATGTTGTAAAAATCGATGCCAAATATATCAAGCATATTGATAGCGATCGTAAAAGTTATGAAATCACACGAGCGATTGTCTTTTTTGCTCAAAATGCGGGAATTAAGACGGTGGCTGAATTTGCTCATAGCGAAGCGGTACAACGCATCGTAGAATCACTGGGTATCGATTACTCACAAGGTTACTTGTTTAGTAAGCCCGCCCCTAGCCTGACTGTTCATTAGTCATTAGTCATTAGTCGTCATCATGCTGCGGTATTCAGCGATGTGATGGCAAACAGCCTCTCAACACCATCGTTTTAGTCAGGTTCAGTGCTTCAGTGCTCGGCTTATTTCATTTGCAACACGAATAGTATTCATCCCCAAGGCGGTTTTAATATGCTATTTTTTGTGCGGTGCACAATTTTGCGTATTATCTATCACGAGGTGCTTATGGAATCAGTATCTATCAATCTCGCATTGCAGGGTGGCGGTGCTCATGGCGCATTTACATGGGGAGTATTAGATCGTTTATTGGATGAGTCTTGGATCAGTTTTGAGGGCGTGAGTGGTACCAGTGCGGGGGCCATGAATGCGGTGATGTTAGCCGAAGGCTGGCGTCGGGGCGGACGCGATGGCGCAAAACAAGCACTCGCCTCATTCTGGCTGTCGGTGGCTTCAAGTGATTTTTCTATTCGCCTGCCGGAGCACGTCGAGGGAGCGGTAGCGCGCTTTTGGCTGCATGCGATGCGCTATCTTTCGCCTTACGATGTCAATCTGCTGGATATCAATCCGCTGGAAGATTTGTTGATTCAACAGGTGGATTTTGAAAAGCTACGTCAAGACAGTGCTTTTAAGCTGTTTATCGCGGCCACGGAGGTGTCGACCGGTAAGTTGAAACTATTCAATGAGCGAGAGATAGCGTTACCGCATCTGTTGGCTTCGGCATGCTTGCCTAATATTCATAAAGCCATAGAAATTGAGGGTGCCTACTATTGGGATGGTGGTTTTTCAGGCAATCCCGCGGTATTTCCGCTGATTTATGAGTGTATTGCGGATGACGTTTTAGTGGTCTTGTTGCAATCGTTACAGCGAGATAGCTTGCCTGTATCCGCCGAATCGATCACTGAACGAGTGACTGAACTGGGGTTTCAGAGTACGTTTATGCGGGAAATGCGTGCGGTGAGTAATATTCGTCAATATAGTTCTGATTCCCGTTGGCGACAGGGTTGGGCGGAACGCAAGGTGAATGGTCTGCGTTGTCATCTATTGCAGAGTGATGCCTCCCTTGAAGGATTGGGACAGCTAAGTAAGTACGATAACAGTAAGCAGTTTCTAATCAGCCTCATGGAGTCTGGTCGAGAGGCTTGTGATCATTGGCTCTATACGCATCAGGCTAAGTTAGGTAAGCGCGAAAGTTGTGATCTAGATGCGCTGTTTAGCTAAGCGGATAGGCGCATGTTAGTCGGGTAACTTAGCGGCTCGAGGATGTTGTAAAATAGGTGTGCTGTTGGCTGTGACGCGTTTCTTCTGTGCCTCTAAGGCCCAGAGAGCGTGTTCTCGTACCAGCGCATCATCGCCGTCGACCATGCTTTGTAGCGTATTCAGTACGGCTTCGCCGCCGCGACTGTTGCCAAGGGCGATAGCAATATTACGTTGCCAGCCACTATACCCCGTGCGGCGGATGGCAGAGCCTTCGGTGCGCTTAAGAAAGGTGGCTTCATCCCAGCGTTGCAGCTCGATGAGTGAAATATGATCGAGTTGATGACGTGGCGTGAAATCGGCTTCTTCACTGTGCTTGGCAAAGCGGTTCCATGGACAGATGAGCTGACAATCATCGCAACCAAAGATTCGGTTGCCGATCAAAGCACGAAACTCAATGGGAATAGCGCCTTTGAGTTCGATCGTCAGATAGGAGATACAGCGGCGCGCATCGAGTTCATAAGGAGCAATAATGGCTTGGGTTGGGCAGATGTCGATACACGCCTGACATTGACCGCAGTGCTCTTCTGTATAGGGGGGATCAATCGGTAGGGGGAGATCGACGAATAGTTCGCCCAGCAAAAACCAAGAACCGGCTTCTCGGTTGAGTATCAGCGTATGTTTTCCTTGCCATCCGAGTCCGCTTTTACGCGCGAGAGGGCGTTCTAATACTGGGGCGCTATCCACAAAGGCACGGTAACCAAATTCACCTATCAACGTTTCAATAAACTTTCCTAACTGCGTCAACTTCTTACGCATAACCTTGTGATAATCGCGTCCCATCGTGTAGCGAGATATATAGGCTTGATCAGGGTTTTTCAGCACTTTGATCGTATCGATATAGGGGGGCAAACAGTTCATACGTACACAGATGATCCGTTGCGTACCTTCGGTGAGAAGGGCTGGGTTGAGGCGTTTATCAACGTTATTTTCCAGATAACTCATCTCCCCCTGATAGCCTTTATCTAGCCAGCTTTTCAATGGCGCGGCCTCGGCACTCAGATCGGTATCGGTAATACCGCATTGTTGAAAGCCGAGGGTAGTCGCCTCTGCTTTTATCTGAGTCGCTAGGTTTTGCAGTGTGTCGGGATCGTATTGAGTCATTGGCACTATAGAATAAAGTTATACATAATGAAGTTAGGGCAAATAAAGCTAGAAACACTTTTTAGAGAGTATGTTATGTCACATTTTGACCTGCCAGCATCATTATACACAGCGGAGCAGACCCGTGCGCTTGATCGTATGGCAATCGCCTCTGGCGTGTCCGGTTTTAAGCTGATGCAGCGAGCGGGTCATGCCGCTTTTGATCGCTTACGGCAGCGTTGGCCTGAGGTTCGTAGATTAACGTTGCTCTGTGGTGGCGGTAATAACGGTGGTGATGCTTTGGTGGTGGCCGGACTAGCGCAGCGTCAGGGAATGTCGGTACAGTTGCTGTGTGTCGGTGATGATTATGCCGAGCGTCTATCTGGTGAGGCACTTGAGGCGTGGCGGTGGTTGCAGCAAGAGTCGGTGCCCTATCAGGCGTATCGACAACAGCCTTTTACAGGGGAGCTTATTGTTGATGGTTTATTAGGTACCGGCATCAGTGGCGCGGTACGTGATCCTTATCCGACGGCAATACAGCAGATCAATCGTGCGGGCTTACCGGTGATAGCGTTGGATATTCCATCGGGCTTATGCAGTGACACGGGGGCGGTTCAAGGGCTGGCGGTACGCGCCGATATGACGCTGACCTTTATCGGCGTGAAGCGGGGTTTGTTAACCCATCAAGGGCCCGAGTATACCGGCGAGTTGTTGTTTGATGATCTACGCGTCGCCGATGAGGTGTATGAGGCGGTCGATGTCTCTGGTTTTATTACCGGGGCTGATGATGTCAGTCATCTACTACCCGCGCGGTCTAAAACCGCCCATAAGGGGCGTTGCGGTCATGTGCTTGTGATCGGCGGTGATCTCGGTATGGGGGGCGCGGCGATTATGGCGGCACAGGCGGCGGGTCGTTGTGGTGCGGGTTTGGTCACCGTGGCGACACATATTGAACATGTTGCCGCCGTGTTGAGCCGCTATCCCGAAGCGATGGCGGTGGGCGTGCGCTCGGGGGCTGAGCTTGAGCCGTTGCTTGAACGAGCCTCGGTACTGGTGGTCGGGCCTGGGCTGGGGCGGCACGCCTGGGGTGAACAGTTATTGAGGATCGCGTTGCAAAGCGACAAGCCGCTGGTCTTAGATGCCGATGCATTAAACTTATTGCAGCAAAGCGGTGAATTTGAGCAACGTAATGCTAAGCAGTGGCTGATAACACCTCATCCGGGGGAAGCAGCTCGATTACTCGATTGCACGGTGGCTGAGTTACAAGCGGATCGCTTTGCGGCGGTTGTTGCCCTGCAAGCGATTTTTGGTGGCGTGGCACTACTGAAAGGCCCAGGCAGCTTGAGTTTCGATGGCGATGCCTTGCACCTTAATCCAACGGGCAATCCAGGCATGGCCAGTGGTGGAATGGGGGATGTGCTCAGTGGTGTGATCGGTGGTTTGATCGCGCAAGGCTTGTCGATGGCGGATGCGGCCCGATTAGGGGCTTGGTTACACGGCGCGGCGGCAGATCGAAGTGCAGCACAATATGGTGCTCGAGGTATGCAAGCGACAGATCTATTGGCACAATTGCGTTTGTTGGTTAATGGCTTGTGAGGAATAATAGCGTGCCACAAGAATTAGATTACAGTGCGTTGATTGCCGGTGAAGCGGCGATGGTCATGTTTGGTCGGCAGATGGCTGAGGCGATTAGTGGGGGAGAGGTGATCTTCCTCAATGGCGATCTCGGTATGGGTAAAACGACCCTCAGCCGTGGGGTGTTGCAGGGCTTTGGTCATCAAGGTGCGGTTAAGAGTCCCACTTATACACTGGTGGAACCCTATGAATTAAAGGCGTTGACTGTATTTCATTTTGATCTGTATCGCTTAGGCGACCCTGAAGAGCTGGAATATCTCGGGATTCGTGATTATTTCACCGATCAGAGCGTCTGTCTGATAGAGTGGCCAGAAAAAGGTGAGGGCGTGCTGCCCACAGCGGATCTGTTGATAACGATTACGCTGGCGCAGCATGGGCGACGGATCGATTGGCAGGCACAGACTGAAAAAGGTCGATTAATGGCCGATAAGCTTAAGCATAATGTGGTTCATAGCTAACGTTAGGTGGTGTTGAAGAGTGCAGCTTGTATGAGTAGTAGGATAGACAGAGTGATACGACGATGTTGGTTGATCGTGCTGCTGTTGGCTGGTGGGTTGAATGCTATCAGTGTGTCTGCGGCAGAGGTGCATAATGTGCGAGTGTGGATTGCGCCCGATCATGCACGTCTGGTGTTTGATCTGTCGTCAGCGGTGCAACATAAGCTATTCACCCTTAAAAAGCCTGACCGTATCGTGTTGGATCTATCGGCAGCAACGCTGAAGTCGGATCTAGCCTCGGTTGATTTGAGCAAGAGTCCAATCTCGCTGATGCGTTCCGGCTCGCGTAATGGCGGCAAAGATTTACGCATCGTGCTGGAGCTTAACGAGCAGGTGAAACCGAAAAGCTTTGCCTTAAAACCGAATGAGCAATATGGCGATCGTTTAGTGGTCGACCTGTATCGTGATGCCGTTGATGACAACCCCGCGCCGCCGAAATCAGCGGTGGCGTCGATCAATGATCCTGCCTCTTTACGCGATGTAATTATTGCCATTGATGCTGGTCATGGTGGCGAAGATCCCGGGGCTATTGGGCCTGGACGGGTGAAGGAAAAAACAGTTGTCTTGGGTATTGCTCGAGAACTTAAAGCGTTGCTGATCAAAGAACGCGGCTTTCAGCCCAAGCTGACCCGTGACGGCGATTATTATATTAGTCTGCGCAACCGTACCGAACGGGCTCGCAAAATGAATGCGGATCTATTTGTATCGATTCACGCCGATGGCTTCCGTGATCACCGAGCGAGGGGGGCATCGGTCTGGGTGTTATCGCCGCGTGGTGCGAGTAGCGAAATGGGCCGCTGGCTGGCACGCAAAGAGAATGGTGCCGATCTGATCGGTGGTGTCGGCAGTGTCAGCTTGGAAGATAAAGACGATGTGCTGGCGAAGGTTTTACTGGATATGTCGATGACAGCCAGTCGCAGTGATAGTCGGGATATTGCGCATAGTATCCATAAGAATATGAGCAAGTTCGCCAGAATGCATAAAAAACAGGTCGAACAAGCGGGGTTTGTGGTGTTGAAATCACCGGATATTCCTTCCATCTTGGTGGAAACCGGTTTTATTACCAATCATGACGAGGCGGCAAAACTGAAATCTAAGGCGTATCAACGCAAGATGGCTGCAGCGGTGTTTGCCGGTATTAAGGCGCACTTTACGGCCAAGCCGCCAGCGCTCACTTGGTTAGCGTGGCAGAAAGAGGGCGGCACGCGTGTTGCAGCGACAGCCTCAAGTTATAAGGTGGTTAGGGGGGATACTCTCTCTGTTATTGCCAGCAGGAACCGTGTATCGTTAGCGGCTTTACGTAAGGCCAACGGGCTTCGCAGTGCCGACCATATTATGGTGGGTCAGGTACTGAAGATTCCTGCCAGTTAACCCTCTATTTGTAATCTGTGATATGTCTCGAATACATCTGCTAACCCCTCGGCTGGCGAACCAAATAGCCGCCGGAGAAGTGGTTGAACGGCCTGCTTCTGTTGTCAAAGAGATCTTAGAAAATAGCCTCGATGCGGGGGCTAACCGTATCGAGTTGGATGTCGAGCAGGGCGGCGTTAAATTGATTCGCTTGCGGGATGATGGCAAGGGGATTGAAAAGGATGACCTCGCGTTGGCGCTGAGCCGCCATGCAACCAGTAAAATTCTCAATCTCGATGACCTCGAAGCCGTCGAAAGTCTCGGCTTTCGGGGGGAGGCATTGGCGTCTATTAGTTCGGTTTCTCGGCTGACGCTGACCTCACGTACCGCCGATCAAGAGGCTGGCTGGCAGGTTCAGACTGAGGGGCGAGATATGATCGCCGAGGTGTCACCGGCTGCTCATCCGCAGGGGGCGACAGTCGAAGTGCGAGATCTGTTTTTCAATACGCCTGCGCGACGCAAATTTCTGAAGACAGAAAAAACGGAGTTTAAGCATCTGGAAGAGGTGGTTAAACGGTTGGCTCTGAGTCGCTTTGATGTCGGTTTTACCCTGCGACATAATCAGAAAGTGATTCATCAGTTGCGCCCAGCGTTAACTGAAACCGAGCATGAAAGGCGTATTTCAACCCTGTTATCGCCAGCTTTCATTGAGAATGCGATGAAAGTGGATGTCAGTGCAGAAGCGTCGGGGCTGCGATTATGGGGCTGGGTGGCGTTGCCTACGTTCTCCCGTAGTCAGGCGGATTTACAATACTTTTTTGTTAATGGTCGTATTATTCGCGATAAGGTTGTGGCTCATGCGCTACGTCAAGCCTATCAAGATGTGCTCTATCACGGTCGTCATCCGGCCTATGTGTTGTATATGGAGCTGGATCCTAAGCTGGTGGATGTCAATGTCCACCCGACTAAGCATGAGGTGCGTTTTCGTGAAACGCGCTTAGTGCATGACTTTATTTTCCGTACCACTCACCGAGTGATTGCTGATATTCGTCCCGAGCAGGGCAGTGAACCGGCGATATCGGGTGCTTCTGCGAGTGAGTTATTGAGTGCGGCACCTGGGCAGACACTCTCGCGGCAGAGCTTTGAGCAGAGTCGTATGCCGTTGCATCAAGCATCAGCCGATGCCGTGGCGGGGGGCGGTTTTGTCGCGCGTCAAAATTATTCCACCGACCGCCCGAGTGCAGGTCAGGTGCGCGATCAGTTGTCCGGTTATGGCGCGCTGCATCCACAAAAGGGTATGCCGCTAAGTTCCACATCGGTGCCGCCGCTGACTGAGGGCGATGACACTGAGTGTCCGCCACTGGGTTACGCTATCGCGCAGTTGCATGGCATCTTCATTCTGGCGCAGAATGATGCCGGTTTGGTGGTGGTGGATATGCATGCGGCCCACGAGCGAGTGGTCTATGAACGCATGAAACTGGCTTATGAAGCTGAAGGTGTGCGCAGTCAGCCGCTGTTAGTGCCGGTGAGTATGGCGGTGAGTTCGATGGAAGCCGATTGCGCTGAAGAGCAGGCTGAGGTGTTTTCACAGTTGGGTATTGAAATCGCTCGGATGGGCGAGGAGACGCTCGTGATTCGACAGGTGCCAGTTGCGCTTGCTAGCGCGGATATCAGTAAACTGATTCTCGATGTCTTGGGCGATATGGTGATGTTTGGCAGTAGTCAGAAGATTCAACAGCATACCAATGAATTATTAGCGACCATGGCCTGTCATGGCTCGGTCAGGGCGAATCGGCAACTGACTATTCCTGAGATGAATGCGTTATTAAGAGATATGGAACGGACTGAACGCAGCGGTCAGTGTAATCATGGCCGTCCAACGTGGACACAGATGTCGATGGCTGATCTCGATAGCCTCTTTATGCGAGGGCAATAAATTGACTCAGCTAGTTGATATAAATGACGATTTGTTACCGCCGGCTATTTTTCTGATGGGGCCGACGGCATCGGGTAAAACTGATTTGGCGATGGCGCTATGCGACCGTTTACCCTGTGACATCATCAGTGTCGATTCCGCCATGATCTATCGTCATATGAATATTGGTACGGCGACCCCCGATGCAGAGTTTTTGTCGCGTTATCCGCATCGATTAGTCGATATTCTCGATCCGGCAGAGAGCTATTCGGCGGCTGATTTTAGAGCCGATGCGCTGCGTGAAATGGCTGAGATTCGAGCGGCAGGGAGGATTCCGCTGCTAGTCGGGGGAACCATGCTGTATTATCAAGCCTTGATCAACGGCTTAGCGGTATTGCCTCAAGCCGATCAATCGATTCGTGATCGATTAGTTCAGGAGGCTGAACAGCAGGGATGGGCAACTTTACATCAACGCTTGCAACAGGTGGATCCAGTTGCCGCGCAGCGTATCCATCCCAATGATCCGCAGCGGCTACAGAGAGCGCTGGAAGTTTACGAATTGACCGGACGGTCGATGACTGATCTGTGGCAGGAGCAAAAACAGCAGCAGTTGCCCTATAACGTGACTCAGATGTGTGTCATGCCGCAAGAGCGTAAAGTATTACATGAGCGAATAGAAAAGCGCTTTCAGTTGATGCTGACGCAAGGATTTGAAGCCGAAGTGCGAGCCCTTTGGCAGCGTGATGACCTAAATTTGCAGTTGCCATCGATTCGTTGTGTCGGTTATCGGCAGATGTGGGAGTACTTTGATGGTCAATGGGATTACCCCACGATGATCGAAAAAGGTGTTATCGCCACACGACAATTAGCCAAACGACAGATAACCTGGCTACGGAGTTGGGATAATCTGCATTATTTTGAATCGTCAGACCCTAATTTAACAAATAATGCCTTGAAATTATTGGATGGGATCATTATATAATGGAGTACTGAAATTAATTTTGGGCTGTCCGGCTTTTTAGTGACAGCAGATTGTATTACGGGGTCATAATAAGGCCTCAATAGTGATGCATTACTTACTCTTAGGAAGGAGCTTCCAATGTCAAAAGGGCAATCTTTACAAGACCCTTATCTGAACGTACTGCGCAAAGAACGGGTACCTGTTTCAATTTTTCTTGTAAACGGCATCAAACTTCAAGGACAGATTGAGTCTTTTGATCAGTTTGTGATTCTGCTGAAGAATACGGTCAGTCAGATGGTTTACAAACACGCTATTTCTACTGTGGTTCCAGCCCGTCCGGTAAAACTACCGCAGGGTGATGAATCAACTGACTGAGGTTTTCATTGTTCTTCGAGCGCCCTGAATCTGGCGAATGCGCCATTCTTGTTCATATCGATATGGCAGATGAGACGGACCGCGAAAGTCCAAAAGAGCTCGAAGAGCTTGCTCTATCTGCTGGTGCAGATCCGGTTGCGTTTTTAACCGGATCTCGCAGTCTCCCCAACCCTAAAACATTTATCGGCTCCGGTAAGGTGGAAGAGCTGAAGGATCTCGTGCGCCTGCATGAAGCGGCGTTGGTTATTTTCAACCATGCGTTAAGCCCCGGTCAGGAACGTGAGATTGAGCGAGCCATTGAGTGCCGTGTGCTTGATCGTACTGGACTGATCTTGGATATTTTTGCTCAGCGGGCCCGTACCCATGAAGGTAAGCTTCAAGTGGAACTGGCGCAGCTGGAGCATATGTCGACGCGATTGGTACGCGGCTGGACTCACCTTGAACGACAGAAAGGTGGTATCGGTCTGCGTGGTCCCGGCGAAACGCAGTTGGAAACCGATCGACGACTATTGCGAGCGAGAATAAAAAGTATTCTCAAGCGCCTGGAAAAGGTGCGTAAGCAGCGAGAGCAGGGGCGTCGTGCTCGAAGTCGCTCTGAGGTACCAACGATCTCTTTGGTCGGATATACCAATGCGGGTAAATCAACGCTGTTTAATCGTGTGACGGCCGCTGAGGTGTATGCCGCGGATCAGTTATTTGCGACCCTCGATCCCACTTTACGACGAATTGAGTTGGCCGATGTGGGTCCAGCCATTTTGGCGGATACGGTCGGGTTTATTCGTCATCTTCCGCATAAGCTTGTTGAGGCATTCCGTGCTACGCTGCAGGAAACCACGGAAGCGGAGCTCTTGTTGCATGTGATTGATGCTTACGATGAAGATCGGCAATCGCATATGCACGAAGTGCACTCGGTATTAAAAGAGATCGGTGCTGATGAGGTATTGACGCTTGAGGTTTATAACAAAATCGATATGCTCGAGAGGGCTGAAGCACGTATCGATCGTAATGATGAAGGTAAACCTGTACGTGTTTGGTTATCAGCAGTCTCTGGCGAAGGCATAGCGTTATTGTTTCAGGCGATCACAGAGTTGCTTGCCGATGATATTTTTCATGAGCAATTAAGCTTGCAGCCGGAAGAAGGTGGGCTGCGTGCTCAGCTTTATGCTCAGGGAGCGGTGCTGAATGAAGTCGTTGATGAGCAGGGAGTGATTGACCTGGAAGTACGGATGCAGAAAAAAGATCTGCTGCAGCTATTGAGTCGTATGAACATAGCACCGGAACGATATCTGGGAAATAATGTCAACAAACCCGAGTGGTTGCATAGTTAGTATATGCTGCTTACAATTTTTTTAATGGTTTAAACAGTTCTATAACGGAGAACAGTATGGCTTGGAATGAGCCTGGTGGTAACGGCAATAATCAAGACCCGTGGAATAACGGCGGAGATCGTCGTGGCGGTGGTAAAAAAGATCAGGGACCCCCTGATCTCGACGAAGCGCTGCAAAAGTTGCAGGAAAAACTGAACGGCATTTTTGGTAAGGGTGGCGGCAATAAAGGAACTGGGGGGGCGGGCTCTTCGGGTTCTTCTGCTGGTTTTTTTGCTGTAGTCGTGGTTGTCATCCTGGTGGGTTGGGCGGTGATGGGTTTTTATACTGTCGACCAACAAGAGCGCGGTGTTGTGCTGCGTTTGGGTAAATATCAGGAAACCGTGATGCCGGGTCTGCAGTGGAATCCACCGATGATCGATGAGGTTATTACGACCAATGTAACGCGCGTGAGTGCCTATGAGCATCGTTCGTTGATGTTGACAGAAGATGAGAATATCGTTGATGTCAGCATGACCGTTCAGTACGTTATTTCAGATCCCGTTAACTATGCGCTGAAAGTACGTGATCCTAATGCGAGTCTGCAAAACGCGTCTGAGTCCGCACTACGGCATACGGTTGGTTCATCGGAGATGAACTCCATCTTGACCGCCGGTCGTGAGGTGTTGGGCAGTGAGGTGAAGCAGCGTTTGCAAAGCTTTATGGATGCTTATCAAACCGGTCTGCGGATTACTCAGATCAATATTAAAGAGGCAAAAGCGCCTTCTCAGGTTCAGGATGCGTTTGATGACGTGATCAAGGCGCGTGAGGATGAGCAGCGTTCTATTAACCAATCAGAGTCTTACCGTAACGGTATCGTGCCTGAAGCGCGAGGTATTGCTCAGCGTATGAAGGAAGAGGCTAACGGTTATCGTGAGCGAGTTGTGGCGCAGGCACAAGGTGATGCGCAGCGTTTCAGTTCGTTGTTAGCTGAGTATCAGAAGGCGCCTGAAGTGACGCGCGAACGTCTCTATCTTGATGCGATGGAAGAGGTATTATCAAATAACTCTAAAGTGCTGATCGATGTCGAGGGTGGCAATAATATGATGTATCTACCGCTGGATAAGTTGGTCGAGAGTCGTCCTCGTAGCTCAACCGGTACCTCATCGGGTCGATTGAATAGCTCTGAATTACAGGATGTGACTGATCGAGTTATTGATCAATTGCGTCAGCGTCAGCAAACAACTACACGGGAGGCACGCTAATGTCGGGTAAATCAATGACAGGGTTGGTGATCGCACTCTTGCTGGTAGTGGTTGGCTTTAACACGCTATACATTATTAAAGAAACGGATCGAGCTGTATTGCTGAAGTTCGGTGAGATTGTTAACCCGGATATTAAGCCGGGTCTGCATATCATGATTCCGGTGATTAATAAGGTGCGTAAATTTGATGGTCGAGTGCAGACATTGGATGCTCAGTCTCAATCCTACTTGACGGTTGAGAAGAAACGTCTGATTGTCGATTCTTTTATCAAGTGGCGTATTGTTGATCCGCAGAAATACTACACAGCGACATCCGGTGATGGTTTTAAAGCCGCTGAGCTGCTGTTCCCGAACGTTGATGCTGGGCTACGTAATCAGTTTGGTGAGCGTACCCTGACAGAAGTTGTTTCTGGGGAGCGCGATGAGCTGATGGTAGAGCTGGTTGAAGCCTTAAGTGTTCAGACCAAGGAAGAGCTGGGTATTGAGATGGTGGATATCCGCGTTAAGAAAATCGATCTGCCACAAGAAGTCTCGGCTTCTGTTTATGAGCGGATGCGGACTGAACGTGAGCGGGAAGCACGTGAGTTGCGTTCACGCGGTAAAGAGCTTGCAGAAGGTATTCAGGCGGATGCTGATCGTCAAAAGGCGGTTATCGAAGCCAATGCTTATCGTGATGCGGAACAAGTTCGTGGTGAAGGTGATGCTATGGCGGCTAAAATATATGCGGATGCCTACAATAAGGATGCTGAGTTCTACTCCTTCTATCGTAGTCTGAATGCCTATAAAGCAGCGTTTAATCAGCAAGGCGATATCATGGTGTTGAAGCCTGATAGTGATTTTTTCCGCTACCTAGGGAATCCAACCGGTAAGTCATCTGAATAGGATATTGCTGGTGTAAAAAATCCGCGGAATGGACTGCACTAAGGTGCCTATTCCGTGGTAGAATTCATTAACCGGGTTAAGACCCGGTTTTTTTATGTGGCGGCTATGCCGTTGTGTTGAGGTGAGTCATGGATTCTGAGCTCTGGCATCAGTTGCTGATTGGTTTTTGTCTGATGCTGGTAATGGAAGGTATTGTGCCTTTCCTCTATCCTCAACGTTGGCGTAATCTGGTTCATCAGCTCGCGTTGGTGAGTAACCGGGGGCTGCGCATAACAGGTTTTGTAAGCATGATGGCGGGTGTCATTCTGCTTTATATATTCAACTGATCCACTGTATTTCGGAGAGTTACATGACGTTGGCAGAACGCTGGTTACTACCAGACGGCGTCAAAGAGGTGCTGCCGCCTCAAGCACAGCAGGTTGAGACTGCGCGTCGTCGCTTGCTAGACCTTTATGATAGCTGGGGTTATGACTTGGTGATGACTCCGCTGATTGAACATCTGAATTCATTATTGGTGGGTGTTGGTCGAGATCTCGAGCTGAATACGTTTAAAGTGACGGATCAGCTAACAGGTCGGATGCTAGGTATTCGTGCAGATATTACCCAGCAGGTGGCTCGTATTGATGCGAATCATTTGAGTAATCAAGGGCCGGTTCGTTTTTGTTATTGCAGTACTATACTTCACACCTTGCCAGCTAATCCGCTGGCGTCCCGAAACCCACTGCAGGTGGGTGCTGAGTTGTTTGGTCATTCCGGTGTCGCTAGTGATGCTGAGATTATCTCACTCATGGTTGAAACTCTGAATGTCATGCAGGTCAATCAAGAGCTAAGTCTCGATTTAGGTCACGTGGGTATTTATCGCGGTCTGATGAGTGAGGCGGCGCTGAATGCTACTCAAGAAGCTGAGTATTTCGAATTGCTGCAACGTAAAGATCTACCTGAGATTGCCCGCTTTTTAGCGCAATCAGATCTAGATGAACGTATTCAGGCGTATTTGGCAGTACTGCCCACCTTGCATGGTGGACGGGAAGTATTGCAAAAAGCGCGACGTTGTTTTGCGGGTGTAGAACAAACAATTATCACCGCGCTGGATTATCTCGATGCACTTGCAGAGCAGATTTCTCAGCGCTATCCGCAACTGGATCTGTATTTTGATCTAAGCGAGTTGCGGGGTTATAACTATCACACGGGCGTGGTGTTTGCGGCTTATGTACCAGCATTTGGGCAAGCAGTAGCCAAGGGTGGTCGTTATGATGAGGTCGGGCGCGATTTTGGTCGAGCTCGTCCAGCAACCGGATTCAGTGCGGATCTGAAAACGCTTGTGGGATTGTCAGCAGTCGAGAATAAGCTGACACGTAAGGTTATACGGGTACCGGCTGTCGAAGACGCTTCTGCACTGGCATTAGTGGCTAAGTTGAGAGCTCAGGGAGAGCGTGTTGTTCAGTTGCTGGATGAGGCTGTTGTGGAGGATGCGCAGCAGTTTACTCATCAGTTAGTGCAGCAGGATGAAACTTGGGTTCTCGAGAGCCTGTAATTATTAAGATTGATTAATCGCTAGAGACAACCAATGGGCAAAAACGTAGTTGTTTTAGGAACACAGTGGGGCGACGAAGGTAAAGGTAAAATCGTCGACCTGTTAACAGATCAGGCAACCGCCGTGGCACGCTTTCAAGGTGGTCATAATGCGGGTCATACGCTGGTAATCGACGGTGAGAAGACGGTGTTGCACCTGATTCCATCCGGTATCCTGCGGGAAAATGTCCTGTGCATGATTGGTAATGGTGTGGTGCTTTCTCCGCAAGCGTTGCTGGAAGAGATTACTGAGTTGGAAGGACGTGGGGTGCCGGTGCGTGAGCGCCTGCGTCTGAGTCCTGCTTGTACCCTTATCTTGCCGTATCATATTGCGCTGGATCAAGCGCGTGAACTGGCACGTGGCGAAGCTAAGATTGGTACGACAGGTCGTGGTATTGGGCCTGCGTACGAAGATAAAGTGGCGCGCCGTGGCTTGCGACTGGATGATCTAATGAATCCAGAACGCTTTGCTGTGAAGCTGAAAGAAGTGCTGGAATATCATAACTTTGTACTGCAGAACTACTACAAAGTTGAAGCGGTCAGCTATGATGAAGTACTGAAAGAAGCGCTGGAAATGGCTGAGATTATGCGGCCGATGGTTGCTGATGTAACCTCGATACTGCATGACTATCGTGAACGTGGTGAAAACATCATGTTCGAGGGGGCGCAAGGCTCGCTGTTAGATATCGATCATGGTACTTATCCTTTCGTGACGTCTTCTAATACAACGGCTGGCGGTACTTCTACGGGGAGTGGTTTTGGTCCGTTGTATCTGGATTATGTCTTGGGTATTACTAAGGCATACACGACGCGTGTCGGTTCCGGTCCTTTCCCAACTCAGTTGGATTGTGCGATTGGTGAGCGCCTAGCGACTCGAGGTCATGAGTTTGGTGCCACAACAGGGCGTGCTCGCCGTTGTGGTTGGTTTGACGCGGTTGCGCTAAAGCATGCGATTCGGGTTAACTCGGTTTCGGGTATCTGTCTGACCAAGCTGGACGTACTGGATGGTTTAGAGACGATCGAGATCTGTGTTGGCTATAAAGATGCGGAGGGTAACCTTGTTACCTCACTCAGTGGTAGTGAGGATTATGAAGGGGTAGAACCTGTTTATGAAACGATGCCGGGTTGGACTGAATCCACTATCGGTGCCAAAACATTAGCAGAGTTGCCAGCCGCTGCAGTGGCTTATATCAAGCGCCTCGAAGAGCTAACCGGCGCGCCGATTGATATTATTTCAACAGGCCCTGATCGAGTTGAGACGATTGTATTGCGTCATCCATTCGATGCGTAATTTTCGTTGATTAGCTTAGTTTGATTGCGAGTCTTAAAAAAATCCCGACCATTAGGTCGGGATTTTTTATGTCTGGCACGGCTATTTGCGGCATAAAAAAAACCGAGCTAAGCCCGGTTTTATGGATATGCGGGTGTGATTACTTCAGTTCATCGTTCAGTGCTGGGCGAATAACCTGAAGTAAAGCCTTGAGCATCTTTGGGTTACCGACCACCAGATTGCCAGAACTCATATAGTTATTATTGCCAGTGAAATCTGATAATAGTCCGCCGGCTTCTTGGATCATTAGTGTGCCAGCTTCCATCTCTGATTGTTTTAAGCCAATTTGGAAGAAGCCATCTAAGCGGCCTGCAGCTGTATAGGCTAGATTCAGGGCTGGTGATCCGCCGCTATGGATGCGGCCGCTCTCGAGTGAGATGCTTTTGAAGATCTGCTGAAAACTGTCTAAGTGAGCTTTATCGCTACTACGAGCAAAGAATCCACTACCAATGAGCGCATTATCGAGTAGCTTTCGGTTGCTGACGCGCAGGCGCTTGCCATTCAATTGTGCGCCGCGGCCTCGGCTAGCGGTAAACTCTTCACCGGTGATTGGGTTCAAGATGATGGCGTGTTCAAGTTTGCCTCGCTGATGGCAAGCAATGCTCATAGCAAATACTGGCAGAGCGTTAGAGAAATTTGAAATGCTATCAATCGGATTAACTGACCATATGACATCACAAACTTTATCTTCGGGTTTGTGTGTGCCGGTATATTCACAGTTGACTTGGTGATCGGGATACGCCTTATGGATCGTATTAACGATAGTGCGTTCAGCTTGCTTGCAGGTGTCCTCGATATATTCGATAACACTTGATTGTTCTGATTTGATCAAATCCAGTCGCTCAATTGAGCGGGTGATTTGTTCACCTGCGGCGCGCGCTCCGCGCAGGGCGATATTAACCATCGGTTGCATCTGTAAATACCAGTAAGGGAACCAAAACGGGCATTATACAAAACAGTTGCCACATAAAGAACAGTCCGTGATTAATAGTTGTAAAATATCTGCTAAAATATCGTCCTTTTTTGTGATGGCGGGCTAAAGATGCTGGAAAATATTCGAATCGTACTGGTTAATACGACCCATCCGGGCAATATTGGCGGGGTGGCCCGGGCGATGAAAAATATGGGCTTATCTGATCTTTGCCTGATTGAGCCAAGACGGTTTCCTCATGCTGATGCCAGTGCGCGCGCGGCGGGTGCTGATGATGTGCTTGAGAGTGCGGTGGTGGTTGATAGTCTTGAGCAGGCGTTGGCTGATTGTCATTTAGTGGTGGGGACGAGCGCGCGGAGTCGTACGATTCCTTGGCCGTTGGTTAATCCGCGAGAGCTGGCTGCTATTGTGTCTCCTTTGCCTGCAGAGACACGCGTGGCTATCGTATTTGGGCGCGAAGACCGAGGCTTAACGAACGAGGAGTTGCAACGCTGTCATCAGCATGTGCATATCCCTGTTAATGATCAGTTTAGCTCGTTGAATCTAGCGGCGGCGGTGCAGGTCATTACCTATGAATTGCGTATGGCAAAAGAGATGGATGTGAGTACGGCTAAGCCGCGTTGGGGAACCGAGTGGGATGTTGATCTTGCTGAAGGGCGCGAGCTAACGCTGCTGTTTGAGCATTTTGAGCGCACTCTCACAGAGATTGAGTTTTTAGATCCTGACAAGCCGCGTAATTTGATGCCGCGGCTGCAGCGGCTGCTATTAAGGGCGGTGCCTGATAAACTAGAAGTTAATATATTGCGAGGCATGTTAACCGCAATGCAGAAGCGTAATCAGCGTTAACGTATTGATTGCTAGTCTGCTTTTTTCTGTTAAGAGTGATGATGTGTATAGTTGACTATTTTAGTTGGTCTAATAGTTGACTAAAATAGTCGGTTATTGCATAATAATCATAGCTTCGTTGACGTGCGAAGAATGACGGAGAGGTAGCTAATGCGATTAACGACAAAAGGCCGCTATGCGGTGACAGCCATGCTTGATTTAGCAATACATGCAGGCAAAGGGCCTGTTAGTTTGGCTGATATATCTGAGCGACAGGGCATATCGCTGTCTTATCTCGAGCAGCTGTTCGCTAAGTTGCGCCGCAATGAGTTGGTGCGTAGTGTGCGCGGTCCTGGTGGCGGTTATCAGTTGAATCGTGAGCAGCGAGATATTAATGTCGCGCAAGTCATTGATGCAGTAAATGAATCTGTCGATGCAACAGGCTGTGGGCACACGGGTAGCTGCCAAGACGGTAGTATCTGTCTAACACATCACTTGTGGTGTGATTTAAGTAGTCAAATTCATGATTTTTTAAGCCAGATAACGCTGGCTGACCTGATGGAAAGAAGTGATGTTCGTAGTGTCGCTAAGCGACAAGATCGAGAGCATTCATCTGCCTTTGAAGATTCACTTATTTCCGCAAAAGTAACGGCCTGAAAAACGGTTTCAGGTTTTTGGAGATGTATAGACAATGAAATTACCAATCTACTTTGATTATTCCGCTACAACACCTGTAGATCCACGGGTTGCAGAGAAGATGATTGAGTGCCTGACGATGGACGGTAATTTCGGTAACCCAGCATCACGCTCTCATTTATATGGCTGGAAAGCTGAAGAAGCGGTTGAAACGGCACGCCGTCAGGTCGCTGACTTATTGAACGCCGATCCACGGGAGATCGTTTGGACCTCCGGTGCGACAGAATCGGATAACTTGGCAATAAAAGGTGTGGCGCACTTCTATCAGAAGAAGGGTAAGCACATTATCACCTCGAAAATTGAGCATAAAGCGGTATTGGATACCTGTCGTCAATTAGAGCGTGAAGGCTTCGAAGTGACTTACTTGGATCCTGATCAGGACGGTATTATTCAACCCGAGGCCGTTAAAGCGGCACTGCGTGACGATACGATTTTAGTCTCTTTGATGCACGTCAATAACGAGATTGGTGTCATCAATGATATCGCCGCTATCGGTGAAATTACGCGTGCCAACGGTGTGCTCTTGCATGTCGATGCAGCGCAGAGCGCCGGTAAGGTTGATATCGATGTGGTAGCGATGAAAGTGGATTTAATCTCTCTTTCTGCCCATAAAATGTATGGTCCAAAAGGGATGGGCGCTCTGTATGTACGGCGTAAGCCGCGTGTCCGTCTAGAAGCACAGATGCACGGTGGTGGGCATGAGCGTGGTATGCGTTCAGGCACATTGGCGACCCATCAGATTGTTGGTATGGGTGAGGCTGCAGCAATTGCGAAAGCTGAAATGCAGCAAGAAGAAGAGCGCATTACCGCATTAAGACAGCGATTCTGGGATGGTCTTTCTGATATGGAAGAGATCTATCTGAATGGTTCTCGTGATCAACGCTACATCGGCAATATGAATGTCAGCTTCAACTTTGTTGAGGGTGAGTCTTTATTGATGTCGCTTAAAGATCTTGCTGTATCATCGGGCTCTGCCTGTACATCAGCTAGTTTGGAACCTTCTTATGTGCTGCGGGCACTGGGATTGAACGATGAGATGGCGCATAGTTCTATTCGCTTCTCAATCGGTCGTTTTACGACCGAAGAAGATATTGATCGGGCTGTCGTTGAGATTCGTACAGCCGTAGGTAAACTCCGTGAATTATCGCCTTTGTGGGATATGTATAAAGACGGTGTGGATTTAAGCAAAGTTGAATGGGTTCACCACTAGTTTGTAACTGGGTGAATACGCTTTAGGAGGTCGTTATGGCTTATAGTGAACAGGTTATCGATCATTACGAGAATCCTCGTAATGTCGGCAAGATGAATGATCAGGACGACAATATCGGTACGGGTATGGTCGGTGCTCCCGCCTGTGGTGACGTGATGCGTCTGCAGATTAAGGTCAGTGACGAAGGCGTTATCGAAGATGCTAAGTTCAAAACCTATGGTTGTGGTTCGGCTATTGCTTCTAGCTCGCTTGTGACTGAGTGGGTTAAGGGAATGACGCTGGATCAGGCTCAGGAGCTCAAAAACACCAAAATCGCGGAAGAGCTGGCGTTGCCGCCGGTGAAAATTCACTGCTCTGTATTGGCAGAGGATGCGATTAAGGCCGCGGTTGCTGATTATAAAGAGAAGCAGGCGAAGAAGTAATAATCGAGCCTTAGGCTTAATGGAGTAAACGGATTCATGGCAATTTCAATGACACCGGCTGCGTCTGATCATATTAGTAAATATTTGAAGGGTCGCGGCCACGGGTTTGGTATTCGTCTTGGGGTTCGCACATCTGGCTGCTCTGGCATGGCTTATGTGCTAGAGTTTGTCGATGATATTCAAGAAGAAGATCAGGTATTTGAGTCTGACGGTGTAAACGTTGTGATTGATCCTAAGAGTCTTCTTTATCTTGACGGAACCGAACTAGACTTTGTAAAAGAAGGTCTTAATGAAGGGTTTAAATTTAATAACCCTAACGTCAAAAATGAGTGTGGTTGTGGCGAAAGTTTTAATATTTAAGTCTTGTTAGGCTTTAGTGGCAACAACACTTTTTATCACCTGCTGGTTATATGATGGATATTACCCAGAACTATTTCGAATTTTTAGCTCTGCCGGTGACGTATCAACTGGATCTGCAGGCTTTATCTGAACGAAGCCGGGCGCTGCAAAAAAAGCTGCACCCGGATCGTTTTTCTCACCTGTCTGACCGAGAGCGTCGGCTTTCTGTACAGTACACGGCATATCTCAATGAGGCAGTTGCGACATTAAAGCACCCCTTGTCGCGTGCTCAATATCTGTTAAAGCTGGAAGGGATTGATACCTTCTCAGAATCTCAGGTGCAGCTTGATCCTATGTTTCTCATGCAGCAGATGGAGCTGCGGGAGTCGCTGGAAGATATTGCTGATGCAACTGATCCGGACGCTCAGCTTGAACAGCTTAGGCAGAAGGTTGAGCAAGAGATGAAGTCCTTACGCGAACAGTTTGATATGAATTATCAACAATCGACGCCTTCAGCACATGAAGCCGCAGCCGTCTGTGTCAGAAAGATGCAGTTTATTGATAAGCTGGGCCGAGAGATGGAAGCGTTAGAAGATAAACTTTTCGACGAATAAATAAAATATGGCGTTATTGCAGATTGCAGAACCTGGGCAAAGCCCCGAGCCTCATCAGCGTAAGCTGGCGGTTGGTATCGATTTAGGCACCACTAATTCATTGGTTGCGGCTGTTCGCAGTGGCGAAGCGACCACGTTATCGGATGAAGGGGGGAGTCATTTATTACCCTCAGTGGTTCGTTATACTGAACAGGGCGTGGTGGTTGGCCAGTCCGCACTGGCGCAAGCTTCAGTTGACCCTTTCAACACGATTGTCTCCGTCAAGCGATTGATGGGCCGAGGCGTCGCTGACCTTAAGGGGTTGCAGGGCGAAGCGGTGTATCGTTTTAGCGAGCGAGATGGCGGTATGCCGTTTTTGCAGACAATTGCCGGTGACAAAAGCCCCGTAGAGGTTTCGGCTGAGATTCTGAGAACCCTCAAAGCGAGAGCGCGAGCAACCCTCGAGGGCGAGCTGGAAGGTGCTGTGATTACAGTGCCTGCTTACTTTGATGATGCGCAGCGTCAAGCGACTAAAGATGCCGCTCAGCTAGCCGGTATCAACGTGTTGCGCTTACTTAATGAGCCAACAGCCGCGGCTGTGGCCTACGGCTTGGATCAGGCGGCCGAAGGTGTGATCGCTGTTTATGATCTCGGTGGTGGTACCTTTGATATTTCTATATTGCGGCTGAATAAAGGCGTATTTGAAGTCTTGGCTACCGGTGGCGATAGTGCCTTGGGCGGCGATGATTTCGATTTGGCGTTGGCACAGTGGTTTCTCGAGCAGTTGGGCGGTGAAGAAGTGGTTGCCGGTGAGTCGCGTTATCTGACAGAGAAAGCGCGCTGGGTCAAAGAGCAATTAACAGAACGAGATTCGGTGATTGTTGATTTGGAGCATGCCGGTCAGAAGATCTCGTTAACGGTTTCCCGTGAGTTGTTTGATGGTTTGGTTGACTCGCTGATCACTAAAACCATCCGCGCATGTCGCCGCTCTCTAAGGGATGCTGGGGTTGAACTAGACGAAGTTCAGGATGTTGTCATGGTTGGTGGCAGCACACGAGTACCCGCTGTGCGGACTCGAGTAGAGCAGTTCTTTCAGCGAGCACCACGTATTAATATCGATCCCGATCGAGTAGTGGCTGTTGGCGCAGCGATTCAGGCGGATATCTTAGCGGGTAATAAGCCTGATAGTGAGATGTTGTTGTTGGATGTGTTACCACTATCGCTCGGGTTGGAGACTATGGGTGGATTGGCGGAGAAGGTTATCCATCGCAATACATCGATACCGGTTGCGCGTGCTCAAGAGTTTACGACCTATCAAGATGGTCAAACCGCGATGATGATTCATGTGGTGCAAGGTGAGCGTGAGTTAGTGTCTGATTGTCGTTCATTAGCTCAGTTCGTGTTGCGAGGGATTCCGCCAATGGCGGCGGGCGCGGCAAAAATTAGGGTGGCATTTCAGGTCGATGCCGATGGTTTGCTGGGGGTTTCGGCAAAAGAGTTATCCACAGGTGTTGAGAGCGAGATTCAGGTTAAGCCTTCGTATGGCCTCGATGATAATGAAATTGCTGATATGCTGAAGGCGTCCTATAGTTTTGCGGAAGAGGATATGCTGTTGCGTAATCTGCGGGAGCAGCAGGTTGAGGCGGATCGATTGTTAGCGTCTCTGACGCAGGCGATACAAACCGATGGCGAGTCGCTGTTGACGTCGGCAGAGATTGCTCATTTAACTGAGCAAATGGGTATTTTACAGACGTTACGAGATAGTTCTGATGCTGATGCGATTGAGCAAGGCGTTAAAGTGTTGTCTCAGGCGAGTGATTTTTTTGCTGCGCGACGGATGGATCAAAGTATTAAAAACGCTCTTAAAGGGCATAGTATTGATGAGATTGAGGGAGACGCCTGATGCCGCAGATTATTTTTCTGCCCCATGATGAACTTTGTCCAGACGGTAAAGTCATTGAAGCTGAAGCCGGCGAGTCTATTTGTGATGCGGCTTTACGGGAAGGTATTGAGATAGAACACGCATGTGAAAAGTCTTGTGCTTGCACCACATGTCACGTGATTGTGCGTGAAGGCTTTGATTCACTTGAAGAATCCGATGAGCTTGAAGATGATATGTTGGATAAAGCATGGGGGCTTGAGCCGGAATCTCGGTTGAGTTGTCAGGCACTCGTGGGTGATGAAGATTTAGTGGTTGATATCCCTAAGTATACGATTAACCAAGTGTCTGAACGGCATTAAGTGAGGCGTGGAGGTCGTTATGAAATGGGTCGATGTTTACGATATCGCAATCGAGTTAGATGAAGCGCATCCTGATACGGATCCCTTGACGGTAAGTTTTCCGGATCTGTATGAATGGGTCATGGCCTTAGATGGCTTTGATGATGATCCTGATCGCTGTGGTGAGAAGGTGCTTGAAGGGATTCAGATGGCTTGGATTGAAGAACGGACATGAAGGATAGTGAAATAGCCCGCATTTGCGGGCTTTTTCGTACTATGATGTGCTGTTCAGTCAAGACTGGTTAGCGTATAATTGCGCGTTTCATTTTTCTGGTGTGCCTGCGACTTTCGTCTGCCGGCAGCTAATCTGCCCTGAACTTTATACAAAGGATTTATAGCATATGGCTATCGAACGTACTTTTTCTATCATTAAGCCTGATGCCGTTGCAAAAAACGTTATTGGTAAAATCGTTTCTCGTTTTGAGTCTAACGGTCTTAAAATCGTTAACATGCAGCTTAAGCAACTGACACGCGAAGAAGCTGAAGGCTTTTATGCAGAGCACAAAGAACGTCCTTTCTTTGGTGATCTGGTTGAGTTTATGACTTCTGGTCCTGTTGTTGTTCAGGTACTGGAAGGTGAGAATGCGATTGCTTTGAACCGTGAATTGATGGGTGCGACTAACCCACAGGAAGCGGCTGAAGGCACTATCCGTCGTGATTTCGCTCAATCAATTGATGCGAATGCGGTACACGGATCTGATTCTCCAGCTTCTGCAGAACGCGAGATTGCTTACTTCTTCGGTAAGTAAGCTTACCCCGCGAGCCGCTATTCGGCGGCTCGTCATTTCATGAACGTTGAGGTCAATATGACTGAATCCACCCAGAAAATTAACCTGCTCGGATACTCGCCAAAAAAATTGGAAGAGTTTTTTGTGAGCATCGGCGAGAAGCCTTTTCGGTCGACACAGGTACTGAAATGGATTCATCAATTTGGTGCCAGCAGCTTTGATGAAATGACGAATATCAGTAAAAGCTTGCGGCAGAAACTCAGTGAAGTGTCAGAGATTCGTGAGCCAGAAGTGCTGGTGCAGAATATTTCTAAAGACGGTACCCGTAAATGGGTTATTCAGCTGGATGGTGGTTCTGCTGTAGAAGCCGTGCTGATACCTGATAATGGTCGTGCGACATTATGTATCTCATCGCAGATTGGTTGCTCGTTAGATTGTAGTTTTTGCTCAACGGGCAAGCAGGGATTTAATCGTAATTTGAGCGCTGCTGAGGTTATCGGTCAAGTCCGCGTGGCGATTCGTTCATTTGGTCCTTTTGATCCGTCCGGTGATCGTCGAGTGACCAATGTGGTACTGATGGGCATGGGTGAGCCATTGATGAACTTTGATAATGTTGTCGATGCAATTCATCTGATGATGGATGATAACGCTTACGGTTTGTCTAAACGACGTGTTACGTTAAGTACGGCGGGCGTTGTGCCACAAATTGATAAGTTGAGTAAGGTTACCGATGTGTCTCTGGCAATCTCTCTGCATGCGCCCACCGATGAGCTGCGTGATCAACTCGTGCCGATTAATAAACGCTATCCCATCAATGAGTTGGTTGATGCGTGTAACCGTTATATGGCGAATTTAAAAGATAAGCGGGTTATAACGGTTGAATATACCTTAATTGCGGGGATAAACGATCATCCAAGTCAAGCAAAGCAGCTGGTTAAGTTGTTAAAACGTTTACCCTGCAAGCTAAACCTAATACCATTTAATCCGTTTCCTAATTCAGACTATCGACGCCCGTCTGAAGATGCCATTCAGGCGTTTAAGATGGTGTTAGTGAAAGCGGGGGTGGTGACGACCGTACGACGCACTCGTGGTGATGATGTGGATGCGGCCTGTGGACAGTTAGTCGGTCAGGTTATGGATCGTACTCGTCGTAGTGAGAAATATATACCGCTAAAAGATGCCAGTGAGGTGCAACAGGAAACGCCTCGTTGAAAAATCAAATGTGATATGAATCTGCCAGGAGTGAATAAGATTGAAAGGATATCTGATATTACTGATTAGTCTATTGATTGCTGGTTGTGCGGGACAAAATGTCTCAACCACAGAGCAAGACACTCCCAAAGCTGTTCAGGCTTATAATACTTTGGGTATGCAGTATCTGCGCAGAGCTGATACGTCTAATGCCAAATTAGCCTTTCAGCGCTCCATCGAACTTGATGCTAAATCGGCGCAAGCTTACAACGGTTTGGCAATGGTATTTCAACTCGAAAAAGATACCGAGCTAGCCGAAAGCTATTTTAAAAAAGCGATTAAAGTTGAACCGGATAGTGCCATGTTGCATAACAATTATGGTGCTTTTTTGTTTAGCCTTGAGCGTTATGCTCAGGCCTGTAAAGAGCTTGCTCGTGCCACAGAAGATCCTTTTTATAGTCAGCGTAGTCAGGCATTTGAGAATCTAGGACGTTGTTATCGATTGATTGATCGCTTAGATGCGGCCGAACATGCCTTTAAACGTAGCTTGACACTCAAACCCGATCGTCCGTTGGCCATCTTGCAGTTAGCCAGTGTCCTGATTGAAAAAGATAATCATGAAGAAGCCGCAAACTTATTTGATCGATTTAGCAAGATGGTCGATGAGAAACGGGTTCAGCATAACGCTCAGAGTTTGTGGTTGGGAGTGCAAATTTCCCGCCTAAAAAATAGCAGCATTGATGCTGCAACCTATGGTCTGATCCTGAAAAACATGTATCCGGATTCAGAAGAGTATCGGCAGTATAAGGAGTCTACTCCGTGAGTAATGAGCAGTTACTGAGTCACGAAGCTGAAGTACATGATGTGGCGTTTCCCGCCGCCGATTTTGCGCTAGCCCGAGAACAGCAAGGGTTGACTAAGAGTGAAGTTGCCAGGGAATTAAAATTATCAGAAAAGTACATTGATTCGCTTGAATGCGGGGCGTTTGATGAGTTGCCCAGCATGGTCTTTGCGCGGGGGTATGTACAATCCTACAGCAAATTACTCAAACTGGATGTTAATCGCTATCTGGCGTTATTTGATAACCTCTATGGACGAGCGAGCAGCGGCAGTGCGCCTCAGTTTCGTACCACACCCGGTGTTCAGTCGACGGCTAAGTTGGGCGACCCGGTCATAAAGTGGTCGGCTTGGATCTTTATCTTGGCGATTGTCGCGGTAACCATCTGGTGGTGGAAAATTCAGCAAGGTGTCGATTTGCCGGTCTCGCTTTCGCCTGTTACAGAATCGGTAGAGGTTGAATCGGTCGATGGCAGTACATTGATTGTGCCATCGGGTATTAGTCATCAGAGCGAAACACAGGCGCTTGTGCAGCCCGACATTAATCGACTAACACCCGCACCCGATAGTGATGCTGCTGCCGTGTTAGTAGCGCCAGAAAACAATACAGATGTTGAGTTGCCAGAGTCTATTGATTCGACTGTAGCGGTGGCCGCTATTGAACCCGAGGCAGCGACAACGCCTGCCCCGCAAGTGGTTGATGGCGCCGATGTGTCTTTGCGTATTACCTTTACCGATGAATGCTGGGTGAGTGTCGAAGATCATACCGGTGAAGTATTGGAAATGCGGGTGAAGCCTGCGGGTAGTGAGTTAAATGTCTCGGGTGAGGCGCCGCTAAAATTATTGCTAGGTCGTGTTGAAGCGGTAGGTAATGTGTTTCTTGATGGGTCGGCGATAGAGTTTAATCGTGATAGCCGTTCTGGTGTGGTGCGCTTAACGCTGCCACAAAGTGAATAAAGTTTTAACAGATTAGGTACTGAACATTGGCCAAGATTAATGCCATACGTGGAATGAATGATATATTGCCAGACCAGACACCGGTTTGGCAGTTTCTTGAAAGTAGTGTGAAGTCTGTGTTGGCGGCTTATGGATATACAGAGATCCGTATGCCAATCGTCGAGCAGACCGATCTTTTTAAGCGCTCTATTGGTGAAGTAACTGATATCGTTGAAAAAGAGATGTATACCTTCGATGATCGCAACGGCGAGAGTTTGACGCTTCGCCCAGAAGGCACCGCTAGCTGTGTACGTGCGGGCGAAGAACATGGTTTATTATTCAATCAGACGCAACGGTTGTGGTATCAGGGACCGATGTTCCGTTACGAGAAACCGCAAAAGGGTCGTTACCGTCAATTTCATCAGATTGGTATTGAAACCTTTGGTATGTCCAGTGCGGACATTGATGCCGAAGTGATTATGTTGAGTGCGCGCCTGTGGCAAAAGCTGGGCATCGCCGATGCGGTGACGTTACAGCTTAACTCGCTGGGTAGTAATGAAGCGCGTGCCGCCTATAAAGAAGCGCTGGTTAGTTATCTCTCGGCTCGCAAAGATGAGTTAGATGAAGATAGTCAGCGTCGTTTGAGCAGTAATCCGTTACGGATTCTTGATAGTAAAGATCCTCAGACACAGTTGTTATTGAATGACGCGCCTTCGCTGGTCGATTTTATCGATGAAGAGTCTCGAGTACATTTCACTGAGCTATGTGAAATGCTGGATCAGGCTGGTATCGCCTATGAGCTGAATCCTCGGCTGGTACGCGGGCTTGATTATTACTGCAAGACGGTATTTGAATGGGTAACCGATAAGCTCGGCGCTCAGGGTACGGTCTGTGCTGGCGGACGCTATGATGGCTTGGTTAAGCAGTTAGGGGGTCGCCCGACTCCGGCGGTGGGCTTTGCCATGGGGGTTGAACGCCTTATTCTGCTATTGGAAACATTGTCTGCTATTCCAGAGGCGGTTAAACAGCCGTTTGATCTATACCTGGCGGCGGAGCATAAAGGATTGCAAACGCAGTTAATGGTATTGGCTGAACAGCTACGTAATGAGTTACCGAATATGCGCATCAGAGTGCATTGTGCCGGGCTTAAAAATATTAGCAGTAAAGCGCGACAGAGTGGGGCTCCATGGGTGGTATTAGTGCGTTCGGAAAACGATTCGCTACTAGCGAACCTGTGGTATAACTCTGAACCAACCTATGATATTCAGGTCAACAGCCTGAGCGGCTTGCTGCAACAGCAACAGGCATAATAACTCAATTAAGTAAGGTGATTAGGAGCAAGCTGTGTCAGATATGCGCACCGAAGAAGAGCAGGTTGAAGCGTTAAAGAGTTGGTGGAAGGAGAACGGTAAGACGTTATTGCTTGGCATCGCTTTAGCCTTAGCCGTTGTGTTTGGTTGGAAGGGCTGGCAGAACAATCAGCGTGTAGCGGCTGAAAATGCGGCGGTGGTCTATCAGAATCTGGTGCAAGCGGTCGCGTTGGCCAGTGCACCGCAAGCGACGGATGATCAGCGTACCACGGCCACTCATTTAGCGAAGACGTTAAAAGATGAGTATGGCGATACTGCTTATGCACGTTTTGGTGCGTTATTCAGTGCGCGCTTGTATGTCGATAGCGGTGACTATTCAGCGGCTGTGAATGAACTGGATTGGATATTGGCTCAGAGCCCTGATGAAGTAATGGCGACTATTACGACCATGCGCAAAGCGCGCGTGATGTCAGCTATGGACGATGTTGATGCAGCGATTCGCCTTTTAGATGGGCTTAAAGCGCAGAGTTTTAGTGTCAGTGTTGCAGAACTTAAAGGTGACCTCTACCTTCGGTTGGGTCAAGTTGATAACGCTCGTGAAGCCTATCAGGCGGCAGTCGCTGATGCTCCTCAAGGGGAGCGTCCGCTTCTTAGTTTGAAACTTGACAGTTTGGCGGTTAAAGGAAGTTAACAGATGAAACAGCTATTATGCCGTGCGTTATTGATTAGTATGTGTTCTATCACGATCTCCGCCTGCGGTTGGTGGGGAGGCGAAGTTGAAATTGAACCCGCTGAGTTGGTTGATTTCGAGGCAGAGAAAGAGGTCGATGTCCTGTGGAGTCAATCGGTCGGGGCAGGATTAGGCGAAGCATTTAATAAGTTGAGTTTAGCTATCAATGGTGATGCTATTTATGCGCTTGATGTTGAAGGCGCTATTGTTGCCTTCGATCGGCATAATGGTAGCGCTCTATGGCAGGTTGAATTAGACACGCCACTTGTTGGCGGAGTGGGCGTTGGGCCAAATCATGTTGCCGTGGCTACGGAGAGCGGTGAAATCGTTATGCTTAGCGCTGATGACGGCACAGAGATGTGGCGTCAGCAGATGAGTAGTGAGACGCTTAGTCCAGTACAGATGAATACTGACATGGCGGTGGCGCAACTCCAGAATGGTAAGTTGGTCGCGATGGATATTAGTAGCGGCGATCACTTATGGACATATGATAGTCAGATTCCGCGTTTAACCCTTCGAGGTACCAGCGCCCCTATTGTGGCGGCTAACGTCACCATTGCGGGTTTCGCCAATGGCAAGCTGGTTGCGGTGCGCAATGATTCTGGTGCAGCCTTGTGGGAACGGCAGGTTACCGTACCCGAAGGTAAAACGGAGCTTGAACGCTTAATCGATATTGATTCACGGCCTCTCTATATCGATGGTGTGGTTTATATTGTCAGTTATCAGGGTAAGTTAGTCGCGGTGAGTGCATCCGATGCGCAGATTCTGTGGACACAAGATGCGTCGAGTTATCAGAGCCTGGCTGCGGGATTTGGCAATATTTATGTCAGTCAAGCGAATGGATTTATCGAAGCATTTGATCAGCGCAGTAGTGCTAGTGTATGGCGGCAAGCGGCTCTAGAGAATCGTCAGAGCACCTCTACCGCGGTATTAGGTACGACCGTGGTGGTCGGTGATTTTGAGGGGTATTTGCACTTTATGTCTCAGATCGATGGTCACTTTGTGGCGCGTTACAAAGTCGACTCAGATGGTTTGCGTGGTGATATGGCTGTTATGGATGATGTCCTGTATGTGTTAGGTAATGGTGGTCGCTTAGCTGCGCTACAATTAAACTAAACTCGGTGTTTATGATAGGGCGGCTATCTGTTGTGACAGGTAGCCGCTATTTCATTGTTAGATAAATCTTTGTTTTTAACAGTTGGTAATAAAAATATGCTTCCGGTAATTGCACTCGTTGGCCGACCAAATGTAGGTAAGTCGACCTTGTTTAACAGACTGACAAAAAGTCGCGATGCGCTTGTCGCAGACTATTCGGGTCTGACTCGTGACCGGAAGTATGGTGAAGGCCGTTTAGGTGATCGGGATTATATCGTTGTGGATACGGGGGGTATCTCAGGCGACGAGGATGGTATCGATTATAAAATGGCTGAGCAGTCGCTGATGGCGATTGAAGAAGCGGATATTGTTCTGTTTCTTGTCGATGGACGTGCCGGGCTGAACCCCGCCGATGAGATGATTGCAGATCATTTACGACGCTCCGAAAAAGAGAGCTATTTGATCGTTAACAAAACGGATGGACTTGATCCGGAAGTGGCGTTATCTGATTTCTATGGTTTAGGCTTATCTGAACCTCTGCCAATCGCTGCGTCTCATGGCCGTGGCGTGACTCAGCTTGTTGAGCATGTGTTGGCCGATATTCCATTGCGTGATGAGCTCGAAGAAGAGGAGCATCAGCGGCAAAAGAAAATTGCGATTGTTGGTCGGCCTAACGTAGGTAAGTCGACGTTGGTAAATCGTATTTTGGGTGAAGATCGTGTGGTCGTGTTTGATCAGGCGGGAACCACCCGTGATAGCATCTATATTCCCTTTGAAAGAGATGAAGAACCATATACGTTGATCGATACAGCCGGCATACGTCGGCGTAAAAATGTTACCGAAGCGGTTGAAAAATTCTCGATTATTAAAACCCTACGTGCCATCAATGATGCTAATGTGGTGGTACTGGTCATTGATGCGCGGGAAGGTGTTTCTGAACAGGATCTACATCTATTAGGTTATGTATTGGATGCTGGGCGTTCGCTGGTTATCGCTATCAATAAATGGGATGGCATGACGGGTGATGAAAAGGAAGAAGTGCGTGAGCAACTGCGTCGTCGTTTAGAGTTTGTGTCTTTTGCGCGGATGCACTTTATCTCAGCGTTACATGGAAGTGGTGTGGGTAATCTATTCGCCTCGGTCGATGAAGCTTATGGTTTCGCGATGACTAAATGGGCGACTAATAAATTGACGCGTTTGTTAGAAGATATTGTAGCCGATCATCAACCTCCGATGGTGAATGGCAATCGGATTAAACTAAGATACGCGCATCAGGGGGGATCCAACCCTCCGATTATTGTCATTCATGGTAATCAGACAAGTGCATTGCCAGGATCTTATAAGCGCTATCTGGAAAATAAGTTTACCAAAGTGCTCGGTATCAAGGGGACGCCTCTGCGTTTTGAATTTAAGAGTAGTGACAATCCCTTTAAGAATAAGAAAAATGAATTAAGTAAGCGTCAGGTGATGAAAAAGCTGCGTCAAAAACTACATAACGATAAGCAAAAGAAGAAAGGCAAGAAACGATAGTGATATGACGGGCACGCTGTTGTCAGTATGACTCTAAGTAGACTGCCTCATTTACTAGATAATTTATTCGATTAAACCGCCGTCAGGCGGTTTTTTGGTTTTAGGGATCGATCAGCGTTATAGAAGCCCGTTCTGCTTATCAACAGCATCGCTATTACGCTTATCAAGGGGCTTCGCTAACGGCAA
>NZ_JAUOQE010000036.1 GCF_030547545.1 Amphritea sp. 1_MG-2023
GCTGGGGTAGGAGGATTCGAACCTCCGCATGACGAGATCAAAACCCGTTGCCTTACCGCTTGGCGATACCCCAGCAATGTTGATAAGTGAATGGTGGCAATAGCGGGACTCGAACCTGCGACCCTCGCATTATGAATGCGATGCTCTAACCAGCTGAGCTATATTGCCTTAGCACTTATCAAGGCCGCGAATTATTCTCTTTTTTGCTAATCATGTCAACTGATTAGAGGTAAAAAACTATTAATTTATCTGTCACTGGCAAGGCAAAAAAAAAGCCATGCTGAAAGGCTTCAGAATGGCTGTTTTTTGTACGGCTATGCGCATTAAATCAGCGCTTAGCTAGCCTGCTTGAGGGTAGGCTTAAACGTTAAAGCGGAAGTGCACCACATCACCATCTTTAAGGATGTAGTCTTTACCTTCAAGACGCCACTTACCCGCCTCTTTAGCACCCGCTTCACCCTTGTATTGGATGAAGTCTTCATAAGCGGTTACTTCCGCGCGAATAAAGCCTTTTTGGAAGTCTGTGTGGATAACTCCAGCGCCCTCAGGTGCTGTCGCGCCCTGTTTGACTGTCCAAGCACGTACTTCTTTAACGCCGGCGGTAAAGTAGGTGTGTAGTCCTAGTAGGGAATAGCCCGCCCGGATGACTCGATCGAGGCCGGGTTCTTCCATACCCATTTCCTGAAGGAATTCCAGCTTCTCTTCATCTTCCAATTCGGAAATTTCTGCTTCCATTTTATTACAGATAACGACAACCGCCGCACCTTCTTCTTCGGCCAGCGCGATCACTTTATCGAGATGAGGGTTGTTCTCGAAGCCATCTTCCGCCACGTTGGCGATATACATGGTTGGCTTAATGGTTAGCAGATGAAATTGATGGATTTCAGCGTGTTCTTCTTCGTTTAATTGAAGTGCGCGAACCGGTTTACCCTGTTCTAGTTGAGCAAGCACTTTTTCGAGGATGGTTTTCGATTTCAGTGCATCTTTATCGCCGCTTTTGGCGATACGCATGACTTTATTCAGCTGTTTCTCAACGGATTCCAGATCGGCTAATGCCAATTCGGTGTTGATGATATCGATATCATCAATCGGATCGATTTTATTGGCGACGTGGATAACATTTTCATCCTCGAAGCAGCGGACAACGTGAGCGATAGCATCGGTTTCACGAATGTTCGCAAGGAACTTATTGCCGAGCCCTTCGCCTTTCGAAGCGCCGGCAACTAAGCCTGCAATATCAACAAATTCCATCGTCGTGGGGAGAACGCGTTCAGGTTTAACGATGGCTGAAAGCGCCTCCAGACGAGGGTCTGGCATGGGGACAACGCCGGCATTAGGTTCGATGGTGCAGAAGGGAAAGTTTTCTGCACCAATACCTGCTTTGGTCAGCGCGTTAAACAGAGTAGATTTGCCTACGTTTGGCAAACCAACGATGCCGCATTTGAAACCCATGGCTATGATCCTGTCGTCAGTTGTTCGGCTTAAAGGAGTGTAAGGTGGTCATTGCTTTATGCCAGTCGCCGTCGGCGGCTTGTTCCAGCACTCGCAAAGCTTCGTCACAAGCGGCTTCTGTCATCTTGAATTCAGAAGAGGGGGCTTTTTTTAATACGAAGCCGATAACCTCGCTTGCGCTGCCCGGATGTCCGATGCCAATGCGCAGGCGATAAAAATTCTTGTTGTTGCCTAGTTTGCTGATAATGTCGCGTAAACCGTTATGACCACCATGACCGCCGCCTAATTTAAACCGAGCAATGCCGGGCGGTAGATCGAGTTCATCGTGAGCGACAAGAATATTTTCAGCAGGAATCTTATAAAAATTAGCCAGTGAGGCAACTGCCTGGCCGCTAAGATTCATAAAGGTAGTTGGAATCAGCAAGTGAACTGCTTTACCGTTCAGGCTGATTTTACCGTATAAGCCGTGAAACTTAGAGTCTGGCTTGAGCTGAATAAGGTGTCGGGCAGCAAGCTGCCCGACAAAGTCGGCTCCGGCATTGTGACGGGTCTGGTCATATTTCTGGCCGGGATTACCCAAGCCTACGATCAGTTGTATCTGGTCTTGCATACCGAAGCCTGTGGTCTAGCGATTAAGCGCCTGCTTTAGCTGCACGTGGTGCGTAAGCTTGAGCAATACTCTGATCACGGTCAGCACCGCGACGCAGTTGGACAATCTCAACGCCTTCTGGCAGAGAGATGTTAGACAGGTGAATAACCTGATCCATAGCAACACCAGACAGGTCAACTTCCAGTGCTTCAGGCAGGTTTTCAGGCAAGCAGAGAACTTTAGCGGTGTTCTGCTGAATGGTGTATTTGCCTGATGCTTTACCAGCGGGAGACTGGTTGAAGTTAACAAAGTTCAGCGGCACGATAATTTCGATTGGCGTTGACTTCGTTACACGCTGAAAGTCAATGTGCAGCACAGAGTCTTTCGCTGGATGACGTTGCATATCTTTAACGATAACTTTTTCTTCTTTGCCTTCTAATTCGAGTGTCAGAATAGAAGAGAAGAATGTTTGATCTTCCAGTTGTTTAACCAGAACACGGTTTTCCAGAGAGATAGACACAGGCTTTTTACGCTTGTCTCCGCCATAAACAACAGCAGGAACAAAACCAGCATGACGTAGGCGGCGGCTCGCACCTTTCCCTTCGTCTGTGCGAGGCTGTGCATTCAATACAAAATCGGTCATTTTGATACCTTTAATAAAGACAAAACTGCAAACACCTTGCGACCAGGTCTTTGCAGTTATTTTAGTAAGCCCATGATGGGCACGTTTTCCCGTTAGGGATGTGTATCAGCTACCATCAAGCTCGCAGGTTTAACGGAACATTGCGCTGATAGATTCTTCGTTACAGACGCGGCGAACCGCTTCTGCTAGCATCGGTGCCAATGTTAATTGGCGAATCTGACTGCATTGCTGAGCGGCTTCGCTCAGGGGGATGGTATCGGTGACAACCAACTCATCTAGGTCAGATCCATTGATGTTGCTGATCGCGGCGCCAGATAGTACGGCATGAGTCGCGTAGGCAACCACTTTATTGGCGCCATTAGCTTTCAGTGCAGCAGCCGCTTTGCAGAGTGTGCCTGCTGTATCACACATGTCGTCAACCAGAATGCAGGTACGACCTTCAACATCACCGATCAGGTTCATGACTTGAGCTTCGTTGGCTTTTTCACGTCGCTTATCGATAATGGCTAGATCGCAACCTAGCTGTTTAGCGACGGCTCGCGCACGGACTACGCCGCCAACATCGGGGGAGACGACGACCGGATTGTCATAATCCTGACGCGAGATCTCATCGAGTAAAACGGGCGAGCCGTAGACGTTATCAACAGGCACATCAAAGAATCCCTGAATCTGATCCGCGTGAAGATCAACGGTTAGCACTCGGTCAATACCTACGCCGGCGAGCATATCGGCAACGACTTTAGCACTGATCGCAACACGGGCAGAACGAGGCCGGCGATCTTGACGGGCATAACCATAATAAGGGATAACCGCGGTGATCCGGCTGGCAGAGCCACGCCGCAGCGCATCCGCCATAACGATCAATTCCATCAGGTTATCGTTGGTTGGCGCACAGGTGGATTGAACGATAAAGACGTCTTTACCACGCGCGTTCGCATGAATCTCAACGCTGATTTCGCCGTCGCTGAATTTGGTTACGGTGGCTTCGCCCATCGGGATATCGAGGCGTTCTACAACTTTTTCAGCCAACTGGCGGTTTGCATTGCCAGTGAAGACCATCATTTTAGGCACGGTGTCTACCTTCTCGGATCTGCAGTCGTTTAATTGAGATTCATTCATATTGTTTGGCGGGGTATGCACTCTGTTGAAGCCTCAAGATAAAGGCTCAGGAGCCGCTTCCCGGCCGGGTCCTTTCAAAGCCGAGCAGTTGCTCAGGCTTAAAAATTGGCTGGGGTAGGAGGATTCGAACCTCCGCATGACGAGATCAAAACCCGTTGCCTTACCGCTTGGCGATACCCCAGTAGCTCTGATTTACGGAGCAGGTCCGTAAATGAGGCGCACATTTTCACGGATGCGTGCGTTAAAGTCAAACGAATGGCGCCGAAAAGGGACAATTTTAGTAGGCTATTTGCCACTCTTTCGCGATGATGGTCAATTGAAGACCGTTGCGACGGATGGTTATTTTTTCTGGTAACGGATAATTACTTTGATAGTTGTATCTTAAGTAATTGATTTGCCAGTCATTTTGGTTCAGCTGTTGCGCGAGTTGTTGATTGAGGCTGAGATCGTAAGGGCTATTGGGGGCGGGAATGCCGCGCACCCAATACAGTAGTTCCCTAACGGGGAACTGCCAGCCGAGGGTCTGCTGCATTAATTGTTCCGGTGTCGCCGCCCAGAGAGGCTCTTCTCCGGCGATATCGATGCTGATGCCATCGCCGTTACCCTCTATGCGCGCCCCGCCCTGACCGAGTGGGCCGGTCAGTTCAATCAGGTAATGCTGTTGCTGTTGCTCCCAGAACAGATTGGCACTGTTGTTTTGTTCCTCAGTGCGGATACCTATTTTACCCTTAAGTTGCCATTCATCGGTTGTCAGTAGGGCTTGATAGTGATCATGCCATGAACGTTGATTGATAGGGGCGGTGGTTTGCGATGTCAGCCCTGAACAGCCGGATAGCAGTAAGACAAAGGATATAAGCAACAGAGCTAGACGCATGATTTAGTCCTGTGGGGCGTTAATTGAGATGGCCGCATCGCGCAGAAAATCATTATCTGGGTGTTTCAGTTGTTCCTTTTTTAACAATTTTAGGGCAGCTTGAGGCTGACCGGCGGCATGATAGGCTTGAATAAGATGAGCGCTGACTTCTGGATCCGGGAAGCGGTCGTAAGCCTGTTGCAGGAAGTCGATGGCTTCATTGGCTTTGCCTTGTTTTAGGAGTATCCAGCCCATACTGTCGAGAATGGATGGATCGCTCGGCGACAAATTCAAGGCCGCATCGATGAGTGCATATGCTTCATCAAAGCGATCGGTATAGAGCGATAGCGTGTAGCCAAGGGCATTTAACGCCATCGCATTATCCGGTTCAAATTTTAGAACTTGGCGTAGGTCCTGTTCAATGAGATCGATATCCTGAGGATCGAGCGTCATCGCTCGTGTATACAGCAGGCTGGTATCATCGCGGTGTTGTTGTAACGCTTCATCGAGCAGGCTCAGGGCTTCATCTTTGAAATCATGTCGATTGAGCCATTCGGCTTCGATGACATAGAGCTGAGTCTCGAGACTGGGTAGATTGTTGCGAGCATCTTGTAAAATCGCTTGCAGTCGAGAGCGGTTGTCGGCGTCATCGAGCAGCGCGGCGATCCGTCTAAAGGCTTGATGTACATTGGCGTTGTCTTTTACCTTAACGAAGTGATCAATGGCGGCGTTGATAGCGCCATTATGTTGCTCAATCAGTCCAAGATAATAATGCGGCGTGGTGTTATTGGGATAGCGATTCAGTAGAGCTTGCATGATGTTGCGGCTGGGCTCAATCTGATCGTTTTCCAGCAGTAGTAAGGCCGTATAGAACGTCAGTTGTGGTTCTTCAGGAAAGGTTTCGACTAGGAGTAATGACTGCTGTACGGCTTGTTGTGTTTGTTTCGCTTGAAACAGCAGTTGTACGTAGAGCGTGAATAGTTGTTGATTAGGTAAATCCGCCTCCATATAGGGTTCGAGAGCGGTTATGGCTTGTTGAAAGGCGCCTTGGGCACGTAACAACTCTGCTTTTTGCAGGGTTGCTTCCAGATATTCGGGATCATCTAAAATGGCGGCATTAAAACGCTGTAGGGCTTTAACGTTATCGCCCTGTTGCGCGTATAAAATGCCTAAGGTGGTCAACAGGATGGCATTGCTAGCTTGATTGGCTTGCTGTTCTAGCAATGAGATATAGGCCTTGGTTTCATCCGCAGTGAACTGATCGGCTTGGGCGCTAATCAAGATGAGGGTTTGTTTGTCGGAGTGATTCAGAGCGTGTTGCAATAACGGTAGCGCGGCGGAAAAATCACCTTTATGCAGTAATAGGCTGGCGGCTATCTGATAGGGTTCTGGATTATTGGGCTCAGCTTTTTGCCACAGATTAGCAGCCAGAAGTAACTCGTCAGGCCGCTGAAGGTATTGCGCGATATAGGCCGCCCGTTGCGCGATCACAGGATCGCCTGTTAACTGTGCTTGATGCAGATAAGTCTCTAGCGAGAGATCAAAGGCTTTGCGTTGACCGGCGATCTCGGCGACGATGAGATCGTATAGGGTTTCTCTGTTGAGTTCACCGCGGCGATATTCTATCTCAGGCAGTTGCACCGTCTCTGTGGCTGGCGTGTTGTTCTGTTGTGTGCTGCAGCCACTCAGGCTGAATACCATGGCAATTAACGCGGCGGTGATAGGCGTGGTTATTTTTCTGCCGCATAGAGAAACCAATGTCGCGATGGGCTTAGGTTTGGCTGTGATGAACCTAGGTTTTGCTATAGATGCTTTCATGTTGCTGATATTAACTGTCGCCAAGAGATTGATGGCTCCACTATAGATGAATCACGGGGGTGTTGTCATATATGGGTTTAATTTGCAAAAAATTGATCTGATCGGGGTTGGGTTTTTTAACCTTTGAGTGAATAAAGTGTATTATTACGCGCTATTTTCAACCTAGGTGTTATTTTCCTATATGGCTTTGCTCGCGTTAGGCATTAATCACAAGACAGCTTCAGTATCGGTTCGTGAGAAGGTCGCGTTTGCGCCGGAGCAGATGGCTGATGCGTTGGGGCAGGCCTGCCGACTCGCTCATCTGAAAGAGGTGGCGATTCTATCTACCTGTAATCGGACAGAGCTTTATTGCTCGACAGAACTCGAAGGTACGCGTGCGTTGTTAGAGTGGCTGGGCAGTTACCATCATCTTGATCCCGATGAGTTACAAGCGTGTAGCTATGCGCATTGGGATCAAGAGGCCGCTCAGCATATGATGCGGGTTGCCTGTGGCCTCGATTCTCTGGTGTTAGGTGAGCCGCAGATACTCGGACAGCTGAAATCGAGTTATGCGGTCGCACAGCGTGCTGGCGTGGTTAGTGCGCAATTGGGGCGCTTGTTTCAGCAAACGTTTGCGGTGGCGAAAAAAGTACGTACCGATACGGCGATTGGTGAAAATCCGGTCTCTGTCGCATATGCCTCGGTGAGTCTTGCGCAACATATCTTCAGTGATTTGAGTCAGAGTAAAGCGTTATTGATTGGTGCCGGCGAGACCATCGAACTGGTGGCGCGGCACTTATCCGAGGCGGGGGTCAAGCAGATGACGGTTGCCAACCGAACGCTGGTACGCGCCGAGACGCTGGCGGCGGAATTTGATGCCCGCGCTATCCTACTGGGTGATATTCCTGAGGCACTCGAAGATGCCGATATTGTGATTTCATCGACCGCTAGTCAGTTACCGATTCTGGGTAAAGGCGCGGTTGAATCGGCGTTGAAAAAGCGCAAGCATCGGCCGGTGTTTATGGTCGATATCGCGGTGCCTCGGGATATTGAGCACGAAGTGGCAGAGCTGGATGATGTTTACCTCTATACGGTCGATGATCTTAAAGAGGTGATCGAGGAAAATGTCCGTAGTCGTGAAAGCGCCGCCTGTGAAGCGGAAACGTTGGTTGCCGCGGGGGCGATGGAGTTTATCCGTCAATTACGTTCACTCGGGGCTGTCGAAACGGTGACGGCTTTGCGTCAGCAGGCCGAGCAGCTTCGCGATAGTGAGCTGAACAAAGCACTGCGACAACTGAATAACGGTAAAGATGCGGCCACCGTGCTGAATAATTTAGCACGGGGTTTAACCAATAAATTGATTCATAACCCCACGGTACAGTTGCGTAAGGCGAGTGCTGAGGGACGTGATGATTATCTCGAGGTAGCGCAAGGTTTGTATCAGCTATCTCCTAATGTGAAAGAAGACTGATTAGTGATGAAAGAATCAATAGCCCTTAAACTCGAAAGCCTAGCCGACCGTTATGAAGAATTAGCGGCGTTGTTGGGGGATGCCGGGGTGATTTCTAATCAGGATAAGTTTCGCGCTTATTCGATGGAATACGCCGAGCTTGAACCGGTGGTAAAGTGTTTTCAATCCTATCAGGCGGCGCAAGCCGACTTGGAAGAAGCGCGCTTGATGCAGGAGGATGCTGATCCTGATATGCGCGAGATGGCGAAAGACGAGTTTTCCACAGCCAAAGAGACGATCGACACTCTGGCGCAGGAGCTGCAAATACTCCTGCTGCCAAAAGATCCGAATGACTCGCATAATGTCTTTTTAGAAGTACGGGCTGGCACGGGGGGCGATGAAGCCGCGATTTTCTCCGGTGATTTATTGCGTATGTATAGTCGCTTTGCCGAAAATCAGGGCTGGAAACTTGAAATTATCAGCGCTAATGAAGGTGAGCACGGCGGCTATAAAGAAGTGATCACACGGATTATCGGTAAAGATGTTTATTCCCGTTTGAAGTTCGAATCCGGCGCTCATCGAGTTCAGCGAGTGCCTGAAACCGAATCTCAGGGACGTATTCATACTTCTGCCTGTACGGTTGCGGTGATGCCAGAGATGGATGAGGTCAGCGATATTGAAATCAATAAAGCCGATCTGCGAGTGGATACCTTCCGCTCATCCGGTGCGGGTGGTCAGCACGTCAACAAAACGGACTCGGCTATTCGCTTGACTCATATTCCAACCGGTGTCGTGGTTGAATGTCAGGAAGAACGTTCGCAGCATAAAAACCGTGCTAAGGCGATGTCATTGCTGGCGTCTCGTCTGCAAGCCGCAGAACGGGAGCGGCATGCGGCCGCACAAGCGAGCACACGTAAATCATTAGTGGGCAGTGGGGATCGCTCCGAGCGGATTCGTACCTACAACTTTCCTCAGGGACGGATTACCGATCACCGTATCAATCTGACCCTCTATAAACTGCAAGAGGTGATGGAGGGGGCGCTCGCTGCCGTGGTTGATCCGCTGGTTAATGAATATCAGGCAGAGTTATTGGGGGCGCTGTCCGAAGAGGGCTAGCCTGAACTGTCATGAATATATTTGACGCGCAACGTCAGGCGGCTCAGCTTGCTGCTAAGAGTGATAGCCCGGTCGCCGATGTGGAGCTGTTGCTCTGTTATATCCTCGGCTGTAACCGTACTTTTCTGTTTACGCACTCCGATCAACGGTTGACCGAGGCGCAGCAGTTGCAGTTTGAACAATTGCTTGAACGACGCTTGCAGGGAGAACCGATTGCGCATCTGACCGGTACTCGGGGATTTTGGAATCTCGAACTCGAGGTGAATGCGAGCACGTTGATTCCTCGCCCCGATACCGAGTGTTTGGTAGAAAAGGCGTTGCAACTCATATCCCCTGCAACGGCCCGAGTATTAGACTTAGGCACCGGCACTGGGGCCATCGCGCTGTCACTGGCGGATGAACGTCCGGCCTGGTCGTTGGTCGCCGTTGATCGTATTGCAGAGGCGGTAACGCTCGCAGAGCGTAATCGACAACGGGCGGGTCTCGAGAATGTGACGGTGTTACAGGGAAGCTGGTTTGAGCCGGTTGACGGAGTGTTTGATCTAATTGTCAGTAATCCGCCTTATATCGATCCACAAGATCCGCACCTGATGCAAGGCGATGTTCGCTTCGAACCTCGCAGTGCGTTGGTAGCCGAGGAGGGTGGCTTAGCCGATATCCGCTACATCGCCTCGCAAGCGTCAGATTTTCTGGCTGCTGGCGGCCTATTACTGTTCGAGCATGGCTATGATCAGACCGCAGCGGTGCAGCAGTTATTGCTGGAACTGCATTACACTGATATTGAGTCGGCGCAGGATTATGGTGGTAATGATCGCTTAACCTGGGCTCGCTGGCCGATAAATTCCGTCGAAAAAGAGATTAAATAGTATGCTGAATGATGATCAGCTATTACGTTATAGCCGACAAATAATGTTACCCGAAGTGGATATTGCCGGTCAGGAAGCGTGGCTAGCGGCGACGGTGTTAATTATTGGCGTCGGTGGTTTGGGTAGCCCCGTGGCGATGTATTTAGCGGCGGCGGGTGTCGGTCGACTGGTGTTGGTCGATGATGACTGTGTTGAGCTGACGAATTTACAACGGCAAATTGTTCATCGCAGCGCAACGATTGGCTGGTCTAAAGTGGCTTCGGCCAAAGACACCCTAGCGGCACTGAATCCCGATATTCAGGTTGCGACGATTAATGCTAGGCTGACGGATGCTGAGTTGGCAAAGCAGGTAGCAGAAGCGGATCTAGTGGTTGATTGCAGCGATAACTTTGTTACCCGTTTTGCCTTGAATGAAGCCTGCGTAAAGCATAAAACTCCACTCATATCCGGGGCGGCTATCCGCCTTGAAGGGCAGGTGTCCGTGTTTGATTCGCGTCAAGATGACGCGCCTTGCTATCGCTGCCTCTATCGCGATGGCGATGAAGAAAGTCTGACCTGCGCTGAGAGTGGCGTGCTCGCACCGTTGGTCGGTATTATCGGTTCAGTACAGGCGATGGAAGCCTTAAAAGTGTTGGCGGGTGTGGGTGAACCACTGGTGGGTAAGCTATTACTTTTGGATGGTCGTCATATGGAATGGCGAACACTGAAGCTGCGACGAGATCCTGAGTGTCCTTGCTGCGGATATAACAATAATTAAAGAGGTATCGAATTCAATGGACGTTATTCGTCAGGTATTAAAGGAAAGCAAAACCATCGCCTTGGTGGGCGCTAGTCCTAAGTCTCATCGGGCCAGCAATCATGTGATGCATTTTTTGTTGGCTAAAGGGTATAACGTGATTCCGGTGAATCCGCTTAAGGCGGGTGAGTATATTCATGGGCGAGAAGTGGTTTCATCGTTAGCCGACATAAAAGAGCCCATCGATATGGTAGATATCTTCCGAAATTCCGCTGAGGCCGGCGATGTGGTTGATGAAGCGATCGCCGTACATGCCAAGGCCGTCTGGATGCAGTTAGGAGTAGTGAATGAGCCAGCCGCTGAAAAGGCACAAGCCGCTGGTTTGAAGGTGGTGATGGATCGTTGTCCTGCGATTGAAATCCCGCGTCTGTAATCAAATCTTTGCTGCCAGCGATTGATGATTGTCTGGCAGCAGTATTATTTTCTGCAAATGTATCGACTACCCCGCTTTCTGTTGTCTCTTCGCTGAATTTTAGGTAGATCAGTCTGGCGTCAGCCAAGCGATTGAATACAATTACTGATTTTATTAAGGGTGAAAACTATGTCTATTGAACGTCAGGAAACGGCTCAGCGAATGAGCCGTATCGTTATTCATAACGATACTGTGTATCTGTGTGGTCAGGTAGCGAAGGATGCTAATGATGGTATTACTGAGCAGACCGCAACCATGCTGGATAAAGTGGATGCACTGCTACAGCAAGCGGGCAGCGATCGTGAGCATATCCTATCGGCGACGCTGTATATCCGTGATATGAAAGATTTTGCGGCGATGAATGCGGTCTGGGATAGTTGGGTACCCGAAGGTCATGCGCCTGCTCGTGCGTGTGTTGAAGCGCGGATGGCGCGACCTGAATTGCTGGTTGAAATCTCAGTGGTTGCCGCCGTTAAAAAATAATTGTTTGGCTGCTTTATCCCAGCATCAGCTGTCTAATACGCAGATCATCGGCGAGTCGTTGTGCATAGCCGATGATCTCTTCCCCGCATAATTGCTCCGGCAGTTCTTCTGGTAACTGCGCGCCACTGTTTATCAGCATCTGCACCAGAGGCTTATGGTCTAGCTGTAACGCTAATATCAACGCCGTATTGCCCTCGATATCGCGCACGTTCAGGTCAGCGCCATATTCATTCAGTCGACTAAGATGAAGCATCAACTGCTTTGCTGGGCACAACCGGAAACAGGCAAATAACGCATGGCTGGGATTCTGTTCGGGATAGTTGAGCGGAATATCGGCTTGCAGTAGCACGGTCATCAGGGCGAGACTCTGCTGAGGATGGCGCATGGCTTGATACAACAGCGGTTCAGCGAGGCTCGCAGAAAGATCGCATCCCGCTTGAATAAGATGCGCTAAGGCGTTTGCTTGGCCGGCAAGAATGGCGAGTTCTGGTAAGTTGCAGGGCGTACCTTGATAGTCAAACGAGGGCTCGATGAGCCGTGCTTGATCGAGCTTATAAAACGGCTTATTAAGCCGCGTAAGATCGCCTTCGATCACCGCCTGTTGCAGTTTATTGAGCTTACGTTGGGTAAAAAAACTCATGAGCAGTGGGTGACGCTTTCGTTACGCCAAACCAACTGACGTAAGGGTTTGATGGCCAACAGTAACAAGAGAATAGCGGCAACCCATTTGATCACCATAACGGCTGCCGTATTGTGCTCAGCCATTGGCATGCCAACGATGAGGTCTTGCTGACTGAGTATTGCGTCAGTGGCAAGACCTAGCAATATCGCACAAACACTGATGCCGCTCAGATAAATAATGACCGCTCTGACACCGAGCTCACGACTCAATATGCCTAATGACGCAATATTGGTTGCGGGGCCGACGAGTAGGAAGACTAAAATCGCGCCGGGAGACATACCCGCTGCCAACAGAGCCGCCGCCAGCGGGGTGGAGGCGGTGGCACAGATATACAGAGGTAAACCCACAATCAGCATAAGCAACATTGCCGTCAGCCCGCTACCCCATTGGCTGAGGCTGGCGGGTTCCACAAGCGTGGCAACGACCGCCGCTAGAATCAGACCAATAGCGAGCCATTGAGAGATATCATCGAGAATATCAAAAATAGCGAACTGTAATCCGGCCAAGATACCCGGCTGCGGTGTGGCGGACATCGCTGTCATTGATTCTGAGCTACAACCGCTAGCGGCTTCTCTTTGAGGCTTATTCGTGTCGCTGCTGCACTCGCTCGAGGTATCACAGCAGTGATCGGTCAGTGGTTGTTTGGGCTGAGCGCAGCATGACTTAGCGGCGGGTTTTGTCGCGCCACGACAGCAACTCTCTGAGGCCGATTCATTGACGTTGTTGTCTAGCGCCGTTGCCGGTTGCTGATCATTGCTGTGACGATCAAAGATAATGATCATCATGCCACTAACAATGGCGCTGAAAATCGCTGAGATGGGACGAGTAACGGCCATCACCGGTCCTAACAAAGCGTAAGTCACCGAAATAGAGTCGACCCCCGTTTCGGGTGTGGCAACGAGGAACGAGACAGTCGCTGCTTTTGAGGCGCCCGAACGACGTAGCCCGATGGCGGCCGGTAATACTCCGCAGGAACAGAGCGGTAGAGGAGCGCCGATCAGGGCTGCACGGATAACGGCAGCGGGGCCATTGCCACTCAGCCAGCGATTCACCAGCGAGGTTGGGATCCAGCCCTTGAGTACAGCGGCTAAAATCAGGCCAAAGAGTAGCCAGATCGCGGTATCGAGAAAAAGCGCCAGAAGGTTTTCAAAAAATAGCTGTAACATCGTCATACCTCGTATCGCTGTTTGCGCTTAGGCCGGTTAAATCAGAGCCAGTAAACGTAAAAAATAGATACCGCCGCTGAGCGTGATCAGAGATCCTAGGGTGGTGGTGAGAATGATATTGGCGGCGAGTTGTGCATTACCCTGCATCGCTTTAGCCATAATAAAGCTAGCCGATGCCGTAGGACAACCAAATAAGACAAACAGTATACCGAGTTCTTGGCTTTCAAAGCCGTATAGCCAAGCGCCAATGGTCATCACTAGGGGCATGATGATCAGTTTGATAAGGGTTGCCCAACTGGATTGGCCTGACGTATCTCTCAGGCTTTTTAGGTTAAGTGAGCCGCCGACGGCGAGCAACGCTAAAGGCAGGGTTAGGTTGGCAAAATAGTGACCAACGGTATCGCCAACCGCCGGCAGTGGCCAACCAAAATAGGAGAACGGCAGTGCCAGCAGAACCGATATGATCAGAGGATTGCGAGCCATCGCTTTGAGAGGGGCGCTAATGCTCGGGCCCTGTTGATTTTGCATCGGCATTGATAACAACAGAACCGAAACGATGTTATAGAGTGGAATAACGCAGGCGAGCAGTAGCGATGCTAAGGCTAAGCCGCTGCTACCAAACATATTGAAACTGATGGCCAAGCCTAAAATACCGAAGTTACTGCGAAATGATCCTTGAATAAACACTCCGAGGTCTTCTGGCTTTTTGATAAAAAACTTACTGATCTGCCAGATGACTAAGACACTGAGCAAGGTGGTGATTATAAAGTATCCCATCAGACTCGGATTGAAAACGGCCTGAAAATCCATGGTCGAGATACTCATAAAAACCAGTACCGGCAGGGTGATGGTAAACACCAGTTTCGAGGATGTATTGATAAAGCTATTATCAATAATACCCAGCCGCATGAGGAAGTATCCAAGGGCAATGATAAAAAAGATTGGGACAACGATATTACTGGTAAAAAATAGGGTTTCTAGGTAGAGGTTCAAGGCTGTATGTCCGTTAAACAAACTGCTAATTGATGGCGTTAGCAGAATTCTACCATTTTATCTTCCCGTGCCGATATTCAGGCGTTAGTTTTTTGATGAAGTTTTGGGTAATCGAGTCGCTCGATGCTGCCACAGGATTCGGATAGTTCTTCCCAGCAGGTAATACTCAGGGCGATGTGAATGACTCCGCAGGTGGGTAAGTTAGCTAGGTTTTCTTGGGTGAGATAATAGCTTGCTAGCTCCAGTGATGGGTTATGGCCCACCACCATAATATGGCGATAATGATCCGATTGACCTTGTAATAGGTTAATCAGCGTCTCAACGCGAGCGTGGAAGAGTTCCGGCACTTCAATCACCTTGTTGATTGGATAGTCCTGTTCTAAGGCAACCTGCTCTGCGGTGGTGATGGCGCGACGAGCACCACTGCTGAGAATCAGATCGGGTTGTATTTGGAACATTTGTAACCGATTCGCCATCAGTGGAAGGTCCCGCTTACCCCGTTTATTCAATGGTCGATCAAAGTCAGATAGCTGAGGGTCTTTCCAGCTTGATTTTGCGTGCCGTACCAGTGTCAGCCTTTTCATGATCTGTCCCCTAACTCTACAGTGATCAATTCAGTATTGACCAAGGCACCCGCAAAAGCTATCGCTGAGTAGGCAATCGATGAGGATATTATGGCTAGTCTAGAGGCTGCCGTTATATGGGACTGAATATGGGGGATGAGTTTAGGATCTTGTGTATAGAAATCTGTAATTGAGACCTGTAATAAGGAGACCTAGAGTAGGGATTAGCGCTGAACCACCGGCGCTGCATGTTGCTGCTGAGACCGCTGTTTAGATCGGTGATGATGGATGTGAGTTAATGCGGTTGTGAATAGCCGCGAGGAACGTCAGACTTAACTTAACCTTAGCCCAACTAACGTTTGTTGAGATCAGCTGATGAGGCTGAATGAGTGATATGGCTTGTATCTCGATTGTTGAACAGCAGACACGTTGAATCCCTACCCTCTATTGCAGAGTAAAGTAATACAGAGCGCTTGCATGAGTTAATAGCAGCGAGACTCACTTTCCCGAACATCAGTTCAGAGCGATGATCACGCGACTTGCTGATCAGACCGATAACTCATTAGTTGCCAGCGATGAGGCACGCTCATCAGTGCTATTTCAGCGGAGCAATCCTGACACGAATAGAGCGTGTTGTTATGCACATGTTTAACTTCAACCAAGCGGTTATGCAGGCGGATGCTTTGATGTTCCAGTAGTGACTTGCACTGTGGGCATAGACATGTCATTTGGCTTCCCTCAAAACGTTTAACTTTTGTTGCTCTAATGATGGGTGTAATAAAAAAGAGCCATCGTTGACTCTAATTGTGTCGTGAATATGCGACTTATATTAGCATATAAAAAACAGTTTAAAAAATGATCATATAAGTCACTGTTTTTAGATCGATATTGCCGTTATTGATGGCCCAATCGCAGAGATAATCGATGGTTAGGAAAAAAATTATAGACCATAAATAGAAAAACCAGCCATTTGGCTGGTTTTATTGTCGCTATTCAGTGACATGTATTGAGGTGCTGATCGCGATTAACGCGTTAAGCTATCCACCCAGATAGGCTTGACGCACCGACTCATCGGTGAGCAGGTTGGCACCAGAGTCCGTTTTGACGATTCGACCATTTTCAAGCACATAGCCTCGATCGGCGATCCGCAGCGCTTGATGAGCATTTTGTTCAACCAAAAAAATAGTTACGCCTTCATCTCGCAAACGTTCGATAATATCGAAAATCTGTTGGATTATGATGGGCGCTAGCCCGAGAGAGGGTTCATCCAGGAGTAACAGCCTTGGCTTGCTCATCAGTGCTCGGCCAATGGCTAGCATCTGTTGTTCGCCACCCGACATGGTACCGGCTCGCTGTTTATAGCGCTCTTGCAGACGGGGGAATAAATTAAGAACGTAGTTTGCGGTTTCATCGGCTTGCTCATTCGAGCGAAAGTAAGATCCCATAAACAGGTTTTCTTCAACGGTCATGGCACTAAAGACACGACGACCTTCAGGCACGATGGCTAAGCCTTTACGCATAATTTCCGGTGTATTAAAACGCCCTAGCTCTTCGTTTTCGAAGGTTATTTTTCCGGACGATGCCTTGGGATCACCACAGATGGTCATCATCAGCGTGGTCTTGCCAGCACCGTTGGCGCCGATCAGCGTAATGATTTCACCTTGATTGATCTCAACACTGACATCATGCAGCGCCTGAATTTGGCCGTAATGCGTGTTTACATTTTCGATCCGCAGCATCTTATTCCTCTCCGAGATAGGCTTTGATAACGTCAGGGTTGCCTTTGATCTGTTCGGCATTACCGTCAGCTAAAGGGGTGCCCTGAGCAATTACATAGATATGATCGGAGATTCCCATCACCAAACTCATATCATGCTCAATCAACAGAATGGATATCTCATGCACATCACGTAGCTTGATGATGAGTTCATCTAGCTCTTTGGTCTCATTGGGATTGAGGCCTGCAGCGGGTTCATCCAACATCAGTAATTCTGGTTGAGTAACCATACAGCGAGCAATCTCTAAACGGCGTTGCTGACCGTAGGACAGGTTACCTGCCTCACGGTTAGCAAAAGCCAACAAACCAACCTCTTCTAGCCAATGAGCGGCATGATTCATGGCATCCTTTTCTAGGCGGCGGTAGTTCGGTGTTTTTAAGAGACCGGATAAGAGGTTGGTATTCATATGCCGATGCTGAGCGACGAGCATATTTTCAATCACGGTCATTTTCTGGAACAAGCGAACATGTTGAAAGGTGCGTACTAATCCCTTGCGGGAGATTTGATAGTCTTTCAAACCGGCAATTTGCTGGTCGCGCAACATAACACTGCCTTCAGTGGGAATATAAAACCCAGATAAACAGTTGAACACGGTGGTTTTACCGGCGCCGTTGGGACCGATCACCGAAACGATCTGACGATTTTTAACCTTTAAATTGACGCCGTTGACGGCGAGCAAGCCGCCGAAGCGCATGGTCAGGCCGTTGACATCTAGGAGTAGCTGACTCATGGTTGTTTCAACTCCAAGTTTGGACGTTTCATCGGTACCAGTCCTTCAGGACGCCAGCGCATCATAATAACCATCAATAGACCGAAAAGTAGCATGCGGTATTCGGAAAATTCTCGCGCTATTTCAGGCAAAATCGTCATAATAATGGCGGCAAAAATAATCCCCATTTGCGAGCCCATACCACCGAGTACCACAATCGCTAAAATAATTGCTGACTCGATAAAGACAAATGATTCAGGGCTGATGAAGCCTTGTCTTGCGGCAAAGAAACAGCCAGCAAAGCCTGCGGTCGATGCGCCGAGCGTGAAGGCTGAGAGTTTAATCGCAGTACGGTTTAAACCGAGTGAACGACAAGCGATCTCATCTTCACGTAGCGCTTCCCAAGCACGTCCGATAGGCATCCGCATGAGGCGGTTAATGAGGTAGATCACACCGATCACCAGTATCACCGCAATCAGATAGAGAAAGATCACCTTATATGAGCTGTCATAGTCCATGTTGAAATATTCATGGAAGGTCACAGCGCCTTCCTCTTTTGCTCGACGGTTGAACTCTAAGCCAAATAAACCCGGTTTAGCGATGCCGGAGATACCATTGGGGCCCCCAGTTATGGAGGTCCAATTGTTAAGGAGAATCCGAATGATTTCACCGAAGCCAAGGGTAACGATCGCTAGATAGTCGCCGCGTAAACGCAGCACGGGGAAACCCAGTAGAAAGCCAAAGGCCGCCGCCATGGCCGCAGAGATCGGCAGGCAGGCCCAGAATGACATGCCAAAATACTGTGATAATAGTGCATAGGTATATGCGCCAACGGCGTAGAAAGCGACAAAGCCTAAATCAAGGAGTCCGGCAAGGCCGACAACAATATTGAGGCCTAGACCTAGCATGATGTAGATGAGTGTTAAGGTGGCTAGATCAACACTGCCGCGCGATACCATAAATGGCCAGATCAGCATCACCACAATTAGGGCCGCGATCAACCAAGGCTTTAATGTCGTCATTTTCTGATCTTGCGGCAGCATCGCCTTGATATTAGGTTTGGGAATCGCACCGAATAGAGCATCGACCTGAGCGCTGAACAGCTGTGAAAAAAAGACGACCGCGATACCACCACCAATCCACATCCACTGCGTTGCGGTAGCCCCCCTAACCGCGAGGGTTGAACCATCGGTATCTAGCTTGATACCGATCATCAAACTCGCCAGTATCAGTGAGATACCGGCGGCAAAAATAGCGTTATAGAGTTTACTCGAAGTCATACTTTTTCTACCTCCGGCTTACCCAGAAGTCCACTAGGGCGGAACAGTAAAATAGTCACTAGTAGCCCGAAGGAAACAACATCTTTATATTCGGAAGGGAAGAACGCGGCGGTCATCGCTTCCGTCACACCCAAGATCAATCCACCTAACATGGCACCGGGAATAGAACCTATACCGCCCAGTACTGCCGCTGTAAACGCTTTGAGTCCGGCGATAAAGCCGACAAAGGGGTTAACAACACCGTAATACAGACCCAATAACAAGCCCGCAATCGCTGCTAATGCGGCACCCACGATAAAGGTGAGGGCGATAATCTTATTGGTATCGATGCCTAATAAGTTGGTCATGCCGAGGTCTTCTGAGCAGGCACGACAAGCACGGCCCATGCGTGAACGTGAGATAAAGAGGGTTAACAGCGTCATACTGATGAAGGTGACGGCGAAGATCATCACCTGCATGTAAGATAACGATACTTCATACAAGCTGGGATCGCCGAAATTCCAACCACCGGTAATTTGGGGAGGCAGGGCAACATCACGTGAGCCTTGAGAGAGCACCACAAAATTCTGTAGGAAGATCGACATACCGATGGCTGAGATGAGCGGAATGAGTCGATTGGTACCGCGAAGTGGCCGATAAGCGACGCGCTCAACGGTCCAGCCATAGGTGCTGGAGATGAAAATAGCAACGACCAGTGCAACAATGAGAATAATGGGTAGGCTTGCGATGCCCATGCCCATTAAGCCGGCAATAACAATAAATGTTACATAGGAGCCGATCATATAGATCTCGCCGTGAGCAAAGTTAATCATACCGATGATGCCATAAACCATGGTGTAGCCGATGGCAATCAGTGCATAGGTCGAACCGATCGTTAGCCCGTTAATGAGCTGTTGCAGCAGATAAAGCGAAAATTCTGACATTGGCAGGGATCCAATAAAACGAATCCCCAGCATCGGATCACGATACTAGGGAATCGGGATTGACAAACATCAGCGGGTCGTGCTGATGTTTGCTAAGCCTTTGTTATTAATATTAATTATTCAGCTGGTGTCTTAGAACCATCCTGATGTAGACGGTATACCAAGAAAGTAGACTCGGTTAGATCGCCTTTCTCGTCATACTTAACTTTACCGATAGCGGTATCGAAATCATGCTCGCGAATATAATCGGATAAGGTCTCGGCATCGGTTGATTGAGTGGCGGTCATCGCGTCTGTCATGACTTCAACAGCCGCATAGGCCGTGAAAACGAATGGGCCGGTTGGATCTTCACCTTTAGCCTTGATCGCGGCGACACGCGCTTCGTTGACTGGGTTTTGATCGAAGCTTTTAGGTGCTGTGGCTAGAACGCCTTCCGCTGCGGCACCAGCAATTTTGGCTAGATCGGAGTTAACCACCCCTTCAGGGCCCATAAATTGAGCGTCGAAGCCTTTTTCTGCTGATTGACGCAGGATAAGACCGAGTTCTGGGTGATAACCCCCGTAGTAAACGAAATCAACGTTCTCTTTTTTCAGTTTCGCAATGAGTGCAGAGAAGTCTTTATCACCCGGAGTAACACCTTCAAACATGGCGGCTTTAACGCCTTGAGCGGCCAGTAGATCTCGTACTGAGGTAGCCAGACCTTCACCGTATTGCTGCTTATCATGGATGACCGCGATACGTTTCGGTTTCGCGTTAGTCAGAATGTATTCCGCCGCCATAGAGCCCTGCAGGCTATCGAGGCCGATAGTCCGGAAGATGGTTGTATAGCCTTTTTCGGTGATCGATGGCGATGTGGATGCCGCCGTAATCATGAGAATGCCTTCTTCATCATAGATATCGGTGGCAGGTTCAGTGGAAGATGAACACAGATGACCAACGACTTGAGTCACGCCATCGTTAACAATTTTGTTGGCCACCGCGACCGCTTGTTTTGGATCACAAGCATCATCGTAGATAACCCCTTCAAGCATCATGCCATTGATGCCGCCTGCTTTGTTAATATCGTAAATCGCGGCCATTACACCGATTTTTTGCATATCACCATATTGCGCCACCGGACCGGTAGCTGGCCCTGCAAGACCAATTTTAAGTGTTTCAGCCTGCGCCGCAGCGGTTAAACCCAACATACAAACAGCGGTACTTAGGCCCAGTAATGTTTTGCGAAATTGATTCATCCAACTTATCTCCATTTATTTTTCTTGCCGAGCTCACCCGAACGGTAGGGTCAGTTTGATGTTGCTAGATTCTTTATTGTTGCAAGGGTACGAGTATGACCTCAAATTTATATACCAGACATAAAACCCTCTGACACAGCTTATAACTCTACCTCTGGCTCTCTGGTAAATGCAATCTAAGTCACGAGGTTTTATCAAGATTTTGTGGCTGCTGGGTTAGTTTTTAGAGAGGATGGTAAAAAGTGTTAATAATATTGCCAGTATTTGTTATTGAGCATCCGGCTGTTTTTATTAATGATTCTTACACTGAGCTAGAGGGTTTAGCGGTCGCTGAATAATAGCGGCGTTAGCGGGGAATTAGCGCCTATATTAAGTGCTTAAATTAAGTACCTTCCCTAAGCACCTCGATTAAGCCTCTATATTAGGCACCCATATAATGATAATAATTGGTAACAGTATGGCTTCGATTAGATCACTCATTCACTGTTTTGCGTTAGCTGTTTTATGCGGCAGTCACGGCGTGTCTGCCGAGGCCATCGCTGACCGGTTGAATACTCCGGCATTCATGTCTTCGCATGCTGAGCAGCGCTTAATGTTGGATATTACCGCGCAGGGGCATCAGTTGGTCGCGGTGGGCGATCATGGCATAGTGCTGCGTTCGACCGATCAAGGGCAGCACTGGCAGCAACAGGCAACGCCGTTCAGTGTCATGCTCACCTCAATCTTCTCGACGGATCAACAGCACGCTTGGCTCACCGGTCATGATGGTTTGTTGGCCGTCAGTCATGATGGTGGCGTTAGTTGGACGCCTTCATTGGACGGTCATCAGATTAATCAATTACGTTTACAGCGATTGCAGGCAAATGTCAGCGCGCTAAAGGCTCGGGTTGATGCTGAACCGGAGAATGCCTTATTAGCCGAACAGTTGGACGACGCTGCATGGTATGCCGATGACGCGGCCATGGCGGTGGAGGAAGGGCCGAGTATTCCTCTGTTAGATGTTTGGTTTGCTAATCGTCAGCGAGGCTTTGCGTTGGGGGCTTATGGTTTGCTGCTGAAAACCGATGATGGCGGTGAGAACTGGGTGTATTGGGGGGATCGTTTGGAGAATCCGGATAATTTCCATCTGCATGCAATACGGCTTGATCATCGCGGCTATCTCTATATCGCCGGTGAAGCGGGGTTGTTGTTTCGTTCCGTAGACGGCGGTGAACGTTGGACGCGTATTGTAACGCCTTATGATGGGTCCTTTTTTAGTATCACTGAATTTCAGCAACAATTATTTCTGATGGGATTACGGGGGCACCTGTATCGGTCGGAGGATGGACTCGATTGGCAGGCGGTGAATACGGGTGATAAGGCAACCCTGCTTGGTGCCGTGGTCGATGCGCAAAAGCTGCTGTTATTGGGGCAGGGTGGTTTGCTGCTGCAGAGCTCAGATGGTCAGCACTTTACTCGTTTAGATAGCGGCGAGCGGCGCTCGATGAGTGCTGGGGTGGCGGTGGATGGCGGTTATATTTTGGCTGGTGAGGGTGGTTTACTGAGCGTGGAGAGCGAACATGAATAAGTTCTCTAGGCTATTGTTAGCGCCGATTAAAGGCTCGGAAGAGTTAGCCGAGCGTTTTCTGTTTCATCATCGGCTAACGGTGCTATCGGTGTTTACTGTGCTGACGCTGTTATTGGCTTGGCAGGCGGTGCAGATTCGCCCCGATGCCAGTTTTGTGAAGATGATTCCGAGCGCTCATCCTTATGTGGAGAACTACCTTAAAAATCGTGATGATCTTGCCGGTTTAGGTAACAGTATTCGGGTTGCTGTTGCGGTCAAGGAGGGCGATATTTTCACCGCAGATTATCAACAAACGCTGCAGAAAATTACCGATGAACTGTTTTTTATTCCTGGGGTTGATCGCTCGGCGCTAACCTCCATTTGGACGCCGAATGTACGCTGGACCGAGGTGACTGAAGACGGTTTTGTTGGCGGACCGGTTATTCCGCCGGAATATGATGGCTCGGCTGCGAGTCTAGAACAGGTGAAACTGAATATTCTACGCTCGGGTCAGGTGGGGCGGCTGGTAGCGAATGATTTTCGCTCGGCGATTGTGCAGGTGCCGCTGTTTGATAAGCATCCCGATAGCGGTGAAAAACTCGATTATCAGGCGTTATCTCAGCAGTTAGAAACCTTGATTCGGGATAAATATCAGTCCGATAAAGTCACGGTGCATATCACCGGCTTTGCTAAAATTGTCGGCGATCTAATCGATGGTGCGGCTCAGGTGGCGGTGTTCTTTGCTATCGCGCTGCTGATTACTTTGGTGCTGCTCTATCTCTACTCTCGCAGTATGACCGCGACCCTAGTACCGCTGGCATGTTCGGTGATCGCGGTGATTTGGCAATTGGGTTTGTTAAAGTTATTGGGCTTTGGTCTCGATCCCTATTCGATGTTAGTGCCCTTTTTAGTGTTTGCCATTGCGGTGAGTCATGGGGTGCAGATCGTTAATACCATAGCGCTGGAAAGTGCGCGCGGTGCACCGCGTTGGTTAGCGGCGCGGCGAGCATTTCGAGCGCTGTATATTCCGGGGCTGACCGCCCTGCTATCCGATGGTATCGGCTTTGTGACGCTGATGGTGATCGATATCCGCGTGATTCAAGACTTAGCGATTGCCGCCTCTTTAGGGATCGCGGTGATTATCCTGACGAATCTGTTTTTGTTACCGGTGATTATGTCGCTGTTAGGCATTGGCGAGCGAGCTACTCAGCGGGCCTTAAAAGCCACACAGAAGCCGAGCACTTACTGGCGGCGTCTAACCTGGTTTACCACACCGGTGGGGGCTCGTGCTGCGGTGAGTATCGCCGGCGTGTTATTGATCGCGGGTCTATATCAGGGACAGGCACTGCAAATTGGTGATCTAGACAGTGGCGCTCCAGAATTACGGGCCGACTCTCGTTATAACCTTGATAATCGTTTTATTACTCAGCATTACTCGACCTCGAGTGACGCCTTTGTGGTGATGGTCGGCACTGAAAAAGATCATTGCTCCAGTTTTAATACCTTGTCGCTAGTGGATCGTTTTCAATATTACCTGACGAATATTGAGGGCGTGCAATCCAGCGTTTCCTTGGTGGATGTCTCCAAACGGGTGACATCGGGCCTTAACGAAGGCAACCTCAAGTGGCGAGCGATTAGCCGTAATCAGTTGATCATCAATGCATCGCTTGCTTATGTTCCCGCGGGGTTAATGAATCCGTCCTGCTCTCTGTTACCGGTGATTATCTTTTTGGATGATCATAAGGCTGAAACATTACAGCGTTTGACTGGACAAATTGAACAGTTTGCCCATCGCTACGATTCTGAGCAGATACGCTTTGAGATGGCGGCGGGTAATGCCGGTTTTGAAGCGGCCACCAATGAGGTGATCGGGATTGCTCAATATCAAATGTTAGCCTGGGTGTATGGCGTGGTGGGGTTGCTCTGTTTGCTGACCTTTCGTTCCCTAAAAACACTGATCTGTATTATCGCACCGTTGGCGTTAACCTCCATTCTCTGTCAGGCACTGATGGCCAGTTTGGGGATCGGCGTTAAAGTGGCGACTCTGCCGGTGATTGCGCTGGGGGTGGGTATCGGGGTCGATTATGGCATTTATATTTATTCTAAGCTGAATACCTATCTGGTACAGGGGATGGCGCTGTCAGAAGCCTACCTCAATACACTGAAAACCACCGGTAAGTCGGTTGCTTTTACGGGTTTAACCTTGGCGATCGGCGTGGTGCTGTGGGTTTTCTCGCCGATTAAGTTTCAAGCCGATATGGGGATCTTGTTAACCTTCATGTTCCTCTGGAATATGCTCGGTGCACTGATATTAATTCCCGCCTTAGCCTGCTTACTCAAGTGTGACGCGACCGCTGCGGCGCTAAAAAGTACGCATCAATCGGAGGTGCACGATGCTGTTAAATAAACGTTTATTACTGGTGCTAGATGATCAAGATCCGGCCTGTCTTGCACTGCAACGCGGTCATTTAATTGCTACTCGTTTGCACAGTCCGGTGAGTATCGTGTGGCTCGGAGATGACGTCGTAAAAGCGGGACAAGCGGTGGCGCAACTGGAGGCCGACGGTATCGCTGTCACGCTGTATCATTGTGCACGTCATAAGCTATTAAAACAGCTATCTGAGCTATTGTTACAACAACCTGTTGGCTTGTTAATCAAAAGCTGTGATCCACGCACGTTAGGTTTTATGACCTCGATTGATGGGCATATTTTACGCGATCTGCCTTGCCCGGTGTTACTGATCAAAGAGCAACGCCTTTGGCAGGGAGGGGTGGTGATGGCGGCGGTAAATGCGTTAACCGACGATCCGCAGCAGATACAGCTGAACGATGATTTGATGCGGGTGGCCGCTCAGATAGCCGTCGTAACGGAATCAGCGCTGACGGCGGCGGTTGCTTACCCTTCGGCGATGATGGGCGCGGATCCCGTCTTACAATCGGAACATTTAATACAAGCGAAAGCTGAGCAAGCGTTAGCGGCGCAGTTGAGACGTTTAGCATTGACGGTGCAGGCGATGGCCGTCGGGGAAGGACCGGCGGAGCACTGGCTGCCGCTCGCCGCGCAACAGTTACAGGCGCGACTGACGGTGATCGGGACGCGGGCGCGAGGTGGTTTAAAGGGCGCATTGATTGGCAATACCGCCGAACGCATCCTCACGCGGTTAGAGGGTGATATTTTGGTGTTACGCATCGGACTGGCGGATGAGGTTGTTCCCTTATTAAACCAGTGAGCCTGTTGATACGTTTTAAAAGCCCGATTTTTCGGGCTTTTTTGTCAATGAATTTTAGTGAGTGAATGTTTTTTACTTCTTTGATTTATAAGCTTTAATTAATAGTTATTAAGCCTATGAATTTTTGTGTTAGTGATAATGGCGGGTTTTGTTATTGGTAAATAAGGGCGCTTAATAGATCCTTGGTGCATACAATAAATAACTAAACCTATCGCTATCAACGATGCATCTAAGTTAGCGGTAGCGTTACAAGATCTATCGAGGTGTCATCATGCCGGAATATAAAGCGCCCTTAAGAGATATTCAGTTTGTACTGAATGAAATGCTGCAAAGTGAACAACATTATCAGCGTCTGCCCGGTTGTGAAGAAGCGACACCGGATATGGTGAGTGCTATTTTGGATGAGGGCGCTAAATTTGCAGAGCGTGTTTTGGCGCCATTGAATCAGGTGGGAGATCAACAAGGTTGTCAGTTGCATGATGGCGTTGTCACAACACCGACAGGCTTCAAAGAGGCTTATCAACAATTTGTTGAGGGCGGCTGGCCTTCGCTACCGCACGATCCGCAATGGGGCGGGCAGGGGTTACCAGAATCGATCGGTATTATCTTAAATGAATTGGTGGGCTCGGCTAACTGGTCCTGGAGTATGTATCCGGGCTTGAGTCACGGTGCGATGAATACGATTGAAGCCCATGGTAGCGATGCTCAGAAGCAAACCTATCTGACTAAATTGATCAGTGGTGAGTGGACCGGCACCATGTGTTTGACAGAAGCCCATTGCGGTACTGATTTGGGCATGTTGCGTACCAAGGCAGAACCGCAGGCGGATGGCAGCTATCATATCAGCGGCACCAAAATCTTCATCTCTGCCGGTGAGCATGATATGGCGGATAACATTGTGCATATCGTGCTAGCGCGCCTACCGGATGCCCCTCAGGGCACGAAAGGTATCTCGCTATTTATCGTGCCGAAGTTTCTGCCCGATAGTGACGGTGCCATCGGCGAGCGTAATCGCCTCAGTTGTGGTGCGTTGGAACATAAAATGGGCATTCATGGTAACGCTACCTGCGTTATGAATTTCGATGCTGCGACCGGTTACCTGATCGGGCCAGAAAATAAAGGTCTCAATTGTATGTTTACCTTTATGAATACTGCCCGTATCGGCACCGCCTTGCAGGGGCTAGCTCATACCGAGTGGGGTTATCAGAACTCCTTAGCCTACGCGCGTGATCGTCTACAGATGCGAGCATTGAACGGCCCTGCTTATCCGGATCAAGCCGCCGATCCGATTATTGTGCACCCCGATGTGCGGCGGATGTTGCTGACCCAAAAAGCCTTTGCTGAAGGGGGACGAGCGTTGATTTATTACTGTGCGCAGTTAGTGGATAGCGCTCATCTGAACGCTGATAAGGCGCAACGTCAAGAGGCCGAGACACAGTTGGCATTTTTGACGCCGATCGCTAAAGCCTTTTTGACTGAAACCGGTTTTGAATCCGCTAATCTAGGTCTGCAGATATTTGGCGGTCATGGCTATATTAGCGAATGGGGCATGGAGCAGAACGTACGTGATAGCCGTATCTCGATGCTGTATGAAGGCACCACCGGTATTCAGGCGCTGGATCTGTTAGGCCGTAAAGTCTTGATGACGCAAGGCGAGTCGTTGAAATCCTTTACCAAAGTGGTACATAAATTCTGTCAGTCACAGGCGGATAATAGCGCGATGGCTGAATTTATCAGTCCATTGACACGGTTGAATCGCGAATGGGGCGATCTAACCCTGCGTATCGGTATGAAAGCGATGCAAAATCGTGAAGAAGTGGGGGCGGCATCGGTTGATTATCTGATGTACTCCGGGTACGTGACGATGGCTTATCTGTGGGCCAGAATGGCGGTTGTGGCGCAGGCGAAAATCGATACAGATGCCGGCGATCACGCTTTCTATCAAGCGAAGCTGAAAACGGCACGCTTCTATTTCGAGCGTATTTTACCGCGCACTAAAACCTTAGAAGCGACGATTGATTCGGGGGCTGACAACCTGTTGGCGATGGATATCGCTGAATTCTCTCATTGATTGGTTGACGTGACGTTGATGCAACGACTGCAATCTAAAGCGATTAACAGTAAGGCAGGCCGAGCCGTTATCTCGAGTCTGCTGAGATTAAATCATCGTCTGCGGCGGCTAGGCCAATGTTCCGTTCAGACGACTCACCGGCAGGAGAACATAAACATGAGTGAGATTAAACAGTTGTTTACCCAGATGGTAGCGCGTTTTGATCGTGCTGCGGCTGCAGATCTTGAGGCGGTGTTTCAATACCGGCTGGATGAAGGCGATACGTATTACGTGGTCATCTCGGCGGGGCAATGTACCCTGAGCGAAGGTGAGCATGATGAGCCGAGTGTTAGCCTGTTAATGGATGCTGAAACCTTTAAAGAGGTGCTAGACGGTGATACTAATGGTATGCAAGCCTTTATGGCGGGCCGTATTCGAGCCGAGGGCGACATTATGTTAGCGACCCGATTGGAAGGATTGTTTCCAGTCGGCTAAGCAGAGGGTGTGCAGCATCCGCTCGGTGCTGCTTCTGCGACGGCTTTAGCTGCGCACGGTGGCGGCAGTGAATGGATTAGCGAGTCATTCTTGCATTAAAAGTGATACAACAATAACAATAAACAGGATCTGAATATGGATCATACAACACGTGGCGATTGGATTCCTGACAGTCTCAATCCCCGAGGCTATCAGACATTGACTGACGTTATTGCGCGCACAGTGAATGATTATGCCGATAAAACCGCTTTCACTAGCTTTGGTTATGCCATGAGTTATGCCGAGCTAGGCCGACTGTCAGATGCCTTTGCGGTCTATCTGCAACAGGAAACCGATTTACAACCGGGCGAACGCATCGCCATTCAGTTACCAAACATTAATCAGTATCCCGTTATTTTGTTTGGTGCATTGAAGGCGGGTTTAGTGATTGTGAATACCAATCCATTGTATACCCCCCGCGAACTGGAAAATCAGTTTAAAGATTCCGGTGCGCGAGCGTTAGTGGTGTATACCGGCGTTGCGCATAACGTCGATAAAATTATTGCCAATACTCATCTTAAATATGTATTTACCACGCAGATTGCCGATTTGCACTCGCCACTGAAACGACTATTGATCAATTCGGTGGCTAAATATGTGAAAAAGCTGGAGCCCGAGTATCACCTGCCGCAAGCCATCGAACTGCGACAGATATTAACACAGAAAGCGGGACAGCAGCCGACGATCGTAACGCAGCAGAGTCATGATATCGCGGTGTTGCAGTACACCGGAGGCACGACTGGGGTTTCTAAAGGGGCGATGCTGACGCATGCCAACCTGATCTCGAATTTTTTACAAGGGGTCAAACTGATCTCGACGGCCGATCAACATTGGGCCGAGACTGTCGTCTCGCCGTTACCGCTGTATCACATTTATGCCTTTACGCTGTCGATGGCGGTGCTGGAACTCGGCGGCAATAATCTGTTGATTGCCAACCCTCGTGATATCGATGGCTTCGTTAAAGCCTTACAGCAGCAGGCTTTTTCAGCGTTTATCGGCCTGAATACGCTGTTTGTCGCGATTTGTAATCATAAAGATAGCCGCAAAATCGATTTCAGTCAGCTGAAAGTGACGCTCTCGGGTGGCATGGCGTTGACGCTATCGGCAGCCACCACGTGGCAAGACATGACCGGTTGTGAAATCTTGGAAGCCTATGGTCTAACGGAAACATCGCCAGCGGTGGCGATGAATCCTCCCGATCATATTCGTGTCGGCACCATAGGGCCGCCGGTGGCGGAGACTCAGGTCAAAATAATCGGACTGGATGGGCAAGCGGTCGCCACGGGTGAAGTAGGCGAGCTCTGTGTCAAAGGGCCTCAGGTGATGTTGGGCTATTGGCACAACGAGCAGGCGACTCGCAGCTGTTTTACCGATGATGGCTATTTTATCACCGGCGATGTGGCGAGCATGGATGCCGATGGCTATCTGCGCATTGTCGATCGAGCGAAAGATATGATCAATGTATCGGGTTTTAATGTCTACCCCAATGAGATTGAGGATATCGTTACCCTACATCCTGGCGTCATTGAGTGCGCGGCGATCGGTATACCGGATGATCATAGTGGCGAAATAGTGAAATTATTTGTCGTGGCTAAGGATGAGTTGAGCCGTGATGAGATTCGTGATTGGTGTAAGGAGCGTCTAACCGCCTATAAAGTGCCTAAAATCGTTGAATTCACCGATGACTTACCCAAATCAAATGTAGGTAAAGTGCTGCGCCGTTGCCTGCGTAATGATAATAATGCGGGTAGCCATGCCGCTTAAGACGGGAGATGATCATGGCGTTTTCTAAGCCGCTTCGACGGACCTTACAGCATCGTCGTCATGTTCAATGTGATGGCTATAAGCGTGACGATGGCTTGTGGGATATCGATGCGCGGATGACGGATATTAAAACCGCAGCGGTGCCCTTACCTCTCGGCGGGGAAGTTCCCGCAGGTGAGCCTTTTCATGATTTAGGGCACGGATCACCATCGATCAACAGCTCAAGATCCATGCCGTGGAGGCCTATATCGATGCCTCGCCTTTTACGTTATGCGCGTATATCACTGAGGCATTTAAGCAGCTCAAAGGCAGCCGTATTGGCCCCGGTTGGTTGCGTCAATGTAAGCAATTGCCGGTTATTGCGACGACGGCCATTCAAACACTCTGGCCTAGCAGTGATGCGGATGTCATGACCTTGGGTGCACCATTAATGATCAATAGTTGTCATAGTTGGTCGCAGAACAGTGATGTTATCAAAGTGTTATTGCCTGAATACTTTGATCCTGCTGATCCTGATGTGACAGATGCCGATACCCTTTCAGCCCCGACTATTTAGGAGTTCAATGTGAGTGATTTAGTAAAAATTGCTACTCAGGATCAAGTTCGTCAAATTTTAATGAATCGTCCTGAGAAAAAAAATGCACTGACGCTGACGATGTATCAGGCGCTAACCGATGCCTTGTTAGCCGCCGATGAAGATCCTGATGTCCGCGTGATTATGCTCGGTTCAAGCGGCGATAGCTTCTGTGCAGGTAATGATATTAATGACTTTATCGCTGCGGTAAATCGTCCGGATGCGATACAAGCGCCGCTGTTGTTTTTGCAAACGTTGGCTTCACTGACAACGCCATTGATCGCGGTCGTGCCGGGTATGGCGGTCGGTATCGGCACGACGATACTGTTGTATTGTGATCTGGTGATAGCGTCTCAGCAGGCCTGTTTTCAATTACCGTTTGCTCGCTTAGGCTTGGTGCCGGAAGGAGGCTCTAGTCTTTTGATACCACAGCTAGTCGGCCATCGTCGAGCCTTCGAGCTACTGGTGATCGGCGAACAATTCAGTGCGCAAACGGCGCAAACATTGGGCCTGGTGAATTGGCTGGAAGCGCCGTCGAGTTTAACCGAACGAGCCTGGCTTGAGGCGACTAAGTTGGCGGCACTGCCCCCAGACGCGGTACGTCAGAGTAAGGCGATGTTGCGCCGCCATACACAGTCACAGTTAGAGGCAGTGCTGGTGGCTGAGGTGAAACAGTTTGCTGCGCGGTTGACCTCTGAGGAAGCCAACGAAGCATTGCTGGCATTTATTCAAAAACGAACCGCGGATTTCTCCCGCTTTTAACGGCTGTCCCTAGTGACGTTGCGTTGAGTCGCTGAACTCGCTTTAATGCCGCTGCTGATTGCCCTTATGGCGCAGTAAAAGATCGCCGTACAGGGCTTTAATCTCGGCAATATCTTTTTCACTATCACCGCTCGGATAGTACGCGGTATAGATACCGGCTTGACGAGTACGCCAGTCGATATAGGTCACCATAATCGGTACGTTGGCTTGATGAGCAATATGGTAAAAGCCGGTTTTCCATTCATCGACGCGAGCGCGTGTGCCTTCGGGGGTAATCACGAGGTAAAGCTGATCCGCTTGTTGCAACTGAGTCGCCGCTTGAGACACGACATTCAGTGATTTTGAGCGGTTAATGGGAATGCCGCCTAGCCACATCATTAAGTGTCGAAACGGAAACTTGAAAATCTGTACCTTACCCATCCAGTAGATCGGCAATTGCTGACTAAATCCCAGCATCAGCGCGTAGGGTAGATCCCAGTTACTGGTGTGTGGGGCGCCGATCAGCACACACTTATTTATCCCCTCAATGGCGGAGAAATCTACCCGCCAACCCTTGTGTTGCAGAAACTTGCGAGACAACCAGCGTAGTGGCGCTCGAAACATAGGACTATTAAAAATGGTTGAGTGCATAACGGTCAGTCAATATTCGCGGCTTTAATCAGCATTGTAGTGCTATTTGCGCTGATCAGATACGAAATGCTCGGTATGACTGAGGCGCAAAACGTCATAAATACTGGCTGCTGGCAGAAAAATAGCGTTGTTGTGCGATGATTGCGCAAAAATGTCACACCTGTCTTTCTATTTATCTTGCTGTTTTTAAAGGGTATCTATTTCATTTAAACGATTATGTTAGCGAATAAGGCTATTTTTGTTATTGCTGGAAAGTTACCGGAGTCTAGTATTAATAAGCCTGAGCTGTACGCCGTTTTATCTCTTTTTTGGCTTCGACAGTCCGGCGTACAGAAGAGGAGTCAGGTGCCTGACTATGACTAACAATAATTATCCTGAGTATGGAGTGCACCATGCAATTTGAAGGAAAGGCTATTCGGGTTCAGGAGATCGACAGCGGTTTTTACGAGCTGACATTTGATCTGATCAATGAGCCTGTGAATAAGTTTAATCGGCTGACTCTGAGAGAGTTGAAAGACGCGGTGACACAACTCAGTGCGGTTGAAGGTATTAACGGGGTGCTGTTTAGCAGCGCTAAAGAGTGCTTTATCGTTGGCGCAGATATTACGGAGTTCAGCTCGCTGTTTGATCAGGGTGAAGAGGGCTTGATTGCCGCCTTGTTAGACACCCATGGAATCTTTAATGCGGTGGAAGACCTACCGTGTCCAACGGTCACGGCGATCAATGGTTTGGCGCTCGGTGGCGGATTTGAATTATGTCTGTCGACCGATTATCGGGTGATGGGCAATAAAGCGAAAGTTGGCTTGCCGGAAGTTAAATTAGGTATTAATCCGGGCTGGGGCGGTATTGTTCGCTTGCCGCGTCTGATCGGTATCGATAACGCTCATGAGTGGATCTGTAGCGGCGCGGAAAAGCGGGCCGCAGCGGCTTTGAAAGATGGTGCGGTAGACGCGGTGGTAGAACAACATCAAGTACGTGAAGCGGGCATTAATCTGTTACGTCAGTGTGCTGCCGGTAAGTTTGATTACGCCGCGCGTCGTCAAATTAAACAAAGCCCGGTGAAGTTGAATCAGATCGAACAGATGATGGCCTTCGAAACCGCTAAAGGTATGATCGGTGCGAAAGCGGGGCCACATTATCCGGCGCCGTTACAAGCGGTTAAAACGATCCAAAAATCCTGCGGTATGACGCGTGATAAAGCGATTCTGGCTGAAGCTCAAGGCGTTGCTAAATTGGCCTCCGGTCCGGTGGTGAAAGCGCTGGTGGGTCTGTTTATGAAAGATCAGTATGTTAAAAAAGTCAGCCGTGGTTACGAGGCAAAAGCCGATAAGGTCAATCAGGCGGCGGTGTTAGGTGCCGGTATCATGGGCGGTGGCGTGGCTTATCAGTCGGCCTCTAAAGGGGTGCCGATCTTAATGAAGGATATCAATGAGTCTGCGATTCAATTGGGGCTGGATGAAGCGAATAAATTGCTCGCCGGTCAGCTTAAACGGGGCCGAATCGATGCGGCGAAGATGGCTACGACCATCAACCGTATTCGCCCGACCTTGAGCTATGGTGATTTTGCAACGGTCGACCTCGTGGTCGAAGCTGTGGTTGAGAACCAAAAGGTCAAAGCGATGGTGCTGGCGGAAACCGAGCAACATATCACTGAAGATGCGGTATTAGCGTCTAACACCTCGACGATTTCTATTAATGCCTTGGCTAAATCCCTTAAACGGCCGGAAAATTTCTGCGGTATGCACTTCTTTAACCCTGTGCATATGATGCCGCTAGTGGAAGTGATTCGCGGTGAACAAACCTCCGCTGCCACTATCGCGCGAACGGTAGCCTATGCATCGGCGATGGGTAAAACTCCGATTGTAGTGAATGACTGTCCGGGGTTCTTGGTGAATCGCGTACTGTTTCCTTACTTTGGTGGTTTCAGTGGCTTATTGCAGGATGGCGCTGATTTCCGTCAAGTTGATAAGGTGATGGAACGTTTTGGTTGGCCAATGGGGCCTGCCTATCTGCTCGATGTGGTGGGTATTGATACCGCCCATCATGCGGATCAGGTGATGGCAGCCGGCTTCCCTGAACGGATGTCCCATGAGGGCGAATCGGTCATCGACAGGATGTTCTCACTGGAGCGTTTTGGACAGAAGAACAACAAAGGCTTCTATCGTTACGAGCTGGATCGAAAAGGTAAACCGGCTAAGTTGCCGGATGTTGAAGTCGATGCATTAATCGAAGGGGTCGTCGGCACGGGGCGTGACGTCGATGAACAAGAAATTATCGAACGGATGATGATTCCTCTGTGTATCGAGACGGTTCGTTGTCTAGAAGAGGGTGTTGTTGCCTCTCCGGCAGAAGCGGATATGGCGATGATCTACGGTATTGGCTTTCCACCCTTCCGCGGCGGTGTATTCCATTATCTTGATGAGATGGGGCTCGCAGCCTTCTGTGCCATGACGGCTAAGTACGCTGAGTTAGGCCCCTTGTATCAGCCTACTGAGACGATGCGGCAGATGGCCGCTGCGGGTTCAACTTACTTAAATAACACAGCTCACTAAGGAGGAATCGAAGATGAGTTTGAATCCAAATGATGTCGTCATCGTCGATGCGGTACGTACCCCCATGGGTAAATCCAAAGGCGGTTCCTTCCGTCATGTTCGAGCTGAAGCGTTATCGGCACGAGTGATGACGGGTTTGTTAGAACGTAACCCGAACGTCAACCCTGCTGATATTGAGGATGTGATCTGGGGATGTGTTAACCAAACCAAAGAGCAAGGCTTTAATATTGGCCGCAATGCGGCGGTTTTAGCGGGCTTGCCTCATAGTGTCGCGGCGCAGACGATTAACCGTCTGTGTGGCTCCTCTATGGCGGCGCTGCATACCGCGGCTCAAGCGATTATGACCGGCAACGGCGATCAATTTATGGTGGGTGGCGTTGAGCATATGGGCCACTTAGATATTCTTCACGGGATCGATATCAACCCGCAGATGAGCACTCAGGTTGCTAAAGCGGCAATGATGATGGGGCTGACGGCGGAGATGCTGGGCAGGATGAACGGTATCAGTCGAGAACAGCAGGACGCCTTCGCTGCCCGCTCTCACCGTCTAGCCGATGAAGCTCGCCGTGAAGGCCGTTTTGATAATGAGATCGTGCCGGTCGAGGGGCATGATGAAAATGGCTTTAAATCGTTGCTGGAGCAGGATGAAGTGATTCGTCCTGAATCCACCGTGGAAACTCTAGGACAGCTAAAACCTGTGTTTGTACCGAAGGTGGGTACGGTGACTGCTGGCACCTCCTCGGCGTTTTCTGATGGTGCCTCGGGGATGTTAATGATGTCAGCGGCTAAGGCTCAAGCGTTAGGCCTCACACCGCGGGCGAAGATACGCTCGATGGCGGTTGCGGGATGTGATCCTTCAATTATGGGTTATGGTCCAGTACCGGCCAGTCAGAAAGCGCTAAAGCGGGCTGGTTTGCGCATCGAAGATATCGATTATGTCGAGCTGAACGAAGCGTTTGCGGCACAGGGCCTAGCGGTACTGAAAAACCTTAAGCTACTAGAGCAGATGGAAGAGCGCGTCAATCTCAATGGTGGCGCCATCGCCTTAGGTCATCCGCTGGGGTGTTCCGGTACGCGCATATCCACCACATTGCTGAATGTGATGGAGCAAAATGACGGTACGTTGGGCCTAGCAACGATGTGTATCGGCATGGGGCAGGGGATTGCGACGGTGTTTGAACGTTTGAATTAAGCGGCTAACCCGCCTCAGCAGTAAGTGGCCTTCAAGGTTGCTTGCTGTGTGCCTGAAAACCTCGGATACTGTGATTTGTCGTCAGCTTATTCGAGGTTTTTTTATTTGAATTTTTTCGCTCATCTCGTGTTGGCTCAGCCGACCATTGAATCTCGAGTGGGTAATCTGTTGGGAGATTTTGCCCGAGGCGTCGATACTCAAACGCTGCCTGCTGAGGTATTTGAGGGGCTGATGAATCACCGGCGGGTCGATCAATTCACCGATCAGCATCCACAAGTTCGCCGACTCAAAGGTTATTTCAGTGTGCAGCGTCGGCGATTTTCAGGCATCGCTTTAGATGTGTTGTTTGATCATTATTTGCTAAAGCATTGGTCGCAGCTCAGTGGTACGCCGGTCGATCAAGTGATTGATGCTCTGTATGCTGATCTCATGGCAGGGCAATCGTTGATGCCTAATCGCATGCAAGTGGTGACACAACGGCTGGTGGACACGGATTGGTTTCGTGCTTATCAAACGTTAGAGGGGGTTAGTTACGCGTTGGATCGGATTGCGAGACGGATTCGTTTCCGTCATGACTTTAGCGGTGTGGGGGAAGAGTTAGCACTGCATTACAGGCCATTTGAAGATGGATTTCGGTTGTTTTTAACGGATCTCTGTGAACGCTTTCCATCACCCTTGATCGATGCTGGAAAGCGTTAGCCGTTGCTGGAGCTTACTTACTGCTGCGTTGCGCTAAGCGTGCTTGCAGAGAGCTGATCAGTTCTTGTTGACCATGGACTTTATGGCTCACCGTCGGTGTTGCTGTCTTACGATAGCGATCGATGGTGTGAGCAATTTTTTGCTCTTTGCTCAGGCCGCTATTATGTACTACGCGTGTCAGTGTGACAGGCTTCTCAGTGAGTGCTGGCGGGGTGCTAGCGCGAGTTTTTTCTTGCTGCATCACTGCCAATTCCGCTTTTTTAGCGATATCTAAATCCAACTCGAGTCGCGTCTCGCGTAGCGCTTCAGGCGGCTTTTTGGCAGACAGCGATAGACTACTGCGCATCGCTGACTTTGGCTTCGCTTTGGGCGCTGTTTTACGCATCCCTTGAGCGCGCGCATCGATGCGGGCCATGACGGCGGCCATTTCTTGTGCTTCCGCTTTTTGACGGGAGATTTTTGTTGTTTCTCGTGCCTCTCGTTCCTGCACGATTTTTTCTTTGATCAGCTTCTCTTGCTTCGCCGACGAGACTTTACCAACCGCCAGCTTAGGCGCTGTTGATGCCTTGCTCAGCGGTTTGGCGCTGCTGACGCTGGTTTTTGATTTAGCTTTAGACGATTTGCTGCGTTTCCGAGCTTCCATGTCGGCAAGCACTTTGTTCATCGCCATGGTTTCTTTACGTTCACGCACGATGCGTTCTTCTAACTCGGCATCACGCTGTCGTGCGAGTAATTTGAGATCCGCTTCGCTAGCGGCTGTTTCGCCCGTTTCGCCGTTGGGTTTAGTGATCTCGCTTTTCAGCAGGGCTTGTTGTTCCGCTTCTTCTAATAGCGCGAGTGCCGCTTTACGTTCAGCCGCACTTTGCCGATGTACTTTGCTTGGCTTTGGCTTGGTGATCAGCCCTTGTAGACTTTTACCGTTAAAGGTTTCCATGGCGTCGGCGGTTAGTTCGCGAGCTTCGCTGAGATTATCGGCGAAGCCCCATTCGGATAGCGCGAAACTGTGCGCTCCTGCTTCACGAATATCATTGTAGAGTTCGGCTTCTACGCCAGACTCTGCCGCAATCAGCAGAGTCTCCCAATGACTATCGATATCGTTTCGGGTTGAGCCGACATAAACTTGTTTGGAAACTGTGTTGGTGATGGTGAAAATAATCAAGATATTACCCGAGGCCGCTGGCAAAAAGAGGGCGTATTATAGAGATCAGCGCGGCAAAGGTAAGACTTGAAATTTAGTTTTTTTTCAGACTTTAAAATCAATATCGCTATCTGTCTGATTTCATGGTTTTTTCGTTAGGGAAGGTGCGAATAAGTCCGTTATATTCTCTGCGGACATTAGAATGGCCAGATACGCGAAAGCCAGTGCAGC
>NZ_JAUOQE010000037.1 GCF_030547545.1 Amphritea sp. 1_MG-2023
CGCTGCACTGGCTTTCGCGTATCTGGCCATTCTAATGTCCGCAGAGAATATAACGGACTTATTCGCACCTTCCTTAGCCAGCGTTACGACTCAGTATCGCTGCGCTAATCAACTAAAACCGGGCCTTAGCCCGGTTTTTTGTTTAATGTCGATCAAAAAGCATAGCGTATTCGAGCATAGACATTACTGGCATCTTCAAACTGACCGAAGAATGTATTTGGTTTCTCACCTTCAAAAATATTAGCCCCAACCGCGACACTGAGGTTATCACTGTAGCGATAGCTGACGGATGGCCGAAGGTAATGATCATCATCACTCGGAGAGTAAAACGCAAACAGTGACCACACCAAGTTATCCTGCCACATACGATAGTTCAGTCGGGTAGTATACAGATAGCGATACTCCTCGGGGTTGTAAGAAGATGACGAAGCCGTTTCAAGGGCTGCATAATCCAATGTCTGCTCGAGATAGTATTGCAGCCCCAGCGTTAACCTTGGCAGTAACTCCCGCTCATATCCTAGCAAAAAGCGAAATTGACTGTTGGGTAGGTATGGATCAGAACCATCATTATCCTCAGCCATGTGCCAAGCGACTTCAGCATTAGCTAAACCCACCCCTAGATTACCCCGCACACTGGCCCCCAGTACACTCAGGCGGCTAAACACGGGATTCCCAGCACTGTCCAACCCATTAGGTTGTTTCTGAAACCCACGATAGCCATAAAGCGCCCACTCAGTACTATCGATGCTACCGTAGACTCGCGTCGCAAACTCCCCATTAGCCAAACTATTAGAGGGCTCATCGGCATCAATATGCCCTTGTGGGGCCGCGACATTGCTGCCCGTTTGCGATGAAAACCATGAAAAACGGTCACCATTAATATAACGATCAGAGGTATAATCCGGCATCCATACCAGATCAATACTAGCAGTCTCACCGTAATAGCTGGCTTTAGCCGCTACCACCGGCGCTTTTAAATATTCAGTATCACGTCCGGCGAAAAAAGACTGCCAATCCTTCGGAAATAGATCATTCAAAAACAGCAGATCACCGGTGCCCCAAGTAAGCACCTGTTGCCCTAGTTTAAGATCGGTTCGCTGTCCGGGGCTTAAGGTATAGGACGCTTCCCGTAGATCCGTTCTTATCCCCTGCTCAACACCATCCGCATAAACATCGGCTTTAAACGCATAACGATCATTCCCCACAAAACCACTGGTTTCTAGGCGAACTCGAAAATCCGCGAGCGTCGCATCATCCACTGGTGAAAAGCGATCATTCAAAGCCGGATCATAACTGATCCGATTGCCTAAACCCGCTTCAAAGAAGCCATGCCAGACAGTAGCGCTGTCAGCCGCGCCGCTCTCATCCCAACTATCATCCCAACTATCATCACCCCAGCCATCGTCCTTCGAGCTCTTGTCTTCCCAGCGACCCTCGCTCGATGTTACAACCGTTGACACATCCGTTTGCGCCATCGCCAAAGGTGTAAAAGCCAATGAAATCAGTGTCAATGACAGGATAGTATTTTTGCTTGAGCTAGTCATCGGTTGTCAACTCTCTACTGTGGACGTTTAAGCCACTGACGCGGTGGATTGCGTAGCGAGCGTTCAGAAAAGACAGCACTATCCATACCCATATCATAGCGAATAAAACGAAACTCCATCGTGGTACTGGCACCACTGACAAGATCACTAACCCGTGATTTAGTCACCGTAGGAACACCTTGAATCAACTCGGTTTGGAGTACTTCAACCCGACGATACAGCTTATCATGGGTATCGTAATAATCGGTTTTCATTGGCAGCATGGTGTTTTTATCGATCCATACTCGGTAACGGCTAAACTCGACGTTACTCGGCTCTTTAGGGGTGTTATCTAGCACATAAAACTCAGCCGTCGTATCGACTAATTGATGCTGATCGTCCTGCGGATTTCGCCCAGACACATCTTCATAAAAATAGTGTGAGCCGACAAAACTCGTCCGCTTGTCCCCGGCAGAGATTCGCTTAACCAGATCGAGCCCTGGCAGATAGAGCCAACGATCGTCATCTTTTTGCGTATGTTTTTCAACCAAAAACACAGTATCTCGAACATCCGCAGGGCGACTAAAGGCAACCAAGAATTGCTGATCCCCCCCGTCTTCATAGTCGCGTCGCAAAATAGTAAATTGACGCTGTTGCTGCCGTCCCTGTGAATCCTCAATCAACATCCGTGCTTCAGATCGACCATCAGCCCCCGAATAATACGATGCCAGATTCGCTTGACTGACAATCTCATTAACATTGTTCAGATCGGCCGCCACAACTTGCAGCGAAGCACTCAACATCAGCCCCATCAAGCATGCCTTAAACAGTTGTTTCATCATCAGTTACTCTCCTTTACATCGGTATTCACACCAAATAGCGCGTCTTTGTTGCTGATCATCTGCATGATCGCCGGCAATAGCATCACCGTAACGACCGCAGACACCGCCATAATGGTCGCCAAGAAAAAGCCTACCGTGATATAGGGCACTAATGGGGCGAACAACAGCGGCGTAAAACCTACGGCCACCACCACGGCATTACGACTAATCGCACGCGAAGGCCCCCGATACACCTCAGCAATCGTTTGCTGCCAATCACCACAGTGTCGATAAATAGCCCGAGTGCGTTCTAAAAAGTGAATGGCAAAATCAACAGACAGACCTAACGTTAACGCCGACAGCACCGCGATCGGCATATCGTATTCCTTACCAACCAAGCCGATCAGGCCATAGATAAATAGAATGGTAACGCTTAATGGTAGCATCGATAACAGGCCAATTTTGATCGAACGGAACAGCAACACCATCATAATCAGCACCATAAAAAATGCCCCCATTAAGCTATTGAGCATACCGTTAACCATTTCCTCCTGCCATACCACATTGATGTATGTCAGACCTGCCCAGTTAAGCGCCACGCCTTCGGGTAACGGATGTTCGGCCACATAGTCATCAACCAGTGTTAACACGCGGCTCATATCCTGATTATCACCGCTGCTTAGCTGTAACCACAAAACGGTTGAACGATAATCCGGTGTGACCATGTGCCACAGATCATCAGGACGATGCGATCCCTGAAAACTTAAAACCGTTTGCGCTGCCGCAGCGGCACTCGGTGGCAGTTTGAACTGTTCCTCGGCCCCGCCATTCAACTCACGATAAACCGTCTTAAGTAACGTCGGTAAACCGTTACTTTTGCCGATATATTCCGACTGATCCAAGAAGTGCTGAAGCTCATCAAGATAGTGCATCGCTGCTGGCGTGAGAAAATACTTACTGCTTATCTGCGCCTGTTCACTGATAGCGAGCAACTCAAGCCATAGGGTTTCATGAGCAGCATCATCATAGCTAAGCTGATCGAATAAATTGATCAAGCCGTTGGTATATTCAATAAAGCTTTCCGCCTTAACGCTATCTAATTTCTCTTGTAGCTCGACATCTTCTTGCGCCGCGCGACTCAATAACTGCTGCTCTAACTCGCTATGCACATCACTGATCTTGTCGAGTACCAGAAAGGCATTATAAGTCCCGGGAAAATGGTGATTCATCACTCGATCAGCCACCCGTAATGGATGATCGGCTTTAAACCAACGCACAGGGTTATCGTTAATCTGAATTTGCGTGACACCATAAGCACTGCCGACCACAATCACGACAAATAGCAACAACAGCGCTTTCGACTTAGCGATCGAGAAGCGCCCAATAGAGATCAACAATCGGCCCAATAGGGATTGATCATCCTCATCAATATTGTGATCTTTCAGCTGTGCCATGCGAGCAGGTGAAAGGCTAATAATATACGCTGGCACGAGGGTGATGGTCAGCAGGAACGCCAACATAATACCGAACGCCACGTGTAAACCGAACACCTGCACCGGGGGGATGGGCGTAAACGCTAAGGAAGCAAAACCCACGGCGGAGGTTATCGAGGTATACAACATGGGCGTGAATAGATGCCCTAGCACCTCTTTTAAAGCGGCTTTCGGGTCTTCACCTGGGCGATAACGATCGGCAAACTCCGATAAGATATGAACGGAATCCACCACCGCTATCGGCATCAGGAAGATCGGTATCATCGAACTCATGATATGCACCGTATAGCCCTGACCGATCAATAATCCCATGGTGATAATCACCGCCCCCATGGCCACCAACATCGGCGCGCTGATCAGCAAAAAACTCCGAAAGAACACCCACATCAGAATAAAAATCATTAATCCAGCCAACGGCGCTGAAATGGCCATCTGCACAAACATCTCAACACCGAAAGTATCTTCGGCAACCGGTAAGCCAGAGATATAATATTCGTTCGTGCTGCTTAGTGTCTGAATTTGATCCTCAATCAAGCCGGAAATACGATAGCTTTCAGATTTATGTGTAATCGGCACATAGATCCCCGCCGCCTTTCCATCTCCGGAGACCAAGGTATTATTGAGTAACGGTAAACGCTCCACCGAGGCACGAATCTGATCAACATCCGCCTGCTGCTGCGGCACCTGTTTCATCATCCATTCAAAACGAATAGTACCCAGCCCTTCCTGACTGATATTATCCACCCGATCGAGTGACATCAGATCCTGACTCACCACGCCCGGCATCTGCACGATGGCATCAGAAAGCTGCTGCAATTCAGACAGGCTGTGTGAATTATAGATACCCTGAGGGGAATTATTCACCACGCCAACAACGATCATGTCATGCAAACCAAAACGCTGTTTGACATCATCATGAAAGACGCGCGCCACATTATCGGCAGGCAACATATTTTCAGGATCGGTATCGACCTTAATGGAGGGTATCTGCAACCCTGCGATGAGCGTCAACAACAAGACGCCCCAAAATACCCACTTAGGGCGGTTCATTGACAAATTAATCAGTGAAGTTCGCAGCATCGATTGTCCCTTTTTTATAGCAACACTTTTCATCTGGATATTATATTAGTTTATGCTAATATTTAAAAGCACTACATTAGTAAATTGAGATTCAAGCGCTGCTACAGTACAATCAATTTTTATTACAGAGCGTTTGATCAACTATTAACGTTCCGTAGAAGAATAATAACAACTGGCGGAATATCGATTGAATACAGCGACCCAAAAGATGAATCCCGAAACTCTGGCGATGATGAAAGAAAATTCAGCTAACGCCGCAAAGTTGATGAAAGCACTCGGCAACGAAAGTCGCCTCTTAATACTCTGTTACCTCGATGGTAAAGAACTATCGGTCACCGAGCTAAATGATTGCCTCGACTTGAGTCAATCGGCACTATCCCAACATCTAGCCGTACTCCGTAAAGATGGCTTGGTGAGTACTCGACGCGAATCACAAACCATCTATTACTCTCTCGCAGGTGATACTGCCACACGTATTATTCATACGTTACACGAGATGTACTGCCCGAACGTATAGCGAGATCTCATCGACTCTGATGACCGCAGACGACACTGAAAGTCGGGGGAATAAAAAACCACCAGCAGTGGTGGTTTTTTGATGACCAATTTAACCCTTCAATCGGGTGCGCTGCCAGTCTTCGGTTGGCTCGTTCAGCATCATCTCCATCTCAACGACATCTTCTTCCATGTTGTAATGGTTTTTAAAACCAAGCTTTTGCGCCAGACCCTGCATGCCTTTATTCGCGGTGAGGGTCGAACCCATTAATAACAGCGTTCCTCGAGCGGTACAGTAATCGATAACTTTTTGCATCAGCACCACGCCGAGCCCCTCGCCCTGTAAATCATCTCTGATCACCACAGAAAATTCAGCCCGTACATTATCCGCATCGGTGACAGCGCGCACGACGCCGAGTGTTTCCCAACCCGGTTTCCCCTGCTGAGGGGCCGTGACAATAAAGGCCATCTCTCGGTCGTAATCTATTTGCGTCCAATTAGCCAATTCCTGATGCGTTGGGATACCCCGACTGTAAAAGTAGCGCAGTCGAATCGACTCAGGGCTGAGCTTATTATAAAACGCCAAGTGATTTGGCTCATCTTCACCACGAATAGCACGCACAATCGCTTTACGGCCCGATTTACGCAATGAAATATGTTCACTTAAATATTCAGGATAAGGAGAGATCGCCAGCACTGACGGTTCACCCAATGATACGGCCACATCAACCGCTAGCACTCCCCGTCGATTGACTAACAGAGGATTAATCTCTAAGCCTTTCAAATTGGGTAATTCAACCACCATTTGCGAGAGCTTAATCAGCAGATCGCTGAGCTGCTCGATATCCCGCTCAAGCTGCGTACTGCTCTCCTTTAACACCGAATACATGTGTGAAGTGCTGATCAAGCGACGCGCTAGACTCAAATTCAGCGGCGGTAACATCACTTGACGATCGGCTAACACGTCCACCGAATAACCGCCTTTACCAAACAATAACAACGGACCAAACACCGGATCTCGAGTGATCCCCAGATTAAACTGTAACGACTGATAACCCCGCTTCATCTGCTGTACACAAAAGCCTTTCGGCCCTTCAGGAAAGCGCTCTTGCACACGAAAGGCCAGTTTCGTCGCCGCTTGCCTTACCTCTTCAGCAGAAAACAGATCGAGTGCTAAATCTTTCCAACGTGGAGATTGGCGATTATCATAATTAAACGGATAAACATTTTCCGGATGCATTACCTTCACGGCAACGGTGCCACCGAGTCGCTTAGCAATCTTCACCACACCATCAACATCATCGGCATACTGACTATGAGAGATAGGGATATCATATTGATCCAGTAGATCCATCGATTCACTGTGAGTCAGATAATCACGCCCCTCGGCCAGCGCTTCAGCGATCAGTTGTTTCGCTTGCAGATGATTCTGTTCGTTCGGATCAACAAAAGGCGCCGGCGTTTGTCGCATCACCTCTTGATTACGACGAAACTCAACCATATGCATAAATGCGTTAACCGCCTCCTCTGGGGTGATAAAGGTAGGTACGCCAACGGCATTAAAATGATTGCGTGACTCGATCGCCGTACTGCGTCCCATCCAACAGGTGAGAATATTACGCGGTGTATTACGAGCCACATTAATAATCGCTTTGGCGGTCTCAGCACCGGGAGCCATACGTGTCGGCGCATGAATCACCAAGACAGCATCCACATGCGGATCTTTGGTCAACAGCTGTGTCACTTGAGCAAACCGTTCTGGGGTGGCATCCGCATGCAGATCAATAGGGTTTTTCAGATTCCAGTGATTGGCCAACACACCGCGTAACGCGGTAACCGTCTCATCGGAGAGTTCTGACAGTTCTCCGCCGTTACGTAATAACTGATCGGTGGCCAGCGCGTTAGGGCCCATACCATTGCACACCAGTGCTAAACGCTCACCCCGCATCGGCTTCATACGCGAGAGCGTTTCTAGGGCATTATACAGTTGATCGACGGTACTCACGCGTACCACACCCGCGCGACGCAGCGCTGCATCATAGACAAGATCCTCATCTTTAATGCCCAATGCGGGAAGGTGCTCTTTATCTTCGGTGAAAATCATATTGGATTTCAGCACCAACACCAGCTTATTACGCGAGGCAGAACGCAGCGAGCTTAACAGATTACGAGATGAGCCAACTAAATGATCCAGTTGAATCAAAATCGACTGCGTGTAGGGATCTTGCGCGTAATAGTCGATAATCGAGGGCAGATCGATATCCACCCCTTCACCCAAGGTCAAGAAATGCGAAAAACCGATCTCTTGACCATTTGCCCAATCAATCATCGCCGTGCCTAACAGGCCAGACTGCCCGACATAACTCACTTTACCTTTACGAATATTAAGATGGGAATAACTGGCATTCATATGATTACCTGACACCAACATCCCCATACAGTCGGGTCCGAGAATTCTGACACCATGAGTCCTAGCCGCATCCATGATCTCATCCCGCAGATTTTTACCCATCGGATCGCGCGAACGTGATAAGCCACCAGTCAATATTAGTGCCGCCTTGACCATCTTGATGCCGAGCCGACGCACTAAGTCAGCAACGCTCTCAGGCGGTGAACAAATAATGGCGAGATCAGGCATCTCTGGCAGCTTGGATAAGTTGCTGTAACAGGTAATACCGTGCACGCTATCATAGCCGCGCTTATTAACCGCCATCAACTTACCCTCATAGCCTCCTTCAATCAGGTTATGCAGTACCACGCCGCCCATACTGTTGTCTTTTTCAGAGGCTCCAAACACCGCAATCGATTTAGGTTTAAAAAAACGTTTGAGATATCGTGTACTCAAGAGATTCACCCCACAGGCCATTAATACTGATCAGAACTGTCAACCAACAGCGACTCTATATATTCCATATTACGCAGGTGCAGCACAAACATTATTCACAGAAAAAGGTGACTAACAACATAAAGCCGCACCAAAACCAGCAAAACACATAGCAACGCTAACTTTAGCACCCATTGGATAGCTAGTTTCCAATTTAGCGCCTGTATTTACCCCAGAATGGGCTGCTAACTTAACACGACTTAAGTTCAGCTAGGCCTATATTTATGGATCTAACAGCCCCTCTAATATAAAAACCTGTGCACCTATCATTTTCACCACGTACCCATGGCAGACTCGAGTATCACTGCCCAGTGGATTATCAGGCAATAAAAAACCCGCTAAGCGGGCTTATAGTCAAACATAGAAACCGTGGCAATGACAATTGCTCAATCGATGCTACAGATTGATAACGCCACTCCAAGCGATCACATAATTATAGGTTGTTCATCTGCTTAAAACGCGCCACCAGCTCAGTCGGAAACACTTTCTTGTTACTGTCATTCAGTACAAAAACAACCGTCTGCCCTTGAGGGCCATTACCAATCTGGGTTAAACGGAAGGCCGCTTCACCGGTGTTACGCACGGCTTGCATATCCTCAAGGCGACTAAAGACATATAAACGACCATCTTCGCCCCGCATTTCACCGTAGAAATCATCAGCGGCAGGCATCTGCCCCTTGTACATAGAGACACCAGCAAGCCCTTCCAACTTTTTCTTATCTTCACTACGCAGGCCAAACACAAGAGACTTACCCTGTGGTCCTTCACCGATAAAGACTTTACGGTATGAAGTTTCACCAACGCTTAAAAATTCTTGATAGACAGCAAAATCATCAAACACATAATGACGGCCTTCATGACCCACTTCATATAGATCTTGATTATTCAGCACGGGCGCAGGCGCAGCCATCTCATGTTCAACCTGTTGTGACTGACACCCGGCCAGCGTGAGTGTAATACCTGCAACCGCAGCAACAACGGCGGCCTTTTTTAAAAAGGACATAATTTTCCCCAGTTTAAATCAACGCACCTGAAACGCTTACACGTCAGGTAACCAATATTCAAACCGCAGGGTAACCAGAGAAAACGACAATACTGTTACAGATAGATTTCATTTTAAAATCAATTAAGGTCGCCTGACATTAGCTCTCATCGAGTAAAGAAAAAGAGATAAAAGTGGTAAACAGACCTAAGCCGATAATAATCGGTGGCGACGGCAAGGTTAGCATCAATAGCGCTGATCCTAACCACAGACGATATGCCCAACGTAGCCGCGCTTTATAAGCCGCCGTAAATCTTCGCCGGTAAAAATGATCACCATCAGGGTAACGATTCGACATCCAGTCGGGTAACAATAATTGCAGATAAAAACATATTAATGAAAACCCCATCGTCTGACTCCTTGCACTCGCTTCTATACAACTTAAGCTTATGCAAAGAACAGACATTTTGCCTGTTACAACGGCAGATTGTCGATACCGTTATAGATCAGCCACGCGATAGAGAATTGCATCACGGTAACCTGTGATAACCCGAATCAACCCCGAAAATTGATGGTTCAACTCAGCATCGCCACTATCAACAATCAGCGGACGTCCTTCTAACGCCTTAATCTTACTTTTAGTGGCCACCACGATGATATTATCTCGACCAATGCGGCGCAGGAGTTCAGGGCTGAGCTGCTGATTCCCACGCCCAATAATATGCCCTTGCCCGCCAATCACGGTAATCACCAGCCGAGTGTCGATATCAGCGGTCAACTCGAGTAATTGTTGGGCCGTCAAATCCTGACCAATCAACTCACCGTTCTCAATCAGATCAACGCCTAACAAAGTATTTTCAAGCCCAAGATGATCCATCAATGCCTGTACTGTCGAACCGGAGCCCATGATATAGCGCACACCATCTTCCATGTTTTCGGCAAAATCAGCGGCGATATCATCCAGCACCAGTGCTTCTATCTCTCGTCCACCATGTTTAACATGCTGCACAAAGCGCCCCTCTTGTGGCACAAGCAAATCACCATAATATTTAGCCCGAACGCGACCTGCCCGAAAAGCATCTTCATCAATATCTCGGACTTCTTGATCGGCTAAGGTGACCAACTCACCGCGTATCAACATGGCAACCACCTCACCCGCGGCTTTTGGCGTCACCGCATACACCCCGGAATGTATTTTGACACCGGCGGGAATCCCCAAGACCGGCGCCGATTCACCGATTGCATGACAGATATTACGCGCCGTGCCATCACCGCCGGCGAATAAAATCAGATCAACCCCCTGTGCCGCCATCTCTTGAGCGGCGCGTTCGGTATCCTCTGCAGCGGTTTGCCCCGGCGTAATCTGGCCGATGACCCGTGGTTCAAACCCTGCAATACGGGCACTCGTCTCACCCATTTCCCCCGGATAGGTCAACAGTTCAAGTTCCAAACCCGTCAAGGCCGCTAAGGCCTGTTGCGTGCGTAAATTCGCTTTCGGCTCGGCCCCCAGAGATAACGCCTGCTGAGCCGTCGCGTCACCATCACTCCCTTTTAAGGCCACACTGCCGCCCACACCCGCTAACGGATTCACAATCAAACCAAGCCGAAACATCTAAAACTCCTGCCCGGTCTGATCAAGATGACCGGTTTCTACTAATAACTGCTGATAGACAAAAGCCGCGATAATCAATCGCGTATCTTCATCTAACTCAAAAAATTTAAAACCGTGATTAAACACACTACCGGACTCCACCGAACTACTGTGAACATTCCTCAGCTCGACGGGCACCAACAACACTTGATCAATATCACTAATCTGTAAGCGAGTGGTTAAATAAAAATACTCACCCACCTCGCCTAAGGCGTAGGGTAATTGCAAACATAAACCACTCTGACTGATATCAACACAGAGTGCACTGGCGGGCAATCCTTGCCGTTCCGACATCTCATCATAATCATCGATAGAACAACTTAAGCGAACCGGCACCCGGCTGTGTCCGCGTATGCGCTTCGATTCGACTGTTTGCGGATAGGCTAATAACCAATAGGCAAATGGTTGATCATACTGCTTGAGTATTTTACACGTTACATTACATATTCGATTACCACTGATCAGCCGAAGGTTGGCCAAATTACCTTCATTAATCAACGTGGGGACACCACTGGTGGCCGAAGGGGCAGAGATCATAATGCCTCCGTTTTCCATATAGCCCACCAACCGAGCGGTAAACTTTGCCCGCGGAGAACGAATCTCAACCCGCACAGGATCGCCAATCTGCACGCGCAGATCCGTGAGGTTTTTTTCCGTTTGTATGGATGCCAGTTTCCGAGCCATTAGACCGTTTCCGCGTTGTGAATAAGCAATTAAACTATTTAAAGCCAACATCGGCTATTACAACCGATAAAGCCGACAGGCTAATCACAGCCTGCAGCCCATAGAGATCAACTGAGTCAATCGATGACAAATCCCGCCGCCGTCAATTGGGCTAACAATCGCTCGGTTGGTTTTTCACCACTAAACTGCGCAGCGACAAACTCTCGTCGCACTGGATAATGCTTACGTAACTGATCAAAGGCCAGCGGTTGCTCAGCCACATCCATCAACGATGCCATAAAGCGCTGATAATCGGCCTCCGGCTGATAAACCGCATGCACAATATCGGTTAAACTTTCCCCCCCTCGCAGTGCGATCTGTGGCACCGCGCCAGCCTGCGCTAAACACTCAGACAACGCCATCGTCGGGGTGATCCCCTGATGCTGACAAAAGGCTTGATACAGCATCCAAGTACCGCGAATTTTGCCATCTAGGGTATACCCAGCAATATGCGGTGTACCGATACGCACCTGCTGCGCCAATGCACTATCAACATGAGGTTCATGCTCCCACACATCCAGCAACAAGGTGACATCGGGGCGCTGTCGATGCCAAGCTAATAACGCCGCATTATCTATCACAGGGCCGCGCCCTGCGTTCAGTAATATCGCATCATCACCAATGCAGGCGAGATTGCTATCATTCAACAAATGATAACTTGGGTACTCTCCCGCTTGAGTCAATGGCGTATGTAAACAGATAATATCCGCCCCTTGCAGCAACTGAGGTAATTCCACAAAGCCCTCTTCACCGGCAGCGGCTCTCGGTGGGTCATTCAATAACAATGCCACGCCCAGCTTTTCCAAGCGCTGCTGTAACCGCCGTCCGACATTCCCCACACCCACAATACCGATAACCTTATCGGTTAATTCAAAACCTTTTTCAGCCGCCACCAGCAACAGGTTGCTGATCACATATTCAGCCACCGCATCGGCATTACATCCCGGCGCACTGGAAAAACCAATCTGCTGCTGTGCTAACCAAGCCGTATCAATATGATCAGTGCCAATGGTCGCCGTACCGACAAAGCGTACCGGCGTATTCTCCAGCAGCCGTTGATTGACTTGAGTCACTGAACGCACTAACAAGAGATCAGCCTGCTGCAAATCACTGTTTTGCATCGCACGACCCGACACTTTATGGATCTCACCAAGATCACCAAATAAGCGTTCCAAAGCAGGAATATTTTCATCCGCTACGATGTTCAGTCTGGATTGTTTCAAAGATCGCTCCAAAGGTTATAAAATCAGCTGGTTAAGGGAGGAAACGCCGATTATAATTGCCCGCCTTACGGTTTGACATCATTTCTAGATAAATAAGTTCAGGTTACTTTTTGATTATTCGTTGGCGCAAGCAACAGGATTATTTTATTGTCCGACTCTATCAGGATCTGATGGGGGACTGGGTGCTGAGTGAATCCTGGAGCAACAGTCAGAATAACAAAGGTACGATCAATCACACCATTTTTCATTGCTACCATGAAGCCCGTGCGCAACTGAGAGAGATCAGTCGACGTCAGAAAGCCCTTGGGTTTAAAAAAACCGCCAGTAAAGAGCAGCAGATAGAGCTCGACTTTGGTTAATTCAGCAAACCGCCCCCTTTTTTGTAAATAATTCCCCCGAATAGTTGGCAGCGGCCAACAGCAGCGATATATTTCATTGCTTGTCTAAAAATATTACAAACATTTCAGATATACGTCACTGACGGTATCACATTGAGTTCACTCATCGAAATGAACTAAGAGAGGTCTTATGAGTCAGTTTGATTTTGCGCCTATGCCCGACAAAGAGGGATTTTTCGGTCAATACGGTGGTCAGATAATCCCCCCTGAACTGAAAAAAGTGATGGATGATATCGATCAGGCTTACGAAGAGATCCGTCATACCGAGGCATTTCAAACCGAGTTAATGCAACTCAATCAGGATTATGTGGGCCGCCCAAGCCCAATCTACCATGCCAAACGCCTCAGCGAAAAACTCGGCGGCGCGCAGATCTATCTCAAGCGTGAAGACCTCAACCACACCGGGGCTCACAAAATTAACCATTGCTTAGGCGAAGCCCTGCTGGCTAAGTTTATGGGTAAAAAGAAAGTCATCGCCGAAACCGGCGCGGGACAACACGGCGTAGCCCTCGCCACGGCTTGTGCTTTGGTTGGCATCCCCTGTGAAATTCACATGGGACAGGTCGATATCGAGAAAGAACATCCAAACGTCACCAAGATGAAAATTCTCGGTTGCAAACTGGTGCCCGTCACCCGTGGCACCGCCACCCTCAAAGATGCCGTCGATAGCGCGTTTGAAGAATATCTAAAAAACCCAGAAGAGTTTATCTACGCCATTGGCTCGGTGGTTGGCCCTCACCCGTTCCCGAAAATGGTGCGCGATTTCCAGAGCATTATCGGCCGCGAAGCCCGGCAACAATTTAACGATCGTCACGGTAAAAATCCGGACATCATCACCGCCTGTGTCGGTGGTGGCTCTAATGCCATGGGCCTGTTCACCGCTTTCTTAGAAGATAACGACGTTAAAATCGTCGGCGTCGAACCCGCCGGTAAAGGGTTGGATACCAAAGACCATTCAGCCACTTTAACACTCGGCACGCCCGGCGCGATTCACGGTTTCAAATGCTACGTACTGCAGGATGAAAACGGCGAACCACTGCCGGTTCACTCCATTGCTTCTGGTCTCGATTACCCCGGCGTCGGCCCACAACACTGTTATCTGAAAGATATCGAACGGGTTGAATACCAATCCGTCACCGACGAAGAGTGCCTCAACGCCTTTATGACGCTGTCTCAAGTGGAAGGCATCATCCCAGCACTCGAAAGCGCCCATGCCGTTGCTTGGGCGATGCGAGTTGCCCCGACACTTGGCAAGGATAAAACCATCCTAGTTAACCTATCGGGTCGAGGCGATAAAGACGCCGACTACGTCGCCAATAAGTTAGGGTTGTAACGCTTGCATAGGGCGTGATTCAAGTAGAAGGGGCCCGATTTATTAATCAATCCGTTATAGACTGATGAAAAATCTAGCCCTTCTTTTGAAAATTAACGTTGCAGGAAAACAGGACTCCGTCCCCTAACACCCTCTATAAATACCCTTGTATACTCTCTTTTGAAGTTACAAAGCGAACACTTCCTACATTAGTAAAGCTTGCTGTAATTGGCGTGCCTGCTGGCAACCAAGTCATCAATAAACTGATGACCGAGCTATGCCCACTAACCTGCTTAATCATTGCGCTTTATGACGGCCCTAAAATACCCGCCTGCCCTGAAGACGAACACACGCAAATTATCGATGCGATTGAAGCCAAGGATTCAACGACAGCAATTAAATTGATGAAGCGTCACCTATCTCACATAGAAAACGAGCTCAACATTGATGCCTATGAAGAGAGAGATATTCATTGGGAATCAATTGACAGCTAGCCACTCTGATAGCTTTTTAAGCTGTAGATTATCTAAAATTAATGTTTAAACATTAGCAGCATAATGCTCATAATTGAGGCCATTACACGCTTCTGCTTAAGCCTTTCAGGTTATGTCGTTTTCACTGTTGCTCGCTTTCTCTTCCATTTCTTGCATCTCTTGCATGCTTTTTAAACGACATACCGCCAACTGCTCTAAACGCATTGTTTTAATGGCCGCTAATGGATCATCAAGCGGCTTATTTCGTTGCGCATCAGCATAAGCTGCGCTGTCTGATCAACATCATTTTCAGTTGCCATGATTACCTACCTCGTATGCGACTCGGACTCTCGATTAAGCACATATTACTACATTCAACAGAGGACTGACTGCAAATCATAGTTCACCATGTCTCGATGAGGTATCAGCGGGCTTTAATGTCGGCGGCAATGGCGGTGCTTGCTTTAAACCACATCGCCGTCGTCATGTCAGCTTCTCTTAGTAGCTCCCCCATTAGCGCAACGTTATTTACGTTTAATTGAAACTGGCTATCAAAATATTAAATACAATCAATTTAAACTATTCAATCTCATCATGCATTATAGATCTCGTTCTCAAACATATGAGTTTACTCATAAAACTATGCTCACTGGAGTGACTAACATGATTAATACAGCCATAAAACCTTTCTCAGCCACCGCCTTCAAACAGGGTGAATTCGTCGACATCACCGAAGCCGATGTGTTAGGCAAATGGGCAGTTTTCTTCTTCTACCCTGCTGACTTCACTTTTGTCTGCCCAACCGAGTTGGAAGATCTGGCCAGCAAATACACAGAGTTGCAAAGCATGGGTGTTGAAGTGTTCTCTGTCTCTACCGACACACACTTCTGCCACAAAGCATGGCACGACACCTCTAACGCCATCGGTACTATCAACTACTACATGGTAGGTGATCAGACGGCCACCATCACCAATAACTTTGGTGTGCTGCGTGAAGGTCAAGGCCTAGCAGATCGTGCAACCTTCTTGATCGACCCAGAAGGCGTCATTCAAGCGATGGAAATCACCGCAGAAGGTATTGGTCGTGACGCCGATGATCTGCTGCGCAAAATCAAAGCAGCTCAGTACGTGGCAGCTCACCCAGGTGAAGTATGCCCAGCCAAGTGGAAAGAAGGAGAAGCGACGCTCGCGCCATCACTCGATCTCGTTGGCAAAATCTGATCCGACAGCGGTGATAAGGCGACTTTAATTAAAGCCTATCAACGCAACAACCCACCATCAACATGACTAACAATGATGGTGGGTACTTGATTAGCCACTCAACACATTATTAACTCAATTCAATCCGGATGGTGATTTATGTTAGACAGCAACATGAAACAGCAACTGGGCACCTACCTTCAGAAAATCGATAATCCGATTGAGTTGACGGTGTCTATCAACGAAACCCCAAAGTCCAAAGAACTCGAACAACTGGCTAGAGAAATCACTGATATATCAGAGCAAATAACGCTGACAATCAAAACCGATGACTCAGGCCGTGTGCCACGCATGAGTGTTGGCCCACAAGGTGAAACCGCTAGGGTAACCTTTGCTGGTGTACCGATGGGGCATGAATTCACCTCATTGGTGCTGGCCTTATTGCAAGCGGGGGGCTACCCGAGTAAAGAAAAAGCCGCGTTACAGGAACAGGCCAAAAGCCTCTCCAAACCGCTGAACTTCGAAGTGTACATCTCATTATCGTGCCACAACTGCCCCGATGTTGTTCAGGCAATTAATTTGCTGGCAGTTCTCAACCCAAATATTAACGCAACCATGATTGACGGCGGCGTCTTCCCTAAAGAAGTCGAAGAACTCGGTATCATGGCTGTACCCACCCTGATGCTAAACGGTCAGCCATTTGGCAATGGCCGCATGACATTAGAAGAGATTATTAATAAAGTCGATGATAGCGCCACTGAAAAACAGGCCGCCGTATTCGCCGATAAAGCCCCTTTTGATGTTTTAGTCGTGGGTGGCGGCCCCGCGGGTGCCTCCGCCGCTATTTACAGCGCGCGTAAAGGTATCCGTACCGGTATTGTCGCCGACCGCTTTGGTGGTCAGGTGATGGATACCATGGCAATTGAAAACTTTATTTCCGTCAAAGCGACTGATGGTCCACGGTTAGTCGCTGGATTAGAAGAACACGTTAAAGAGTACGATATCGACGTGATGACCACTCAGCGTGTGGTTGATATCCGCGACATAACAGCCGCTGATGGTCAGCAGATCAAACAGGTTGAACTACAAAACGGTGCCGTGTTAACCGCTAAATCGGTGATTCTAGCGACCGGTGCCCGCTGGCGTGAAATGAATGTTCCTGGTGAGGAGCAATATAAAACCAAAGGTGTTGCCTTCTGCCCTCACTGCGATGGTCCATTATTTAAAGGTAAACCCGTTGCGGTAATTGGTGGCGGTAACTCCGGCATCGAAGCCGCGATTGATTTGGCTGGTATTGTTGAGCACGTTACCGTGCTGGAGTTCTCTGATACCCTGAGAGCTGACGCGGTGTTGGTAAAAAAAGCGGAATCACTGCCCAATATCACCATCATTAAAGAGGCGATGACCACCGAAGTATTAGGTGATGGCAATAAGGTGGTTGGTCTTAGCTACACAGATCGCAAAACGGATATCAGCCATGTGGTACATGTCGCCGGTATCTTTGTTCAAATCGGCTTAGTACCCAACAGCGACTTTTTGCTAAACAGTATCGAACTGAGTAACCGCGGTGAGGTTGTGATTGATAGCCGAGGCCAAACCAGTATGCCTGGGGTGTTTGCTGCCGGTGATGTCACCACCGTACCGTTTAAGCAGATCATCATCTCGATGGGTGCCGGTGCAACCGCTGCACTAGGCGCGTTCGACTACTTGATTCGTCAATGAGTTCAGCCGAGTCACGAGATAGGTTACGACAGAAAAACCAAAAGCCACCCTCTTGCGAGGGTGGCTTTTGCCGTAAAGACATACGCTTTCAGATAAAGAACGCGAGACTTACTTTTTAGTAAGTTTTGTAGGGCAAAAATTTACCTGATAAGACAACATTCACCCGATCACCTTTGGGATCCGCTTCACGGTTAATATCCATGGAGAAATCAATGGCGCTCATAATACCATCACCGAACTCTTCGTGAATCAGTTCTTTGATGGTGCTACCATAAACACTGACGATTTCATACCAACGATAGAGTAATGGATCGGTTGGCACGGCGGTTGGTAAGGAACCCTTGTAAGGTGTGACTTGCAGCCATGCGATCGCTTCATCGGATAGCTCAAATAATTCACCCACTTTCTCTGCCTGCTGTTTATCAAAAGTCATCTGACCGAGGCAAGCCGCAGTCGTCCACTCTTTTGATAGACCGACGACTTCCGCGACGGAAGCCCACTTAATACCTTTACGTACTTTGGCGGACAAAATCAGTTGAGTTACTTCTTCGCGATTACTAATCATGTTGTCTTCCTTTCATAAAAGATCGATATCATTATTTGCACAGCTGCGTTTTGTTACAGCCAAACTATAAAATTTAAGCGGCTTTAGTTTGTGAACTTGCCCCTACCTTGAGATGGGACACGATTTGATTTTCAATTCGCTGCTCCATCACCAAGGTGTCGGTGTCTTCATGTATCAATGTCCAACCAATTCCGGACAGTGGTAAGCCCTTCATCACCACCGGCAATGAGCGAGTTTTCAGGCGTATCACCGGATCGCTGTGTACATATCCTCGGCTATCATGTTCGAGAATGGCATGAGCAATTGATTTAGCTTGATGTTTAATCGGTTCAATAAAGCGACAGGGTGTGCCTTGAATACTGATACAGTCACCCAACGCATAGATATGCGGCTGACTGGTTTGTAAGGTCGTTGGGTTCACTTTAATACCCTGCTCAAAATCGAGACCCGCATGACGAGCAATACGGTTATCCGTTATCAAACCTGTGGCCGCCAGCACGTGATCAACATCGAGCATATCCCCCCCTTTAAAGCTAATTCGTTTCGTACCGTTGGCCTGCTCGACAATGCCGTTAATCTCACTATTGCCACGATAGTTAACCCCTAAATCCATCAGACTTTCAGCTAACCGCTTAGCCGCCTGAGGAGGCAGTAAGCCTGTTAATGGCAACTCATTACGATCCAATAATGCGACCCGATGCCCTGCACGGATAAAATCTTCCGCGATTTCACAACCAATCATCCCGGCACCGACAATCGCGATCGACTGCGGCCCTTGAGCCAACGCTTGCTGCATGGCCGACCAACTATTCAAATCATTCACGCGCCAACATAAACTCGGCGGAAGTTGCTTAGGCAGCGCCGGTTTAGCACCCTGAGCTAAAATCAACTTAGTGTAGGTAAGCGAGCCTCGTGTCGTGCGCAACTGATTTAATTCAGCGGTAACCCCAACCACAAAGGTGGCTGACATTAGCTGGACACCGAGACGACGAGCCGCATCAATACCGCGCTCTTGTATCAAGGCCGTTTTATCTAAGCCGCGACTAATAGCGACAGATAATTCAGGCTTGTGATACAGATCAGCCTGACAGGCACTGATCAATGTAATGGTCACCTGTTGATCTAACTGACGAATCGCTTCGACAGCCGCCCAACCTGCCAAACCGGCACCAACGATCACAATACCCGGCTCACGGTTAAAATCCGTCACCTGTTCAATGCTTGTGACGACCGGTTTTTCAAATAATTCGAAATCTGTTTTAGTGACGCCACAAAGCGGGCATTCCCAATCATCCGGAATATCTTCAAAACGCGTGCCCGGCGCTAAACCACTATCGGGATCACCCTTCTCTTCATCATAAATAAGCCCGCAGGCACGACAGAGATACTGTCTCCATTGTGGAAATTCCTTGCTCATGCTGGCACCTCCTCACGCATTTGTTTTGCCATCTCCCAGCGCAGGTGTTTAATCGCCGGTGTAACAATCGCGACAAAATGAGCTTCTCGAATACGTCGCTGCGCGGCAGCACTCATTAAGTAGCCTTTTGCTCCCTGATGTAGCAAGGCCGATTGCGAGGCCTTCAGAGATAATTCCGCACCTTGACAACGGACATCTAACACATCCAACAGGTATTCTTTGCTGCCTTCATAGGGGGTTTCTGCTAGCACCAACGCGCGATTAACTAAATCATCGTACTCGGCCTGCAACTCATCTGGACGATTATGTAGATACTGATTAACATGGCCTAAGGTTGGTTCGACGTCTCGCATCGAATCAATCGAGCCCTGTATAACACCCGCGGCGATACCCACCTGAAGCAAGACAAAAGCGCCGCGAATACGTTGTATAAAAGGACGCGCAGGATCCGCCATCATCTGATCTTCACTGACAAAATAATCAACCAGCGATATCGCCCAAGTGCTGGTGCCCTCCATACCGGAGAACTCAGGACAGGCACGTAAATTGACACGTTCATCAAGATCCAACATAAACATGATCTCATGGGAGCGGCTGCCATCACCGCGCTCAACGGTCGCCACCGCCCCACAATACTGACCTGGACCGATATGGCTAACCCACGGCAGGGTGCCACTCACTCGATAACCTCCAGCCACTTTTTTTGCGCTAAGTGCCATTTTTTCAATACCGGTTAGCGCTTTCATAGGGTTGGATAACCCAGTACCACCAAAGGTTCGCCCTGCGGTATGATCATCAAGCCGTGCGAGTAACGCAGGATTACCTGATTGCTCCATATATAAACCACACACGTCATGCGCCCAACTCATAAAACCAGTAGCACCACAATGCCGACTAATCTCACTCATCGTTAATATAGATAATCCAAAACGGCAACCATGCTGATCTAAATGACCCGCATACGCACCTGCCTGACCGAGGTTTGCCATGATATCGAGCGGATAATACCCCTCATCAATACGCTTGGCGGCTGATGCAAGTTGCTGCCGCGCAACCGAACCAACATCGGCAAGCACCTTGGAATCATCGGCCCAGGGAGCTGTAAGTGAAGAAACTGCAACGCTATTCATGGCATACCTCTCAAAGTCAGTTAATGTTCCAATTAATCCATCAAGCTAATGCTAAAAGGAATGGGATTGCGCATCGTGTTGGCAACCGGAGAGAAAAAATTGGCATGTTGCACAATCTCATCCAACTCTTCACGAGATGCATCACCTTCAATCAGCACCTTCACTCGAATTTCTTGAAAGCCCATTTGTTCAGGTAACATCTCAGCACCACCGGCACCCCATGCGGCTGGGTTGCCAATATCACCTTCGAGAAAAACTTCCAGTTTGCTTAACTTCACCTGTTTCCAGGTGGCCACTGCCGTGATGCCAACACACAAACAACCACCTAAGCCTGACAGGACAATTTCACCCGGCGCTGGCGCAGTATCTTCACCAAACAGATGTAGTGGCTCATCAACCACCACTTCATGCTTATTAATATGGCTGACCGTGCGATACTGACCATCGGTGATGGTATGTACTTTGTTGGTGCCGCGGTTACCTGGGTTATTTCGACCCTTTTCTGCAAATGTCATCAAACCATCACGATCAATCGGACGTAGGTGGCTGGAAACAGTTTTGGGGGTTATTGCTGTATTCATTTTTTTCTCCAAAGGATTGAGCAGAACTGTAGAGTTTGTTATCAACATTCCAGATGTTTAGTTGTATAATTGCATCATCGATGCCAATAAAAATTAATCATTTAAAATCAAATACTTAATCACAAACAAAGTTCTTAAAACAATTATCCTGCAGAATTGTCAATCAATGTCATATAAGCATTGTCAGACATTGCGCTATGCTGTTTGTCTGCCAAAAACGCATTCACTACGACCTTATTCAGTGCCGTTGAAACGAAAAAACCCCGAACCAAGGTTCAGGGCTTTGTCATTTGAAATTGAGCGTTTAACAGGCGTAAGGCAAACCGGTCTCGATGGGCAAGGCATCATCTTCGGCCCATTCATTCCAAGAACCGAAATACAGTTTTACATTTTCAATACCGGCTGCTTTCAACGCCACCAATGTATTCGATGCTCGTGCTCCCTTAAAACAATAAAGGTAGACGTTACTCTGTTTATTAATACCAACACTGGCACAATCTGCCAGCACCTCCTCAGCAGATTTAAACATCGGCACAGCACCCGGCTTCATCAATCGATACCATTCCAACCAGCGTGCGCCAGGTAATCGCCCCTTGCGAGACGAATAATCTCGGCCATAAGGCGATGAACTCGTGCCTACCCATTCATCAACATCACGTACATCCAGCAGTACAATGCCTTCATTATCGATCGCCTTTAACACATCTTCTTTATTGACCATCAATTCATCCGCACTATGATCAAGCGGAAATTCTACGGCCACCGGTGTTGATACCTCGGTTGTCTCCGCTAAGCCCGCCGCTTGCCATGCCTTAAAACCACCATGCAAAATGGACACTTTTGGGTAACCCAAATAACAGAGTAAGAAATAGCCACGACAAGACTGACCAAAACCTGAATTCATAGAGTCTTCATATACAACGGCGGTCTCTGCACCCGATAAACCGGCCTGACCAAAGACACTGGCAAATTTCTCTTTCAGTTCAGCAATACCCTCTGGGGTAGAGGCTGCTAGAAAAGTAAAAATATCGTGAATATTGACAGCGCCTGGGATATGACCGGCCGCAAACTGCTCGGGATTACGGGTATCAATCAGTACCACTTTTTCGCTATCCATTTGGTGCTGTAATTCTTGAGGATCCAATAGAACGGTTGTCATTTTCAAGCTCCAGAAATGTATAAATTGTCTGCATTAAGTGCACATTTTTTATTGTCGTTCAAATATCTTTCAATAACTGTTCCAACATTATTTATCCTTTTAAAAACATAAAGATAGAAGAAAGTTGCATTTCCGTGACAGTTACAAGGCTTGAATTGTCTAACATTGTCGCGCAATGCTTGTCGTTCCTTAGTCACTCTCGGTTGCACATCCGTTATGACACGATGTACGGCCGAATTATATGCTCAACATCACAGATGCTAAGCACTAGTCGATTAAAGGCTGCTACAAAGTAGCGGAGAGATCTGCAAAGGAGGCATCGGTTGACACGATCATAAAGGGAATACCTACAAGAGGCTGGCTGTTAACGTCATCAAATAAGCGCTTCGCTCAGCACTTATCAGTCAGATTAAATGCCATCAGTAAACACATTTAACGGCCAATAAGATGAGTAAGATCAAGACCAACAAACAGACTTTATTCTCGCGATGCGCCACTCATTAGCCCCCGCTAGGCGACTCACGACTGAGGTTCGTTGGTAGACCCAGCTTTTCAATACGGTATCTAAATTGTCGCGCTGACATACCTAAGATAGCGGCCGCACGAGTTTTATTTCCGCCCGTCTGTTGTAGCGCTTCGGTGATGGCCTGCGCCTCATCTTTACGCACCCAACTATAGGGTCGATTTGACATCCCAGCATACGCTGATGACGGTGTTGATGGGGCCTGTAGTGATGCGGCACCGGCTCGATCGGTTGAATATGCGCTTTCTAAGACAACACTATCTGCTGACTGACCCGCTTCTAGATGTTCATTGATCGCTGATTCTTGACGTAGAATTGTCTCGATATCATTGACGGTAATCATCCCCTCGAGGCAGATCAACACAGCACGCTTAATCACGTTTTCAAGCTGACGAATATTACCAGGCCAATTATATGTTTCTAAACGCGCCATCACCCCCTTATCAAAAACGCTGTGACGGCCATATTCTGTATTGGCGCTTAACAGGAAATGACTCGCGAGTATTCTCACATCCCCTGCTCGCTCTCTCAATGGCGGTAAGTGTATCGGGAAAACATTCAATCGATAAAAAAGGTCGAGACGAAATGTCCCTTTATTGACGGCCTCCTGTAGATTTTTATGGGTCGCGGTAATAATACGCACATCGACTGGAATATCCTTGACACCACCGACACGCTGAATCACCTGATTCTCTAGAATTCGCAGCAGCTTTGACTGCAATTCCATATTCAGATCACCAATTTCATCAAGAAAAAGTGTGCCTCCACTGGCTAATTCAATCTTACCTTTCTTACTCGCAGACGCCCCCGTGAAGGCCCCTCGTTCATGACCAAACAGTTCAGACTCTAACAACTGCTCCGGTATTGCGGCACAGTTAATGGCAACAAAGGGTTGATCTCTACGCGAACTATTCAGATGTAATACCTGAGAAAAACGTTCTTTACCGGTACCGGACTCACCTGTCAGTAACACGGTTACCAATGTATCAGCCACGCGGCTAATCTGCCTCAATGCGTCACGGACCGCTTGGCTTTTACCTAAAATACCATGATTATTTTCACCGCTATGATTTTGCAGTGCATCCTTTAGCTCCTGATTCTCCTCCTGTAGATAACTGGTACGTTCTTTAATGAGGCTATTAATACTAATAATCTGTGCGATAAAGGTCGACAAAATACGTAAGATCATAAGATCTGCATCGAACGCGCGGGGTCGCATCCTAAGACGATGCGCTGCTAATACTCCAATCGTTGAATTCCCATCCATAATCGGTACCGCTATAAAGGCCACAACACCATCGGGTAGTGTCTCTCTATCGACCGCCCGAAAGAGATAGTTTTGTTCCTCATCGATATTCTGAATAACCGCGGGTTGCCCACTCTTCATGACGCTGCCCGACACACCTTCACCGACTTTATAGACCCCCAAACGACGCTCTTCATCACGTAAACCGTAACTGTAGCGAATCTGAAGGTTTTCATTCGTGGCTGACGGCAGCAAGACTCGGCCCCGATTCAGCCCGAGCATTTGTGACATCAACCTTAAGGTGCCCGAGATAGCGATTTCGGGTGTCGCCGACTGACCAATCAGCTTAGCCGATTCATGTAATACCGTCAGATCTGATGCACACGCATCGCTCTCGGAATTTTTATTGACACTTGCGTCTGCAGCACAATCCATAGGCTTTACCTCTTATCACTAAACACTATCACCAATAGGTGCTGTTTTCAGAGAGACCTGATCACTCATTTTCAAATATCTACAGCGCTTCAATTCACTATTGCATTCATCTATTGATGCACGATGAAGACTACTCGACATGCCAATTGAAACGCTTTATCAACACACTACACACCGTATCTAATCCGTAGCCAATCACACCAATAACGATCACTACTGCGGCAAGATAGTCATACGCCAACGTATCTCGAGCATCATTGATTGCATACCCTAAACCGCTGGTCACGCCTAGGTATTCAGCCGGTACTAAGACAACCCAGGCGACCCCAACAGCTAGACGAATCCCCGCCATCACATCCGTCATAATGGCCGGCAGAATAATGCGGTACAACATTTGAAACCCCGATGCACCCAGATTACGAGCCACCTTGAACCAGTTCGGATCAATACGCCGCACACCGTGAGCCGTTGAAAAAATAATTGGCCAAACGGTTGCCATAACAATCAAGAAAATAATCGCAGAGTCCCAGCTTGCAAATGCCAATACGGCAATCGGCATCCAAGCTAACGGGCTGATCATACGCAGGAATTGAAAAGGCACATTTGCCACTTTTAACGCGATGCCAAAGTAACCAACGATGACACCAATAGGTACACCGATAGCGATACCCCAAACGAGCCCCGCTAAGATACGATAGAGACTAGAGCCGATAGGTGCCCAGACCTCGCCACTGCCGACCAGATCGCTCAAGGCACTAAACGTCGGTGCTGGGGCGAAAGCAGAGAACGCACTCAGATCAGGATCCTTCGCAATAACATACCCCCCTATCCACCAAAGCATCAATAAACAGCTAATGCCCAGCACAGGGTATTGCAATGATTTCAGCCAAGTAAACAACTGCGACAAATTCGGTAGCACATTCATAACCGTGATTGATTGTGTATTCTCAGCACTCATATCTTAATCACCTCTTCACGTTCAAATGGATTCTCCGCATTGAAGCCTGGCGCATCTTGCCAACCTGTGTGCTTTTCCATGGCGGCTTTAACAAAGCGGTAATCCACCAGATCATCGGCAACAAAATCAGCATCCAAGTCTTTTAAGAACGTGGTATCTCCACTCACCAAAGTATGCTTTAACTCATTAACAATCAGCTTAGTGGCGGATGGGAATGGCCATGGCTGAAAATCAATCCGACCACTACCCCAGGTTGGATTCTGAATCGCATCGGGCATCGCATAATCTTCCTCATCATAAAGCGTCATGGCACGCTCAACGACATTAGCCTTCATTGGCAGATAACGTTTGCCATCCCTTGACATCATATGCGCTACTTCTTTCTTATTTTGCTGCGCATAGACCTGAGCCTTAACAATGGCGTTCATCACCTTCTGAGTCCATTCTGGATTAGCGTTCACCTGCTGCTCATTCATACACACAACACAACAAGGATGGTTACGCCACATATCACCGGTAAAACGCAACATTTTACCGCCCGCTAATAACTCACCAGCCGCATTAAAGGGTTCTGCCACAATAAATGCATCGATCTTTTTAGCCGCTAAGGCTGGCGGCATATCCGGTGGCGGCATAATCTGAAGATTCACTTCATCCGCAGCAATAGCTTCCCCTTGAGCCTTAATAACCGGTTTAAGTCCCACATGACGCAGCGCCATCTGTAACACAATATTATGCATTGAATACCAATAAGGTACGGCAACTTGCTTACCAGCAAGATCGGCAAAGCTATCTGCTTTAACATGTTTACCAACCACAACACCCGAACCATTCAGATGAGCCCAAGACATGATTTTGACGGGAAAGCCATTGTTATAGCGCATCCAAATAGGAATAGGTTTGAGGAAATGAACCAAATTAAACTTTCCCGCCGCAAACCCCTCAACCAACGGAGACCAACCACGAATTAAGGTAGGCTTTTCTGATTGCAAACCTTCTTCAGCAAAAAAGCCTTTCTCATGAGCCACTAACAATACCGTTGCATCGGTAATCGGTAGATAACCTATGCGCACAACCTCATCCGCTGGAGGCTGAATGCTGGCCCAAGCAGGCGTACTCGCAGAAAGCCCAAACATCGCCGCGAGCCCACCCATCGCAAGACTATCCATCATAAAATCTCGACGACTCATCTCATGCTTTTGCAAATAATCCAGATCAATATCCGAAATCTGATCCTGTAAAGATTGATACTTTTTCATCATCACACCCTCTTAATATTGACTCTCGATCACGCTGCTGATTCAGCTGTATTGGGTTTCTCTGCTGCGGCAGTATGACGCCCCGCCAACCCGGTATCCGTACCCTTAAACTGCTGCATTAGCTCATCACGCATGGTTTGAAAACCAGCATCCATATGGCGCCGAGGCCAAGGCAATGCAACCGCCTGCTCGCCAACAATACGACCGGGGTTCTGCGACATGATTAAGACTCGATCAGCCATCGCTACCGCCTCATCGATATCATGTGTGACAATGACCATCGTAATCCCCCGCTCTCGGCAGATATTGGGCACTTCTTCTTGCAGCTGTGTACGAGTAAAGGCGTCCAGTGCTGAAAAAGGCTCATCCAATAACAACACATCCGGTTCTGTCGCTAATGAGCGAGCGAGTGCGACACGCTGCTGTTGTCCACCGGAAAGACTTTGTACATTGGCATTTTTCTTATCGCTCAGCCCGACCATATCCAACAGGGTATCAACACGCTCAGCCGCGACAGACTTGGAAACACCATCAAACAGCAGACCTAAGGCGGCATTCTCTTTCACACTCATCCAAGGGTATAAAGAGGCTTTTTGAAACATCATGTTCCATTTCGCGCTTGGTTTAGCCACTTGATGACTATTGATTCGCACACAGCCTTCCGAGGGTATTAACAACCCCGCCATCATGTGCAACAAGGTTGACTTACCGCAACCGCTTCGCCCAATCAGCGCAACTAATTCGCTTGGCTCAATTCGATTTTCAATATCCTTCAACGTCGGTTCAGCTGTAGCACTGAACCGATGTGTGATGAAATCAAGTGATATAGATGCACCCATACTCCGACTCCCGTCAATTCGTATTGACTTAGGTCAAAGCATATTTTGGGCCAAAAAAAACAAACCAATAAAAACAAAGAGTTAGCATATATGACAATGTAGACACGTCACTGGACAAAGATCGACAATGTTGCACAATGTCATAAATTATTGACCCTGCATTGTCGTTTGGTGCGTTATTGAAATTTTACTCAAAAGAGGGTTTTAGCCATAACATCGATGTTATTAGTCTATAAAAAAAACCAGTAAACTAAAATTTTTTATAAACCTACGATATTTAGGCTGAAAAAATGGCAGAAAAATAAGCCATGATCATGGCTTATTGGAGGATTGATTAGCTGCAGATAATTTTTTAACTAGCGCATCACCAAAGGTTTTCTCCACCTCAACTCAACACATAAATTAACCGAATCACTCGCCTATCTAAAGGCTACTTTCATAAATAAAGACAGGCAGAACCTTTAACAATAGTCGCTCGAAAATACTGCGGCTTTCACCCTCAAGGCGTATATTTCCGAGCATCACTTGTGCGGGCGCATCAAGATCTTCAATCGGACGAGCTAACACGCGATAAATAGGCGTATCGGGTGATAGGCTTCCGTCTTGAGATTGCCGAGTGGCAATCTCTCCGCCTTGAGTTGAGGCTAAATAGGGATCGACTAAGTTGCGCGTGCTGGCTGAATCGATCGCCACGACACTCACTTTGATTGGTGTCAGTAAAGAATCATTCGGGTAAAACCAGCCTGTCGCACCGACGGCTATTTCAAGTAAATCTTGTTCAAACACATAAGCCTCGAGCAAGCCGGAATCCGGGGCAATAATTGTTGCTAAATAGGTTCCCGCGGGCAGCCACTCATCAATCTCCAGTGGTTGCATCAGCTCCACCAAAGTGCCTGAAATACTGCTACGTATCATCAGTTCCTGTTGTTGCTGTAAACGCGCCCGTTGCGCGGCTCGCTCAGCCTCAAGTTCATGCCATAATATCGGTGCACGCTTTTGCATCTCAGGGCTAATACCTCTTAACGCGATCTGATGATTGATATCATCAATACGATGCTGCCCTTGAATGATGGCATATTCTAAATCAGGCGAACGCTGTTCAAGCAGTAATTGATCCGCTTCAATGACATCGCCCTGTTTTGAATACACATGAGTAATTTGCCCCGCCTGCAAAGAGTAAACTTGCACTTGTTGTTCAGCTCGCCAAATACTCGGCAGCGATACCAAAGAATCCCAAGGGTAAAACAACCCCATTAATAAGAATAGAACCAGCAAGAGTGTACGTCGTACTTGTTTATTAATCTGCATCTCGTTTCTGCGTACCCACCACTGTTTAACTTCATTAAATATCGGCATAACAATAAACCAGGTCAGTTCGACCAACATTAAAAAAATACCCAAGGCCTTGAAGAACAAAAAATAAACTAATAACGCGATACCCAGAAACAGGAAAAATCGATACACCCATGTCGCATAGGCGTAAAAAATAAGACCTTGGCTTCTCAATTTAGGAAAATATTCAGGCGCTTCATCATTAAATCCAAACAACCACTCACGTAAACGCCAACGCGCTAATGCAAAAGCCCTATTCTGAAGATTCGGTATCTCCAACCAGTCTGACATCAGATAATAACCATCGAAGCGCATGAAAGGGTTAAGGTTTATGAGCAGTGTCGCAATCCATGTGGTCGAGGCAATCAAAAATACCGCACTACGAATGGGTCCGTCCGCCAAAAAAGACCAAACCACAGTGGCGATAGCGGCCAACGATAATTCAACAAATATGCCTGCCGCACCGATTAAGAGCCGCTGACGACGCGACACTAAGCGCCATGAATCACTGGCATCGGTAAACAACACAGGCCACATCACCAAGAAAGCAACTCCCATACTAGGAACACGACAACCAAAATTTTTCAGGGCATAGGCGTGACCAAACTCATGTAGCACCTTGACGCCTGCAAGCGAAATACCGACGATCAGCATTCCTTGAAGCGTAAACATATAGGGGAATGACGTTAAAAAAGTTTCCCATTGGCTTTGTAATAGGATTAAACCGCTTACAGCGCACATACAGATGAGTATCAGGGCAATCGGTGACCATAGCCAACGAACATAAGCTAATGTTGCATCAAGAAAATAATCGGGATGTATTAAAGGCACTCGGACAAAGAGATAATTTTTTAATAACCATTTAAATTTACCCACCTGCCGCGCTTGATGCTGTTGCAGTAGGTGCTCTGTTCCTCGCTGACCGGTTAACTGAATCAAATTATGCGCAGATAAAAACTTTCCGACCTGCTCAACGTCTTCCACTGTAATCATTAACGTCGTATTAGCCGCGAGATGGGTTGTTATCGCTTCTGCTGACCCTCGATGCCAATGACTCAACACCTGAAATTCAAACCAACCTATGGTGAAAAATCGATTGCTGGCAAGATCATGGATTACCCACGTAGGAGAACCATCGGCTGCGCTCGCACCTGGGAAAAGAGATAATTCTTCACGCAGAGGCGGCAGGAGATTTGCTTGATTCATAACCCTAAATATTGACGCACAGCAAAATAAGGACGGCGAAATAAATAAGCGGCCAACGTCGTAGGTTCGCCATATAATTTAGCCGACCCCTTCAGTCCTATTCTCGGTAAGTTGTCGATCTCTGAAAAATTCGCCACTAACCGATAAGCAAAAACTCCGGCTTGATTAGTATCAGCCTGATAACTTATAAACCTTAACTGCGCCAATACAGACTTATGGGCCGATACATTTAAAAATAAACGCACGTCATTACCCTCTTGCAAATAAATCGCATCAGCCACCGGCAACTGTATCTCCAGTTCCACATCCAAAGGATCGGCTACCATCAGAATTCGTTCACCGAGCGCAACCGGACGACCAATCCAATCGTTAACGTCATTAAATACGGCAATACCATCACGCGGCGCGCGAATGACAATACGCTCTTTTAAGGCTTTGTAATAATCAACTTCTGCGGAATGTTGTTCAACTTGACCTCTTAAAGAAGCAAGACTCAATTTCGTTTGACTATCAAATACCGCTTGTTGTGAGGCCTGACGGTATTCAGACTCGGCGGTCTCCATGGCCTTCATGGCAATTTCGAGTTGATTTGCGATACGGGCATCATCGAGTAACAGTAATGGCTGACCTTTTTTAACTACCTGATTGGGTTGTACCCGAAACTCTTTAATGACTCCTTCCACACCACTTCGCACAATATGCGGATTGCGGGCGATCACTTCAGCAGGCGCGATAGCCGACTGACGCAGCGGGAAAAAACACAACAGTATCAGTATAACAACGGCGATGATTGCCATTTTATTTCGATTAAATAAGAGTTTAGATAGTAGCGAAGGCTTCGCCAGCAGCGCATGCCAAGCGTGCGCATAAGCATCCGATAACATCGTTAGTAAGGTGCATTCTGAATCACTCCATGGAATGTCGCGAACCAATAAAAGCAGGCCGACAAGTGTACCCTGCTGTATCTTCAACGGGACGATCAAGCCATGAGATGGAAACCAAGTAGTCCATTCCTGCTGCAATTCTTCCGGTAGGTTGTCACGTCCAACCGCCTGAATTTTTAAACCCTCGGACTTATTTAAGTAGCTGAAGACTTTATGCATCCAAACGATAAAGGGCGCATTATGATCAGGCGCAACCAGCCCAGAAACAGCAACAATTTTGCCCTTCTCTTGATGCGTGGGTTGCCACAATATAGCTTGCCGATAAGGCACTAAACTGTGTGTTTCATTACTGATAATAAAACCAATTTCAGCTTCATGCGTCGCTTGTCGAACCCTTTTTTCAAGTTCAACTAATTGTACAAGACGGCGAAAGGCCTCAGCAGAAACACCCTTAGGTGGCGCTTGTTGTCCAGCCGCCTCGACAGTATCTTTATTCATTTCTTTAGTATCATGGCTTTGCAAAAATGGCGACTCCACTCATCCCTGGCACCAAGCTTTTATAGGGGACATCTAAACGACCAAATATTTTCACTGAACTACTCAATGGATCAATCACTGGCGAGATACGAGAAATCTTCGCACTTAAACGCCGTCCACTCTCATCAATCGCCACATCGAACGGCTGCTCGATATCCAACCACGAAAGCCAAGTTGAGGGCACCAGCGTTTCAATTTCAAGCGCTCCATCATCAATAATTTCGAGCATCGGCTGCCCTTCAGCAACATATTGATGCCTCACTGCGAAGCTTTGAACCACCTTGCCTGAGAACGGAGCAGGAATAACACAACGTTCGACCATGGACTTCATTATTTTTAATTCTGCACTGGCTGCGCCTAAACGCGCTTTGGATACTTCAATTTCGAGTGTACTAATTGATCCTAGACGATCTAAATTACTATTAACTTCATTGATCTTACGAAATTCGGCTAACTGAGCTTGTGCTTTTAATAATCGCGCACGATGCATCGTGCAATCGATACTAAACAACATATCACCTTTGTTAAAAGATTCACCCTCTCTTTGTGGCAAGCCTTCAACTCGACCCGAGAGTTCACTGGACAGCGTAACATTATGGCGTGGCACCAATTGAGCACGCACCGGTTCCATCTCCAGTTTTTCCACTTCAGTCGCATAACTTAAACCCGAGAAAGCCACCCAAAAAAACAAACTTTTAACGCTATTTTGCTTCGTTAAAAAAGACATTAACACTCACTTCTATATCGCTGAGCCAGCGTATTCAATATTGATAACCGATTACTCATTCACAGAATGATCATCGTACTAAAAAATCCGAACCTTTCATTGCTTTGATGCAAAAAAGGGTCGGATTTTTTCAGTGACGCTTACTCAGTCTCTTCCTTGATAATTTTCCAACCATAAGACGTTTTGTACAACTCTAGGTGTTTAATAACATCATCGCTATAATTGTGAGCGTGATAGATTTGCCTAAAACGTACATTGGCACGGTTAGATCCGCTAATTGTTATGTCTGTATTCTCCCGTTTTATCTGTATATCTTTCGCATCACTCAGACGTTTTCTTCGTTCGGCTACCCAATCTGCAGAGTGAGCATGTTTAGCCGATTGAAAATCGGTCACATAGTATGCCAAATAAGCATCAATATCCCTATGAGACCAAGCCTTCAGCCAGCCCTGTAATGTCGCTTCAACATTTTGCTTACTCTCCAGATAATGGGATTGAGTAACTTCATCCTGATTACTTACCTTAACCTCCTTTTGAAGACCAATATTTTCACCCCGTTGCCACTCATCCATCACCGTAGCAATCGCTGTTTTTAGGGTGTCTAAATCATCATTCTCAATCACTTCAGGTAATGGATTTAGCCCCATCGTCACGTATAAATTTGAGATACCTTCTTGCAGCTCAGCATAGGACTGATAATGTTTAACTTCAGCGAGTAGCCCAGCTAATTTGCCACGTATTTCTTGTAGCGGGCTTTGAGCCCTAGCGATGGACGCATTTTTAATGTGTCCGTAGATTCGCTGTTCGATATCATTGAGCATACGGACATGCTTATAGCTATGTATACGGCGCAAATAATCTTGATAAGCCACATGTACCTGCGTAATAACGGCAACACCCAGCGCGAGGCGGCGCGCATCACCAATATCCTCACGGGCTTTCGATATATCTTTAATCACAGGCGCGGATACGAGATTGATCAAACTCCAGCTCACTCTCAAGCCGGCTTCATTCCATTGATTATTCACAAGGTATGAGTTGCTGTTGTAGTTAATTCCCGCATCAAATGTTAACCCAGGCATTAATCGTAACAACGCTTTTCGGCTTTCTAACGCGGTAATCCGTTTTTGATACGCTTCTTCTTTTAATTCAGGCCGATTAACAAGCGCCGTTTCCTCCATTTTACTGATATCAAAGTTAAACTCAGGCGGGTGCAGTTGATTAATATCAGGTAGCACCAGTGTGTAATCAGTGGTAGGAGGCAAACCCATTAATGCGGCCAATTCCACTTTGGCAACCACCATATCATTTTCTACTTGCTCTAAGTTACGTATAACTTCTATCAGCCCTTTCTGATACTCCAGTGATTCGAGTGGAGAGACTAACCGAGCGCGTTCTGAGGATTGAGAATCCGCGAGTGCTTTTTCAGCCTTGATCAATAAAGGTCGTACTTCGTTAGCGAGCGGCGTAGCGGTTGCCGCTCGCCAATAGGCTGAGCGTACCTGCTGTACAATCTGATTAACCATGCTCCGCTTTTTTTCTCGAGCAATCAAAACCTTGTCGGCATTTTGCTTCGCTTGCAAATAGCTGACACCAAAATCTAGAACATTCCATGTCATGGTTAGATCTGCAGTGGTTTTATCACGATCTTGACTCAGAGAGGGGTCATTAGAGACAACGCCCGTGGCAACATTACGACTATTATTAAGGTTATCATTGGAACGAGTTCTCCAACCCGCATTAGCAGCGATCCGCGGCAACATATTAACGTGCTCTAGATCCAGCTCCCCGCTTTTAAGCACCTCTTCCATCATCGATAAACGATAATTCAAGTTATACTTAATCGCTCTGGCAATCGCTTCCTCTAGTGAAATGGGTTTTGTAATCGATTCCTGTTCAGCAAACATATTCTGTCGATCATCTGTCACAAGATCCTGCTGTTCACTGATGGTCATTAATTGAGGTTGTACGGAGCACCCCCCCAACAGAGCAATAAGTATTGTTCCGCCTAATAACTTTCCTTTTTTATTCAAAGCACCACCACTCATATTACTCTTTTATGGATAAGTTTATATTCTTTCACTTGTTTAGAGATCTGTCATAGAGCAGCACTGCGGCTTAACAGATCTAGCTCACAAGGTTTTATCAACATCACATTAACTATTTTCATCGTATACAGGTAGCGCTTCCAACGCATCTACCAATTCACCAATGATTGAATTACTTTGGGCAGCCACTATCAGCTCAGATAATCCAGCTTTACCTCCACTCAATTGCTCACGATTCAACGCTTTCCCTGTTTGTATTTGTGCAGCTGAAGCAGCTTCATCGTCAACGCCCTCGGGAGCCGCTTGATTGCTTTCTTCAGCATTTCTGCCAACGGTTAAATTGAATACAGCCTCAGCCGTAGCGCCCGATGAATCTTTAGCCGTCACAACAATGGTTAATACCTGATCTTCGTATTCTTGCGTGGGTACGCCACTAAATACACCGGTATCGGCATCAAAATCCAACCAACTTGGCAGTGAAGATCCGTCCGAAAGACGCGCTTCCAAGCTCACTGACGCACTGCTATCGGTATGAGCAAAAATACCTTTAGGCAGTGTATAAGAGAAGGACTCTCTTACAATAGCCAGATAGTCACTAGGATCGAATACAGTCGTTAAACCAAAACCAATGTATTCTCTTGTGAGTAAAGTAACCTGAGGAGGCCAATTGACGACATTATCATTTGCTATATCTAGCAGCTCATTATCAAGACCGAATTGAGCCCCTCGCTCACTTTCAAATGACAAGCTATTGGCTGGAATATAACTCACTGAGGCATCATAACTAACCCCATTATCATCTGAGCCATATTTCAGCGGCGACGTATCAACTGGTTCGTCAGTCTCATCAGTAATCGGTATGACATCATTAACGGGAGTAATGTTTAGATTAACAACAACCGTATTGCCCTCCACCACACCATCACTAGCCCTGTAACTAAAGCTATCATAAGTGGTGTCGCTACCATCGTGATGATATTCAAATGAACCATCTGAATTCAAGGTTAAGGTGCCATGACTCACATCGCTGACCAAGACCGCTGTCAGGCTATCCCCATCAACATCGGCATCATTCTCAAGCACCCCATTAGCAGGAATAATCAAAGATGTGCCTTCATACAAGGTATAGCTATCAACAGAAGTAACCGGAACATCATTAGCCCCCGTGATATCCAGCGTCAAGGTCTGCGTCACTAATGCGCCGTCGGCATCCGTGACCGTCAGGGTAAACAGGTCACTGTCGGTATCGCCTGCACCCAAGGCTTCGATCGCCGCCGCATTCTTGCTGTAGCTGTAGTCGCCGCTCGCCGTATCCAGTGTTAGCGTACCGTAAGTCCCCGCCAAGGTGGCGGT
>NZ_JAUOQE010000038.1 GCF_030547545.1 Amphritea sp. 1_MG-2023
GGCACCCCAGATGACGACACCCCGAGCTTCAGTGTCGATAGCGTTAGCATCAGTGAAGGGGGCTTAATGACCTTCACCGTGAGCCGCAGCGGCGATGCCGAAGCGGATCAAAGTGTTAACTTCGCAACCAGCATTGCAACGGGCGATAGCGCCGAAGTGGATGACTTCACGGCCAACAGCGGCACCTTGACCTTTGTGGCGGGCGAAACCAGCAAAACCTTCACCGTGCAGACCAATCAGGATGACGCGTACGAAGGCGGCGAGACCTTCACCGTGGCCTTGGACAGCCCGACCGGCGGCGCAGTGATCAGTGCCACCGCAGGCACCGGTACCGGCACCATCTTGGATGATGATGAAGCTCCTAATATTGTACTGCCGGCAGCCGTGTCTGTGTCCGAAGAGGGCTTAGCCGGAGGCTTAGTTGATAATACTGGTGATCCAGAGGATACGACTGATTCGGCAACGGTCACAGGCACGCTTTACTTCACGGATACTGATAGCTCGGTGTTTGATATATCGCTGACGGGGCCATTGACCTCGGTCAGTAGTGGTGATGTGCCTGTTGACTCTTGGATGTGGGATGCGGCTAGCAGTACATTGACTGGTAGTACGTCCACTGGTTTGGATGTGATGACTATCGAACTGAGCAGTGTGACTAGCGATGTCGCCGGACATAGTGTTGATTACAGCGTAACGCTGCTGGCACCTGTCGATCACCCCGTTAACAACACTGAAGATATAATGAATCTGCAGTTTGGTGTGACCGTATCTGATGGAGCGAATAGTACAGACAGTGTTCTGTCGGTCAATATTGAGGATGATAGACCTGTCAGTGGTGATTTGGCTAGTACGCTTGAAGTACCGCTTGCTTCATCCAACGTGATGCTGATATTGGATTTCTCCGGCAGTATGAGTGGTGATAACCTTACCGATATGAAAGCGGCGGTTATCAGTATGCTGGATTCATACGATGCGTCAGGTTACACCGCTGTGCAGATTGTTAATTTCAGCACTAGTGCCAGTGTAGTCGGCGATGGTGGTTGGATCAGCGTCGCAGATGCGAAAGATTATATTAATAATTTAACCAATGCTGATATGGGCGGTTGGACAAATTATGATGAGGCATTGGCTGCAGCTGAAACCGCATTTAGCGAAACGACTGGCTATATTTCGGGTGGCAAGAATATTTCTTATTTCTTGTCTGATGGTGAGCCAACGAGTGGTGACGACACGACCGGTATCGATGCAACAGAGCAGGCCGCGTGGGAAACTTTCGTAACTGATAATAACATCGACTCTATCGCCGTTGGTTTTGGCGGAGCTGAAGTCACGGACCTTGAACCTATCTCTTACAATGGTATCGATGGGACAGAGCGCGATGCGATTGATGCCACGGATGCAGGCAGTTCTCTCGTCGATGAATTACTGGCGACGGTTCCTGTTGCTTCATCGGGTAACTTATTCGGTACGCTATCAGACGGTGGCTTCGGTGCCGACGGCAATGGCCAAATACGTACAGTTACTATTGATTCCGTTACCTATAGTTACGACGCAGAGACTGGATTGATTACTAATACGGCTAATAGCGATGTGATTAGTGGGAATTCATTAACGATCAGCACTGCTCAAGGGGGAGAGCTGACCCTTAATATGTCTACGGGCAGTTATGAATATGTTACGGATGCGGTATTCACATCAGACTATGAAGAAGTAATCGGTTTTACTATTCAAGATACCGATGGAGATGTCAGTAGCGGTGTTGTTACGCTTGATATCATGCGTGAAACTCGACCTGTGCCAACGCTCAATGCCAATACAGATGACGTTTTTGAAGCGGATATGGCGAGCGGCACCAATAGTGATGGTTCGGGTGAAATCGCAACGGGTAATATTCTGGCTGACGACACCATTCCTTCGGGTATCTCGCTAAGTAATGTCACCATCGATGGCGGTACAACCGTGGTCAATGGCAATGAGATTACCGTAACCACAGCCGATGGTAATACGTTAGTCGTCGATAGTGCGACCGGCGATTATACCTACACCTTGGTTAATGCTGTTGATCATGCAGAATATACCGCGACCGGTAATACTATTACGTTGGCTAGCGATACTTTCTCTGGTTCAGTCGATGACTGGGGCGGCACTAATGCGGTTGAGAGCGGTAACCGTTTATTGATCGACGGTAGTAATGATACTGCCACTAAACTGTTTGATTTTGGTAGTGCATATGCCAATCAAACGGTCACCGTTGCGTTTGATTTTGAAGCAAGCAGCAACTGGGATGGGGGGAATGATAACTTTGTCGTAACGGTTAACGGTACTGAGGTTATTAATGATACCTCCGAGGGCGGCTCAGAGGCTTACTCTTTTGATATCACCTTAGATGATCAAGGACAGGCTGACTTCGAACTGTTGAACAGCAGTAGTAGAAACAATGAAGACGCTTATATCGATAACTTTACCATTACAGGGCCTGAATTCACTGCCACGCTTTCCGATACGGTGGTTGATAGCTTTACCTATGAAGTAAGCGATTTGGGCGGTGCTACTTACAGCTCGACGTTAGATATCACGGTTCATGATGACACACCTGTTGTGAATAATCATACGCTCGATATTTCTGTCAATGTCCCTGAATCCTTAATTAGTAATGTGCTCTTGATTTTGGATTTCTCTGGCAGCATGAGGGGCACCAATCTCACCGATATGCAAGCCGCGATCATTACTATGCTGGATGCTTATGCGGAAGCGGGTGATACAGCGGTTCAAATCGTTAACTTTAGCTCGAGTGCTAGCATTGCTTCAGATAGTGGCTGGGTGAGTGTTGATGATGCTAAAGCATATGTTAATGCTCTAACAGATGCGGATATGGGCGGTTATACTAACTACGATGCGGCCTTGGCGACAGCTCAAACGGCTTTTGCTGAAACGACTGGGTATCTTACCGGCGGTAAGAATGTTTCTTATTTCTTGTCTGATGGCGAGCCGACCAGTGGTGACGGTACAACCGGTATTGATACGACAGAAGAGGCTGAATGGGAAGCCTTTGTAACAGCCAATCAGATCGATTCATATGCGGTTGGCTTTGGCGGCGCGGCGGTGACTGATCTTGAACCCATTGCTTATAATGGTATCGATGCCACTGAGCGAGATGCAATTGATGCCACGGCGGCGGGCGCTTCGCTTACCGATGAATTACTGGCGACAGTCGATTCGGCTGAAGGCACCTTGTTTGCGAGTGGTATTAATAACGCTGGCATTTTGTTTGGTGCCGATGGTGGTCATATCTTCGAGCTCACGTATGACGGAGTGACTTATAGTTATGATGCTGAAAACCCTGTACAAACGATTGCCTTGTCTGAAGGGAGTATGGATCTCGACTTCACAACCGGTAACTTCACCTATACATCGAGTGTGCACAACAATGTTGATTTAACGGAAACCTTTATTATCAGTGTCACGGATGACGATGGTGATCAAACCTTAGATCAGCCGTTAACCATGCTTATCGAGAAATATCAAACCACAGCGTCCGCTGGAGATGATCGTTTACTGGGTACAACGGGTGATGACATCCTCGACGGTCTTGAAGGTAATGATATCCTGATTGGCGGTGAAGGCGATGACTGGCTGATGGGTAGTGCCGGTGCCGATACATTTGAATGGCGTGGTGGAGATGAAGGAACCATCGATGTTCCTGCTAGCGATCATATTCAAGACTTCACCGTTGCGGAGGATAAGATTGACTTGTCGGGCCTGCTTGATTCCTTAGGTTTGACATCCACGGGTGTTGTTGAGTCCTACCTGAGCCTTACCGAAAACAGCGCGAGTGAAACAGTGCTTAATGTGAAGGAGAGTGAGGCGGGGGATGTTGTTCAGGAGATTGTGCTTGATAATGTCAGTCTTGATAGCCTAAAAACAGACCTAAGCCTTGATTTATCGGCCACAAATAATGACCTTCTGACTCAACTGATAGATCAATCTAAATTGATCGTTTGATTGTTAATGGGCGGCTTTTTGCGAAGCTGCCCATTTTTTTGTTTATCAGTTAATATCGAACATCTGTTTGATATCGTATAGATGGAAATTCCTGAGCTTTCGATTTGATTCGGTTTGATAAATATCGAGTTTAGGTTGATAGTATTCCGAAGAGGCAGAACAAAATAGTGGAACAATCACAGTCAGATTGGGTGTTTGGTACGAGTCGCGAGCAGTTTGTCGATCCGTTGCTAGATGCTCTGGTTATTTTGAGTAAGTACTATGGCGCGCCAGCGTCTGAAGATTCTTTGAGTAGTGGTTTGCCACTGGTTGATAATCGACTGACGCTGGCTTTGTTCCCTCGTGCGGCGGAACGTGCTGGCTTATCGGCTCGTTTAGCCGATCAGTCTTTAGATCAGATACATGAACTTCTGTTACCGTGTGTCTTGCTGTTAGAAAATCACGGTAGCTGTATTTTAATGTCTATCGATCATCAGTCTGGCAGTGCGCGTATATTGCAGTCTGAAAGTGGCGGTGGAGAGATCGAGGTTTCACTCGAAGCGCTGAATAAAATATATTCTGGCCATTTATTTTATATACGTAAGAAGTATCGTTTTGATCAGCGTAGCCCTGATGTCTTGGATACTCAGGAAGGTCATTGGTTTTGGGCGACCTTTCGCAATGCGACACCTATCTATAGAGACGTCATTGTTGCCTCTGTACTGATTAACTTATTTGCCGTTGCTTCACCGCTGTTTGTCATGAATGTCTATGATCGGATTGTGCCAAACCTTGCGTTTGATTCACTCTGGGTCTTGGCAATTGGTGTTGCGGTGGTATTTATTTTTGATTTTATACTCAAGCATCTACGCTCTTATTTTATTGATGTCGCGGGTAAAAAGCTTGATTTGCAACTGTCAGCTAAAATCTTTGCCCGAGTAATGGGGATCCGATTAGAAGCACGGCCGTTATCGGTGGGCGCTTTTGCGAATAATTTGCAATCATTCGAAATGATTCGAGAATTTATTACCTCGGCGACATTGGGCGCCTTGATTGATCTTCCTTTTGCGTTGATATTCCTCTTAGTGATTTGGGCTGTTGGCGGCCCGTTAGTGCTTGTGCCGCTCACGGTTATGATTATTTTAGTGGGTTATAGTCTCTATATTCAGAAGCCTTTGGCGAGGCAGATTGAATTAACATCGAAAATAGCAGCACAAAAACAAGCAACACTTGTGGAAGGCTTAACGGGTATTGAAGCGGTCAAAATTAATGGTGCTCAGAGTCAGTATCAGGAGGTTTGGGAACAAGCGGTTAGCAAGATGGGGCAGCATGATATTCAAACCCGTAAGCTGGCGAATGGCGCGTCGACATTATCTGGTTTCTTGCAACAAATGATGACCGTAGGAACGGTTGTGGTTGGCGTCTATTTAGTCGCCGCGGGTGAGTTGAGTATGGGCGGTATCATTGCCGCGGTGATGTTAGGTGGACGAGCGGTACAACCTTTGGCTCAGCTATCGTTGTTGGCAACGCGCTTTAATCAGGCGAAAGCGTCAATGAGCCTGATCAATCAGGTGATGGAGATGCCGGTTGAAGAGGAGGAGGGGAAAAGCTACGTCAGCCGATCTAAATTACAGGGTAAAATCGAGTTTGATAAAGTTTGTTTTTCCTATCCAGGGCAGCAAAATTATGCCCTTCAGGATGTGAGTTTCACAATACAGCCGGGCGAGCGAGTTGCTCTGATTGGTGGTATTGGTGCCGGTAAAAGCTCGTTGGAAAAACTGATTTTAGGCTTATATCAGTGTACTAAGGGTGATGTACGCATTGATGGCGTGAATATAGCACAGCTTCACCCTGCCGATCTGCGTCGTAATGTCGGTGCAATTATGCAGGAGAACCACCTATTCTTTGGCAGTATTCGCGATAATATTGTCATGGGGGCTCGCTTTACCAGTGATGAAAATTTGTTGCGTGCCGCGCAGTGGGGTGGTGTAACCGCTTTTACCAACCACGACCCAGAAGGTCTAGAACGACAAGTCGGTGAAGGGGGGCGGCAGTTGTCGGGCGGCCAACGTCAAGCGGTTGCTGCCGCTAGAGCGATCGTGATGGATCCACCCATTATGTTATTGGATGAGCCGAGTAGCCATCTCGATCGTAAGTCTGAAGTGAAGCTGATGAATCAATTGAAGGCCTTGGATCGCAGCAAAACAATCATATTGAGTACACATAAATCGAGTCTTTTGGATGTTGTTGATCGTATTATTGTGCTTGAAAATGGTCGACTCATTGCGGATGGGCCTAAGGCGGAAGTGATTAACTGGTTACGTGAAGGGGTAAATAAGCAGCAAGCCAAACAGGAGGCACACTCCTGATGGGCGATTTTAAACGCGAGGAAACGTCACTATCCGCCGCTGAAGTAAAGGTAGAAGGTAATCCGGCCGCTGTTACTCAATCAAAATCAAGTGAACAGACCGTTGATGGTCAGCTACATGGTTTTATTGATAATGCAGCTGCGAGTGTGTTGCTCGATACCCCGAGAAGCTCTCGATTATTACTCTGGGCGGTTGTCTGCTTTGTTTTGATCGCGATTATTTGGGCGTATTTTGCCGAGTTGGACGAGATCACTCGTGGCGAGGGTAGTGTGATTCCCTCGCAACAAATACAGGTAGTGCAATATCTTGAAGGGGGAATCCTTAAAGAGTTGTACGTTAGAGAGGGCGATAAGGTTGAAGCAGGTCAGCCATTATTACGGGTAGATGAAACGCGTTTCTTATCCGATTTTCGCGGTCAAGCGCAAGAACAGGCCTACCTCGAAGTCTCAATTGCTCGACATCGGGCCGAACTCGCGAGCATCATTATTAATGATGAAATTGCACAAGCTGATTGGCGTGAACAGGTTCAGATTAAGGCACAGCCTATCGCCCTCGGTACAGAATGGCAGGTCCGTAATCCAGAACTGCTTGAACGAGAGGAATCTCAACTTGAAGAGTATCTAAGAAATCTAAATAATCAGTTAGATATTATCGGCCGACAGATTGAACAGGGTGATCAGGAAGCGAAAGAGCTCGAGTCTAAAATAAGTCATCTGTATCGTTCTTATCGCTTGGGGCTTCGTGAACTCAATATGACCAAACCGTTAGCCGATGAAGGAGTGATTCCAGAGATCGAGTTGATTAAGCTAGAACGGGATATCAATCGTTATAAACAAGATCTCGAAGGTGCTAGACTGTTGCTACCTAAAGTCCAGCTTAGTATCGCGGAGTCAGTTGCGAAACGTCGAGAAATCGCGTTAAATGCCCGCAGTGAAAGCCAACAGAAGCTCAATCAAAGCTTAGCGGAGTTAAAGCAAAAAACAGAAGCGCAGGTTAATTTACGCGACCGAGTTGATCGTACGACGGTTGTGTCTCCGGTGCATGGTACAATTAAAACGATTTCGGTGAATACCATTGGCGGTGTTATTCAGCCGGGGATGGATTTGATAGAAATTGTACCGACTGAAGATCATCTGCTGATTGAAGCCAAGATCTCTCCTAAGGATATTGCTTTTCTTAGGCCAGGGTTAGAGGCTGTTGTTCGTTTAACGGCATACGACTTTTCCATTTATGGTGGATTAAAAGGAACATTGGAACATATTAGTGCCGATACGATAGAAGATGAGAAGGGTAACCTTTATTATCTGATTAGAGTACGTACTGAAAATACAGATCTGGGGCGTGGCGTGACATCGCTGCCCATCATTCCAGGCATGATGGCGACAGTTGACATTATGACAGGTAAAAAGAGTGTACTGGATTATCTGCTTAAGCCTATTTTTAAGGCTCAGCAGCAGGCATTGAGAGAACGATAACGCTTAAAGGGACTTTATCCGGGGGGAACGGTTCGATGGGAAATATAAATAAAATAACGACAAGTGCTTTGGCCATGGTGCTGTGGTCGAGTACAGCGACATCACAAACATTGGTAGAGGCAACATCCTTTGCTATTGGGAATTCGCCAGATGTTGCGATTATTAAAAACCAATATCTAAGTCGTGTTGAGCAGATCGGGGTGTCTAGAGCGGGCTATAAGCCAAAAGTTGATCTGGCATTAGGCTGGGGTGGCGAATGGACCAATAACCCGACGACCCGCGCGTCAACCGGCAGTGCCGACTTTGTTGATCTAGAGCGAGGCGAAGCCTCATTAACCATGAGTCAGCTGCTGTATGATGGTCTGCGAACTAAAAATGATAATGATCGAACCACCGCGGAAGCGGAAGCGCATCGGTTTCTTCTTTGGGATGCGGCAGAAAATACCACGTTAGAAGTCGCTGATGTGTATATGGGCGTGATTCATGCACAAGAAGAAGCCACGTTAGCGGCGGCGAATCTTGAAGCCCATATCAATATATTGAATGGTATTCGTAAACGTTCAGAATACGGCCTGGGGTCTGCGTCAGATCTTTCTCAAGTAAAGGGTCGATTGAGTCGTGCACATACCAATTTTTTAGCCACTGAAAACAATGTGCTTGATGCTAAGGCTCGTTATTACAAAGTTGTCGGCCAAGAAGCCCTAGGGTTGGTGAAACCTGAAGCCATTGATCAGAATATGCCAATCGCTTATGAACAAGCATTGGAGCGGGCAGGCAAAGTGCATCCGACCTTGTTGTCTGCTCAGCTGGATGTGGATGCCGCGGTGGCACAATTAAAAACGCGCGATTCTGATTTTCACCCAGATGTTCGTCTCGAACTCGGGGGCACATGGAATAATAATATCGATGGTGTGGTCGGTTATAATAATGATCTGACCGCGATGATTCGTATGCGTTATAACTTGTTTAATGGCGAAGCCGATTCTTATCGTAAAAAAGCCGCTTATTATCAGTTGATGGAAGCCAGTGCTATCCGTGATCGAGCACAACGCGAAGTCGCTGAAGGGATGAGTCTAGCGTGGAATGCTTATCAGTTGCTTGAGCGGCAGATGGAGTTTCTTGAATCTCATGTGATTGAAGCAGAGAAAACGCAAGATGCTTATCAGCAACAGTTTAGTCTCGGTCGGCGTACCCTTGTCGATCTACTCGATGCTGAAAATGAGCTTTTTGAAGCGCGTCGAGAGTTATTGGCAGCGGATAAAGATCGTATTCTCACTCAGTTCCGAGTACTCAATGCGATGGGTGACTTGTTAACCGTACTCAATCTGAATCGGGAATCTGTTTTGACCGGTGAAGATAAGCTTGAAGTAGCGGCAATGAAGGACTAAACGGTTTCAGAGTCTGTTTACAGCGGTGGCTTGCGTAGCTGCCGCTGATTTACAGGCTGATTGTTCAAGTATAATTCGCTATAATCCCCGCCTTTTCCAACAGCCTCCCTGAATAGACATATGAGTGAAGAACAGGCAAAACTGCATAAAACGCGTCTGAATAAATTACAGAAACGCCTCCGCCGTGAAGCAGGTCGTGCTATCGAAGATTTTAATATGATCGAAGATGGCGATAAAGTGATGGTGTGTCTGTCTGGCGGCAAAGATTCTTTTGCGATGCTGGATATTCTGATGAATCTTCAGAAAAGTGCGCCCATTCGCTTTGATATCATTGCGGTCAATCTAGATCAGAAGCAGCCTGGTTTTCCTGAGCATGTGTTACCTGAATACCTGACGCAAGTGGGTGTCCCTTTTCATATTATTGAGAGGGATACTTACTCCGTTGTCAAAGAGCTGGTGCCGGAAGGTAAAACAACCTGTTCGCTATGTTCTCGTCTGCGGCGCGGATCATTGTATGGTTTTGCCGAAGAGATTGGGGCCAACAAAATTGCCCTAGGTCACCACCGTGATGATATTTTGGAAACCTTTTTCCTGAACATGTTTTATGGCGGTAAGCTGAAATCGATGCCGCCTAAACTGGTAAGTGATGACGGTAAAAATATGGTTATTCGGCCACTTGCCTATGCCCGCGAAAAAGATATCGCGGCCTATGCTGAATTACGTGAATTCCCCATCATCCCGTGTAATCTATGTGGATCACAGGATGGGCTTCAGCGTCAGGTGATTAAAGAAATGTTGCAGGATTGGGATAAACATCATCCGGGTCGTATCGAAATCATGTTCCGTTCCTTGCGCAATGTGGTGCCTTCACATTTGGTGGATACCGAACTGTTCGACTTCAAAGGGCTGCAGCGGGGTCATGCGCACGGTATTGTCGATCCTCAGAAGTCCGACGAGACGCAGGCAACGCAGATGCCAGAAATGATCGATATCCTCTCACTTTAAATTCGGGGCACTGCTGCTATGAATATCTGGGTTGATGCGGACGCCTGTCCTAATGTCGTTAAAGATATCCTTTTTCGGGCAGCCGATCGCTTAGGTATCAAGACGGTATTGGTTGCCAATCAGTGGTTGCAGACACCGTCATCTGCGTATATCAGTGCGGTGCAGGTGCCCGCTGGCTTTGATGTTGCTGATACCTATATTGTGCAGAAGTGTGTGGCTGGCGATCTGGTTATTACGGCGGATATCCCTTTGGCTGCTGAAGTGCTAGAAAAAGATGCTCACGCACTCAACCCCAGAGGTGAGTTCTATACCCCTGAAAATATCCGTCAACGCCTGAATATGCGGGATTTTATGGATCAGTTGCGGGGTTCTGGCATTGATACCGGTGGCCCTGCCAAGCTAAATCAACAGGACAGGCAACAGTTTGCCAATCAACTAGATCGTTTCTTAGTAAAACACGTCACTCGCTAGACTTGTTGCTAGCTCACAAAATAAGGGTAATCCTTTATTTATGCTGTATTTTGCGTTAGCGTTTCGGTTATTCAATAATAATAACTGAGGTTTACATGAGTGATTCGCTATTAATTCGAGAAGATGCCGATGGGGTTTGTCGGCTACTACTGAACCGTCCAGATGCTTATAACTCCCTGTCGATGGAGTTAATGACAGCGCTTATCGCAGAGCTAGATGCGATTGCCGAAGATCAGAGCGTGCGTGTTGTGGTCATCAGCGGTAGCGGTCGAGGTTTTTGTTCCGGTCATGATTTGAAACAGATGCTCAGCGAGGGTGAAGAAGATTACTATCAATGTACCTTTGAGACGTGTTCTGAGTTGATGCAGCGGGTTGTGAACTTACCCATACCGGTCATGGCTCAGGTACACGGTGTTGCGACGGCGGCGGGTTGTCAGCTCGTGGCGAGTTGTGATCTGGCGATAGCCAGCGATAATGCCCGTTTCGCCACGCCGGGTGTGAATATTGGTTTGTTTTGCTCGACACCGATGGTCGCGTTGAGCCGCGCGGTGAGTAAAAAGCATGCGCTAGAGATGCTCTTGCTCGGTGATATGATCAGTGCATCCAAAGCGGCTGATATCGGCCTCGTCAATTGGGTTGTGGATGAGTCAGCCGTCGAGCAAAAAACCCTTGAAGTCGCGGGTAAAATTGCCGCGAGTTCACGTAAGGCTATTTCAATCGGTAAACAGGCTTATGCGCGTCAGATTGATAAGCCCTTAGATCAGGCCTATTTAGAATGCAGTCGAGTCATGACGGAGAATATGTTGACACACGATGCAGGCGAAGGCATCGATGCGTTTATTCATAAACGTAAGCCGCACTGGCAACATCGTTGAGCCTCAACTCAGGGTGTAAAGTCGCTGCAACCTCAGCGGCTTTTTTTAGATGCTAAAGTCATAGACAGGGCCTACCGATAAGGTAGTATTCTGTTGAAATCGTGTTTTTTTGAATTTTATAATATGTATCGATATCAATAAAAATCATCTGATATCAGCGATGTGATGGTGTACTGATCGATTAAGGATGAAAAATGATAAATCGTCGTGCTGTAATAAAGGCGTTATCGAGTGGTGGAGCGTTGCTAGGTTTAGGTGTGTTACTGCCTCGGCGAGCCATGGCCGTGTGGGATCAACCCGACTTTGCCACCCTGACTCAGACAGACATTATCGTTAAAATGTTTGGTACAGAGCCTACCGAGAGCGATACTATTCATCTTAAAGCGCCTAGCTCTGCGATCGATGGCAGCATGGTGCCCGTGTCAGTATCCACCACCGCAGAAAATGTTAAATCCATTAGCTTGTTTATTGAGGGGAATGCTCAGCCTTTAGTGGCTGAATTTCTGATTCCTGAAGGTACTCAGGCTGAAGTGCTAACCCGCTTACGTCTGCCTAGAACCTCGACCATTACCGCGGTGGTTGAAGCCGATGGACAGTTATTGAGTGCATCGATAGAAACCAAAATCACTGATGGCGATTGTAATCACTAATGCGAAATCGGGAGTAACGAGTGATGGCTGATATTATCAGTGTGAATATTAAGCTGGAGGATGAGTTTGCTCGGGTTAAGTTGCAGGCTAACCATCCGATGCAGGATGGCATGACGCTGAATCAAACAACCGGCGAGATAATACCGGCTCGGTTCCTTGAATCGATAACGGTTTTGCATAAAGACAACATTGTTTTCGTGGCAAATATAGGCCCCGCCGTATCGGCAAACCCTTTTTTAGGTTTTGGATTTAATGGTGCGATGGCAGGGGATGAGCTGACCGTTAACTGGCTCGAAAATACCGGCAACAGCGGCAGTGAAACGACAATCATTAAGTAGTTTTCGCTAGTGCTGCTTGGCGGCATCGGTTCTACTCAGTCGTATCATCCATTAGAATAAGCGCACCTGTAAATAGGAGTTAATTGTGAATCGAATGGCTGTAATGGCTCTTATGAGTCTATTGACACTGGCTGGCTGTAACGCCGCCAATGTACAACCCGATAGCGATCTTCCCGTCGAGACAACTGATCAACCCGCTGTTGCCACGGTGGATCAAGCAGCCCAGTTTGAGCAATTAAATAGCCGCATGACGCTATTACAGGAACAGTTCCTTAATCTTAAATTGCAAAACAGTTCAGTTGCTGAACGGGTACAGTTGCTGTTGACGCAGTTTCAAGTACTCGCGCAAGAAGTGAAACGTTCGATGGCTACTGCGCCAAGCGGTGGTGCTATGAATAGTGAGATGACAGAGACACTAGCGCGGTTGGATCAACAGCTGATTGAGTTGCAACAAATTGCACCAGAATTAGGCGGTGGTGATCCGTTTATGCTGTCTAGCTGTTATACCGCTAAAGGACAGTGGGTGATGATTCGATATAATCGTTTTTCCGGTGAAAGTTGGATCTCGGCCGCGAATACTTGGCAACCCTTGGAAGAACAGCAAACACCTACTATCTCTTCTTACGATATTCAGTTATTACGGGCTAATAGCGATGTAAAAGGCTATGTTGCCGCACGTATCGATCATAATACCGGTGACAGTTGGTGGCTAAATCAGAATACCTGGGTTAAATATGAGCCCTAAGTGACTAAGATATAACATGAAACAACGCACAGCCGACAGTTTGATCAAACTGTTTAACGAATTATTCAGTGATAACTTGAATACTATATTAGTACGAGGGGAAGATGAGCCGATTTATCTGCCTGCCGATGATCAGCATCCTCAGCACCGAATCATCTTCGCACATGGTTTTTTTGCCAGTGCACTGCATGAAATTAGTCATTGGTGTGTCGCCGGCGATCAGCGACGTTTGTTAATCGATTTTGGCTATTGGTATAAACCCGATGGCCGTAGCGCAGCGGAACAGGCTGAGTTTGAGCAAGTTGAGATTAAGCCACAAGCGTTAGAGTGGTTGTTGTCTGTCGCCGCAGGGCATAAGTTTCACTTTAGTGCCGATAATCTTGGCGCCAATATGGGCGCTAGCGATAGCTTTAAGGAGAATGTCCATCAACAGGTGATGCGTTACCTGAATGAAGGGCTGCCTGAACGTCCTGCGCAGTTGATTCAGACATTGCAGGCGTATTACGGTACATCACCCTTAACGCCTGCGCTGTTTTCACTGCAAGATAAGTAACGTATGTTTGCAAGCCATATGACATGGTTTTGCATAACCGCTGCTTATCGAGCGGATGAGTTACTCTGACGAATGGTTTTTCATCTTATGGTTCATCTGGCTATGATCCATTTTCTTGTGATTCATACCCGCCATGATATCCGTTACAGGTATGGTTAGCTGCTCCGAGTGACCATCATTGTAAGTAAGTGTTAAATCAATCATCTCATCTTTTACCAAGTTGCGCTTAAGCCCGATCAGCATGATATGTAAACCACCAGGCTGCAGTTCGACTGTTTGATGTGCGGGCAGCGTAATACGTGGAATCTGACGCATTTTCATCACCCCGTTATCGTGGGTATGAGTATGCAGTTCTACCACTTTCGCAATCGAGGTCGATGCAGCAACCAGCGCCACCTCGTCATTGCTATCGTTCGTTAGGCTCATAAACGCTGCGCTATTGGTTTGTCCTGGCGGAACGGCTCGCGCGTAGGGATGATCCACGACCACTTCAGCAACAGCCGAGGCAGACAGAGTAAGTGCGGCAATCAGCGTGATTAGCTTTTTCATATGTGTCCTATTGTCATCGCGGCTATGCTATAACCGTCTTAGTTTGTCGAAATATAATGCGGTTGTATCAGGTTTCAAAGCAAGGCGGTGATTTCTGCCTTTAGCTGTTCCGGCGTTGTGCCATGCGTGACGGCTTTACTTAATTCACCTTGTTTATTAATCAGATAGATACGTGATGAGTGATCAACGGCATAATCCATCGCAGAATCTTTCATCTCAACCATACGATAAAAAGCCCCATACTGTGCAACGACTTCGTCGATATCTTCGCGGCTACCGGTCAACCCGATGATGGATGGATGAAAGAAATGGCTATATTGCGCTAACTGTTCTGGGGTGTCGCGTTCAGGGTCAACACTAATAAACAGCGGTTGCACCTGTTTTTGTTGCTCGTCAGTTAGGTTTTTAAGTGCCTGCGAAATAATCGCGAGGGAGGTTGGGCATACATCAGGACAGTGAGTATAGCCAATATAGATCATCGCCACTTTGCCTTTAAAATCATGCAGTGACACATCGCCATCGCGGCTTTGAAGCGTGAAGTCGCCTCCTAGCGTCTTTAACATCGAGCCATTGAGGGTATTGTTTGGCTGCGGCGATAACAGGTAGGCGGTTACAATGCCTGCCAGCAGGGCCAATGTCAGAAAAAACAGATTACGTAGTGTGGTGAGATTATTTGCCATTATTTCGCTCTAAATTCAAACCATGTCGTGAGTGGGCCGGCCGCGGTTTCTGCGCTAACGATTAAGCGCCATAACATCTCTCCGGTGGTGCAAGCCGCTATTTCACCTTTCCCCCTGAAAACGCCAGGTTGACCCTCAACCGGGGTTAATACTGTCTGATTGATGCCCATAAACATCTCGCTGCCTTGCAAGTTAATCATCACCTTAGAGACATCAACGCCATCGATCTGTAACTGATAATCGAGCGGTATTAATGATGCTATCGGTTGTGGTTGAATCATCAGTGATAGGGTTGCATCTCCCATCGTCACTGTACAGCGTTGCGTGTTTAAATCGCAGTCACTACCGCCACCGAGGCTATCTTGGCTAGGTAAGCTGAATAGATGAGAACTCAGCCAAACCGCTAAGATAAAGACGATCAGGAGTATCAGATAGAGATATGATGAAGTACTTTTGGGTTCATTGGGTTGCGCCATCTATCGGTTATTCCTCTGTGCTGAATTGTCACTGATCGTGGTGAAGATCTAAATGTGGCAAATTGTCGCATTATCAGTGAAATAGAGAAATGTTGCTACAGTCATTTCGCGACGGTTGATGGGTTTTATCGATGCTTTACGGTATGGCGGTTACGCTGGCAAGTTGTCAGCTATTTCAATGACTAAGACGGTTTTAGTGTGAGGCGCATGAGATGGTGATGGCATAGGCGGCCTACCTTGCCGAGTATCGATTGATTTGCAAGGCGTGATATCGCACACTGGGATTAACATTATGAGATGGATCTGCAGCATGGAGTGGGAAAAGTTACTGACAATCAAGCGTTATGGTCATGAACACTTAACCCCAAAAGAGCTGGGGCGAAGTCATTTTCATAAAGATCATGACCGGATTATTTTTTCCAGCGCATTTCGACGTCTGGGACGGAAAACTCAGGTGCATCCGTTAGCACTGAATGATCATATCCATACGCGTTTAACGCATAGTATTGAGGTAGGTAGTCTCGGCCGGAGTCTCGGTATTCGGGTAGGTGAATTATTGCAAGATCAGTTGCCAGAATGGATCAGCCCTCATGATGTAGGCACCATTGTTCAGTCGGCGTGTCTGGCACATGATATTGGTAATCCGCCTTTTGGTCATGCCGGCGAGTATGCGATTCGTGATTGGTTTAAACATAAAGCGCCGCCACACTACCTTGAGGGCCTATCTGCCGTCGAGTTGTTAGATTTACAAACCTTTGAAGGCAATGCGCAGGGCTTTAGGGTTGTAACGCGGATTGAAAATCACCTGTTTGACGGTGGTTTGAGGCTTACGTATCCAACCCTAGGTACGCTGTTGAAATACCCTTGGACCGTCGAACGGGCTGGCCAAAAAGGCAAATTTAGTAGTTTCGGTACCGAACGAGATATTCTTAATGCGTTAGGGCGTGAGTTGGGGTTAGTCAAATTGGGTGACGATTTCTGGTGTCGCCATCCCTTAGCCTTTCTCGTCGAAGCCGCCGATGATATTTGCTACGCCATTCTCGACCTTGAAGATGCGATTGAACTCAATATTCTCACGTTTGATGATATTAAACCGATCTTGCTGCAAATCTGTGGTGATCTTAACTATGAAGACCAGATCTTTTTTACTCAAGCGTCAGCGCGTCGGAAAATATCCGCCCTACGTGGCATGGCGATGGAAAATATGGTGGAGTCAACGGTGGCCGCCTTTATGGCTAATCTAACGACGATTATGGCCGGTGAATATAGCGGAGAGTTATTGGCGGATGGTGATCCGGGGGTACGAGAAGGGCTAGAGAATGCGAAAACCTTAGCACGCGACCGAGTGTTTCCCGATAACCGTAAAGCGGAACTAGAAGTCGGTGCTTACAGTACTTTAGGCTGTCTGTTAGATGCTTTTTGTGATGCCGCTTATGAACAGCATACCGAAAATAGCGAACAACTAAGCTATCGTAGTCAGAAAATTATCAGTCTGATGGGTATTCATAGCCCAGAACCGCAGTGGCCGCTTTATCAATCCTATATGCGTGTACTCGATTTTATCGGCGGAATGACCGACAATTATGCCGCTTATCTGTCGCGACAGATCGGCGGAATGTCTGTGAACTAAATGAATAAGGTATAAATTCGTGTCGATGCGTGATCAGTTAAGTAATTTAGTCTTTTCCACGGAAAAAGGGGCGCTGTGTCCGGGATGTAAAGAGGCACTAGATCAATGTCGCTGCGATCAGTTGGCTGATCAGCAGCGTTTAGACAGCTTGGACGGAGTGATACGTATCCGTCGTGAAACCTCGGGCCGAAAAGGCAAAGGCGTGACCACTATTACGGGTGTGCCATTGGCTGATAAGGCTTTGAAAGATATGGCTAAAAAGCTCAAGCAGCAGTGTGGTACGGGCGGCTCGTTAAAAGATGGCGTTATCGAGATACAGGGCGATCATCGGGAAAAGCTAAAACAACTACTCGAAAAACAAGGCTATCAGGTTAAACTGGCGGGTGGCTAATATGAACGCGCCAAAGCGGAAACGCGTGTGTAAATTCTGTTTGATGATGCGCTTGATGTTGCTGTTTATGTTGGTTGTGGCTATTTTTGTGTTCAATGGTCTATATCAATTTTGGAATTGAATCGCTGCTACTGACAAGCTCGGTAGTGACATAACAGAGAGCAGATAGGATGAGTCGATTGTCTAACCGTTATGCTTTGTTTCTTGGTTTATTGTGGCTAGTGTCAGCCAGCGCCTCTGCCGAGATACTGCACTATATCGATGCCAATGGGCGTAAAGTTTATGTCGATAGCGCGCATAAAATTCCAATTCAATATCGCCAACAGAGTCAGTCGATCACCACCGAGCGGCAAACCGACGCGCAAAAGCAGGCGAGTGAAGAAAATCGTCAACAGCAGAGTGATGCGTTTCGCCGCAAGCAACAGATACGTCAACTAGAGACCACGATCGAGAAGATGACGACGCCGGTGAAAATTATCGGCAATCAAGTGCTGGTGCCGGTGAATGTTGTTTGGCGAGGCCGTAAAGCAAACTTAAACTTGCTGTTAGATACGGGTGCGAGTATGACCGTGCTGCATCGTGACGGGGTGAGTTCGCTGAATATTAGTAGTCGAAATTCGGGTTATGCTCAAGTGGCTGGCGGCGGCTTAATTAAAACCGACCGAGTAGTTTTCGATCGTATTGAAATGGGACCATACAAAGTTGAAAACAAATCCACGGCAGTAATTGAAAACCGTGGACAGCAATCATTTGATGGGCTACTAGGCATGGATATGCTCGGTGGGGGTGATTACAGTGTTGATTTCGGTCAGCGGCAGATCATCTGGGCCCCCGCCAAATATGAACAACTAACCGATGCGCTGAAACAGTTAAAACTGATTCATCAGCAAGCCTCTGCTGATAAAACACTAGTTGATAACCCCGCTAGCATGAAAAAAGTCGAACCCAGCGAGCCTGCCTCGTCAAAATATTAAAGCTGAGCGCGTCACAAAATAGACGGTCACAGAATGATAGGTATAACGGATGGTTAGTTATATCATCTAGGATGAATAGGGTTAGAAAACCGTTTTGAATGATGATTTAACATCATCTCGTCATAACAGCTATCGGAATAGCAGTTTCTCGGAAGACATCAAGCTATTTCAGCCACAGGGAGTCATGTAGGTAAGCAATGGATACGACAAGGATCAGTTATCAAGAAGCCGAGCACTATCGAATAATCGAGACCTTCGCCCAATGGGAAGGTCGAATTAATGCCACCTACCTACAAAATATCCTGAAAATCAGTCGGCAGAAAGCGTCAGACATCTTTCATCGTTATCAACAGCAAGCGCCCGATAATTTGAGCTACGATGCCTCGGTTAAGGGTTATCTTCCCACGGCAGATTTCCAACCGCGTTTTGCTCAGGGGCATATTGATGAGTATGGCCAGCTGCTTGCCCGTAGTGGTTGCATCGACTACCTGTCGATTTTCGAGACAGGTTTTTGTTACTTGGATGCCCCTTTACGAAATATCTCATCGAGCTTGGTTCAACCTATTATGCGGGCGATTCGAGATAAACTTAGAATCGATATCGGTTATACATCCCTCAGTAGCCCAGAATATGAATCCCGCATTATCTCACCCCATTGTTTAGTCTTTGATGGTATCCGTTGGCACGTGCGGGCGTACTGTGAAAAAAATGGCGACTACCGTGACTTTGTTCTGTCTCGCTTTAATGGCGAAGCCGAATTTGAAGGCCCTGCGACGTATACCGCCGAACAGGACGAACGCTGGAACCACTGGCTTGAACTCATTATCCAACCCGACCCTCGATTAGCCAAAGAAAAGCGCCGGCTCTTAGAGCTGGATTATCAAATGGAAAATGGGCAGCGAATCATCCCGGTACGCGCCGCTCTGGTGATGTACCTAACCCAACGTCTACGACTCGACCGTTATGAGTCAAATCCGGAAGCTCAACAAATAATTATAGAACCAGAGTGTCGCCAAAAAATTTCAGCTTACCTGCCTTAAAACATGACATGTTTTTTTAACCAGCATTGTTGAATGGATACAAACAGGATTGAATAGGCATCGTCAGGAAGACAGCAGGATGTGGAAAAAGGTTAAGGATACCAAGGAAAAGGAAGAGCCAAGGATGGCTAATTAATAAAGGGAGTACCAGATGACAGCTATTCCACCCTATATGCAATATTGGGGTAAAGCGAAAAAAGATTCCGATAGCAAAGGGGCTGATTATCATCTATTGCCTTATCACTGTTTGGATGTGGCGGCGGTAGGAAAGTTATTGTTAGATGCTAATCGACCTTTGACAAATGATATTGCCAAATTTTTAGATATTTCTTCTGAAGAGTTGCAGTCTGTATTTTTATTTTTTCTTGCACTGCATGACCTTGGTAAATTTTCGTCCGCATTTCAGGCACTGTATCAATCAAATTCACCTGACTTATTGCAAGTGGGTCGCTGCAAACCTTATGACGGTCAGTTTTATCGGCATGATCGCCTTGGATTGTATTTTTGGAATGATATTGAAAAACAGGGTTTGATGAATGCGCTCAGCTTAAAAAACTTGCAGCGTGAAGAGCTATATCATACGAAACAGGCTGTACGGGTGTTGGTTGATGTCGTCTTAGGTCACCATGGACAGCCGGTTAATTCAGAGGCGATGAGATCAATTAAGCCATTTACTGAAAAAGTAAATGGAATCGCTGCGATGTCATTTTTTGAAGCGATCTTTGAGCTTTTAAAGCCAGTGTTTCCGATTACAAAAATGCAGTCTGATCCATGGAGGGAACGGCTAAAACAAGTCAGTTGGCAGTTGGCGGGTATTGCTGTTTTGGCCGATTGGATTGGTTCAGATAGCAGCTATTTTTGTTATCAATCAGAGGCTCAGCCTTTACATGAATATTGGGAAAAGACACAGAGCATAGCAGTAGAGGCACTTAATTCGACAGATTTGAATAAAGCCCCTATCGTAGCTCCGTTTATATCAATTAAGAAACACTATGGTTTTGATCCAACCCCATTGCAGCGTTGGGCTGAAACAGTTCACGTTGATGATTCCCCTCAGTTGTTTATTTTAGAGGATATTACCGGAGCAGGAAAAACAGAAGCAGCACTTGCTTTGACTCATCGATTAATGCAGAAGGGGGCGGCTGATGGCTTTTATTTTGGCCTGCCTACAATGGCTACATCTAATGCTATGTTTAGTCGCGTGGCCCAACACTATCAGCAGATGTTGTCAGTCGATGAGGGCAAGGTAAGTATTGTTTTGGCGCACGGTGCTAGAGACATGAATGATATGTTTCGTGAGGCAGTGCTCAGTAGCGATAATCCTGATACAGAATACGATGCAAACGATATTACGGCTACCGCACAGTGTAACCATTGGCTGTCAGATTCGCGCAAGAAAGCGTTGTTAGCCCCTGTAGGGGTGGGCACTATTGATCAGGCGTTGCTTGCAGTGCTACCCCGTCGTCATCAATCTCTACGGTTAATTGGTTTAAACCGCAAGGTACTGATTTTTGATGAGGTTCATGCTGCAGATGAGTTTATGTTTGAGCTTCTAGAGAGCCTACTAAGTATGCACTTCCATCAGGGAGGGAGTGTTATCTTATTGACAGCCACCTTATCATTTAAACAGAGAAGTCGCCTTGTCAATATTTGGCAACAGGCGGCAGGGGTTTTATCTCAAGCACCAAAGAGTCGAGCGTTTCCTTTAGCGACTCGTGTGGCTCCTGACCTCTTATGTCCTTTGTTAGAACAGCCCCTAGCTAGCCGTATCGATGTGACTAGAGAAATCGGAGTGCGTTTTCTTCATACTTTCGATGCTTGTGTTGCCAAAGTTATGGAGTCAGTTACAAATCAGCAGTGTGTCGTATGGGTAAGAAACTCAGTTGATGATGCGTTAGAAGCCTACCAAGTGCTGCAGCAGCAACTAGATCATACAGATGATTGCCTACTGTTCCATAGCCGCTTTATTTTACAAGATCGAAAGTCTACGGAAGACAAAGTCCTCAGTATTTTTGGTAAGAACAGCGATGCTAGATCTCGTGCAGGAAAGGTACTCATTGCCACACAGGTTTTTCAGGAAAGCTTAGATGCGGATGCAGATGTACTTATCTCTGATATTTGTCCTATTGACGATTTAATTCAGCGAGCGGGACGTTTGCATCGTCATACCCGTAATGATCAAGGTTTGTATTGCCGGGATATAATTGATGAACGCGATTCCCCTGTGCTCTGGATTCACAGTCCAGAATGGGACGATGCCCCAAGCTCAGATTGGCTTAGTCAGCAGTTTCGTAATACCCAATATGTGTACCGTTCTCCCGGTCGATTATGGTTGGGGCTGCGTGAATTAATTGCTCTAGGGGCGGTCAGGATGCCTACCGACGCAAGGCAGTTAATTGAAGCCGTTTACAGTGATGCCGCTTATGAGCAAATACCTGACTCCCTCTTAAATCAAGAAAACACCCTGATTGGTGAGGAGCGAAGTAAAGCCGCTAAGGCTCATTCCCAGCTTATTGATTGGCAATATGGTTACCGTGATCGTAGTGCTTTTGCTTGGCACGATGATGATTCAGATATAAGCACACGTTACAGCGATATTGAAACAGTCGAGGTGTTACTTCTTAAGCGTGACCTGTCGGGGTCGCTAATTCCTTATGCAGACGGCACTAAGTTTGCGATTCAGCTCAGTACGTTAAAACTTTCAAAGAACAAATACGCCGATAAGTTACAGGCTATACCGGAAAATGAAGAGGATGCTTTTAAGGTCCGTTTCCGTAAAACGAAATACCTACAATGTTGGCTACCGGACGAAGATAGTCATTTTTCGTATGATTCAAAGTCTGGATTTGTAGAAAAAAATAAAAGGAAATTGTTATGAACTTAGTACAAGACCCTTGGCTACCGTTCAGATTAAAAGACGGATCTGAAAAAAGTTTACCAATGTCAGCTATAGCTAGAGCTGATGTGGTGGATTTCGCGTTGCCCCGGGCAGACTTTCAAGGTGCAGCTTATCAGTTTGCAATAGGCCTATTGCAAACAGTCTTCGCGCCCAAAAATCAGTTGGAGTGGCATGACTTTTATGAACAACCACCCACGGAAAAAACGCTACAAGTTGAATTTGATAAGGCTGCTCATGCATTCAACTGCATGGGTGACGGGCCTTTATTTATGCAGGATTTTGATGTGCTGGCAGAGTCGAAATCAACAACTATTGCTGGCCTGCTGATTGAAGCACCTGGGGGGAATGGACTAAAGCTAAATACAGACCATTTTATTAAGCGTGGCATAGGCTCTGTGATGTCGTTGGAAATGGCTAATATTGCTTTATTTACGTTACAGATAAATGCCCCGAGCGGAGGTCAAGGGCACCGAACAGGATTGCGTGGAGGAGGCCCGCTGACAACCCTCGTTTTGCCACAAACACCAGAGTCGAGTTTGTGGCAGAAGCTTTGGCTCAATGTTATGAATAGAGGTTTTTGGTCATATCCAGATCCTGATTTTAGCAGCGAACAAATATTCCCATGGTTAGCTCAAACCAAAACCAGCGAAAAAAAAGGCTCAGAAGTCTATGCCAAGGATGTTCATCCCCTTCAGATGTTCTGGGCAATGCCGCGACGCATTCGGTTAGAACTGGAAAATATCAATCACGTCTGTGAGCTAACGGGATTAAGGTCAGACTATTCGGTCACTCAGTATCGTACTCGAAATTATGGGATTAACTATTCTGGTGCTTGGCAGCATCCTTTAACGCCTTATAAATGGAATCCTAAAAAGCCAGATGAAGAACCATTATCAGCAAAAGGTCAGCCGGGAGGAATCAGCTATAAAATTTGGGATGCTTTAACTTTAACGAGCCAAGAAAGTGGACAGGAATGTGCTCAGGTAGTGAAGCATTTCTATACCCTTTGTGATGACTTTATTGGCCGGCAAAGTGAAGTTCCGCGTTTGTGGGCTTTCGGGTATGACATGGACAATATGAAGGCACGGGGGTGGTACTCCACCTCGTTACCGTTGTTTTCAATTGAGCCAGAAGCTCAAGAAGATATCCTCTATGCGGTTAAAGCATTACACAAATTATCGGCTGATGCTCTATGGCATTGTCGGAGTCAGGTAAAGTCGGCTTGGTTTGAAAAGCCAGGTGATATTAAAGGAGATATGACTTTTATCGATTTGGAGTTTTGGCAACGAACCGAAAGAGCTTTTTTTGCTGCGGTACAGAATATTATCGATAATGCTGAACAGGGTGAATACCGCTTAAAGCCCGAACAGGCCCAAACATGGCTTAGGGCGTTACAAAACAGGGTTATCGATCTGTTTGATGAGTATGCATTATCGGAATTAGGCAATGAGCGTTCGATGGCTAAGCGAATCAAAGCGCGACAGGCACTGACCGGCTGGCTTTATGGCGGAAAAGATGTGAAAAACTTTATCAAAGAATATGAGATCGAAATGTATAAGGAGATGGCGTAATGGATGAACAGTCAAAAAAAGTCGTTCTTCGCTGGTGGCAGAGTATGAACTTACCGGCGGATCAGCTAAAAGGAAAAGGTATTCAGCTTGCACCCACAGTATATAAAGCACAATTAAAACGTTGTGAATCAACGGATGCTGCCATGCTCACAGAAGGCTTTCGTGCATTATGGTTGGGTTTGGGGGATGACATGATAGAAAAAAATGATGTCAAAAATATCGAATGCTGGGCGAGCATTGCCGCCGTACTAGCCCATGTTAAAACGGATAGTAAACTGAAATTAGCTCAGGCGGCAGGAAGGAAGGGAGAGGGTGATAAATCAGTCGTTAGTGAGTTGCGGTTTTCTCAATTACAGAACGCGAAAACGACTGATGATTTTTTGCGACGTATCCGACGCATCGTTCAGCAACTAAAAGGTGATGTGTCTGTTATTCAGCTTGCTGAAGATATTCATCAATGGTTTGCGGAATTTTACCAATTGCGACCACGTAAAGCCGACAAACGTATTAGTGTGCAATGGGCAATGGATTACTACCGCGCTGCATCTGCCAAAAACAAATAACCTATTAAGCTGTGAAATTTAAAGGAACTAAACATGAGCCAATTTATTCAATTACATATTCTTACTTCTTATGCGCCATCCAATTTGAACCGTGATGATCTTGGTCGACCTAAAACAGCTCGAATGGGTGGGTTTGATCGGCTTCGTGTTAGCTCCCAGAGCTTAAAGCGTAACTGGCGTATTTCTGAGGTGTTTGAAGAGTCACTGGCGGGTCATATTGGTATTCGTACCAAACGCTTTGGTCAGACGGTATTTAATGCAATGATTAAAGCGGGTGCCAAGGAAAAACTTGCTCAGAAGTCCGCTGAAGCCATTGCTAACGTTTTTGGTAAAGGTAAAAAAGATTCACTGGATATAGAACAACTCGCTCACCTGAGCCCAGAAGAGCAAGACGCGGCGTTAGCTTTGGCCGTGTTATTGGCAGCAGAAGAGCGTGAACCTACCAAAGAAGAATTAGATCTGTTAAAAGCCGATCAAACTGCTGTTGATATAGCTCTATTTGGCCGTATGTTGGCTTCTAGTCCTAGATTCAATGTTGAGGCGGCTTGCCAAGTAGCGCATGCACTCAGCGTTCATAGTGTTGTTGTAGAAGACGATTATTTTACCGCTGTTGATGATCTCAATGACGGCAAAGAAGATGCTGGTTCGGCACATATTGGTGAGTCAGGTTTTGCTGCTGCGTTGTTTTACAGCAATATTTGTATTAACAAAACACAGTTAATCGAAAACTTGAATGGTGACGAAGCGTTAGCGAATAAAGCGATTCAAGCGCTAACCGAAGCCGCAGTTAAGGTTTCACCAAAAGGCAAACAAAATAGCTTTGCCTCTCGTGCTTACGCTAGTTTTGTATTAGCCGAAAAAGGTGAGCAGCAGCCACGTTCTTTATCTGTCGCTTTTTTAAAGCCAATTCAGGATGAAGACCAGTTACAGTGCGCGATTGCTGCTTTAACGAAACAAGTTGAAAGCTTTGATAAAGTCTATGGCCCTTGTGCAGACACCCGTTATGCCATTAATGCTGTGGCCGGGGAAGGTAGTTTCGCTGAGTTATCTGACTTCGTCGCTCAGTAAAGGGGAAAGATAATGAAAGAATATCTTGTCTTTCGTTTGTTTGGGCCAATGGCCAGTTGGGGATTACCTGCTGTTGGCGGTGACCGAACTACAGCAATGCAGCCAACGCGGTCGGCGATTTTAGGATTAATGGGCGCTGCGCTGGGCATCAAACGCGACAATGAAGTTGCCTTAACCGACCTACAGCAGAGTATTTGTATTGCTATCAAGCAATGTGTACCTGGCTCGTTAATGCGTGACTATCATACCAGCCAAGTTCCTTCACATAATAATAAGGTGGTGCACCGGACGCGAAAAAGTGAATTGGGTGAAGACAAGCTCAATACCATTTTATCAAGTCGTGATTATTGCTGTGATGGCTTGTGGATAGTGGCTATTTCATTAGCGCAGGCCTCTATCGTTAGTCTTGATAAATTGCAGGACGCACTAAAAAAACCAGTTTATACCTTAAGTTTAGGAAGAAAATCCTGTCCTTTAGCTGCGCCACTACAACCTGTATTGATTAAGGCTGATAATCTAAAAGCTGCATTAGATACAGAGTTTCCAGCATTAACGCGCAGCCATAAAGAAGATGCCTTATGGCTTGGGTTTAATGGCCGTGTTACTTATTTTTGGGAAGGAGATAAAGCGGAAATTGATGATGTTAGAGTGTTGACGACCAACCCTTGGGATGAACCTGTTCACAGGGAGCGTTGGCAATTTAAACAGCGGGCAATGCATCAATTGTCAGTTGAGGAGGTTGCAAATGTTTCTGTCTAAGGTTTCTTTAATATTCGATCAACATACAGCTCAAGAGTTGGTTAAGCTCGGCACGAATGGTGCCTATGCTTCCCATCAGTTATTGTGGAAGCTTTTCAGTGAGCAAACGGAGCGTAATTTTTTGTATCGTGAAGAGATTACCGAGGGAGGATTACCTCATTTTTATGTTTTGTCTATGACGCATCCAGATTCTAGTAACCCGCTGTTTAGAGTACAGACTAAAGTTTTCACGCCTAAACTAAGCAAAGGGAGTCGGCTAGCATTTAAGTTACGTGTCAACCCAACTGTTTGTGTGAAAAATGAAGGCGGTAAAAGTAAGCGCCATGATGTATTGATGAATGCGAAGTATAAGGCTGTAAAGCAAGCTAATCTCGGTGATGAGCAAATTAAACGACTCATGAACGATGCTGCGCAAGAATGGATTTCTGATGAGAATCGTTTAAATCGTTGGGGGTTTAAATTGGATGCCTTGCCTGAAATAGAATGTTATCGCCAGCATAAAAGTCGTAAGAATAACCATCAGGTACAGTTTTCTACGGTGGATTTTCAAGGTGTGTTAACGGTTGAGGATCCGCAGGTCTTTCTTCAAGAGTATGCCAAGGGTTATGGAAGGTCTAAAAGTATGGGATGTGGGTTGATGTTGATTCGGCCGATCTGAATCAATCGGTAATGAGCAAAAGGACGCGCCATGAAATCAAAACTACAGGTCTTAGACCAAACTATATCAACAAACACCAGGGATGGTGTTGAGTATATTTGTATAACCGATATTGCCAAATATAAGGGCAGTGATCGAGCTGCTCATATCATTGGCAATTGGATACGAAATAGAAATACGATTGAGTTCTTAGGTATTTGGGAACAGCTTAATAATCCGAGTTTTAAAGTCCTCGAATTCGAGGACTTTAAAAAAGAGGCGGGTCTTAACAGCTTTACCTTAACCCCGAAACAATGGATACAAACCACAGGGGCCGTAGGTATTATATCTAAAGCGGGCCGCTATGGTGGCACCTTCGCGCAAAAAGATATCGCCTTTGAGTTTGCTAGCTGGATCTCAGTTGAATTCAAACTCTATCTCATCAAAGAGTTTCAGCGTCTCAAAGAGCAAGAGTTCGAGGAACTTGGTTGGGATATTAAACGCAACTTAGCCAAAGTTAATTATCTAATCCATACCGACGCGATTCAAGAACACTTAATTCCTGATCTGCTCAGCCAACAACAAGCATCAGCGGTCTATGCTAGCGAAGCTGACCTGCTGAATATGGCTTTGTTTGGTATGACTGCAAAATAATGGCGCGAAGAAAATCCTAGCGAAAAAGGCAATATGCGTGATCATGCTAATGTTCATCAATTAGTTTGCCTAGCTAATTTGGAATCCATGAATGCTCACTTTATTCGGCAGGGGCTAAGTCAGCCAGAACGTATTGTTCAGCTTAATGACTTGGCCATTCAGCAAATGAGAGTGTTGATTAAATCGAGCGTTCATCTATTGCCTGAGTAGGGAAGATAAGAATGGCTTTTACTCCTTTAAAACCGATCCCGATTAAAGATCGTAACTCTATGATATTTGTGGGTATGGGGCGGATTGATGTACGTGATGGTGCGTTTGTGGTCATTGATGAAGTCAACGGTGAGCGGATGCATATCCCCGTGGGTTCGATTGCCTGTCTGATGTTGGAGCCTGGAACACGGATAAGCCATGCTGCCGTAAAACTTGCTGCAACAACCGGTACTTTATTAATCTGGGTTGGTGAGGCAGGCGTGCGTCTATATTCAGTCGGGCAGCCAGGAGGTGCTCGCTCAGATAGATTATTGTATCAGGCAAAACTAGCATTGGATGAGACGTTACGCCTCAAAGTCGTCAGAAAAATGTTTGAGCTTCGCTTTGGTGAATCACCACCAGAAAGAAGAAGCGTTGAACAGCTGAGGGGGATCGAGGGTGCAAGAGTTAGGAAAACCTATGCAATGTTAGCAAAGCAATACAATGTTACTTGGCACGGGCGCCGATATGATCCTAAAGACTGGGATAAAGGGGACACTGTGAATCAGTGCTTAAGTGCGGCAACCGCGTGTTTGTATGGTGTCACCGAAGCGGCGGTATTGGCTGCTGGCTATGCCCCCGCGATAGGCTTCGTTCATACCGGTAAACCACTTTCTTTTATCTACGATATTGCTGATTTGGTGAAATTTGAAACGGTTGTGCCGGTCGCTTTTAAAATAGCCGCCAGCAAAAGGCGGCAGCCCGATCGTGAAGTACGGATCGCCTGTCGTGAGATTTTCCGCACGAGTAAGTTGCTAAAACGCTTAATTCCACTAATTGAAGAAGTTCTAGCCGCTGGCGAGATAGCGCTTCCCGCACCTCCAAAAGATGCTCAGCCGCCGGCTATCCCCGAGCCGGATAAAATCGGTGATGATGGACACAGGAGCAAATAATCATGAGCATGCTGACGGTGGTGACAGAAGCTGTACCGCCCAGACTGAGAGGTCGACTGGCCGTTTGGCTATTAGAAGTGCGTGCGGGTGTTTATGTTGGGGATGTATCGCGTCGCATACGTGAAATGATCTGGCACCAAGTAACAGAGCTCGCAGAGGAGGGTAATGTAGTAATGGTTTGGGCCACCAATACTGAATCAGGTTTTGATTTTATTACTTACGGAAAAAACCGGCGAGTGCCAATAGATTTTGATGGTTTGAGGCTTGTTCGTTTTCTTCCTCAAGATGAATAGAAAGCCAAGTATTGCTCTTTAACAATTTGGTAGATTTATAAGGGAGTCATTTCTCCTTTAAATACAATCATGTATATTTAGAGCGTTCCCCGTAAGCACGGGGATGAACCGCGTTTCAAGTACAGAAACTTTATGAACGTGATGCGTTCCCCGTAAGCACGGGGATGAACCGCCGTGTTTAGAGAATGAGACAGTGCCCATAGCGCGTTCCCCGTAAGCACGGGGATGAACCGCATTACCGCGGCGAATATCCCATCCGGTTATAGCGTTCCCCGTAAGCACGGGGATGAACCGTCTGGCTTCAATCGTCTGACCAGCCTGCCGGTGCGTTCCCCGTAAGCACGGGGATGAACCGCCGAGACTAACACGCTAAGCAAAGCTCTATCCAGCGTTCCCCGTAAGCACGGGGATGAACCGCAGGACAACGCCCGCGAGTATCTGCGCACAAAGCGTTCCCCGTAAGCACGGGGATGAACCGAATAAAGAGCTCAACGAAAGCAACGCCCGGGCGCGTTCCCCGTAAGCACGGGGATGAACCGCAACAGGGATTTAGGTCAATTCCCGTCTGGTAGCGTTCCCCGTAAGCACGGGGATGAACCGCCATTATTCTTTATAATCTTCGCTTCTGGTTGGCGTTCCCCGTAAGCACGGGGATGAACCGACACACCGTCCCCACTCATAACTACATGGCTAGCGTTCCCCGTAAGCACGGGGATGAACCGGCTGATATATATATAGACAGCGTTTCTGCGTCGCGTTCCCCGTAAGCACGGGGATGAACCGATTCTTATTCAACATGCGCACAATCTGTTCGTGCGTTCCCCGTAAGCACGGGGATGAACCGTGAAAACTCATTTTTGCTGTGAAACATGATAAGCGTTCCCCGTAAGCACGGGGATGAACCGAGATGACGACTGTGAAAAACATACTGAAAGAGGCGTTCCCCGTAAGCACGGGGATGAACCGTGATCATTTTCTTTTACAATGCGACCTTTTTCGCGTTCCCCGTAAGCACGGGGATGAACCGGCTGTTTCCCGTGATGAAATGGCTTTTAAAACGCGTTCCCCGTAAGCACGGGGATGAACCGAGCTCTACGGTAATCGATTCACGTACACGCTGGCGTTCCCCGTAAGCACGGGGATGAACCGGCTTTTCTAACTGAGGAAATTAAAAATGAGAAGCGTTCCCCGTAAGCACGGGGATGAACCTTTAACAGGATTACCGGACAGCTCAACTACGCAGCGTTCCCCGTAAGCACGGGGATGAACCAGCAGCGCTTTCTGTGCCAGCTGATCGAGCAGCGCGTTCCCCGTAAGCACGGGGATGAACCGTTGAGGAATGGTATTCAATGCACAGACATGAAGCGTTCCCCGTAAGCACGGGGATGAACCGCCGTTAACTCACTGGAGCGGGCCAAGCTGCTAGCGTTCCCCGTAAGCACGGGGATGAACCGAGGTGCGCGCCCACTTTGGCAAACCGGTGACGGCGTTCCCCGTAAGCACGGGGATGAACCGCTAGAACGGGGTATATCAGCACGAGGAACTTGGCGTTCCCCGTAAGCACGGGGATGAACCGGTTTCAATCTCTTTTCTTGATGAGGATGGTAAGCGTTCCCCGTAAGCACGGGGATGAACCGGCAGCTTGGTGTAATTGCGGCTTTATCGGCACGCGTTCCCCGTAAGCACGGGGATGAACCGATTGCACAAATCTCATCACGCTGAAATTATCGCGCGTTCCCCGTAAGCACGGGGATGAACCGTTATACGAATAATGGATCAGGTCAAAGCGTCAGCGTTCCCCGTAAGCACGGGGATGAACCGATTGTTTTGATGCATGCGATATTCAGTACATCGCGTTCCCCGTAAGCACGGGGATGAACCGCTTCCAGGTGATCCGGCAAAATGGGCCAGGGTGCGTTCCCCGTAAGCACGGGGATGAACCGTGCCCAGAGCCGCTGCTAGTGCGTTGAATAAAGCGTTCCCCGTAAGCACGGGGATGAACCGGCTTTTGTTACTATGTTTAACATTTTAGTTCAGCGTTCCCCGTAAGCACGGGGATGAACCGCTTGCCGCTGCATCCATGGTTGAAACAGAAGCGCGTTCCCCGTAAGCACGGGGATGAACCGGAGGTATTGCCATTTGATGAGTATCAGAAGTAGCGTTCCCCGTAAGCACGGGGATGAACGGTGCCTTATGCTCAAGTGAGTCGTGTAATGCTCTTCATAGCAGAATGTATTGAGTGTGGCGAAGGGGCTGCGCCCTAGAGCAGTAAGGTTTCGTCAATCGGGAAAAACTCATCCGCAGCGCTAATCAGTGAGTTGGCGGTGAGGGATGGGACGCCATAGACTTGAGTCTTAACGCCATATTTAAACCTGACGCGTTCGAGTAGCAGATCAAAATCGCCATCACCCGATAGGAGAATAACGCTATCCACTTCAGCGGCGCTGTCCATCATATCGATGGCAATGCCGACATCCCAGTCGCCTTTGGCCGAGCCGTCACTGCGTTGAATATAGGGCTTGAGTTTGACGGTAAAACCGATATGTTTCAGCGCATTCTGAAACTTAAGTTGACTCTCATCGCCGCGATGAATCGCGTAGGCGTTGGCTGTGACGATCTCACCTTCGCGGCTGATCTTTTGCCATAGTTTACGATAGTTAAACTGACGTCCGTAAGCTTGACGGCTGGTATAGTAGATATTTTGTACATCAGCAAAGATAGCAATGCGCTTCACGGGTGATCCTTATTTTTTTATCTTGTCACATTAATTAAACCGCTTAGCTGACGGTGTATTTATTGTTTTTCTAATTCTTCCATAAAGGCATCGCGGATTAAATTATTACGGGATCCTTTACGGGTAATCGCGGTGTAGTGAGTAGTAAAGCTACGCTGTTCGGGTTGAATCGCTTTGATGCGGTCTTCTCGAATCCATTGCTCGGCATAGTGGGTTGGTAAAAAGCCGATATAGCTGCCGCTCAATATGAGAAAGGCGATGCCTTCACGGTCGGTCGAGCTGGCGCTGAATTTCAGTATGGTTTGTTGCTGTTTTATCTCGGCGGACTGAGGGTAGGCTGGCAATACGGCATCATATTCGGCCAGTTCTTCATCCGTTAGCGTGCTGTTATCTTGTGCATATAGAGGATGCTTGTTACTGCAATAAAGCAGAGATTGTTCATCATAAAGGGACAGATAATTGAGGCCCGGTAGGCTACGCTGCTCTGATACGACGCCAACCAGTAACTGACCGTCGAGCACACCCGATGCGATATCCTTCGGTGGAATCATACGGATATTGATGATGACTTGTGGGCCTCGCGCTTTGAGGGCGGCAAGGGCGCGGGTTATTCGCATTTGTGGCACGGTGACCATGTTATCGGTGATGCCAATATTTAACTCGCCCTTCAATTCGGTATTGATGGCGTTGATACGGGCACGAAAACTCTCTAGCCCACCCAGTAGTTGAAGGGTGGCATCGTATACCTCCTCACCTTGTTCTGTGAGGGCAAAGCCTGCTCGGCCTCGATTGCAGAGTCGCATATTGAGCAAGCTTTCCAGTTCTGAGATGGCGAGGCTAATGGCCGGACGACTAATATTAAGTTCAACCTCGGCAGCTGAAAAACCACCGCTTTCAACCACGGCTTTGTAGATTCGTAGTAAGCGAATATGGGCGTCACCCAATTGACGGGGTAGCAGATTTTCTGAACGGCTCATTTATAGGTAATCTTATAGTTAACTTTAAATTAATATTTATAGATTTAATAAACTTAATCTTTGACGATAATGGAGTCAACAAGTGATTAACCTGAGATGAAAATTATGACTGATAATCAGAATCGTTGTGGTCTTTCCCAAGAGCAGCTTGATGCCCATTGGATGCCATTTACGGCTAACCGAAGCTTCAAACAAGATCCTCGACTGATTGTTGCAGCCGAAGGTAATTATTACACCGCGGCAGACGGACGTAAGATTTTTGATGGCCTGTCCGGTTTATGGACTTGTGGTGCTGGCCATAGCCGTCCGGAGATTAGCGAAGCGGTGAGTAAACAGGTGAAAGAGTTGGATTACTCGCCAGCTTTTCAGTTTGGTCATCCAAAATCATTTGAACTGGCGCATCGCATTACGGAGCTGATGCCTGAGGGTTTAAACCGCGTCTTCTTTACCGGTTCCGGTTCTGAATCGGTTGAAACCGCACTGAAAATTGCCCGAGCTTACTGGCGTAAAAGAGGTCAAGCGGGTAAAACGCGCTTGATCGGTCGGGCACGCGGTTATCACGGTGTCAATTTTGGTGGTATCAGTGTCGGTGGTATTGGGCCAAACCGAGCTATCTATGGTCAGGGAATTGATGCGGTACATATCCCGCATACGCTGCTGAAAGAAAACTTATTCACACAAGGCATGCCTGAAACCGGTGCTTATCTGGCGGATGAGCTAGAGCAACAGATTGCGATTCACGATGCCTCTAATATTGCGGCGGTGATTGTCGAGCCGATGGCCGGCTCTACCGGCGTTATTCCACCACCGGTAGGCTACCTTAAACGATTGCGTGAGATCTGTGATAAACACAATATCTTGCTGATTTTTGATGAAGTAATCACCGCATTTGGCCGCATGGGTGCGAACACTGGCGCGGAAGCCTTTGGTGTAACGCCGGATCTGATGACCGTTGCTAAGCAGTTGACCAATGGTGTTATTCCGATGGGTGCGGTCATTGCGAAGCAAGAGATTTATGACACCTTTATGGCGGATGCTGGCCCTGAGTATATGTTGGAACTGCCACATGGCTATACTTACTCAGCCCATCCGATGGCCTGTGCCGCGGGCTTAGCATCATTGGATATTCTGGCCAACGATAAGTTGATTGAACGTTCTAAAGCGATAGCGCCGCAGTTTGAAGAGATGGTGCATAGCTTGAAAGGTACGCAGTATATCTCGGATATCCGTAACTATGGTCTGGCGGCCGGTTTAACCATTGAGGCTGCGCCGGGTGAACCCGCGCTGCGACCTCATCAGATCGCGATGAAGTGCTGGGAAAAAGGTTTTTATGTTCGCCATGGTGGCGATACGATTCAGCTCGGCTTGCCATTCACCGTTGAAATTGAAGAGATAGATAGCTTGATTAATGCGTTAGGCGAGTCTATTCGAGAATTAAGCTAACCCTGTTTTTAACGTTAATGTGGCTGCACCGATGGTGTAGCCCGAAAAAATAAAGAGATCGTATTATGACCGTTGTAGGCCACTTGATAAATGGCGAGATGCGCACCGATGCCGCTCGTACACAGGCAATTTTTAACCCATCGACAGGCGCAGAGAGCAAGCAGGTCGCGCTGGCTTCTGTGGCTACTGTTGAAGAGGCGATCGCCGCGGCTGAACAGGCCTTTCCGGCATGGCGTAATACTCCGCCGGCAAAACGGGCACAGGTGATGTTTCGTTTTAAAGCGCTGCTAGAAGAGCACGCCGATAAAATCTGCGAAATGATCGGTGAAGAACACGGTAAAATTTCCCATGATGCTGCCGGTGAACTGCAGCGAGGGATTGAAAACGTCGAATACGCTTGTGGTGCGCCAGAGTTACTCAAAGGTGAACACAGCCGTAATGCTGGTCCTGGGATTGATTCTTGGAGCGAGTTTCAACCATTGGGCGTCGTTGCCGGTATTACACCGTTTAACTTCCCCGCGATGGTGCCATTGTGGATGTACCCCATGGCGATTGTTTGCGGTAATACCTTTGTCTTGAAACCCTCAGAGCGCGATCCATCATCCACTCTGTTTATCGCGCAGCTACTGCAAGAAGCCGGCTTACCGAAAGGCGTGATTAACGTCGTTAACGGTGATAAAGAAGCGGTAGATGTGTTGTTGAGTGATAACCGTATTAAAGCGGTCAGCTTTGTGGGATCAACGCCGATTGCCGAATATATCTATAGCACTGCTAATGCCAACGGTAAGCGTTGTCAGGCACTCGGTGGCGCGAAAAACCACGCGATCGTGATGCCCGATGCGGATATGGATAATGCCGTCAATCAACTGTTGGGTGCGGCGTTTGGTTCTTCCGGTGAACGTTGTATGGCGCTGTCTGTGGCGGTAGCTGTGGGTGATGCGGCGGCGGATACCTTAGTGGCGAAAATGAAAGCGGCGATGGAGCCTTTGAAAGTCGGTGCGTATAGCAATAGCGATAACGACTTTGGCCCGGTGATTACCCGTGCTCATCAGCTTAAAGTGAATGGCTTTATCGATAGCGCCGAAGCCGATGGTGCGAAGGTGGTGGTCGATGGACGTAACCCAGTGGTTGATGGCTTTGACGATGGCTTCTTTGTCGGTGCCACGCTGATCGATAATGTGACCGCGACGATGTCTAGCTATCAGGAAGAGATCTTTGGCCCAGTATTGCAGGTTGTGCGGGCGGATTCGATGGAAGCGGCGATGCAGCTGATCAACGATCATGAGTATGGCAATGGCACCTGTATCTTCACCCGTGACGGTGAAGCGGCGCGTTACTTCTCGGACAATATTCAGGTCGGTATGGTGGGTATTAACGTACCGTTACCGGTACCGGTGGCGTATCACAGCTTTGGCGGCTGGAAGCGTTCACTGTTCGGTGATCTACATGCCTATGGCCCTGATGCCGTGCGTTTCTACACTAAACGTAAAACCATCACTCAGCGCTGGCCTTCTAGCGGTGTGCGCGAAGGGGTTTCATTCGCCTTTCCAAGCTAAGGTCACGGTTAGGCAGCAGGGCAGGCTCTGCTGATTAACCTGCCCTCGATGAGACACAATAAACCGGTCGCTGTTTAGGCAGCGACCGGTTTTTTGTGTCTGATGGTTTTCTTAGGGAAGGTGCGAATAAGTCCGTTATGTTCTCTGCGGCCATTAGAATGGCCAGATACGCGAAAGCCAGTGCAGCG
>NZ_JAUOQE010000039.1 GCF_030547545.1 Amphritea sp. 1_MG-2023
ATAAACTTTAGGATTTAATCTATACTGAATTTTTAACCTCAACACGGATGTAGAGGAAAACATCATGACTCGAGCAAGACGTCAGATCATATCGACTGCGGATACCCCGTATTACCATTGCATTGCCCGCTGTGTCCGTCGGGCCTTCTTATGTGGTCACGACCCATACACTCAACGTAGTTACGAACATCGCCGACAGTGGGTGATAGATCGTTTATTTAAGTTACAACAAGTCTTTTGTATTGATATTTGTGCCTATGCGGTGATGTCGAATCATTACCACCTGGTTTTGTGTATTAATGAGGAACGAGCAGCCGCCATGACAACGGATGAAGTCATTAATGCATGGTGTAGGCTCTACAAAGGCCCCGTGTTGATTCAACGTTACCGTCAAGGTAGTGCGTTAGATAAAGCTGAATACATAGCTGTCTCTGCTATCGCTGAACAATGGCGATCAAGGTTAGCGGATATCAGCTGGTTTATGCGTAGCCTGAATGAACACATTGCCCGACAAGCCAATCAGGAAGACAGCTGTAGGGGGCATTTCTGGGAATCACGTTTTAAAAGTCAGGCACTGCTGGATGAAAAAGCACTGTTAACCTGTATGGCCTATGTCGACCTTAATCCGATACGTGCGACGCTGGCTGAGACTCCGGAAACCTCCGATTACACCTCGGTTCAGAACCGAATCGCAGAGAGAAGAAAGTCGACTTGTAAGACCTCAGTAGCCCAACAGGAACGTCCTATCAATCTTCTATTGAAACCCTTTGATCCAACCACTCAAACCTTAGCCTGTATTGGTTATGACCTGCATGATTATCTTGAGTTGGTGGATGTAACTGGACGAGCGATACGGGATGATAAGCGAGGCTTTATAGCAGAAGTGGTGCCACCAATCTTAGAGCGTTTAAATATCAATCCCGATGCCTGGTTAGATGCGATGACGTCTAAAGGCATACACATGGCAACCGTGTTAGGCGGGGCTGCCTGTATAGCAGATTATACTCAAGCACATCACCGGCGATTTATAACCGGGGCAAGTCGTTTAAAAAGACTTTTGCCCTAATGTAACCTTTACACAGCAGCAAAAAAGGTGAGGAAATATCCTTAGGGATTAGCTTGTTTTAAAAACATGAATGACTGGCCGATTATCGATAGTTGTTAGTCTATCAAGGCCTTAGCATGTGGTAGTGGAGAAAAAGGGGAGGGTTACCGTGGGTTTAGATTGCATAGGTTTTTATATGCCTGTCCGATAGTCCACCTTCGATAGTCCACCATAGTCCATCAGGGGCTTTATGAATTGGGCGATGGATGGATCAAGCTTCACCATTCTCAGTGAAACGCCCTGTGCGGATCCGCATGCAGGGTGTTGTGGGGGCTGAGGGAGACCCTCGGCTACCCGATTAGCTGCCACCTACTAGTAATGATAACGACACGAGATAATCGTAATTGCTGTATCATCTGCGGCATATACCAGACGATTAGTATCATCTATTCTGCGAGAGCAGAAGCCAGAAAGGTTTTCTTTAAGGGGTTCCGGTTTTCCAATGCCATCAAACGGAGAGCGCTTAACATCGGTAATTAGCTTATCGATGCGTTTCAAGGTTTTCTCGTCTTGAGTCTGCCAATAGACGTAACTATTCCAAGCTTCATCAGTCCATGATAATAGCCTGTTACTCATCAATAAGTTCTCGCTGGGTCGTTTTACCCGCTTTAAACTGTGCAATTGAACGATTTAAGTGTTCAGCATTCGCTGGAGAACGAAGTAAATGAACAGTTTCCATAAGGCTGTTGTAGTAATCCAATGACATTACAACAGCATCTTCAGAGTCACGACGAGTAATTACAGTCGTATCCGCATCGTTAATTACATTATCCAAAACGGCTTTTAAGCCATTTCGGGCTTCGGTAAAAGAGACTATTCTCATTTTGCACCTCACTTGTACAGTATATGGAACAAGTTTAGTTAAAAACTAAGTACATGTACAGAATGTTGTGCATGACTTTGCCGTGGCAGCTAACGCCGCAATAAGTGGCAAAAAGTAACTGGCTATACTTTGTGAGGTACGAACAAAAGCCAACTGTTGTTTGTCCGACTTAATTGCCTTGTTATATTTTTTATACCATAATCCAATATATATTGGTACAAGCTAAAAGAGTAAAATTATGGCTAAAAATACTAGCGTAACCTTAGGTGATCACTTTGATCAATTCATAAACCAACAACTACACTCTGGACGCTATGGATCTGCGAGTGAAGTTATTCGTGCTGGCTTGCGAGCTCTAGAAGACCAGGAAGCCAAACTACATAATTTACGTAACATGCTTGTTCAAGGAGAACAAAGTGGCACAGTCGATTACAGTTACGACTCTCTTATCGCTGAGCTTGATAAAGATAACCACTAATGAATAAGTTTGTATTATCTGCTAAAGCAAAATCAGACTTAATCAAAATTGCAAAATACACTCAAACGACTTGGGGACAGGCTCAACGAAATGACTACTTAAAAGTATTAGATAGTTCATTTCAATTGTTGGCAGACGAGCCTGAAATTGGACTTCGTTGCGATTACATAAGAGAAGGCTATAGTAAATATCCTCAAGCCAGTCATGTAATCTACTATAAGGATCACAAAGAAAATCAAATATTGATTGTTCGTATTTTACATAAAAGCATGGATGTAAACCGTGCATTATGAGAAAAATATAACAGCTTATTCGTGTGAGTACCTAATATATTGGTGAGAACTCACTGGGCTTCTGCTTGTAAACAACTGATTTCATTCTTAAACCTTCCATCGTTTGACGATTCCCTTCCAGAAAAGCGTGCGGGCATACTATTTCTCCAGCTTCTCTGTTAGCTAGAGGCGTAATTGACTTATTCGCACCTTCCTAAGCGATGCTTTTTTGCGAGTCGCTTAGCGACGTTAGAGCCACTAGCTAGCGGCGAAGCCGCGATTGAGGCTCGGCACTTCAATGCCCACTTTGGACAGCGGATTTTTTACGTGGCTAGATCGTGCCACTGAACGTTTTGGCGATGGGGCTGGATAGATGTGTGCTCATCCCACCTCTATCGCATGGTTGGGTTATCCCGTGCGATAGAGGCTTTTCGAGCAAGGGCCACTTGATCCGCTACGCGCTAGGGCAATAGCTTTTAGATAGCGCCTTTGGGGGATGAGAGCTTGGCGATAGAGTTATTTTAATTTAATCGCGAAGTGCTTGAAGACGGGTTTGATGATTTCCCAGGTGCCGGTAAAGCCGGCTTCCACCATGAAGGCATCGCCGGGCATCAGTGTTACTGGAGCTTCGCCATCTTGAGTGACGATGACTTCACCTTCAATCAGATGAATGAATTCCCAGCTAGCGTAGGTGGCTCGGTAGGTGCCGGTGGTGGCGGCCCAACAACCGGTAATCATCGCGCCATCGGGGCTGGTGTATTCTATCCAAGTGGTCATCGAGGGGTTGCCCTCGAGTTTTTCCCAGCCTTCAAGGTCTTCCGTGATCGGTTCGACGGTTTTATCGATTATTTTACTGACCATAGTCATACAGTATTCCTATTCCTGAGCGTGTTCCAAAGATGCAAAACTGAAGTCTTTGTAGGGCCGATCAATGATCGACCCTACGATTGTGCGTATTTAAACGGCTTGTTTAACTTCACTGGTGTCCGATAGATAGGCCTCTAACGAATCATCTAAGGCATCAATCCAAGGGGTGTGGTGGGGAGGGGACATCGTACCGGTCATCAACGAGCGGAAAGAGTAATCGCGGAAGGTCATAATGTCTTCCTTCTTATGGTGTTTCCATTCTAAGAAGGTTTGACGTACGCCCTCGATATCGAAGGTGGGGTAATCGGTGGCTTCAATCAGTTCGAGAATATAGTCACCTTGGAAGGTGAACATCTCTTCAGCGGTGGTGAGGGTGTCTTCTTTTTTATGCCACTCCATGCTGTTGGCGGACATCTCTTCTTTCGTTTCAGGCAGATCGATACGACCCATGATGATGTCACGAACATACCAAGCTTGTGCATCAAACATGTTGAAGGTATACCACTGATCTTGCATGCCGAGATAGAACATCTGTGGGTTGTCTTCCCAAACAACGCCTTTGTAGAGATCCAGTGGCCAGAGGCGGTTATCACACTTTAGGCGCAGCGATTCATCAATGAAGGGGAAGTGATGTAGATAGCCGGTACAGAGGATGATGGCATCGATTTTACGGCTAGTGCCGTCGGCAAAGTAGGCGGTATCGGTATCAACCCGTTGTAATAACGGTTTTTCTTCCCAATTATCCGGCCATTTAAAGTCCATCGGCGCACTGCGATAGCAACTGGTAATGCTACGCGCACCGTATTTATAACATTGTGAACCGACATCTTCGGCTGAATAGCTAGAGCCGACTAATAGGATGTCTTTATCTTTAAATTCTAATGCATCGCGGAAATCGTGGGCGTGCATGATACGGCCGCCGAACTTCTGAAACCCTTCAAATTCAGGGACTCGAGGGGTCGAGAAGTGACCCGATGCACAGACGACATAATCAAACTCTTCGGTGTAGACGGTGTCGGTATTGTGATCATGCACCGTGACACTAAACAGCTTGGTGCTGTCATCAAAGGTGATGGTGCGAACGGGGGTGTTAAAGCGAATATAGTCACGAACACCGGCTTTTTCGACGCGGCCTTTGATGTAATCCCATAAAACTTCACGTGGCGGGTAAGAGGCGATCGCTTTACCGAAGTGTTCTTCAAAGCTGTAATCGGCAAACTCGAGGCACTCTTTCGGGCCGTTAGACCAGAGATAACGATACATGCTGCCATGGACCGGCTCACCGTGCTCATCTAAGCCGGTACGCCAAGTGTAGTTCCATAAACCACCCCAATCGCTTTGCTTCTCAAAACAGACCATCTCGGGGATATCTGCGCCCTTTGCTTGTGCTGATTGGAAGGCTCGAAGTTGTGCCAAGCCACTTGGACCCGCACCGATGATTGCAACTCGCTTTGTCATTTGTGATCTCCTGATGATTAGTACTCACTTGCTTTCAGGTTATGCAGGAAATGACTTTGAATAAATTCCTCAGAGTGGATACATCAAAAGGGGTAGCAGGGGTTACTCCGTGGTATTGAGATTTAAAATAATGCCTTCGATGCCCAGTACCGCGCCGGTTGACGAGTAGATGCCTTGGCCTTTTTCATACACTTGTCGGTAGTGGCCATCGGCATGCAGTAATGAATAGTACAGCTCGAAGCACTGTTGTTGCTGTAACGCATGTTGCACCGTTTCCCAAACACGGCCAGCATCGTTAGGGTGAATGAGCGCGCCAATAGATAGCTGCGTTTGATTGAGTAATTGTTCTCGGCTGAATCCGGTTAGGCCTAAACAGCCTTCGCTGACGTACTCCATGGTCCAGCGGGTATCGTTACGGCCTCGGTAGAGCATGCCCGGTAAGCGGTTAACGAGCCCCGATAGGCTGCGATGATTGGCTTTTTTAATTTCGTCGCTACGCACCTGTGGGGTGATATCGCAGAGAGTGGCCGTGAGTGGTGAGGGCTGATCGGTATGTAAGGATTGTAAGCGTATTTCACACCAGCGTACTTCACCGTCTTTGCGGATCAGGCGAAACCAAAGACATTGACTGAGACGCTCTTGGCTCGCTCGTTGGCTAAACGTCATCCAATTACGGTGATCTTCCGGGTGGATATAATCACTAAAACAGCTATCGATGGATTCTTTTTGCGAGTAGCCAGTTAAGGTTTTCCAGTAGGCATTTACATAATGGATGTCTAGCTGTCCGTTGAATACTAACACCGCATCGGCCAAGCTATCCAGCACCTCCGTTAGGGCGGGTAGCGCTCGTTTGGGGCGACGAAATAGATTAAGGACCGTCATCATTAACGCTCGCTTTCTGGCAGGGGTTGATTAGCATGCGCCCACGCGGCCAGTTCAAGACGGGAGTTGACGTTTAGCTTGCGCAGTAAATTTTTTACATAGACTTTAACGGTGCCATCACTGATACCCAGTTCGCGAGCGATTAGCTTGTTACTCATGCCGCGAGTAATTAATTCCAGCGTTTGTAGTTCACGCTCGGTGAGATCGGCATGTTGGGTTGAAGCGACACTTTGAGGCTGTTCTTCCTCCTTTCTTAAGTGCTGAGCCAGCATCGTGACACCGGTATTATCGATAGCGATATTGCCTTGCATGACATCTTTCAAACCATTAATGATCTGTTCCGGTGAGGAGTCTTTCAAAAGGTAGCCATTGGCACCCGCAGAAATCGCGGCAAACAGTTCGCTGCTGTCATCGGAGGCGGTGAGAAAAATGATTTTTTGTTGTACGCCTCGTAGCTTCAACTCGTTGAAGAGTTGTAGCCCAGACAGTTCAGGCATATGCATATCTAATAGCAACAGTTCTGGGCTGAGCTCATCGAGCGCTTCAAGTAGTTGTTGGCCGCCTTCAAAATCAGCTAAAACATTGAACTCACCACTATCGTTGAGCAGTTCGACCACGCCGCGGCGGAACAGCGGGTGATCATCGACAATTACCACATCGGTCATCTTATTTGTATTCATAAGCACTTCATTTATAAGCCTAGTTGATGGGCGATGGTTAATGCCCATGCGTTGTGTGGCTGTCGTTATCTTAACGGGTAAGCCTAACTAGCAATCAAGCGCTTAGGGCTTGGCTGCTGGGATAATCAGATCTATTCGAGTACCGCCTTGTACTCGCGGTAGGATAAACAGGTTAGCGTGTATACGTGTGGCCCGTTCTTGCATTATTTTCATACCAAAGCTGTCTTGGCGCGCTTGATCGGCACTGATGCCTTTGCCGTTATCTTCGATACGAATACGCACCGAACCATCTTTCTGACGCAGTAACTGTACCCGTGCATGGCTGGCGTGGGCATGGCGCACAATGTTGTTGAGTGCTTCACGAATAATGAACAGCGCTTGCGAGTCATCTTCGGTGAGTAATTGTTTGCCGACTCGATTATCCAATTCAAACACCATCGCGCAACGCTGTTCAAACTCAGCGATGGCCTGCGTGATCGATTCCACTAATAGGCCCTGCTCAATGGAGAGTCGTGAGCAGGCAATCAATTCACGGGTTTGACGATACGCACATTGAGCTTGATGAGATAGGTCTTCACTGATTTTGGCCAGCTCGGGTTCGGCAGTGTGTTTGCATTGGGCGGCCAGGCGAGACGCCTTAATGCGCATATAGCCAAGAATCTGTGCCATCGAATCATGGAGTTCGGCGGCATGTGCCGCTTTTTCAGAACTGACAGCGGCATTGATACGTGATTGCTGTCGGCTCCAGCCATTAATACCGCTGCTGAGGGCTTCGACGACGGGAGCTGATAATTGATTAATCTGTTCGCTATTGGGTAATCGGTCCTTGAAACATAGCACTATCCAGCCAGCACTGTCGGCAGCTTCTAGCGAGAGTTGCAGCGCGTGAATAGACAGCGTGCTGCCGGGCAGTTTATAGCGTAACTCGTTGGCGTCTTGGATGCTGTGTTCGGTGAGTTGGTAACGCAGTTGTGCCGCAAGGCCCATGGGAGGTGTCACGGTGCCTGTATGGAGAAGTTTGTGTTTGTCAGGGGTGGGCATCCCGATGAGGTAAATATCCGCTTCAAGATGAAAGCGCAGATAGCGCTGCAACTGATCGAGGCAGCGTTCTAAACTTTGCTCAATATCATCACTGCAAGCCAGATCGACCACAATTTGCGTTAGTGCGGGTGCATCGATGTCGTTTTTCTGCTTTACCTGCTGTTGACGTTGCTCGCGTAACAGTTGAGGAAAGTTGAGTAACCACAGGGGGATGGATATAGCCATTTTAACCTCCTTACAGCGCGTTTGCCGGGATAGGGAAACGTCTCGTTATACGGTTAATTAAGCAGGTTCTGTGCCATTTAGAGAGAATACTCATAATGGATTACCCCTTCCTGAGCATTGTGCCTTAAATCACTATGAGTAAATATTTTTAACCTACAGGAAATTAAATTTAGGCATTAATGGGGTGCTTTAGGTGCACCAAATTAGCTCTGAATGGCTTGGAAGCGCACTTATATAGCGCTGGAAATGTATCTAATCTGGGTGAAATTGAGTGATAGGTTTTATCGATAAGATTAACGAGGTAACGCTATGACGATTCAGCAACAACAGGCTCAGACATGTGATTATGTCGCGAGCGAACAACCTCGATTATATCGAGTTGAGGGGCAGGACGCACTTCGACTCGAGCTGCACGCGGGGGATCGAGTCTGTATTACATCGGCCGATTTACAGCAAGGCTGTGAGCTGCTGTTTATTGATGATGCGGGTAACGTAGCCGACTCTCCACTAGATAACTATTCACTGAGTGAAGCGGTTAATACGCAAGCGCAACGGGCTCAGCAGAGTGCGTCTGGACTGCGTTTAAATGAGTTACTGCGGGTTTGGGGGGTGACTGAGGCGGCATTAAAAACCGTTCACTGTTGTGCGGCTGAGGCGTTGCCAGAGTTTGCTGTGAGTGAACCGGTGACCATGGTGGTGCTGTGTTGCGGTAAAGATATGCAGGTGAGCGAGCAAACACCGGTGACCGCTTTGCAGGTGGCGCATTTTACCACGGCTGAGGCGGATCTACCGCTGCCACTGGCGGCACCGCGGAGTGAATTTCGCGTGCCGCGTGGCAGTGCTCAGAGCTATGAGGTTAAGGCGGGCGAGTGGATTCAAATTATCGATGTTGAAGGCAAGCAGTGTAGTGATTTCATTGCATTTGATGCTGTGGCGTTGGCGCAAGGCAATGAGGTTGCTCTGGATGCCGTCGCCACTCGGACCTTGAATGGATTGACACTACCGCAGCCTGGATTGCATTCGAAGCTGGCCGATACACGTCAGCAAACCATGTTGGAGGTCGTGCAGGATACTGTTGGGCATCACGATAGTTTTCTGTTTGCGTGTAATAGTAAGTATTACGAAGACAGTGGCTATTTTGGTCACCTTAATTGTACCGATAATTTTAACCGCAGCCTGAGTCAATATGGCATCGCCGCTCGCGCGGGTTGGCCGGCGATTAATTTCTTTTTTAATACCAGTGCAGGCGACTGCGGCACGATTGCTTTTGAAGAGCCTTGGTCGCGTGCCGGTGATTATGTCTTGTTGCGGGCTAGCAGGGATTTAATCTGTGCTTCATCGGCCTGTCCCGACGATATTGATCCGGCGAATGGCTGGAATCCAACCGATATTCATGTCCGCATCTATCCGAAAAACTGTGAGTTTCCGCGCTCAGTGGGATACCGAATTACACCAGAGGAACAACCCCGTATGACTAAGCCAACCGGTTTCCATGGCCGCACATCAGCCCTGACAAAACAGTTTACTGAGTACCGAGGCTACTGGGTGGCGGCGGAATATCAGAATTACGGTGCGCGAGCCGAATATTTAGCCTGCCGTGAGCGGGTGGCGATGATTGATCTGACGCCTTTGAGAAAGTTTGAGGTGTTAGGTCCTGATGCCGAAACCCTATTGCAGTATGCCTTGACGCGCAACGTTGCACGTATGTCCATCGGCGAAGTGGTTTATTCGGCGGTTTGTCATAGCACCGGCGGGATGATCGATGATGGTACGTTGTTTCGGATGGGACAGCATGCATTCCGTTGGATCTGTGGGGATTCATATTGCGGTATTTGGTTACGACAACTCGCCGCCGAGAACGGCTGGCAGGTTCAGGTGAGAGAATCCACCGATCAGATCCATAACGTGGCGGTGCAGGGGCCTGAGAGTCGTAAACTGCTAGAGCAGATTATCTGGAATGCCGAGTCTTGTACGCCTGTCGCTGAGCTGGGGTGGTTCCGCTTTATGACCGGTCGTGTGGGAGGTCCAGAGGGTATGCCTGTCATGGTATCGCGTACAGGTTACACCGGCGAGCTTGGCTTTGAGGTGTGGTGTCATCCAGATCAGGGTGAGCAGTTATGGGACACGATCTGGCAAGCAGGCGAACCGTACGGGATTGCCCCGCTGGGGTTTGATGCCTTGGATATGTTGCGTATTGAGGCAGGCCTTATTTTTGCTGAACACGAATTCTGCGCCGAAACCAACCCTTATGAAGCGGGTATTGGCTTTACCGTGCCGATGAAAACCAAGACCGATGACTTTGTTGGCCGAGAGGCCATCGCTGCGCAAAACCCACTCAGTCGGAAAAAACTGGTGGGTCTGATGATCGATAGCCAAGAAGCCGTTAGTCATGGTGATTCAATCTTCAATGGTCGCTTTCCGGTGGGCGTGGTCACCAGCGCGACCTATTCACCGAGTCTGAAAAGCCAGATAGCCCTGTGTCGTGTTGAGCCGCAGTTTGCCGAGGCGGGCACGGCGCTGGAAGTCGGGCAGCTGGATGGTCAGCGTAAGCGAATTCCGGTGCGTATCACGACGTTACCGTTCTACGATCCAGAAAGAAGTCGAGTGAGAAGTTAAGGAGAGCAGAAAGCTCACAGGGAGCGAGGTTGTAATGCGCAACCGCGCTGTCGGTGAGTAGGGTTTTAAGGGCGTATTCATTGCGCCGCGGCGAAGGATGAGTCGTAGTAATTGGGGGGGTGATGCAGTTGCTCACGAGGTGGTGAAGATCGCTATGTCGATGATGCGGTGATAGACGCTGAGGTTTAGTTAACTCTGCCACATCATTGCTCATCGAAGATATTGAGCCTCTTTGGTGCAATGCCTCATTTAAGGTCAATTAAATAATGAGGATAGTGTAGTAAATCAGAGTCAGTATTATCTAAGTAGTTGATTTAAAGAGATAAAAGGCCGTATTGGTATAGAAAATGCATTTCCTGTTGGGAAATAAACTTTACTAATGATAAATAAAATTTAACGGCTTAACTAACAGTTCTACAGCGGAACAATAGAAAATTTAACAGATGAGAGGTTTCCAACTATGGAGCAGACAGCCCCTACACTAGCAGAGTTACAAACTCTGATTGAGATGACGGGTACCATCAATATGGAAGTATTCTATTGGTGGTGTACCGGCTTGATGGTGATTATCCATGCAGGCTTTTTGGCGTATGAAATGGGTGCATCCCGCCTGAAAAACGCACTGGCTTCCGGTGTGAAAAATATTTTGGCATTTGCCTTTATTATCCCGACGTTCTTTTTCTTCGGCTGGTGGATCTACCTGGCGATGTATAACGGTTTTGTTCCCGACTTTGAAGCGGCTGCGGCAGGTCTGCCATGGTCGACCAATATGGGGCCGAATCTGAGTGATAATGCCAGCGGCATCTTCTGGGGTGCGTTTGTGCTCTTCGCGGCGACCACTGCATCGATCTTTTCGGGTGCCGTGATTGAGCGCATTCGGATGAGCTCGTTCCTTATTCTAGCGATTATTCTGGGATCGGTTGTTTGGATTCTCGGGGCTGCTTGGGGTTGGCATCCAACCGGTTGGTTGACTGTTGAGTGGGGCTTCCATGACTTTGGTGCAGCCGGCTGTGTACACATGGTTGCTGGATTCTTCGCGCTGGGTGTAACTATCAACCTTGGGCCTCGTATTGGTCGTTTCATGGCCGATGGTACGCCGGTCGATATTAAAGGCCATAGCATGCCGATGACTATCATTGGTCTGATGCTGATTATCGTGGGCTTCTTTGGCTTCCTGGGCGGCTGCATGATCTACGCCGGTAGCGCTCAGTGGACCACTATCTTTGGTACTTCAGTTACCTTGTCAGCCGTGAGTTTCAATACGTTGATGGCTTTCTCTGGCGGTATTATCGGTGCTTACTTTGTGACTCGTCAGCCATTCTGGATGATGTCAGGTGCACTGGCCGGTATCTTCTCTGCTGCTCCAGGTTTGGATCTTTACTATCCACCACTGGCCTTCCTACTGGGTATCACCGGCGGTGTTGTGGCACCGTTAGCCGATAAGTTCATCACCAATAAGTTCAAAGTTGATGATGCCGTGGGTGCGTTTGCGGTGCATGGTGTTGGCGGTCTGATCGGACTTATTGGTCTGGGTGTGTTCGCTAGCGGCTTCCCGAATGTTATCGAAGGAGCGCCTAATGTTTCCTTCACCGGTCAGTTGATGAGTGCGGCTGTGATGGCTCTGCTGGGCTTTGTGCCAGGTTTTGGTCTGTCATACGTGATGGCGAAAATGAACTTCTTGCGGGTGCCACCTAAGGCTGAAGAGATGGGTCTCGATATTGTTGAAGTACCTCTGGAAGCATATCCAGAATCAGTGCCTGCATACTCTTCTACATCTGAAGTGCCGGCTACTAAAATTACTGCAAATGCTTAAGGAGAATGACTATGAATTCAAGTCCAATTACTACTTGGGAAGGCGCTGAAGCGTACTTTACCTTCGCGGATAGCCCATCAGCAATGATGCTTATTTTAGGCTTGGCGGTGTTGGTTACTGCGGGTGCTGTAGTCGCGAGTGTGTTGCACGAAAACCACACTTATATCGATTATAAATAAACGTCCGACTATCTTTACGATAGGTCAAGAAAGTGTTCCGGAGCGGCTTACGTCGCTTCGGAACTTATTTATATACGGTTTTCATAAAGCGTTATCCTATTTATTTAAAAGTACCTTGTGTGGAGTATGCCTTCTTATGACTCGTTATTCCGCGACAGCAGGCCAACAACACTGGCAATTTGATGATTTAAAAACGTTATTGGCCAAGGCTACACCGTTACGTTCCGGTGATTGCTTGGCGGGATTGGCCGCCGAGTCGACGCGAGAACGCGTTGCGGCGCAGATTGCTTTGGCTGATTTGCCGTTGAAGGTATTTTTAAATGAACAGGTGATTCCTGCAGAAATCGATGAAGTCAGTCGACTGATTGTGGAGAGTCATGATGCCCTAGCGTTTCTGCCGATCGCTCATCTGACGGTAGGGGATTTTCGTAACTGGTTGTTATCTGATCAAGCAACGAGTGATAGTCTGAAGCAGTTATCGCCGGGATTGACGCCAGAGATGGTTGCGGCCGTCTCCAAGTTGATGCGCGTTCAGGATCTCATACTGGTTGCCTCAAAATGCCGCAATGAGACCGCGTTTCGTAACTCGCTGGGCGGTCAAGGGGTGTTATCGACCCGATTGCAACCTAACCATCCTATCGATGATCCGGCGGGTGTGGCCGCGAGTATTCTGGACGGCCTCATGTATGGCAGTGGTGATGCGGTTATCGGTATTAACCCTGCGACGGACAATTATAGTGCAGTGACCGATCTGCTGAAGATGCTCGACGATATTATTCAGCATTATGGGATACCCACACAGTCCTGCGTATTGACGCATGTGACCAATCAGATTGAAGCGATTAATCGCGGTGTGCCGATTGATCTGGTGTTTCAATCGATTGCCGGCACGCAAGCCGCTAACGATAGTTTTGGTATTAATCTAGCGCTGCTAGATGAAGCCAATCAAGCGGCACGTGAACTCAAGCGGGGCAGTGTCGGTAATAACGTCATGTATTTTGAAACGGGTCAGGGCAGTGCGCTGTCGGCCAATGCCCATCATGGTGTGGATCAGCAGACCTGTGAGGTGCGGGCTTATGGTGTGGCGCGCCATTTTGAGCCGTTATTGGTGAATACGGTGGTTGGCTTTATCGGCCCCGAGTATCTTTATGATGGTAAGCAGATTATTCGTGCCGGGTTAGAAGATCACTTTTGTGGCAAGTTGTTAGGCTTGCCGATGGGCTGTGATATTTGCTACACCAATCATGCCGAAGCGGATCAGGATGATATGGATATGTTGCTAACGCAGATGGCGGTAGCCGGTATCAATTTCATCATGGGTATACCGGGAGGGGATGACATTATGCTGAATTATCAAACGACCTCGTTTCACGATGCGCAGTATGTTCGCGAAGTGCTAGGGCTAAGGCCCGCACCGGAATTTGATCGCTGGTTACAACAGGTCGGTATTACTCAGCCTTCGGGAAAATTGGCTAAACGGATGCCAGATCAGTTCAGTCATCTATTGCAATCATTGTCGTAAATACGGGGCCTTTGCCATGAAAACGCCGCAAAAAATTCAGCAACAGTCCATCGTTAATGAAAATCCTTGGCAGGCATTGCGACGTTATACCGATGCACGGATTGCTCAGGGACGAGCCGGTGTTAGCGTGCCAACGGAGGCTCTATTGGCGTTTCAGATGGATCATGCCAGTGCTCGCGATGCGGTGCATCTGGCGCTTCAAGTTGAGCCTCTTGTCGAGCAGTTGCAGACGGCGGGTTATGAGACCCTTAGGTTGCATAGTCAAGCGGCGGATCGGAGTGAATATTTACAGCGCCCCGATTTAGGGCGGCGACTGAGCTCCGCCTCAGCGAATACGTTACAGACATATCGCCAGCAGCATCCGCAAGCGTGCAGCGTGGCTCTGGTGATCGCCGATGGTCTATCGTCGATGGCGGTGCAGCAGCATGCGGTGGCAATGGCGGATGCCGTGCTCGGTCGCCTGAAAAATCGAGGCTTGAGTGTGGCGCCGGTGACGTTGGTTACACAAGGGCGTGTTGCGGTGGGCGATGAAATCGGTGAACGGTTGGGCGCTGAATTACTGATTCTGTTGGTGGGGGAGCGTCCCGGGCTTAGCTCGCCGGACAGTCTGGGGATTTACTATACTTATCAGCCTCGCGTTGGTTTAACGGATGCGCAGCGAAACTGCATCTCTAATGTACGCCCTGCAGGCATGAGTATTACTATGGCCACCGACAAACTAATTTGGTTGATTGATGAATCTATGCGTTTGAAATGTTCGGGTGTGACCCTTAAAGATCAGTCGGTTAGCGCAGCTAAGGTGAATACCCATAAGAATTTTTTGCTGCCGTGAACGTCAGTTACTGCGTGCCGTGAGTCTAGGGTGCGCTATGAGCTGATGATTAAACCTTCTTCCCCCAAAACCAGCAATATCGCCTCCGATGTTGTTGGTTTTTTTTATGCGTTAAGCAAGATGTTATAGATTAGTGCGCGAGGAGTGATTCAAGCTGGTGCAACGCTTCATAAAGGTGCGTTTGGTCAAGTGTGATTGCCTGTTTAGTTAATTAAGTAATTGATTTTTAATAATAAAAAAATGTTGGCACGAATCTTACATATTCCCAATAAGAATATTATATTCTCTATATAAAAGGCTGGAGAGCAGATGAAATTAATAGCCGCCATCATTAGGCCGCACATTCTGGACGAGGTAAGGGCAGCCTTACAATCGCTTGGCGTGAGAGGGCTAACGATTACTGAAGTGCAAGGTTATGGGCAGCAACATAACCATACTGAATATTATCGCGGAACCGAGTACTTGGCTGATTTTAAACCCAAGCTCAAGGTGGAAGCGACGATTGATGATGCGCTGCTAGAGCCCGTTATTAACGCGGTATCTGGAATCGCTCAAAGCGGTTTTTTTGGTGATGGCAAGCTGTTTATTTCACAGTCTGAACAGGTTTTTAGAATTCGCACCGGTGAATCCGGTGTTTTCGCATTGTAGGAGAGATAGATGAGTAATCTAACAATTGAATTATCATACGCGCTCGACACATTTTATTTTTTAATGTGTACCGTGCTCGTCATGTGGATGGCGGCGGGCTTTGCTATGCTCGAAGCGGGTCTGGTGCGTAGTAAGAATACAGTAGAGATACTGAATAAAAATGCGCTGCTATATGGTATCGCTTGCGTGGCGTATTTATTGGTAGGTTACAATATTATGTATCCTGCTAACCCAGTTAGTTCAGTTATTCCTGGGTTAGATTTCCTGCTGGGTGGCGACAACAGCACTGAGTCTGTGGTTGCTGGCGGTGATGACGCGCCGTATTACTCCAGTATGGCTGACTTTATCTTCCAGGCTGTGTTTGCGGCAGCAACGATGTCTATCGTCTCGGGTGCGGTGGCTGAACGGATGCGTCTCTGGCCATTTCTGATCTTTGCGGTGGTGATGGTATCTGTTATCTACCCAGTTGAAGGTTACTGGAAGTGGGGTGGCGGTTTCCTTGATGAGCTGGGTTTCCAAGATTTTGCGGGTTCAGTTGTTGTACATATGGCCGGTGCTGCTGCCGCGTTGGCTGCGGTTATTTTGGTCGGTCCACGTAAAGGACGTTATGGACCCAACGGTGAAGTCCGCGCAATTCCGGGTGCTAACTTGCCGATGGCAACCTTAGGTATGTTTATCCTGTGGATGGGTTGGTTCGGTTTCAATGGTGGTTCTGAACTGAAAATTGCCAACGTTGAAGAAGCGAATGCGGTTGCAAAGATCTTCGTTAATACCAATGCGGCTGCCGCGGCAGGTATGGTCGTTGCGGCGCTGTTTGCTCGAGCGCTGTTTGGTAAAACCGATCTTACGATGACAATTAATGGTGCGCTAGCCGGTCTCGTGGCAATTACGGCTGAGCCATTGGCGCCAGAGGCCGGTACGGCTTCACTGATTGGTGGTGTGGGCGGTTTAGTTGTGGTGTTATCAGTATTGGCATTAGATAAACTCAAACTGGATGATCCAGTCGGTGCAATCTCTGTACACGGTGCAGCCGGTATCTGGGGTATCTTCGCGGTATTGATTACCAACTCCGATGCAACCTTTATGGGACAGTTGATCGGCACCGTGGTTACCTTTGCTTGGATGTTTGCTGCCTCTTTCATTGTCTTGCTGATTATCAAAGCTACCATCGGCCTGCGTGCGAGTGATGAAGAAGAGATGGAAGGTATGGATGTGCATGAATGTGGTATGGAAGCTTACCCAGAATTTACCTCAGGTAAATAATTAAATAAGCCCGTCGGATCTGTCTCCGGCGGTTAATACATGCATTTAAGAAACCATCTAGCTTAGCTTAGTTAGGTGGTTTTTTTTGTCTTCAGATTAATAGCGCTTAGCTAACAGAGTGTTATCAACACCGCTGTTAACCGCGTTTGACCCCCTATGGCTTAAATGCCTCATACCGTTAATCTGTTCAGGACGTCAGCGAAAGATAAGCCGAATTGATAGGCTCAATCGTTAACGCCGGAACGCTATCGTTAGTCGCCGAAAGCTTGTGAGCCATCTTTTCTGCTGTGTTTGTTCTGGCAGTTGATCATCCCTTGATCCATTTCGCTCTCGATGATCGCTTGAACGCTGACCGTTCATGATGTTAGTCATGTCAGTAGGCCGGTGACTCTGCGAAAAAAAATGGCTATCTGCTAGTGGCTTCACTCGATCAACGCTTGATTTGCCATATCAAAAACACCTTAATCTTGGTGAGTATAGGCGTATCAGCGGCAGCCGTTAGTGTCACATTCAGTGAACAAAAAAGTGTCGCGCTGATGAAATGAATGCCGGGTTAATCTGCCGAGTAGGGGATCGCTTTAGCTAATAGGGTGTCGCCGATAAGCCGAATAGCTTATGCGGCGACGTTGCGGCTTGTTATCGCTAGGTCGTCAATCCCGATCATGCGAGGGAGATTGGAGATAAGCGCTTACGCATGATCTTCATAGTGAATGATAGAGAGTAACTTAATGGGGGCTTCTAATAGGGTTTCTGGGCCGTGAGGGATTTCGGCATCAAAGGTGAGGCTGTCACCGGGCTCCATCTCATATAAGTGATTACCATGGCGGTAAATCAGTTTGCCGCTCAGGAGGTGCAGAAACTCTTCGCCGGGGTGGGAAAAGGTTGGAAAAACTTCCGATAAATCATCCATAGAGACTAAAAAAGGCTCGAAGATTTTTTTGCCGCCACGCTGATAGGTTAATAACTGATAAGTGTGACCCTTTTCAGTGCCTCTGCGAACAACTTCCAGTCCTTTACCGGATTTGGTGAACTGTGCTCCCCCTTCCGGTCGATCAAAGTCGTTAAATAGCTTTGAGATAGGCAAGCCCAGTGCGGAACAGAGTCGACTTAAGGTTTCTAGGCTAGTGGAAACCTGAGCATTTTCAATTTTACTGACCATGCCTTGGCTAATGCCAGAGATACGTGCGACATCGGTAATTTTCAAGCCTTCATCGAGTCTGGCTTTTTTAACTTTCATTCCAATGTAGTGATCAAGTTCGAACTTCTGATCTTTGGTGCTTATCATTATTAGTTGCCCTTTTTTGGGGCGCCATGAACTAGCTTGGTGCGCTTATCCATGCGGCCTGAGTCTTTTTTTGTTACCCATATATTCCCACAAAGAATTTTTTTTTACTAGAATGTTTTATTTTCATTTAAAATCAACAAGTTATCCTGACAGTAAAATAATATTCTTAATCAGTGGTTTTTTGGCACAGCAGTTGCTTTCTTATTAAGCATAAAAGTTTACTGACAAGAAATATTTTAGGCTGTACTCTACTGAGATCGGCCATAGCATCAAACGGAGGGCTATCATGCCACAGGATTCAGAGAAGTTTATTGCGGATAATGACATTAAGTACGTGCTGGCTCAGTTTGTCGATATTCACGGTGTTGCAAAAACTAAATCGGTACCAGCAAACTGTCTGATGGACGTTGTTGAGAAGGGTGCTGGATTTGCTGGTTTTGCCGTCAGTGGTATGGGTATGGAGCCGCATGGGCCTGACTTTATGGCTCGTGGTGATCTGAGTACGCTGTCTACTGTACCTTGGCAGCCAGGCTATGCGCGTCTTGTTTGTGAGGGTTATGTCAATGGTGAACCCCATCCTTATGATAGCCGTGTCGTTCTGAAGCGTCAGTTGAAACTGTTGGAAGATAAAGGTTGGACGCTGAATACAGGACTGGAGCCTGAGTTCTATCTGTTTAGTCGTGACAGCAATGGTGGCTTGATTACCGTTGATGAAACCGATGTGTTAGATAAGCCTTGTTATGACTATAAGGGTCTGTCACGTTCACGCGCATTCTTAGAAAAGCTAGTTGAATCACTGCAAGCGGTTGATTTCGATGTTTATCAGATCGATCACGAAGATGCTAATGGTCAGTTTGAGATCAACTATACCTACGGCGATGCCCTTGAATCAGCCGATCGCTTTACCTTTGTGCGTATGGCTGCAGGTGAAATTGCTAACGAAATGGGTATGGTGTGTTCTTTTATGCCTAAGCCTGCTTCGGATCGTACCGGTAACGGTATGCACTTCCATCTCTCGATTACTGATGAAGACGGACGTAACTTGTTCGGCGATGATAGCGATGTCAACGGCATGGGTTTATCGAAGATGGCTTATCACTTCACTGCGGGTCTGCTGCATCATGCTAAAGCGCTGTGTGCATTTGCTGCTCCGACAGTTAACTCCTATAAGCGCCTCGTTGTTGGTGGCTCTGCATCCGGTGCGACTTGGGCGCCTGCCTATATTGCTTATGGTGACAATAACCGTACCGCGATGATTCGTGTGCCTTATGGTCGTCTTGAATTCCGTCTGCCGGATTCTGGTTGTAACCCGTACTTGGTGCATGCTGCGATTATCGCTGCAGGCTTAGACGGTATCGAGCGTGAGCTAGAGCCTGGTGAGCCAGAAAACATCAACCTGTATACCATGACAGAGCAAGAACGTCTGGATAAAGGTATCGAAATTTTACCGCAGAGCCTGAATGAAGCGATCAATGAACTTGAAGCGGATAAGGTCCTGATGGAACGCTTGGGCAACGAAATCGTCGCCGAATTTATTAAAACGAAACGCGAAGAATGGATTGATTACAGTCGGCATGTGTCCGATTGGGAAGTTAACCGTTACGCAGAATTCTTCTGAGCCTAGAAGGCTTACATTGTCGATTTAAGAGGACATAGTTATGTGTGGAATTGTTGGCCTTTATTTGAAAAACAAGGCTCTGGAAAGTCAGCTAGGTGAATTATTTGAACCGATGCTGATTGCGATGACCGATCGTGGCCCTGATAGTGCTGGTTTTGCTATCTATGGTGATGAAGTGCCTGAGGGCAGCATCAAATTAACCTTGCGTCATGCCAATGAAGATTATGACTGGGCAGGCCTTGCGGGTAAGTTAAAAACTGAGCTGAATGTCGGTGTTGAGTGGTTTAAAAACAGTAAAGTTGCGATCTTTAAGATTCAGACAACGGACGTTATTGCCGAAGCCTTTATCAGTGAAAATGCACCTGAAGTGTTGATTTTGAGTGCCGGTCAGTCGATTGAGATTTTGAAAGAAGTCGGTCTGCCAGAAAACATCGCTAAAACGTTCAACCTCAGCGGTATGAAGGGTAGTCACATTATTGGTCACACCCGAATGGCGACAGAGTCTGCCGTGACAATGGAAGGTAGTCATCCGTTCTCAACCGGTATGGATCTGTGCTTAGTGCATAACGGTTCTTTGTCTAACCATAACCGTCTGCGTACAGAGCTAGAGCGTGAAGGCATCGTCTTCGAGACAGAAAACGATTCTGAAGTGGCGGCCGGTTATCTGACATGGCGTCTACAGCAAGGCGATAGCCTGAATGAAGCGTTGACCAATTCACTGAAAGATTTGGATGGCTTCTTCACCTTTACCGTCGGTACTCGGGATGGCTTCGCGGTGATGCGTGATCCTATCGCCTGTAAGCCTGCCGTGATGGCCGAAACTGATGATTACGTTGCGATGGCCTCTGAATACCAAGCATTGACGACTTTGCCTGGAATTGAAAATGCCAAAATTTGGGAACCAGAGCCCGCTACTATTTATGTCTGGGAACGCAGCAGCGATGAGGGAGTGAAGTAATGAAAACGATTAATTTAACTGAAAGCACTGTTCGCGATCTGAATCAGGCGCTGCATGATCAAACGGTTGAGTGCACCGAACGTGAATGGGAAGTACTAGAGCCAAAAGGGCAGCATAACATTGCGTGTGGTCTGGATCAGAATATTTCTGTCGATATTAAGGGGCCAACCGGTTATTTCTGTGCCGGTATGAATAAGAAAGCACACATCACGATTCACGGTAATGCGGGTCAGGGTGTCGCTGAGAATATGATGTCAGGCACGGTACGTGTTAAAGGCAACGCATCTCAGGCAGCCGGTGCAACGGCTCACGGTGGTCTACTGGTTATCGAAGGCGATGCCGGTGCGCGTTGCGGTATTTCGATGAAAGGCGTGGATATTGTGGTTAAGGGTAGCGTTGGCCATATGAGCTGCTTCATGGGTCAAGCGGGTTCACTGGTTGTCTGTGGTGATGCCGGCGATGCGCTAGGTGATTCTCTGTACGAGACGCATATCTATGTTAAGGGTGAAGTGAAGTCTCTGGGTGCCGATTGTATCGCTAAAGAGATGCGCGAAGAACATATAGAAGAGCTGACAGAACTGCTGAACCGTGCTGGCGTTGATGAACAAGCGACTGCATTTAAGCGTTATGGCACTGCCCGCCAGTTATACAACTTTAAAGTGGATAACACTTCCGCTTACTAAGGCTGATTTCGAGGATAAGACGATGAGTGACGATATTAAAGTAAAACCAGGTCTGCGCGAGTCTGCAACGTTTGACCGCACCACTATGACCGAAATCCGCCGTGCTGCTGAAACCGGTATCTATGATATTCGTGGTTTCGGTGCTAAGCGTAAGCTGCCACATTTTGATGACCTGTTATTCCTGGGCGCGAGTATGTCTCGCTACCCATTGGAAGGTTACCGTGAAAAATGTAATACCTCGGTAACACTGGGAACTCGGTATGCCAAAAAGCCAATCGTACTGGATATTCCGGTTACGATTGCGGGTATGAGCTTCGGTGCACTGTCGGCGAATGCTAAAGAAGCGCTGGGTCGTGGTGCCTCGTTAATGGGGACATCAACGACAACGGGTGATGGTGGTATGACACCGGAAGAACGTGGTCAGTCAAGCAAACTGGTGTATCAGTACCTGCCATCTCGCTACGGTATGAACCCTGATGATCTGCGTAAAGCCGATGCGATTGAAGTGGTACTGGGTCAAGGTGCTAAACCTGGCGGCGGCGGTATGCTGTTGGGTCAGAAGATTACTGATCGTGTCGCGAAAATGCGCACATTGCCGATGGGCGTGGATCAGCGTTCAGCTTGTCGTCACCCTGATTGGACCGGTCCTGATGATTTGGCGATCAAAATTCAGGAACTGCGTGAGATCACTGATTGGCAGGTACCCATTTATATTAAAGTGGGTGCAACCCGTACTTATTACGATGTCAAACTAGCGGTGAAAGCAGGCGCTGATGTTATCGTGGTCGATGGTATGCAAGGTGGTACTGCGGCGACTCAAGAAGTCTTTATTGAGCACGTGGGTATTCCTACGCTGGCGGCGATTCCTCAAGCGGTACGTGCACTGCAAGAAATGGGCATGCATCGTAAGGTTCAGCTGATTGTTTCGGGTGGTATCCGTAACGGTGCTGATGTCGCTAAATGTATGGCGCTGGGCGCGGATGCCGTTGCTATTGGTACCGCTGCTCTGGTTGCACTGGGCTGTAACCACCCAATGTACGAAGAAGAGTTTAAGAAAATCGGTTCTGCAGCAGGCTTTTACGATGATTATCACGAAGGTAAAGATCCAGCGGGCATCTCAACGCAAGATCCTGAACTAATGAAACGTCTTGATCCTGTTACGGCCGGTCGTCACTTGGCGAACTACCTTAACGTGCTGACCCTAGAAGCTCAGACCTTGGCGCGTGCCTGTGGTAAGAACGATCTGCGTAACTTGGAGCCAGAAGACTTGGTCGCCTTAACGGTTGAATCTGCCGCGATGGCCAATGTGCCGTTAGCGGGCACTAGCTGGATCCCAGGTAAAGGATTCTAAAACCGTAGAACTCAACCTACTTAACGACCCATGGAAGCCTCGCGAAATGCATGAGTATTTCGTGAGGGCAAGCCACTTATCTTAAATATAACCTAACGGAGACAATGGAGTCTGCCATTATGAGTAAACACGAAGCCGATAATGAGATTGTATTAAGAGCCAGTTGTGTCGCGGGTAGCGGCATTGTCGCAAAAGTAACCTCTTTTCTAGCTGAGCGTGGCTGCTATATCAGCGAGTTAGCACAGTTCGATGATGAGAACAGCGGTAACTTTTTTATGCGTGCTCGCTTTCATGTTGAAAGTGGCGCTTTTCAAATCAGTGATCTGAAAAGTGAGTTTCCAGAAGTAGCCGACAGTTTCAATATGACTTGGGAAATGGTGTCTGTTAAAGCGCCGATGAAGACGTTGATCATGGTGAGTAAGTTTGATCACTGTCTTGATGATCTGCTTTATCGTTTGCATAAGGGCGAGATTAACATGGAGATCACCGCCATTGTCTCCAACCATAAAGATCTGCGGCCGATGGCTGAGCGTGAAGGTATTCGCTTTATCTACCTGCCCGTCACCAAAGAAAATAAGCTAGAGCAAGAAGCTGCGTTGATGGATATTGTCGACGAGACCGGCTCTGAACTCGTTGTGTTGGCTCGTTACATGCAGATTCTTAGCGATGGCTTGTGTCAGCAGTTGAGTGGCCGTGCGATCAATATTCACCATTCTTTCCTACCCGGCTTTAAAGGGGCTAAACCTTATCATCAGGCGCATGCGCGTGGCGTTAAGCTGATCGGTGCGACAGCTCACTATGTGACCTCCGACTTGGATGAAGGCCCAATCATTGAGCAATCAGTACAGCCTGTCGATCACACCTTCAAGGCCGATGCGTTGGTGGCTGTGGGTCGTGATACTGAAACCGTTGCTTTGGCTCGTGCCGTTAAGCTACACACGGAACACCGTGTCTTCCAAGATGGTAACCGAACAGTTGTTTTTAAATAGGTATTAATCATGAACCGTTTAATCGATGGCAAGAAAATTTCAGCCGCAGTGGTTGAACAGTTAGCGCTTGATACCCGTGAATTTATTGCTAAATCGGGTGTTACACCCGGTTTAGCAGTAGTTCTGGTAGGGGAAGATCCTGCCAGTCAGGTATATGTGCGTAATAAAGTAAAACAGGCGACGGCGGCTGGATTTAATTCCACCGAGCACCGTTTGCCAGCAGAGACGGATCAAGCTGAGCTGAATGCTTTGGTTGAGCAGCTCAATAACGATACGTCTGTCCATGGGATTCTCGTTCAGTTACCGCTTCCTGCGCAACTCAGTGAGCCCGAAATTATCCGTTTAATTGCACCTGAGAAAGATGTAGATGGTTTTCATCCACTCAATGTTGGTGCATTAGCATCCGGCGGTGCGGATCTCATTCCCTGCACGCCGATGGGTTGCATGATCATGCTTGAGCAAACCTTAGGTGATTTGTCAGGTAAACATGCGGTCGTCGTCGGTCGATCAAATATTGTCGGCAAGCCTATGGCGGCTCTGCTGCTACAAGCGAATTGTACCGTTACCATTGTGCACTCCCGCACCCAAAATATCGAAGCGATCTGTCGTGAAGCAGACATCCTAGTGGCGGCTGTGGGTCGCCCAGAGATGATCAAAGGTAACTGGGTAAAACCCGGTGCCACCGTGATCGATGTAGGTATTAATGCGGTTGAGAGAGATGGTAAACGACGCCTAGTGGGTGATGTCGATTTTAACGAAGCAGAAGAAGTCGCTGGCGCGATCTCTCCGGTACCAGGCGGTGTTGGCCCGATGACAATTGCTTGTCTGATGAAAAATACGCTGACGGCAGCGCGTCAACAAGTATCTGTCTGATCCCTTGGATAAACAGAACATGTGTCATTGAATGGAGGAGAGGTTGATGCCTTTCTCATTACTGAAGTACGGTCTGAATAAAGACTACCCGTTTGAAAAAAATGCGGACCTGCCAGCCCCCTCAGCACTGAAGCAACACTACGATGTAGTGATTATTGGTGCGGGGGGGCACGGCGTCGCTACCGCGTATTATCTAGCGAAATATCATGGTATTACTAACGTTGCGGTGCTAGAGAAAGGCTATCTAGGCGGCGGTAATACGGCCCGTAATACCGCTGTTATCCGCTCTAATTATCTCACCTCTGAAGGGGTTAAGTTTTACAGTGAATCGGTAAAACTGTTTCAGGGGCTATCCAACGAATTCGATTTTAACATCATGTATTCACGTCGTGGACAGTTGACACTCGCGCATACTGATGCGGCTATTCGAGGTTTCCGTCAGCGTACCGAAGTGAATAAGCATTTTGGCGGTAAAACCGAACTGATCGATCCACAACAAATTCGTGAATTAGTACCCAGCCTGAATATGAATCCTGCTGATCAGCCGGTGCTGGCTGGTTTGTGGCATATCGATGGGGCCACGGCGCGACACGATGCGGTGGCTTGGGGTTATGCCAAAGGCGCGACTCAACGAGGTGTTGAATTACATCAGTTGACCGAAGTGACCGGTGTCGATGTCGAAAAAGGCAAAGTCACGGGTGTACAAACTAACCGCGGCAAAGTCAGCTGTGGTTGTGTGGTACAGGCGGTTGCTGGACACAGCTCAATCGTGGCGGGCATGGCGGGCATTCGTATGCCAATTACCACCTACCCGCTGCAAGCGATGGTAACGCAGCCAGTTAAACCGTTCCTCGATCCCTTGGTGAGCTCACCAGCGTTGCACTGTTACGTACAGCAGACGGGCCGCGGTGAATTGGTGTTTGGTGGGGGTTCTGACCCTTATCCATTGTATAACACGCGCTCCACCATGGATTTAAAAGAGAGCCTGTTAGCCCATGCGGTGGAGTTGTTCCCGTTCATGGCGAATATGCGCTTAATGCGTCAGTGGGCTGGCCTCACCGATATGACATCCGATTACAGCCCGATTATGGGTCTCAGCCCCGTCGATAACTATTATCTTGATGCTGGGTGGGGTACTTGGGGCTTTAAGTCAACACCCATCTGCGGCAAGACGATGGCCGAGTTGGTCGCAACCGGTAAGGTACCGGAACTCATTGCACCGTTCGCGATGTCGCGTTTCGATACGTTCCGACAGGTTAATGAGATGGGCGCTACGGCGGCTAGTCACTGAGGAATCTGCAATGAAAATTATCAATTGTCCTCTTAATGGACCCCGAAATAGCAGTGAGTTTGTCCACGGTGGTGAGGTTCGGCAAATGCCGGATCCAAATAACTGTACCGATAAAGAGTGGGCTGACTACGTTTTTTACAGTGATAACCAGATCGGTGTTGTCACTGAATGGTGGTTGCATGCCGCCTCTGGCTATTGGTTTATCGCTGAACGGCATACCGCCAGTGATGAGATTTTACGGACCTATGATCCGTCTGAAATTTATACCAGCCGGTTTGAGTTTAGCGAAAAAGCAGCGAGTGGACTGCCTGAGGAGATGACAGTATGAGCATCGAGAAGCGCCTTAATGCCCCCATGGGGTTGCTGATCGATCGGGCTAAGCCTGTATCGTTCAGCTTTGAAGGGCAGCAGTATAGCGGTTTTGAAGGCGATAGCATCGCCAGTGCGCTGCTCTCTAATCAACAGTGGTTGATGTCTCGTTCATTTAAATATCATCGTCCACGCGCACCGTTAACGATGGCGGGCCAAGATGCTAACACCCTAGTGCAGTTGGGTGGCGAGCCCAATGTGCTGGCTGACCGCGAGAAAGTGGCTCAGGGCATGACGATCGAGGGGCAAAACTACAATGGTAGCCTAGCTAAAGATAAAGATGCCTATCTAGGCCGTTTTGGTCGCTTCATGCCGGTCGGTTTTTATTACCGTAGCTTTTTTAAGCCGATGGGTGTGTGGGATAAATGGGAAAACTTTATCCGTGATAAAGCCGGTCTCGGTAAGCTTGATCTAACCTTCGAGCCTGAATATTACGATAAGAAATATCTGTTTACCGATGTGGTTGTGATCGGTTCTGGTCCTGCGGGCTTGAGCGCCGCGCTGAAAGCGGCCGATGCCGGCGCTAAAGTGTTGGTGGTTGAAGAGATGCCGCTTGTGGGCGGCTCGTTAACCTATAACCGCTTTGATATTGAAGGGGTGAAGGCGACGCAACTGCGTAACGAGTTAATCGCTAAAGTGACCGCTAACGCCAACATTGAGGTGATGACCGATACGGTGTGTAACGCTTGGTTCACCGATAATTATCTGCCACTCATTCAAGGTAAGCGGTTATACAAATTGCGGGCTAAAGAGTGCATCGTTGCTTCGGGCGCTTATGAACAGCATGTCGTGTTCCGCAATAATGATCTACCCGGCATTATGTTGTGTAGCGCGGTCACCCGACTGATGAAATATTATGCGGTGAAGCCGGGTCAAAAAGCGGTTGTCTTAACGGGTAATGATGACGGTTATCTGACGGCCCTAGAGCTGCTTGAAAATGGTGTGGAAGTCGCCGCCATTGTTGATCTGCGTCAGCAACACCCTTGGCCTGAATTGCTTGGTAAGGTGAAGCAAAAAGGCATTAAGGTGGTTCAGAATAGTACGGTTTATGAAGCGTTACCGAGCAAAGGTAACCAACATATTACCGGTGTTGATATCCGAACCATCGTCGGTGAAGGTGAAGTTAGCGCCGCCGGAATGACCTTAGATTGTGATCTGTTATGTATGTCTGCCGGTTATATGCCTGCTTATCAGTTGCTCTGTCAGGCAGGTGCACAGCTGAGCTATAAAGATGAACTGGCTGAGTTTCAATTATCAGGCTTGCCTCAAGGTGTTCATATTGCCGGTTCGGTCAATGGTTTGCATACGCTTGATGCCGTGCTAGCGGATGGTGAGAATGCTGCATTGCGGGCGTTGCATAACCTGAAACTCAGTGATGAAGCCGAGCAGCCGGTCGTTTGTCAGGCGAAGCCAAACTTTAGTTGGCCGATTTTCAGCCATCCAGAAGGTAAAGACTTTGTCGATTATGATGAAGACTTACAGGCTAAAGATATTGTTAATGCGACCCGTCTAGGGTATCGCGATGTGCAGCTGGTTAAGCGGTTTTCAACCGTCGGTATGGGGCCGTCACAGGGGCGTCATTCAGCCTTGCCAACGGCTCGATTAGTTGCGAAGTCGACTGATCGTACCGTGACTCAAACCGGTGTCACCACCGCGCGTCCGCCATTTGCACCGGAAAAATTGGCGCATATTGCTGGACGTATTTTCGATCCACGTCGACATACGGCGATGCATCATCGTCACCTTGAGCTGGGTGCAAAAATGATTGCCGCGGGTAACTGGCGTCGTCCTGCCTATTATGGTGATGCGGCTCAGCGGGATCGTTGGATCCGTGAAGAGGCCGAACATGTACGTTCGAAAGTAGGTTTGATCGACGTCAGTACCTTGGGTGGTATTGAATTACGGGGGCCCGATGCCGCCGAATTTATGAATCGAATCTATACCTTTGCCTTTCTCAAGCAACCCGTGGGCAAAACCCGCTATGCGGTGTTGACCAATGAGCATGGGGTGGTGATTGATGATGGTGTAGCGTGTCGTATCAGTGAAGATCACTTCTATGTCACCGCCACCACGAGTGGTGTGGAACGTGTCTATCGGGATATGACCAAGTGGAATGCTCAATGGCGCTTGGACGTTGATATTCTGCATGTAACATCGGCGTTTGCCGCGGTTAACTTGGCAGGCCCAGATTCTCGTAAAGTACTGGAAAAATTGGCAGAAAATGTCGATCTTAGCTCAGAAGGCTTCCCTTATTTAGCCTATCGTGAGGGTGAAGTCGCGGGTATTCCTGCCCGTATGCTGCGAGTTGGTTTTGTCGGTGAGTTGGGTTATGAGATTCATGTACCGACACGCTATGGTGAAGCCCTTTGGGATGCGCTGATGGAGGCCGGTAAGGCGTTTGATATCAAGCCATTTGGTGTAGAAACTCAACGACTGTTACGACTGGAAAAAGGTCATGTGATTGTCAGTCAAGATACCGATGGTATGAGTCATCCTGGCGAACTGGATTTGACTTGGGCGGTGAATCGTAAAAAACCATTCTTTATCGGCTGTCGTTCAGTGGATATTGTGATGGCGCAGCCGCAAACCCGTAAGCTGGTCGGTTTTACACTGCCAGCGGGCAGTATCAAGCCTGAAGAGGGTCATCTGGTACTTAAAGGGGATAAGATCGCTGGTAATGTGACCTCGTGTGAATATTCTTCAGCGAATCAGTCGATTATCGGTTTGGCTTTTGCAGACATAGCCGACAGCAAACCTGGCGCTAAGATTAGCATTCGTGTTGATGGTCAAGAGCTGATGGCCGATGTTGTGAAGCTGCCTTTCTATGATCCTGAAAACTTAAGACAGGAGATGTGATCATGAGCGTAATTACCCCTGAAGCGTTTGATAGTCGTAGTTTTATCTATCGTCAGCATCAGCAAGCTGAGTTTACCGAGGTTGCTGGAGCGGCACAGGTGTCGAGCTATAAAGGACAGAGCCACTCGGCAATGGGGCTGACCGATTTATCGGTGCTACCGCGCTTCGGTTTGCGCGGCCCTGCGGCAGGCGAGGCGTTGATCGCCGCAGGTCTGCTGCATCCGGAACAGCCCAATAGCCTGACGGTTGCCGATGATGGCGTGATGGTATTGCGTCTGGGTTACAACGAATATTGGTTGCTGGCACTACCGGGTGCAGAGGTTGATTTGACAGCGCTGGAACAGCAGTTGATTGGCCCAGGTATCTATCCGGTTTACTGTCACGACAGTTTTGCCTGGATGGTGATGTCGGGCGATCATCTGGCGGATGTTTTGGCGAAAGTCTGTGCCGTCGATCTGAGTGAGGCATGTTTCAAGTCCGGTGATTTGGTGATGACATCACTGGCACGTGTTAGTGGTGTGATCTGTCATCATCAAATGGCAGACAAGCATGTATTCTCTATTTTCAGTGACAGTGCTTCGGCCAGTTACCTTTGGGATGCTTTGTTGGATGCGATGGGTGAGTTTGACGGTGCCCCTGCCGGTCAGAATATTTTAATTAAATAACCTTTTCCATCACCTCAAAAACCAGTCGACATCTCCTCCGATGTCACTGGTTTTTTTTTACTTTTAATTAGGGAAGGTGCGAATAAGTTAATTACGCAGAGAACATAACGGACTTATTCGCACCTTCCTTAACCTCTGTGACGCTTTAAGTGTCGTCCCCACGATTATTGTCTAATTGAAGCACTGCCTAAGCTTATGTTTTCAGGTAAAGTGTGCCTGGTTATTGGCGTACAAATCGTTGCCAATCAAACGCTTCAATCATCTATCTCATTCGTTTTTAGGAAAGCATATGCAGCAGGCCGATATTCATCGCGCCGCACAAGCGTTGTTGGCGCGGCGGTTAAATCATCAACTGAGAGGGCCCTTAGCGGCTAACTGCCGTCCTCATTCGGTGGCCGAGGCGTTAGCTATTCAGAGGCACTTGATTGAACTCATGGCGCAACAGGGCGATCCTTTGGCTGGCTGGAAATGCGCGCTACCGATTTCGATGGACGGAATGACAAATGTACCGGTGGTTGCGCCTATTTTTAGTGGTAGTGTGGTTAGCCATTCACCTTGTCCGATTATACTCGATGATGGGCACTGCAAAATCGAACCGGAAATTGCGTTCTGTTTTGCGCAAGATCTTCCTTGTCGAGCCACGGCTTACAGCGAAGATGAAGTCATCGCGGCGCTAGGGGGTGCTCAGCTCGCATTGGAATTGATTCTGAGCCGCTATATAGAGCCTAAGGCGGTTAGCTATATTGATCATTTAGCGGATTGTTTGTTTAATCAGGGGCTATTTTTAGGCCCAGCGATCGGCCTAGAAGAGGCTTTTCAGGCGGCTACGATTGATTTTACCTTGACGGCGCCGTGGCTCGATTCAGGCGTTCAAACGTTTGCCGGCCAACATCCTTGCGGTTTGCCTCAAACGCCGCTGCTGTGGTTGGTGAATTTTCTTAATCAGCAGGGTATCGGCATTAAAGCGGGGCAACAAGTGATTACCAGTTCCTATGCGGGAGTCATCGAGGCGCGAGTGGGTCACGACTTTACCTTAACCTATGGCAGTCTGGGTGAGATTCGGCTGCAGTTTACGCTAGACTAATGCTTTCTAAAGAGCAACTTGATATCGCTATAAACACAAACGAGGTGTGTTAATGGGAATTTTATCCTGGGTTATTTTAGGCTTGATTGCAGGCGTACTGGCTAAATGGATTATGCCGGGAAAAGACGGTGGTGGCTTTATTATCACCACATTATTGGGTATTGCCGGTGCCTTCGTGGGTGGTTTTATCGGCAGTTTTATCGGGCTTGGCCGTTTAGATGGCTTAAGCCTTGGTAGCATTGCAACCGCCACCGTGGGAGCCTTTATTCTCTTGTTTGCGTATAAAAAGTTGAAGTAAAGTCTGTGCTATTAATCAACCATTTAAACAGGTTCTTTGAAGTATAAGGATTAATCTATGCGGCCTATTATCCCTTTCGTCCATCAACTCCCGCAGCATGAGGTGCAGCAGTGGTGCGACAGCCTCGGTGAGCTATTACCCGGCTGTGATATTCGTCCGTTTGTTCAGCTCAGTGAGGCGGAAAAAGCCCTTGCGAGTGTGGCGGTAGTGGCGAACCCAGCCCCGGCTGATGTGGCTCAGTTACCGCATCTACAGTGGGTACACTCGGTGTGGGCGGGGGTTGAGGGGATGATGGCGAGTCTTGCACATATGCCCTTTGAGATTGTACGTTTAACCGATCCTCATTTAGCGAAGACAATGGCGGAAGCCGTGCTGGCATGGAGCCTCTATCTGCATCGCGGTATGCCGCAATACCGGCAGCAACAAAGTGCCTCTCAGTGGCAACCGCAGCCCTATTGTGACGCGCATGAACGGCATATTGTCGTGCTCGGGCTAGGTTTGCTGGGGCAGCAAAGTGCTTTGCGGTTGGTTGATAATGGTTTTCGTGTATCGGGTTGGAGTCGTTCAGAGAAACACCTAGATGGTGTCGCTTGCTATGCGGGTGAGTCAGCGTTAATCGACTTAATCGCCCAGGCGGATATCATCGTTAATCTGTTACCACTCACGCCGTCGACTCAGGGGTTAATGGATCAGGCATTCTTTCAACAGCTAAAGGCGGGCGCTTCACTGATCAATTTTGGTCGGGGCGCAACCCTGATTGAGGCGGATCTTCTTGCGGCGCTCGATCAAGGGCAGCTCACTCACGCGGTGTTAGATGTCTTCGATCAAGAGCCATTGCCTGAGACATCTGCTTTATGGCGTCATTCAGGCATTACTGTATTACCGCATATATCCGCGCCGACCAGCGTAACAACGGCGAGCCGTATTGTCGCGGATAATATTCAGCGATATCTAACACAGGCTACGATACCGCCCAGCGTGGATAAATCTCAGGGTTATTAACGTGCTGACAGAATCGTTAAAGAATCCGCAATGCAGCGGCGCTATTTATGTTAAAGTGCCTGCCTTATTCTTTATCTGCCCGGATTTTTTTTGTGACCAATAACGATATCTTGCGCCGTCTCCGCTATACCCTCGATTTCAGTGATACCAAAATGATTGCTGTGTTTCGTCATGCAGAGCTGCCTGTGACCCGAGTGCAACTGAGCAGTTGGCTGAAAAAAGAGGAAGATGCGGATTATGTGCGTATCACCGATCAAGAGATGGCGACATTTCTTAACGGTTTGATTATCGAAAAACGCGGCCGTCAAGAAGGTGAGCAGCCTAAACCCGAAAAACAACTGAATAATAATATTATTTTTCGGAAACTGAAAATAGCACTCAACTTTACCGCAGATGACATTCTACATGTGTTGCAGCTGGCCGGTGTTAACCTGAGTAAGCATGAACTGAGCGCACTGTTTCGTAAGCAAGGCCATCAAAACTATCGCGAGTGTAAAGATCAAGTATTACGTAATTTTCTCACGGGATTGCAGCGGCAGTATCGTGAGAAAGCACCCGCGATTAACACCGATAAGCCGCAGCGTAAAACTGCTACCGCTGCCGGTACTTCTGCAAAGCCGGTACGTAAACCGGCAGACAGACGCGTCGGCAAGGATGTTCAGTTTGTTGTTGATAAACCCGCGAGTCCCAAGCCTGCAGCCAAGCCGTCGCGTCAATCGACCACGGACACGGATTCTGTGTGGGCAAAAGCATTAGCTAAACGTAGCAAAAAGAGCTAAGCAACAATGCAAGAGAAGCGCTTGCCACCGACACGAGAAGAGATCGCTTTGTTGCCGCCTTTTACTGGGGTGACACTGAGGCATATTTGCCAACCGGTTGGTTCTGATGCCCTCCAAGCCGCCCGTGAGGATCTGTTGAATAGCCCTTTCGTTGGTTTTGATACCGAATCTAAACCGGTCTTTCGTAAACAGCAGCAATCGACAGGGCCTCATGTTGTACAGCTATGTTCAGCCCATACGGCGTATGTCTTTCAACTGCATGATCAGTCAGTATATCCGCTCACCTGTGAGGTGCTGGAATCGACTCAGGTGGTGAAGGTGGGATTTGGCTTGCAATCGGATCGTAGCCATATCCGGCGTAAGTTCGGTGTAGAGATTCGCGCGATACTGGATCTCGACGCGGTTTATCGACAGTTGGGGTATCGTCGACAGTTAGGGGTGAAAGCGGCGATCGCAGTGCAGTTTGGGCAAAAGTTCAGTAAATCTAAGCGGCTTTCTACCTCTAATTGGGCGTTACCGACACTCAGCGAGCCACAGTTACTCTATGCCGCCAACGATGCCTATGCCGCCTTAAAAATATTGCAGGGGCTGCAAAAAGGTGGTCATGAGCGGCTGATTGATGAGCTGATTTTAGCGTAATGTAGAGGCTCGTTGACGAGCTGTTATTATTGCTTAAAGGATATTAATACTATGATTTTAAAGCGTTTTTCAGAGCTGCCTGTCTTGGAAACCGAGCCGGGTACGGATTGCTCTTTTATCAGTCATAATCCGAATGGCGAATCATTACTGACGGTTGTCTACGCGACTAAGCGAGACTTTCTGTCGGTGCCGAAAAGCTATACGGCGGTGCAATTTAAGGGCAGTGATAGCCTGCCATTGGAGTTCCATGCAGTCTCGCGTCAAGATTATCTTGAACAATTAGAACTGGCTAATAGTTGGTTTAAATCAGGCGCTTACGAGATTGAAAAAACCAAGGACTATACCATTGTGCTATTACTGACCAACGATAGGGCACTCGAGATTATTTTTACTGAGTTTGAGCTACTCGGAGATAGTTATCATTCTGTCGACGCTCAAACGGCGCTACTTGAGAGCCTTAAAGGTGGCGTTACAGATTAATGCTGTGACGCCGGTTAAGCGTGGTTGTCTTGTTTTGCTGGCGTCGTATTGAATCAGTTCATGCCGAACTCGTGATCATAGATCTTGTAACACATGGTTTTTTTTGTCATTATCATAGCCATCGGCATCACTAAGTTGCTGAACGATAGCCATTCTCGGTCAAGACGCTGACTGTAAACGAGCTAGCAGGATGAATCATCTTGCCTACATATCAAGGATGCATATGTTTAAATTAACGCTAGTCCCCGATTCATGTTTACTCACCTTAATCAATCGAATGTCGTTACCGTACACTATTTTTCTCAAGAAAATAGATAGATCGGTCGTGCGTAAATACCTCGCTTTAGAAACATTTTCAAGTCAACTTAGTTGCATGGCATTGAATCTTATAGCGATTAAAAGGGGAGGCTTTAGCGCTCAAGTTGCAGCGGCTGAAGGCTCAGGCAATTGGCGTCATATGCCTCTATCAGCCTCTGTTCAACGATATGATTATCTTTAACCGCTTGTTTAGAAAAACGATTTAAGCATCGTTGATTGCAATACTATCTCATTGCGGTCATGTTGAAATTAGCTAATTCTTATAAGGAAATAAGATGAAATCATTAGTTATTATTTTAGCCGGTCTATGGGCTTCCTGCCGTTATACTGATCTGTACTCAGGTGATTTATTGTATAATTTCGTCGCGCCTATCAGTCTAATCATCTTCGTTTTAGCGTTAACATTTTGGCTGGTGATTCACGTCGATTTTGTATTGAATCGCTCTTCTGCCGAGGGTTACTCAAAGGATCCGTTTGACTTTAGTCCGGATGCTCTACGCAGTCATCGCAGCGGCGATTGATGGCGTAGAGCGTGTCTATTGGGGTATGACTAAGGAAGGTGCGAATAAGTCCGTCATGTTCTCTGCGGCTATTAGAATGGCCAGATACGCGAAAGCCAGTGCAGCGAAATGTCTGGACCTTTTCAAGCTGGCTGACAAAGTAGATGA
>NZ_JAUOQE010000004.1 GCF_030547545.1 Amphritea sp. 1_MG-2023
AGAATGGGCGGATAGCACTCAGAGATAAAGCCGTGCTTATCTTCCCGCTGGCAGCGCCCGGCCCAATCGACCAACGCCAGATAATCGGCATAATCAAAAGAGATCGCGTGTTCGCTGTCCGTCTGAGTGGCGGATAAGGCTTTCAGTTTTGGAGTATCCGGTTCTTCACTGGCTTGAGCGTCTTCCCGGATTCGCTGCTGCACCGAGGTAAAATCCGAGTGTTCCGGGCAATCAGCCATGCCAGCCCGCACCGGGTTCAGGTCAACATATGCCATGCAGGTTAACAGTGCCTGCTCATCCAGCAGCGCCTGACTTTTAAAGCGTCCTTCCCAGAAACGCCCCGTACAGTCATCTTCTTCATTCGATTTTCGGGCGATATATTCATTCAGGCCCCGCATAAACCAACTGATATCCATCAGACGCTGCCGCCAGTCCTCAATGATTTCAGCCGCCCTTTTATGCTCGGCATGACTGCTGCATTGGTTTCTCTGATAGCGCTCAATAAGAACTGGGGCTTTAAACAGCAGCAACCAGCGGCGGATAACCTCTTCTTCCGGCCAGGACTCAGCCTCTTCCTGATTGATATACAGAACCAGATGGTAATGATTAGACATGATGGCATAAGCACAAACATCCACGGCGAACATTCGATCCAACACGGTTAAACGATCCAGAATCCATTGGCGGCGGTGCTCATAGGACCGACCGGAAAAGGCATCTTCACCGCATAAGAATGCCCGCCGAACACAGCGGGCAATACAGTGGTAATACGGGGTATCAGCGGTGCTGATCTGCTCATTGCGGGCATGGGTCATGGTGTGATCCTCCATAATTTCACCAGTGCTTTAAGCGTAGATCAGACGGCTGATTTTGGTAGGATTAAATTATGGGTGTCCCGGTTTTCTCCGGTTTTTTAGGCATTTTTAAAGCTATAATTGCCAAATTCAATTTCTTCTTTGAATCTGTCTTCAACCAATTGGATGAGTTCGCTATCATAGTACTTTGAGTAATGCCTTCTATTTGATTGATTTCTCCTTGGAAGAGTGATCTCAGGGATACCCAAATTTTTGCACACTATGCCAAAATCTTCATCCAAGTTTTCAAACTTTATTAAATAGTCCAATTCTGAATCGACTTTGATAGATTGCGCCCCTTCACAAACATAATGCCGAAGGGGTGCAACATTATTTAGAAGGGCTATGAAATTATTTCGATCCCATTTTTTTACCCCCCGGTGAGGTGAAAAATAAAAAGAGATCATTTTTTCCCACGGGTTTCTTATGGTTGCGAATTTAAACAATGATTCATATGTGTCTGGCTCTAAAACAGACTTATAATGAGATAGAATCGAGTGTTTTTTAATATCATATATTTTATTTCTTACTTCAAACCTTTCGATGCCATCCTGGTGTTTAGCCAATACAACTATGTCATCTTCAGAATAAACTTTTAGTATGTTTTGTATGCTATTCCCACCTGTTTTTGGTACATGGATGAAAAGAAATTTTTTCTGTATAGAGATCAAGATGTTTCCCCCTTTTTTTGCTGCCTAACGAGACTGTCGGATTAGACATTTTGACAAAAAATATCTAACTACCGCAGCCTCTTCCTTTTCGTTTTAGTTTATTGACTGAAGAGATTACACTTCACCCTTCAGTTTAAACGCTCGGTTTCTGTTCCTTTCAACCTGATAAGAGCATTTTTTAACCCATACCCTGTCACTTAATCCCTTATCTCGCCCTGCGTCGCGATTTTCTCTATATTATGCACCATGCAGTACATCAACCATTGCGCATTGACCTTTTCTTTGCCTCTGAGCGTAAATCGCTTCAGGCCTTTATTGCTTTCCAAATTGCCAAACACCGGCTCAATCATACCTAATCGTTGACTATAAATATGGCGCCCCATCGGGCTTCGCGCCAAAGGGTTCCTGACCCTTTAGTCATTTTGGCGCTATCATTATCGGTGATATTGCTTTTAACTGGGCGGCCACGCTGACCGAGCCGTTCAGGTTCGGTCGCTAAGTGCTTTTTTATCTTAGCGGACACCTCTTCCAGCTTTTTGATCTGCGCCTGTTGCCGCTCGGTGATTTCTGGTTGCTGGTCTGTTCTGTCGGTTTGGTGATGCGACTGCATCATACGTTCGACAGCACGCTCAATCTTGGCTTGTTTACGGTTCAGTTCCGCCCGTGTGCCGCTCCACTCTTTCGACGCATTGGAGGGCATCTTGCAGCCATCAATAACGAACATCTCCCGACCAATCAGGTCCATGCCATCACACACCATCAGGATCTGGGTAAACAACGAAGCAATAACGTCATCCATGCGCGTAATGAACTCAGCGATGGTGCTGTGGTGGGGCTGACTGTCCGCTGACAGCGCCATAAAGAAAACACCCTCACGGCAGGCCTGCGCGATTTTACGACTGGAGGTCATCCCGCGTGAGTAAGCGAATAAAACAATCTTCAGCAGGATAGTCGGATCATAAGCCGGTGCACCGTTATAATCATTGCGATAACGGGATTCAAACAAACTCATATCGAGATCATTATCGACCACATGACTAAGAGTATATTCGAAAGTACCTGGATGAATCTGATCCGCAAACCGTTGCGGAGTTATCTTAGTCTGGTTGTAATCGTAGTGTTTATAACGCGCCATCCCTTGCATCCTGCGGGGTAAAGTTCTTTTGATCGATTGTAGCGGGAGCGACATCCATCTACCAGATGGCTGCAGGACTTATCCGACAGCCTCAACGCCTCAATAACCGGCGCGCTTTGGCGCGCCAGGCGCCGAAGGCCCGTAGTTGATTGATTTGTTATACCCTGCTTCCATACTAAGCAGAGTTCTCAAACTCAGTTAGCGATAGCGCTTTAAAACCATTAACTCTCGTTCGATGGAAGGGCTGGCTTCCACCAAGGAAGCCCACAACTGCTGGATAAGGTGTACCCAGCTTTTCTAGCACGGGCTTGGTTAAATTTGAGCATTCCCACCCAAAGTTTTATTGCCGCTTTAGGCCAATGTAGGTTCACGGGAGTGCATAGCGCGCCATCCAGTTGAACAAATGCTAATTCATCTTTAGAAGTGTACTGATCTGCTTGAAATTCAAATTCGAATACCAGCCTTTCATCATCGAAAGTGATGTGGCGCCAACATATGTATAGCCCCCTAAGCTGACAATCATCGATGAACAATCCATCTGGCCCAGTAAAAGCATCAATTATCGGTTTTAAGCAATTATCAATATCCGCCTTTGTGTCAGTTTCAAATCTACTTTTTTCTGGCAGTAACCACACCACGTGACGTTCAACATTATTTCGCCAGTGAGCAAGTATTCAGTATTCTTGAAGAGGCTCTTTATAATGGCTAAGCAGGCATCTCTTGCTGCCTTTTTAGATTGAACCGAAGCTGGGGTGCCAGGAACGACATATTCGGCTTTCCCAAAAGGGGACGGAATTTCCCGATTCTTCGCCTTTTCAAGATCTGTCACTAGTTCTCATTGGGTATAACGCCGAAGCCCACCGGTGGCTTTGATGTAGCAAAACGGAAACAAAGGCATCCGAGTGACGCGCCTGGTTAGCTGTTCCCAAGCATGTAAGCCCTAAGCTGCCGCTCCTCTCGCATGACATAGAGGACGAGAACACGCTTCCCATCTTCACGATAGAAAATGCGACACGGTTGAACCACTAACTCCCTGTATACCGAATCAGGGAGCTCAGGAGGAATCCGTCCGGATTGGGGAAAGTTCTCCAGACGCTCGATCTTACCGAAAATGTTCTGGACCAGATGACTTGCTGCAGCAGGATTATCCAGAGCGATGTACTCAGCAATGGCATCCAATTCTTGAAGGGCGGGCTCTGTCCAGATTACTTCAGCCATTTACTCATTTTCTCTCTGGCCTCACTTTGGCTGTACGTTCTTCCCTCAAGTACAGCACGCTCTCCCCGCGAGAGCCCCTCAAGCAGCTCAAGTCGGCGCTGCATAAACTCGTAATCCTGCACATCAACAAGGTATGCGGATGGCTGACCGTGCTCCGTGATCAGTACCGGCTCTTTAGACAAGCGCAGATCTGCCAAAATTTTTGTGGCTTGGCGCTTGAGGTTCGTAACAAGTTCAACCTTCATGGACTCACCCTGAATCTGACTAATAGTGACACTATAGTATCACTTTCCGGACGGCGCAGTAACAGCTAACACCTAAAGCAGCCGCGCAGTATGCGTAGGATGACTTTTCTTGTTAAGTGTTTGATAGTGCTTGTTTGCACCGACTAGTTTAATAACGGCCCAAAGCATAAAGGCCGACTATAATTCTAGGAATACGACAACCCAAAGGGAAACTTAACCTTATATATCAGTAGGTTAAGAACATTCAAAAGAAGCACTTAACAGAACTTTAACAGAACTATAGTGCCGATCGAGGCTGCATCCCTGCCATAAACGTGCCTCAATCATAAGAGCTAGATGCGGTTAAATCAAAGCGCTCGCTCAATACTTTTTGTATTCAAGGGTAAGATTGATCTGGCAACAGCCCGTTGAACAAGGGTCATGCCCCTATCACTAATATCCCTTTAGACGGTTAGATAAACGAACGTTTGTCTAAAATGTAAATACACTCACACACGTTGCACAAAACCTACACCACCTGCCCTGCCGCCACGCCCGAAGCCCAGGCCCATTGAAAATTATGGCCGCCTAGATGACCAGTCACATCGAGACATTCACCGATAAAATACAACCCTTCTACCTTCTTCGCTTGCATGGTTTTCTGATTGATCTCATCGGTGTCGATACCGCCCAATGTGACTTCCGCGGTACGGTAACCTTCGGTGCCGGAGGGTTTAATACGCCAGTGACGAAAAGCCGTATTGATCGCTTCTAGCTGTTTATTGGATAGATTACCCAGCGCACCGGTCAGCTCAAACTTACCGCAGAGAACTTGCGCCATCCGCTTGCTCATCTGTTGCGCCATAATCGTGGTGATATCGGCTTTGGGTCGGCTATCACGCTGCTCTTTTAACCATTCGAGTAGGTCGAAGTGTGGAAACAGATCGATCTCGACCTCTTCACCCGGTTGCCAGTAATTGGATATTTGCAGGATAGCCGGGCCGCTTAACCCCCGATGAGTGAACAGCATCATTTCAACGAAGCGGGTGTCGCCGATACTCGCTTTCACCTGATGAGAAACACCGGAAAGCTCGCTCAACACCTCTTTATCTTTCGGTTGCAGCGTGAAAGGCACTAATGACGCGCTACGGGGTAACACGGTTAGCCCATACTCGGTGGCGATATCATAGGCAAAACTGGTCGCCCCGCCATTAGGAATCGACAATCCACCGGTGGCGATAACCACCGAGGTCGCACTGATATTGCCATGACTGGTTTGCAGCTGAAATCCGCTTGGGGTTTGTTTGAGCTGATGCACTTCGGTATTGGTTTTAATCTCCACCCCAGCCCATTCACATTCGGTCATCAAGACCCGCAAGATCTCTTTGCTGGATTCATTGCAAAATAGCTGACCCAATGTTTTCTCGTGATATTCAACGCCATGACGATCAACAAGATCGATGAAGTCCTGTGCGGAATAACGACTCAAGGCTGATTTACAGAAGTGAGGGTTTTGCGAGATGAAGTTCGCGGGGGAGTTATGGATATTGGTGAAGTTACATCGTCCACCACCGGACATCAGAATTTTTCGCCCAATTTTTGCGCTATGTTCCAATACCAGCACCGAGCGGCCACGATAACCCGCCGTGGCGGCACACATTAAACCGGATGCACCGGCACCCACGATCACCACATCAACCTGTTGCAAGGGATACTCTTCCTGCTGAAAAAAAGAAACGCATTGTACCCAGTCAGGCGGATTCTAGCGAGGGCTATTGACCTTGTTATGCTGACTTATGACTGCCATCACACAGCGGCGGTGTCTTGGTTTGCTTACAGGTACAGAGGAATACCGTTTCACTTTTGCGGGCAACAAACACGACCGGATCGATACCCGTGCCTTGATGCGAACCATCACAGAAGGGTTGTGTTGCTGAGCGACCACAGGCACACCAGCCGTAGGTTTCGCCCTCTATTAGATCGACTTTGATGGGCCGGTTACCCGCCCGATGAACATCAGCATGTGACATAATCTGATCTCCGTTTTAAGCCTGCCGTTTATCGACAGGTATCGATAAACGTAGATCAGGCTTATCAAGAGATCAAACGATCGCAGCGATTATTCTGCTTCAGACGCGGCTTTGCGAGCTTCTTCGGCGCGTTTCAGGCGACGAATTTTATCCGCTAATGGAGTCTGACGCTGTGCGTCATCGTTATTATCGGCTTGTTCCGCTTCACGGGCTTTTTCATACACCGATTTATGTTTCTTTTTCTGTTCCAGATTACGCCGCTTACGGCTTTCATAACTATCGGGATCGGCCAGTTTTTCACTCCGACGCGGAATATCCAGAAAGATCGGTTTCGGGGAGGTGCGCTTTTTCTTTATACGTGACATATCATTTACCTTGTTGGCGGTGAGCCGAGCGATCACTCTGTGACTCTGCGTCTAACCGTTCCTGTTCTATTCGTTCACGCTCAAGGCGTTCGGCCTCAAGCTTCTGTTGTCGCCATTTTTCCTGCCACTCGGCGACAGTTTCATACGTGATCGGCCCGACTTGTCCACCACGCAGTTCAGTGAGGAGTATCTCCGAGGCTTTATGCATATCGATCACACCACCGGGCCTCAAACCACCGCGTTTACGTCCGATCGCTTCAAGCACCAGATCACCGCGTTCGGGCAGCTCTTTAAGTTTATAGCGACTCATCAGTAAATCAGGGTAATCCTGACGCAAAAACTCCGCCGCATAGAGGGCAATATCTTCATACTCGATAGCGGTGTTTTTAATCGCACCACTGGCCGCCAGGCGATAGCCCGAATCGATATCTTCAATTTTAGGCCACAACATCCCCGGTGTATCCGATAATGCCATACCGTTTTTAAGCGTAAAGCGTGTTTGCCCTTTGGTGACGGCAGGCTCATTACCGACCTTGGCAATTCGTTTACCGAGCAAGGCGTTAATCATGGTGGATTTACCGACGTTGGGAATCCCCATAATCATGGCACGCACCTGACGCTTATTATTGCTGCGCGCGGGCACCAGTTTATTGCACAGCTCAGGGATGCTATTAATCAGCTTTTTTTGCTGATAATCGATGATCAATGCCTGAGTATCGGGCAAACTGTTGTAATAATCAGCCCACTCCTGAGTGCGCGCTGGATCGGCGAGATCACTTTTATTCAGCAACTTGATGACCGGCGTTCCCTTGCGTAGCTGAGACACCATCGGATTTTCACTGGAAACAGGTAAGCGGGCATCGAGCACTTCGATTACCACATCAATCTCATCCATCACCTTGGCGATCTCTTTACGGGCCTTATGCATATGGCCAGGAAACCAGTTAATTGTACTCATAATCTCAGTCTGCTAAATCAGGGAGCAACATTATACCTGTCACATCGAAAACAGCGACTTCTTTCGCCCATTATCCTAATATCGCACTACCTGTATTGGTGAGTCAGCCTGCTGACAATCAAAGCCACTACCGATATGCTTAAATCAATTGTCTTATAATTTGGAAAAAATCAATCATGGACACCTCTTCAGGCGCACAAATCCTCATGTCTCGGCAGCCGATCTTCGATCGCAGCCAACGGGTTGTGGCCTATGAATTACTGTATCGTGATGGCCAAGATGCAGATAGCTCTCTGTTCAGTCAATCCAGCGCCACCAGCGAGTTGCTGCTGAATTCATACACCAGCATTTCCGATCAGGGTGAGCTGAAGCGCGTGCCTGCATTTATCAACCTCAGCCGTGAGTTACTGCTGTCTAATGATTTCCCAGCATTACCCCGGAAAAACATCGTCCTAGAAATCAATACCAATATTAATGTCGAGCGTGACATTATTGTCGCCATTTACCGTTTAGTTAAGGCCGGTTATCGCATCGCGTTGGATAATTTCATTTACAAACCCGAACATGAACCCTTATTCAAAATGGCCCAAATCATCAAACTCAATGTTAAAAACATGAGTTTTGACGATATTGCTAAACAGGTTAGTCTCCTCTCGCCTTTCAAAGTGACGCTACTCGCCGAGAAGATTCAGACCGTCGAGATGCTAGAAGAGTGTAATAAGCTCGGTTTTAAGCTGTTTCAGGGGCACTTCCTCAGCAAACCCAAATTAATCAAGGGTAAAAAGGTCGATCCCAATCAGGCCGCCCTGTTTGAACTCGTACAAGAACTACAAAACCCCAACACCACACCGGAGCGCCTCGAAAGCCTCATTATCCGCGACCCCGTGCTCACCTATAAGCTGCTGCGCATTATAAACTCGGCCGCCTATTCGCTAGTGCGCAAAGTTGAATCACTGACTGAAGCCATCGTCATGCTCGGCATGGCACAGATTAGAAAGTGGGCAACCCTCATCGCTCTCAACAATCAAAGCGGCAAGCCTGAAGAGATTTGCCGTGGCTTACTGGTACGTGGGCGCATGTGTGAAGAGATTGCCTTAGCCAGTAAACGACCAAACCCAGGCAGCTATTTCATGACGGGCATGATGTCGAATCTCCACCTGTTACTGGATATCGATCGTGAATCAATGCTGAAAGAGGTACCACTCAGCGATGAAATCAAGAATGCCATTCTCCTCAATGAAGGCGAGATGGGTGAAACATTGATGCATGTGGGTAACTATGAGACCGGTGACTGGGATCTCCTACCCACTAACTTCGATGCTACCCTTTATGAAAGCTGTTATCGTAAATCACTCGAATGGAGTAAGGAGGCGATGCAGGCCCTCAACGACTTAGATTAGTCAGCGCCCTGCTTCGCCACGACCATCAACCCCACACGCGTTGAGTCGATGAGCTTATCCTCAGCGACTCAACGACTACCGAGCACTTATTTATGCCGTGCCTTGTCGATCAGGGTGCGCATCAATGAAGCCTTTCAGTTGCAGACAGTTATCATTCACTCGACAGATGTGCGGATAACGACTCATATCACAATTAAAACGATTGGCATTAAAAACCTGCGGAATCAGTGACACATCGGCCAATGATAGTTGATCGCCAAAACTAAACGCTCCGGCATTAACCGCTAGCATAGATTCCAACGCATCAAAGCCCTGATACACCCAATGCTGATACCACTGCGTTTTCTGCGTATCGCTTCCACCCAGCTCGGTCAGCAGATATTTCAACACCCGTAGGTTATTAAGCGGATGGATATCACACGCCACTAATAGCGCCATGGCTCTGACTTTGGCGCGATCGGCTGATGCAGCCGGCAACAAAGGCGTCACCTGCGGATAGGTTTCATCGAGATATTCACAAATAGCCATTGATTGAGTCAACAGCAATTCCCCATCGAGCAAAGCCGGCACTAAGCCTTGCGGGTTGCGGGCTAAATGCGCAGCCGAGCGCTGCTCACCAGCAACCAAATTCACGGGCACCTGCTGATAATCAATTGCTTTTAAATTCAGCGCAATACGCACTCGATAGGCCGCCGATGAGCGGTAGTAGTCATACAAAATCATATTATTAACACCTAGCCAAACAGGTTATTCGATTGCCACGCATGCCGCTTGCTTAAGCCCTCTCTCCTCGACTTAAAAGTGGCATACCTTATGACGAAAATGTTTGCTGCAGATTGTTCTCCAGCCACGTTTGAAAGAACTCAATAAATAGGCTAACTTTTGGCGGCACATACTGACGCTCTTGATACACCGCGTATAAGCTCAAGCGTTCGGCCTGATAGTCTGGCAATAGTAGCTCCACTTTTCCCTCAGCCACATAACGCTCAATCACAAAGGAAGCTAAGTTTGCGATGCCTCGATCCGCCAATACTGATTGTAATACCAGTAAGCTATTATTAGCTTTCAGGTCTCCACTAACCTCAACCACCTGACTGCCTGCGCTATTCGTCAGCGTCCAAACATTGGTATTGCTGGCTAACATAAACACCAAACAATTATGTTGTGTCAGCTCTTGAGGGGTTTGCGGCCGCCCCTGTTCAAGCAAATACTGCGGACTAGCACAGAGAAACAACGGTATGGAGGCAATTTCACGAGCAATCAAGCTGGAATCCGGCAGTTGCGGATGAGTAATTCTCAGGGCGAGATCGAATCCTTCTCGTAGCAACTCAACATCGCCATCATCGAGGGCGACTTCAAACTGTATCTCAGGGTAAAGCTGCATAAATTCAGGAATGGCTTTCGATAGCAACATCTGTCCAAACGTCATGTTGCAGTTGATTTTTAAGACCCCTTGAGGCGTTCCCTGCAACTGCGATACGAGATTCTCCGCCTCACTTACCTCAGCCAGAACCCGTTGACATTTTTCATGATACGCCGCTCCCACTTCAGTGACACTCAAGCGGCGCGTGGTACGCTGCAGTAACCTCGCGCCGACGTGTTTTTCTAAATGCGCAACCTGCTTACTGACCGACGAACTTGAGATGCCCAACTCGCCAGCCGCCAATGAAAAGCTCTTTAAATCAACTACGCGAACAAATACACCCATCGCTGACAGAACATCCATTCCCTATGTCTCCCTATCATAATCAAACTTAACGCTATCAAGCGTGGATAATTAAGTTCAACCCAAGCCGTGATATTAATGCCAAAAAGATAATAATCCACTATAAAGCAAAAACGGCCAATACCGGCCGTTTTTTTATTGAGACTAAATATCCGTTTTGTTAAAGCGGTACGATCAACACCGGACGCTTTGAACTTTGCATCACTTTATTAGCCGTTGAACCGAGTAGGAACTGCCCCATCGCGGAATGAGTTCGCGTACCCATCACAATCACATCGGCATCGATTTCATCGGCAACTCGCAGGATGGTTTTCCAAGGCGTACCCTCTTCAACCCGTGAAGTCAGAGAGCCCTTTTGCAACACCTCGCTCTCTTCAAGCTCCGTATCACAGAAACGCGTAATACGTTCTTCAATCTTGGCCTTAAGGTTTTGCAAGCTTTGATCCTGTAGCGCCTTCATATCTTGCTCGTTAATCATCGTTTGAACGATACTCTGAGCGGATGAGCTAAGCGGCTCAATTACATGCAGATAAGTGATTTCAGAATGATAGTGACCACACAAGCTAATCGCGGCACGAAAGGCCGGACGCGAACCCTTATCAATATCTGAAGCGTAGAGAATTTTTTTTACATCAGGCAACATAATTCAACCCTCATATCAAAAAGGCCCCTCAGGGCCTTAAACATATTTAACCACGTTAACGATACAGCAACTCGGGTAAGAAAAGCGATATCGAAGAAAACAGCGTAATCAACACCAGACGGAAAATATCAGCACACCAAAATGGCGTCACCCCTTTAAAGATAACACTGGCTTTCACATCTCTCAGCACGGCGCTTAAGACAAACACGTTCATGCCCACCGGCGGCGTGATTAGACTGATCTCCGTCACCACCACCACCACAATACCAAACCACACCAGATCGAAGCCAAGGCTTTGTACCAATGGGAAGAAAATAGGTACTGTCAGCAGCAACATGGATAAACTTTCAAATACCATGCCCAAGACAATATAGATCGCTAAAATGACTAAAATCACCACCATCGGTGGCACATCTAAGCCGTTCACTAATTCAAGTAGATCGGCAGGCAAACCCGCACGGTTAATGAAATTAGAGAAGATCAACGCGCCAATTAATACCGCAAACAGCATCGCCGATGTTCTGGCCGTATCGGTTAAAATATCAAACAGACTGCCAAACGTCAGTGAGCGACGATACAAGGCGATCAAGAAAGCGCCGCCCGCCCCAATACCCGCCGCTTCGGTGGGCGTGAAGACACCAAGATAGATGCCGCCCATCACCACCGAGAACAGTATCAGTACACCCCAAACACCATTCAATGCTTGTAGACGTTCGGACCATGCCATCTTCTCACCACAAGGGCCCGCGTCTGGATCACGCCATACCACGTACCTCACCGCCGCCAGATACAACATGATCCCCAGAAAACCTGGAATAAAGCCAGCAGCAAATAGTTCGCGAATACTGGTTTCAGTTAGCAAACCGTAGATCACCAAGATCACAGAAGGCGGAATCAAGATACCCAGCGTACCACCCGCAGCAATCGAGGCCGTTGCGAGTGAATCGGCATAGCCATATTTACGCATCGGCGGCATCGCCACCTTTGCCATGGTTGCAGAGGTCGCCAGACTCGAACCACAAATCGCCGAGAAACCACCACAAGCGACGACGGTCGCCATGGAAAGGCCGCCCTTACGGTGACCTAAAAACGCATAAGAGGCGCGGTACAATTCATGGGATAGCCCGGACTTTGTCACGAGGTTACCCATCAGTATAAACAGTGGAATAACGGATAAGCCGTATTCCTGTGAGGTATCGACAACACGCTTAGCGGCCATCGATAACGCCCCCGTCCACCGAAAATCCATCAAGTTATCAAAACCAAGACCTTGCATATATGCAAAGCCAAAAAAGCCTACCAGCCCCATTGCAAATGCAATCGGTACCCGGATGACCACGATAATCAGCAGCAGTATTGCAAAGCCAGTTAATGCAGTAATCATTCTGAACACACCTGTAACGTTATCAACGTATATATAGTGAAGTAACCAGGATCAGTCACGTGACAGGAACAACAAACGGTAAACACCGTAGCTGATCATTAAGGCGGCCGTTATCCAGCTCATAATCGCGATATATTGGACAACGTAGCCTATCGGAAACTGAAGATACTCAGTCACCTCTTCCCGTCGTAAAGAGCGTTCCGCTAGCTGAAAAATTCTAACGGCCAGAAAGTACAAGGATGTCGACATCAGAAAAGCTGCGAACAAGCCCAACACTTTAATCAATGAACTCCCCATCACACGATCGAGGATATCAACAACAACATGCCCGCCACGCCAAGTAATCACCGGCATTTCCGCAAATACCAAGATAGCAATGGCCATCTCCGTTAATTCAGTGGTTCCATCGACCGAATTGGCGAAAAAATAACGACCGAAAACATCGGCACAGGTTAGCAGCATCAATAAAAATAGGGTTACGGCAGCAATCAACTCTAGAAAAAAGGCCAGCCAGATGACTGGCCCTTTTTCCTCGTAGTGCGCTGTCAGCCAGGCACTAAAGGTCATAGTACGCTCCTCACTTATAGCTGCGGGCAATTTGACGCAATTCAGTTAGTGCTGCTTTTGCATCAACACCACGATCAGCGACAGCCTCATAGAACGCCTCATCCATACCCTCAGTTAGTGCCACGAACTCCTTATCTAAGGCATCATCTTGCTTAACCATGGTGATGTTTACACCGGCTTCTTCAGCGGCTTTAACCCCTTCGAGGTCGCCTGCATCCCAAGCACGACCGGCCATCGCCGATAATTTTTCACCGGAAACGCTGAGAATCGCCTGGCGATCTTTAGCGTCAAGATCGGCTAAGAAATCAGGGTTCATAAACATAGCAAAGCTGCCCATATACATACCGCCAGGCAACATAACGACATTCTGAGCCACCTCTTTCAGGCGCAGTGATTTTTGTTCGCCCATCGGAATGAAGACGCCATCAATAACGCCTTGCTGCATCATCTCATACACTTTCGGGGCCGGTGCACCTACCGAGGTTACGCCTAGACGCTCACCGATTTCTCCCTGTACACCACCGCCTAAACGTATTTTTTTACCTTCTAGATCGGCCAGTGAGGTAATCGGTTGCGCCATATGAATTTGACCCGGACCATGCGTAAATAAGCCGATCACTTCAAGACCGTCATGCTCATTCGCCTTAGCAAAGTATTTTTGATGAACACGCCAATGAGCAACCGAAGCCGCTTCTGCACTCGCGCCTAGCAGTGGCTGTTCAACCGCTTGCGTCAGCTTGAAGCGGCCTGGCACATAACCATGGTAGCTCCAAGAGACGTCAACCACGCCGTCTTCAACCAGTTCAAACATGGTTTTGGGATGTCCCAGACCATATTCAATTTCCACTTTAACTCGTCCATCGGTCGCGTCTTCAACCCATTTTGACCACGTTGGCCAAACAACAGTGTTCTGAGGATGGGTCGGTGGTAACCAGCTAGCCACACGCAGTGTTGTTTCTGCCATCGCACTAACCGAAAAGGATGTACCTAAAGCAACTGCGGCAGCAGTTTTCAAGAAAGTCATTTTTTTCATTCGTTCTATCTCCTGGCTATCTCTTAGACGCGATTACGTCCATTATTTTTATTAGAGATTAATGAGGCTTTGCCCCTAGTTATTATATGCCTTCGCATCTCTGCTGAAGGGTTGATGAATCATAACCAAGTATATGATACATTTCTATCAACAATTAATAAAAATACTGTATCAGTATATTAGTATTAAACTGTTCGCCTTGCATTACTTACTTTGCTGATTGAGTTGAACCTTAGTACAGCACCCTATGAACATAAGTGATTCACAGTGGCATATTATCGTTTTTAAGCGTCGCTCAACTGAACAATATAGTTAGCATGTTAACTAAATAAAGCGTACTCGTAAACACTTAAGAACAATATTCAAGCCTGAGGGCCATCGTCTAGGCCTCTTGCTAAGTGACATGCCACGCTTACTAGTGCGTGATCTCATACTCTTTATAGACTATCTAGGCCTGCCAACGACAGATAACGACATCTGTGCTTGATGGCATTATTTTTTGCACATAAACTCTTTATTTTTTTCGGGGCACTATCGATGCAAATGATATATTCCCTTTCTGGTCATAACTGTATGAGAACCGAATGAACAAACTTCGTTGTATTGAAGAGCTGGTTGATGACTTTAACAATCAGCGGCCGATTCGCGGTGGATCATTGATTATCACCATCTATGGCGATGCGATCTCTCCTAGAGGCGGCACGGTTTGGCTAGGAAGCTTGATCAAGCTGCTTGAGCCCCTCGGGCTTAATCAGAGACTCGTAAGAACTTCCATTTTTCGTCTCACGAAGGACGGCTGGCTGAATTCTTCACAGGTCGGACGCAAAAGTTTTTACAGCCTAACCGATGTGGGCCGCAAACGATTCGAAAGCGCATTCCGACGCATTTATGCCGAACTCTACCCCGAATGGGACGGCAAATGGGATATGATCATCACCACACAGTTAGATACTGAACTGCGTAAAGTCGTTAAAAAGGAACTCGAATGGCTCGGCTTTGGTAACATTGCCCCAAGCGTGATGGCTCATCCGATGGCCGATATGCTAGAAGTTAACGGCACACTGCAGGATCTATGTGTGCAAAATGATATTATTCATATGAGTTCTGAGTTAGTGAACGGGCAAACCTCCGCACCACTAAAGGAACTGGTCAATGAGTGCTGGAACCTAAATCAGTTATCCGATGATTATCAACTCTTTCTCGAACGCTTCCGGCCCATCCTAAGAGCCATTGAAAACCAACCGGAACTGGATCCTGAGCAGTGCTTTCAACTGCGTATTTTATTAATCCATCACTACCGCAGAATTCTCCTGAAAGACCCGCAACTCCCAGAAAAGCTCTTACCAGCGGATTGGGCTGGCACTTCAGCTCGAGTACTGTGTCGGAACATCTATCGACACATATTTCAGCCCGCTGAGAGTTTTCTCTCGGCAACTCAAGAAACGGCAGATGGTCGCTTACCGGAACCCGCGCCGCGCTTCTATAAACGCTTCGGCGGTCTGTAAGACCGCTGATTGATTGTTGCACTGCGAAACACATTGTGGGATAAATATATGGCTTAGCGAGCCATAATTGTTTCCTCTTCACTAATAATAAAGTACCGATTCTATGCCATTACCCTCTCCAACAGAACGCAAACGACTCCATACCCGCACCGTCACCTGTGAAGGTTTTAAGCGTGCCGACGGTTTGTGGGATATTGAAGGCCACCTTAGCGATATCAAAACAGTTCCCATTGAGATCAAGGAGCGCAATAACGGTGTTGTTGAACCCGGCGAGCCTATCCATCTGCTCGCTATTCGCCTAACAATCGATTTAGAGTTGAATATACTCGATGCCGTAGCCAGTATGGATAACACGCCTTTTCGCCTCTGTCCCTCGATTGCCGATCGCTACTCATTACTCAGTGGGCTACAGATAGCGCCAGGGTTTACGAAACAGTGTAAAGCACTTTTCAGTGGCGTTCAGGGATGTACTCACCTCCTCGAACTACTCGGCCCGATCGCGACCACCGCCTATCAGGCGACCCATCAAGAACGATTAGACAAGGCACGGCAAGATGAAAACCATACGCCGTTTAACCTCAATACCTGTCATACTTTCGATAGCGCAGGCGAAGTCGTCAAAAAATATTGGCCTCATGCCTATCAGCCTGCAGATCTAATTACTGTCAGTGAGATTGATTAGCCGACCATTCCGCGGCTCGAGCCATCATAAACTCAATCAACGGCTTATCTGCATCCCTTCAATACTGACAAGCTTCAATGATAGGTTGTGGCAGGGTATTTCACCAATACCCTCTGCCCGAATAGATGATTAACCGTCAGACCTTATGTACATCCAGAACACCCATGATGCTAATCCGCGAGGCGCAAACTATTGCTACCTAATACCGCTGTTTAATCACCGTCACAGCAAGCTTAGCCTATGGGTTGACGGCAAGACGATCTCCACCGTTTGTCCATCAATATCCAACGTTAGCGCAGCAGCCTGCAATAGATGATGTTTCGCACCGAGAATGGCAAAATCCGTCTCATCGAGCCCTTGATCGATGCGTTTAAGATAAAACCTACCTTGATGTGCATAAATTTTATCGCCAATCAGCGGATAACCTAGGTAACTCAGCTGAGCCCGAATTTGATGTTTACGGCCGGTCAATAACTGACATTGCAGTAATGCCTGGCCCTCATGTGTCGCTAACACTCGAAACAAGGTGCTACTCTCGCGGGGCTTAAGGTAGTCATACCGATTAGATACATCAGTATCATCCACCACATAAACCTGACTACGAATGGCACTTCCCTGCTTTTCTGATAACTGACATGTCATCTGTTTAGTCTGCCAAGTAGGCACACCGTCAACCCAAGCATGATAAAGCTTTCTCTGTATCAACTGATTCAGTCGGGGTTTCCAGCGACGGTCAGCGGCGGCATCTTTAGCCAAGAGAAGAATACCGGCGGTTTCGCTATCCAATCGATGCAGTAAGCGGGCATCATAATAACGAGTTTGCCGCTTCACTAGCGAGATCAAGGTGTTATACAGATTACGTGTGGTGCGACTAACAGGCAGATTATGTGGTTTAAAAACAGCCATTAACTCACTGTTTTCCCAAAGTAACTCCCAGCTTACATCGACTGAATCTTCGTGATGGTCTGGGAGCATAACGCTCAGCTGTGAAGCATTCTTTAAGCATGCGTGTAGTGTCACCGGTTGTCGATCAACGCTCACCAATTCTTGACGACAGAGCTCAGGCAAGCGTGCAAAATCTATCGCAGTCAATCGCGGCTGTAAAAATTGAGCCACTGACAAGTGATGATCATTCACGACATTAAACAAGAGGTTAAAATGGTCAGACACGCATGACCTTCCTAAACGAAACGAAAGAACTGACACCTAAAAAAAGCCTCATTAAGAGGCTTGATCAGGGTCAACAAGAATCACATATCCGGTAACACCTGATGCGCAAAGATCTCTTCAATCTCAGCCCGATTACTGCAAGCCTGCACTCTTTTCACCACATCAGGTGTCAGATGAGGGGCAAACTGTTGAATAAAGTCATACATATAACCGCGTAAAAAAGTCCCCTTGCGAAAACCAATTTTAGTGGTGCTGTAATCAAACAGATGACTGGCATCCAAATGCACTAGGTCTTGATCTTGACGCTCATCGAATGCCATCGAAGCAATGATGCCAACCCCCAGACCTAACCGCACATAGGTCTTAATGACATCAGAATCTACCGCCGTAAACACCACTTTAGGCTCGAGCCCTTCCTGACTAAACGCATCATCTAATTTAGAGCGTCCCGTGAAACCAAACACGTAGGTCACAATCGGGTACTGCGCAACATCTTGCAGTGTTAGCTTTGATAGTTGTGCCAGCGGATGATCTTTTGGCACCACGACCGAACGATTCCAGCGATAACAGGGCATCATAATCAGATCATTAAAGCGCGACATCGCCTCGGTCGCGATGGCGAAATCAACGGTCCCATTGGCCGCCATTTCAGCAATCTGCATCGGCGTGCCTTGATGCATATGCAACGAAACATCCGGATAGCTTTGCATAAAGCGATGAATAGTGACAGGCAGCGCATAACGTGCTTGAGTATGCGTGGTTGCGACCTCAAGACTGCCCATTTTTTCGTCACTAAACTCTTGAGCCACCTGCTTAATACTTTCAACCTTACGCAGAATATCGCCAGCAACGTCAAGAATAGCCTCACCAGCAGGTGTAACCCGAGTTAAGTGCTTGCCACTACGAGCAAACACTTCAACTCCCAGTTCATCTTCCAGCAAGCGGATCTGCTTACTAATACCCGGTTGAGAGGTATAAAGACTCTGCGCCGTTGCTGAAACATTCAAATCATGCCGGGCCACTTCCCATATGTAACGCAACTGCTGCAACTTCATTTATGCCCCCAAGAATACAAAAAACCTAACGTTAATAACTTTTAATTATAACACTGATCTGGTTTTCTAAAACCCATTCGCTATCAACGACTCAATTAAGCCAAGCGATTACGCAGTTTACGAATTTCCTCTTCGTAACTGTTAATTTTTTTCTCCATGGAGGCTAAGCGAGCAGTTGCACGCATTGCCTCTTCGGTTTTATCTTTCACCTGACCACGCAACATATTTTCCCGTCGAGAGGCATCATTCAACGTCAGCATATGCTTCTGATTCGTGCGCTGCAGTTCGTCTTTCATTTCATCGACCTTGCCCTCAAGCCGCTTACAACGATTCTGTTCCGATAACAGTGATCCGCTCAGTTGGCTTTTTTCTCTGCCCGACTGACTTTCTTCACTCTTGAAACGTTTAAGTTCGGTTTCTAGGGTTTTAATCTGAGTCGCGGAGGTATCTAACTTGACATCTTTCTTCGCCAATGAGGCCTGAAGATTATGAATATCCTTGGTTAAGGCTGACTCTTTACGGCCACATTCATCGCGGAATTTTTCCAATGCATTCCGATAATAACGGGTATCCGCTTCGGCTTTAGCCACCTGATCAAGACCATGACGCTGCTCTTCAATGATGCGCTGATCAAAAGTCCGCTTCGCATCATCTATTTTTTTCTGCAGCAGGTTGAGTTCCTGCTCGACATTCAACCGCCGCTGTTCTTCAGACTTCTGTGCTGTGGTCGCCGCCGTTAAGTTAATTTTCAATACCGAAATTTCAGCTTCTAACACCTGAATCTGATGCTTTTCCTGTTCAAGCTGCTGTTTTAGATCACGTACCTGCTGATCCATTTCCGCTTGCTGACTTTGCACCTTAAACAGCTCAGTCTCAGAATGACGTCGAGCATCTTCACTGGCCAACTGCTGAAACTGCTTATCCGTCGACATAGCCGACTGCGCTTCCTGCACGGCATGCTGCCATAAAGACTCAAAACTATGCACTAATGATTCCGGTAGCCCTGGAATCTTTACCGTGGTATCTCCCAACATCCGCATACGATCGGGTAATACACTCCACCACTGTTCGAGCAAAACCGTGACTTGGCTCTCTGCAGCACCAAAAATATTGCTCAATTCAGTCACATCAGGTGCTTTGCCACTTTTCAGCATGGCATCTGCTTCTTTATTAAATTCTTCAGTATTAATCTGTTGACTCATCAATAACGCCTTACTGGGCCGTTCACTGCCCATCAATTTTTTGCAACTGTTTCAGACCTTTTTCCAACTCATCCCCTAAGGGTGCGTGGAAAATCTTTCTACCGCCGGAAGGTAACGGCACACGCAGCTCTGCCGCATGCAGAAACAAACGTCGAATACCGTAACTTTTCATTTCTCGATTAACCGAGTCAGTACCATATTTATCATCGCCAATAATCGGATGACCCGCAAACTGACAATGTACTCGAATCTGATGCGTACGTCCGGTAATCGGTCGGGCTTCAACCAGAGTGACAAAATTACCAAACCGCTGCAGCACTTTATATTCAGTCAACGATGGCTTACCCAACGGATGAGCTTTTACTACACGCTCACCGGATTTAAGTTCGTTTTTCTGCAACGGGGCGTCCACTTTGGTTTTTCGCGCCGACCACTTCCCTTCCACCAATGCGTGGTAGATTTTAGTAATCTGCTTCGCTTGCAGTGCTGCATGAAGAAACCGCAACGCACTGCGCTTCTTGGCAACCATAATGCAACCCGAAGTATCACGGTCTAGGCGATGCACCAACTCAAGAAACTTCGCCTCAGGACGCATCTGACGAATCGTTTCAATCAAACCTAAACTGATACCGCTACCACCGTGTACGGCTAAGCCTGATGGCTTATTCAGCACCATCAGATCGTTATCCTCAAACAGGATAGAGCGCTCGACCAGCTCCCGCAGGTTACTACTCACCACGGCTTGCGGCTTTTCAGCACTTAACCTCACGGGTGGCACTCGCACCAAATCACCATCTTGCAGACGGTAATCAGGCTTGATTCTCTTTTTATTAACCCGCACCTCACCTTTGCGTAAAATGCGATAAATCAATGTTTTAGGGGCACCTTTCAAACGTGTGCGCAGGAAATTATCTATTCGCTGCCCAGCCAGCTCTGAATCAATTTCAAACCATTGCACAGCCGGGACAGATTGCTTTGTTTCTTCTGACATATTAATGGGATATCGGACCTTTCGATTGATGCTATCTATTTAAGCTGCTATATTCTAGCGCTGCTGCGGGCAGTTGGCTTTAGCTAATTTGAAATTCCCCGTTTTTTTGCCATTTAGTACTAAAAACCAAGCAAATAACGGGTATGAATCCCTCGTACAGCATCCATTTAAAGAGAATTACTACGTATTTCATCCTGCTGACAACGCCCTGAATGGCAAAACCAGTTGGAGGTGTAGATGTCAGTTGCCCAGAACCTGCCAATATGTACACGGCAGCCACAACCCGATCAGACTCACTATAAGCAGTCGATACGAGGCAACTGTTTCCTGCACCGTCGATAAGATCAAGCTACCTAACGCGGTAGCCTGACATTAAGTTGAACACCAAAGTCGTTACGAAGACTTTGTTTTGCGTGCCCGTTGATTTGATTGCAGGCACCTCTCTGTGTGGCTACCGGCTAGATGAAGTGCGTTAGTGTTATAAGAGAACGCTAACAAACAATGAAAAGAATGCTAATTAATGCAACTCAACAAGAAGAGTTGCGCGTTGCGCTGGTAGACGGACAACGCCTTTACGATCTAGATATCGAATCTAGCTCACGCGAACAGAAAAAAGCCAACATCTACAAGGGCAAAATCACGCGGGTTGAACCCAGCTTAGAAGCGGCTTTTGTTGAATATGGCTCCGAACGTCATGGCTTTCTTCCCCTTAAAGAGATCTCCCGCGAATACTTCAAGAAAGGCTCCGATAAAGGCGGCCGGCCAAATATTAAAGAAGTTATCGCTGAAGGCACTGAAGTCATTGTTCAGGTTGATAAAGAGGAACGCGGCAATAAAGGCGCTGCGCTAACCACCTTCATCAGCCTAGCTGGACGATATTTAGTCCTGATGCCTAACAATCCTCGCGCCGGCGGCATCTCTCGCCGTATCGAAGGCGAAGATCGTAAACAACTCAAAGAAGCGCTCGACGGTGTCACCATCCCCCCTAAAACGGGTGCTATCGTGCGCACCGCCGGTATCGGCCGCACCTCTGAGGAGCTTCAATGGGATCTCGATTACCTTATGACGCTGTGGGATGCGATCACCGGTGCCGCTGAAGAACGTCGTTCACCTTTCCTTATCTACCAGGAAAGTAATGTCGTTATCCGCGCCATTCGTGACTATTTACGGCAAGATATCGGCGAAGTTCTTATTGATAAGCCCGAAGTTTATCAAGAAGCCATGAACTTCGTGCAGCAGGTTATGCCGAGCTATCTCAATAAAATCAAACTGTATGACGAAGCGATTCCGCTCTTCAATCGCTTCCAAATTGAAAGTCAGATTGAAACCGCCTTCCAGCGTGAAGTACACCTACCTTCTGGCGGTTCAGTGGTCATAGACCCAACGGAAGCGCTAGTGTCTATCGATATCAACTCCGCCCGGGCAACTCGCGGTAGCGATATCGAAGAAACCGCACTACAGACCAACCTGGAAGCCGCTGACGAAATCTCACGTCAACTACGGCTGCGTGATATCGGTGGCTTGATCGTTATCGACTTTATCGATATGACGCCGATCAAAAATCAGCGCGAAGTTGAAAATCGGATGCGCGATGCACTTAAAGTCGATCGTGCCAGAGTTCAGTTGGGCCGCATTTCTCGTTTCGGACTGATGGAGATGTCTCGTCAACGCCTGCGTCCTTCGCTGATTGAAAGCCGCGGCGCGGTCTGTCCACGTTGTAATGGCCAAGGCACTGTGCGCGATACGGAATCACTGGCGCTGTCTATTTTGCGCCTCATCGAAGAGGAATCATCGAAAGATCGTACCGCTCAAATTCGCGCAATACTACCGGTCTCTGTGGCTACGTTCTTGCTCAACGAAAAGCGTAATGAAGTTCACGAAGTTGAAGTTCGTCATCGCGTCCGCGTTGTTATCGTGCCCAATCCCAATATGGAAACGCCGCATTATGAAGTTGTGCGTCTGCGGGATGACCATACGGTAATCAATACCAATGATGCTAGCTATACGCTTCAACCTGAGCCTGTAGAAGAGCTAAAAGTAGAAACATCTCAACCTCAGCCTGTCAGAGAACGTGCTGCCGTTAGCACCGTTGCGCCGGCGACTCCGGCTCCCGCAGCACAAGCACCGCAGCCTGCACCAACGCCGGTTCAGCCGGTCACAACGCCCTCTCTAACCAGTCGCATCTTCAGCGTCCTTGGAGGCTTGTTCGGTCATTCCGATAACGCTCAAGAAACCGCCCGACTCGAGCAGGAAAAAGCCAAGCTCGAACAGGAACAAGAAGAGCGCAATAAAAAGCAGCGCGGTCGTAATCGCAACAATAACCGCCGTGATCGCAACCGCAATCAACGCCGAGACAGCGATAAGATCATCGACAACTTGTCTGACACCACAGAAGCCAAAGAGTCGAAAGAAACGTCAGAGCGTGACACCGCTAGCGAAGATAGCGGACGTAGTCGTTCACGTAATCGTCGCCGTAACGAACGCAACCGCTCGTCACAGAAAGATCAGAGCGATGATAAAAACAAAACTCAACAAACGCGGCCTGAGAAAAACGCTGAGAAAAGCCCTGAAGCAAGCTCCGCGACAGAGCAAAACGAAGATGGACGCGCACGCGGTGAACGCCGTCGTGGACGTCGTCGTCGTGGCGAACGTAGCGGTAAGCGTACGGCCGATAGCAACAACACTGAGAACACCGAACTATTGGCACCCGCTGACACCAACACGGTAACCGCCGTAGCAGAAACAGCGACTCAAGCGCCAAAGGAAAGTGACGACAGTAGCCTTGCTGCCGACAAGCCCGCCAGCAAAGCCAACAAAAAAACCGACGAAGCCCCTCGCAAACGCCGTCAGCGTCGTCGCGGGCCCAAGTCTGAAAACAAAACTTCGGCCGAGACTAAGCCTACTGATGATAAAGCCGCCGCTGAAGTAACAACCGACGTCGCCGCAAAAGCACCCGTAGAAGCCACAGTCGAAGCAGAGACAGCCACGCATACCGTCGACGCAGCCAACGAGGTTAAAGCGTCAAGTGCTGCAACACCGGTCACGGACGTCAACGCGACCAACACGCACTCTACTGAAACCAACAGCACCGCAGAAAGCGACATCAAGCCTACAGAGGCAAGTAACACTGCCGCTGAAGTCGTCACGGAGAACGCCCCTAAAGCCGTCGCTGCAGAACAACCAGCGTCTCAGGCGGCCGCGCCCACAGAGATCGTTAAAGCCGATACGTCAGTGGCCGCAGCAATCTCAGAGACACCTGAAGAGGTCGCGCCGAAGGCAGAAGTATCGACAGCTGAACCTTCTACAGTAGAACCTTCTACAGTAGAACCTGCGCCAGTTGAACCTGCGCCAGTTGAACCTGCGCCAGTAGAATCTGCGCCAGTAGAATCTGCGCCCGCAGAATCGACTGCCGTAGAATCCGTGACAGCAGTAACTCAGCCAACGGTAGCAGCAGAAGAAAGCCGCTCTCCCGAGACTGAGACCGCCGTTGAAAAGCCCGCGGCGGCAGCACCGACTCCAACCACGGGTCGCCGTGTTCGCAAACGCCCTGATCTGACTGCGCCGACCGTTGCCCCTGAGGAAGTGATGACCGCTCGTCCTCGTCGTGAAGCACCACCGGCAAATACTGCCGCAGAGCCTGCTGCTCGGAAACGTCGTCAGCGTCGCGCGCCAAACGATCCTCGCCGACAAGCCAATGATGCCGCGGCAACATCGGCAGCTGCCAGCGACACTCAGGAACACAGCGAGCACTAAGCGCTGAAATCTGCACCACTAAAGCACCCGATACGGGTGCTTTTTTTTGCCTCTCTTTTGATAACCGCAGTTCAATGATAACGGCTTGATGCTAATGCCTTAGTACGTCGAGCAAATCCCGCCATCTGACCGGCAGATCGCTCAGCAGCTTCACCTCGTCGAAGCAGCAAGGGCGCTCGAGTGAAATATCGCTAACTTATTTCAGCGAGCCAAGCTCAATAAAAAAGCAAAAAAAGCCGCGAAACATAGCGCGGCTTTGATCATCGACGACTCTTATGACAAGCTTGATGACATTCTTTATCACAACCTTGATCACAATCTATATAAAAACGTTACTTAAGCCCTATCAGCAAGTCTCAACCATTAGGGATAGCAGCGCGGCTCGATCTCCAACATAATGCCAAACTGCTGATAGACATCCGCCTGAATCGCACCGGCCAGCTCAATAATATCCATACCGCTAGCAGCACCGTAATTCACCAACACCAACGCTTGCTGACTATAGACGCCGGCATCCCCTTGCCGGAACCCCTTCCACCCCTGTCGATCGATCAACCAGCCGGCCGCCAGCTTGCAATAACCCGGTCGATCGGCAAACACCACCATCTCAGGATAATCAGCCTTTAACTGCTCAACTTTGGCAGCCGGCAGCACTGGGTTTTTAAAAAAGCTGCCCGCATTACCTAACTGTGCCGGCTGCGGCAACTTAGCTTGACGGATATCACTGATGAGATCACTCAATTGCAATGGTTCAGGCGAGTGTATATGGCGGGCTTTAAGTTGCGCCTCAATACCGCCATAGTGCAACACGGGATTAAACTCACGACTTAAGGTAAAGGTGACCGCGGTGATCAGATAGCGACCCGGAAAACGCGTTTTAAACAGACTATCACGATAGCCAAACTGACACTCATCGGCCGTAAAAACAACCGACTCTCCCGTTTCAAGATCAAAGGCATCCAGAAAGCTCATGCAGTCTTTAAGCTCGACACCATAAGCGCCGATATTCTGTATCGGGGCAGCCCCAACGGTACCCGGAATCAAGGATAGATTTTCAAGGCCATAACCGCCCTGCTCTAAGGTCCAGCGCACAAAGGCATGCCATTCCTCGCCAGCCCCAGCAGTGACACTGACCGTGCCATCCGCTTGATCTTGCATCTGCAGCCCCTGAATGCGGTTAAGCACCACCAATTGATTCAAATCGGCCGTGAGCACCAGATTACTACCCCCACCAACAAACAACACAGGGAGTTTAGTCCGCGCAATAAAGTCACGTATCGCTGGTAACTGCCCGGCATCTTCCAATACGGCAAAATAGCGAGCAGACACATCAAAACCAAAACTGTTATACGGTTTAAGAGAGATATTTTCTTGAAACTCAATACTCATTGATTAAGCTCTGCCGCAATACGATCCAACAACGCTTCAGAGGCCGCCTCAACCAGATCAAGCACATGATCAAACCCCGCAGGACCGCCGTAGTATGGATCAGGCACTTCACGTTCGGATAACGCCGTCAGCGGCAAGAACAGTCCAAGATAGCCCTTAAAGTCAGCCGGACAGATCGATTTGAGCTCGTTCAGGTTCTCATTATCCATGGCGATAATAAAATCATAATGTTCAAAATCTGCCACCACCGCCTGTCGCGCGCGTAAATCACTTAAATCAACACCACGCTTTAAGGCCGCCGAGGCGGCTCGATGATCGGGCGGATTGCCCACATGATAAGCCGCCGTACCAGCGGAATCGATCTCCACCAGATGCGCCATACCTCTACGCTCGACTAATGTACGAAACACACCGTGCGCGGTTGGTGAACGACAAATATTCCCCAAGCAAACAAAAAGAACCCGTTTCATAGTCTTCTCCAGCTAATTAGCTTTCAAAAAGATGGCGAATCCGTTCAAGATCTTCAGGGGTATCGACACCGGCAGGCGGCAGTTCATCCGCCTCTTCGACATGGATAATGGCGCCATTCCACATCGCCCGTAACTGCTCAAGACATTCTGTCTCTTCAACTGGTGCGGGGGACCACTGAACAAAATCATTTAGCAATTTAACTCGGTAGGCATAAATACCAATATGACGCTGAAAGTTAACGCCTTCAGGCATCACTTGCTGACTCGCCGCCGTCTTAAAGGCATCGCGCGGCCATGGTATCGGCGCACGACTAAAATACATTGCACGTCCCTGATTATCCGCGACAACCTTGACAACATTGGGATTATAAACCGATTCAATATCATTGATAGGTTCACACAAGGTTGCAATACTCGCCTCAGGTACCGCACTGAGATTATGCGCCACCTGATTAATAATGCGGGGCGGAATCAAAGGCTCATCCCCCTGCACGTTGACAACAATATCATCGGCATAGAAACCAAGCGAGTGAACCACCTCTTGTAAACGATCGGTACCGGACAGGTGCGCGGCAGACGTCATACAGACTTCTGCACCAAAACCAATCGCCATATCGGCGATACGCTGATCATCTGTGGCGATAATAATCCGCTGCGCCTCACTTTGAATCGCGCGTTCGTAAACATGCTGAATCATCGGCTTACCGGCGATATCGGCTAACGGTTTACCTGGAAAACGAGAAGACCCAAAGCGCGCGGGTATAACAACAGAAAAAGCCATAATAGCTACTTCTCCAAACGCTCATCGGTGGTCAAAGTACGTGCTTCACTTTCAAGCATCACCGGAATATCATCACGGATAGGATACGCCAAACCCGAGCTACGGCAGATCAATTCGTTTGTTTCTTTATTCCATTCAACCGGTGCCTTAGATACCGGGCAAACTAAGATATCCAATAATTTTTTATCCATCGTCAGTGCCTCTGTATAAAATACATTAATCTATGCCATTTATCGCCAATACTACGGCCTCAGCATCGTTTCGAGTGAGGCAGAAAACCCCTCATCCATTTTCGCATTCACCTGCAAATACCAAGCGTTATCGAGTGCAATATGATCGCACTTTACGGCATCTTTTTCAGTCATTATCAGTGGCAACTGCTGCGCAAAGGCAAAATCATTAGCGCTGTAGTGATGATGATCAGCAAACGATCTAAGCCGCGGCTCAAAACCCAAATTTTCTAACGTACGCGCAAAACGGGCCGGATTACCAATGGCGGCAACCGCATTAATCTGTGACGAATCGCACCAATCTTCTGGATTAACATGAACGTGAGACTTTAAGGCGACTAACCGATTCGGCTGCAAGTTCATTTGAAACGCTTTCTTTGCATGAGAGGCACTCAACACTCGCTTAGGTGAGGCGCCATTAACCACAATCAGATCGACCTCATTCAATCGACTAACGGGCTCACGCAACGGGCCTTCGGGTAAGCAACGACGATTACCAAACCCTCTTGCGCCATCAATCACAGCGATCTCGATTGTGCGATTCAATGCATAGTGTTGCAAACCATCATCGCTGATAATCAGATCACACGACGTCTGAGCTAATAAAAACTTCGCGGCGGCGACTCGATCGGCTGATATCACCAGCGGCACTCCCGTGCGCCGAACAATCATCAACGGTTCATCACCGGCTTCTGCGGCGGAGGCCTCGGCGGTTACTAAATAAGGTATTGAGGGCGGTGAGGCACGATAACCCCGGCTAATCACACCCGGTGTATAACCCTGTCGTCGCAGGTGATCGACCAACCAAATAACCAAAGGTGATTTGCCAGTCCCTCCGACAGAGATATTCCCCACTACAATAATCGGCACTGACGCGGTCCAACTCGGCTTCGAACCATCACGGTATTGCTGTCGGCGTCGAGCCGCCAAATAACAAAACAACCAGGATAACGGCCGCAAAAGTTTGAGCCAACGATCCCCCTTATACCAGGCCTGTTCGAGCCCCATCGCTAACTTCCAGCCGGCTGCAGCGTCGTAATACTCAGGCCACTAAAACCTAGCTGCCCAGCCACATCCATCACTGTCACAACTGACTGATGCGGTGTTTTTGCATCGGCCGAGATAACAAAGGGAAGCTGTCGATTATCACCCGCTTGATCAACAATCGCCCGCCGTAGAGTTTCTGGCTGACTGTTGAGCAAGTGTTGTCCATTCACCGTATAGCCCCCTTCAACCCCGATCAGCACTTCCAATGTTTCGGCTTGAGTTTCAACCGCTTCCCCCTCTGCTTCAGGCAAACTGATTTGCAAATGGGTTTCATTGGTAAACGTGGTCGACACCATAAAAAAGATTAGCAGCAGAAATACGACATCAATTAAGGGGGTCAGATTGACGGAAACCTCTTCCGTCTGTTTTCGTCTAAACTTCAATCGACTCATTGGCTACTCGAAATCTACTTCGCGGTCGCCATGCACGACCTCAACCAGTTTTTGACACTCTTGCTCCATATCCATCAAGAGTGTCTCAATGCGGCGCTGAAAGTAACGATGAAACACCAGCGCCGGAATCGCGATAGACAAACCGGCAGCCGTGGTAATGAGCGCTTCCGATATACCGCCCGCTAAGACATTGGCATTACCCGTTCCCTGCAGCATGATTTCAGCAAAAACTTTAATCATGCCAATAACGGTGCCCAATAAGCCGAGCAACGGCGCGATCGCGGCAATGGTGCCCAATGAGTTAAGAAATCGCTCCATCTGATGCATCACATGCTGAGCCGCTTCCTGAATACTCTCCTTCATAATCTCACGACCGTGAGTGGAGTTATTCAAGCCGGCGACCATGATCTGTCCCAGAAAACTCTCATTACGAAGTTGCAACAGACGCTCAGGGGTCATTTCACCATTACGCACTAACAACCACACTTCTGATAAAAGATTAGCTGGCGCAACACGTTTGCGCTGCAACACCCAAAAACGCTCTAGACAGATAGCCAGAGCTATAATAGAACAGGCGATAATTGGTAGCATTAACCAACCACCAGATTGAATCAATTCAAACACCAGAATTCCTCCTTCGGACGGATCCATACTTTAGCATAGAGTCTAACGCCAGTGTAGTGATTAACCCGCTGTCCAGTAACGCTTTTTCTGCTGTCGATAGGATTCAGTCAAACAACCGTTCGGTGTACTCTCAAGCAATAGCGCGCCGGCTGCTGCGGTATTCAACCCAGGTAACTGTAAAGCATGCATTCGCTTTAACACTTCAGCTGCCGGATGGCCATATGGATTATCAAAGCCGGCACTGAACAATACCCAATCGGGGTGCAATGTACGCAACCACTCAGTCGAGCTGGAAAATCGACTGCCATGATGCGCAGCGACTAACCAGTCGACCGCCAACTGCGGATATTCAGTCAGAATCTGTCGTTCAACATTACTTTCAATATCCCCCGGAATCAGTAACGCACATTGCTCAGATTGCACCAACAAAACACAGGAGCGATTATTCTCATTCACAACCCCTAAGCGGGTGGGATGTATATAGCTGAAACGAACGCCGTTCCATTGCCAATGCGTGCCCGCAACACAAGGCCGAGCCGATAACGTGCGCTGCAATTCAGGACTTCCGGAATCAAGTGCCGCAATATCCAGACTGCCCTGCAAGGTCACATAACCACCGGCATGATCATTATCTTTATGGCTCAGAATTAATCGATCGAGCCGCGTAATCTGCCGACTTTTGAGTAACGGCACTAAGCTAAAGCGTGCTACACCGCGTCCCTTATATGCCGCACCACTATCGAAGACTAAGGCCTTCTCTGATGTTTCAATCAACACCGACAATCCCTGACCGATATCAACTACCGTAGCACGAAAGCGTCCCTCTTTGACGCGATCCTGCGCCGGAAAAATTAATGCTAATAACAAACATAAACCGAAAAAACCCATCCCACTCCAACGAGGTAAAATCAACAAGGCTGCGGCCAGTACGCCCAATAGAACCACTAGCACACCGGGATCACCCGTTAATATTCCCCAGGATTCAGGGGGTATACAAAGTTGCAGCAGAAACCAAAAACCATCCGTTAAACCATCGAGCAGAGCGACACCGGGAAACGGGACAAACACACATAGCAGCAGTCCTAGCATCACTCCAGGCAGCAGCACAAACGTCAATAATGGAATGGCAACAAGATTGATCAGCGGGGCAATCAAAGCAACCTGTCCAAGCCACAGCAACAACAGTGGTAACAAACCCAAAAACACCGCCCATTGAGTCGCCAACAGTGCTACTACCTTGCCCTTAGCGTCACCATCGAGCGTCAATAAGAGCGCTGCCACCGCCATAAAAGACAGCCAAAAACCAGGCTGATAAACACTCAATGGCTGCATCAACACAACCAGCACCATGGCTAATTTATATCGCTGCCAAACACCTATATGTCGATTAAAAAGCACCGGTAACAACATCGCTAACGCCATGATCAATGCGCGCTGCGTCGGAATACTAAAGCCAGCCAGTAAAGCATAACCCGATGCCAACAATAAAGCCGGCAGAATACGGTAAAGCCGAATATCAATGGAGCCGCGCCCAAACAAACCGCAGGCCACTTGTAAAAACCACCCCAAGCCATAACCTAACAAACAAGCAATACCAATATGCAGGCCGCTAATAACAACGAGGTGAACCGTCCCCGTTTGTCTTAAAACCTGCCATTGTTCATCCTGCAAAGCATGTTTATCACCCAGCACCAACGCCCGAACCGTGGCTTCGGTTCGCGCAGTTAACGACAACCCCGTCAGCCATTGTGATAACTGATAGCGCCAATAGGCTATTCGGTATGCGCCGGTTTCTTCGGGTGTGCGCAGTAGCTGCGCCGTCTTAACATAGCCACGCGCATTGACCTGATCGGCAAACAAACGTGTTTCATAATCGCTACTTCCCGGATTCATTAAGCCTCTAGGGGGCTTAAGCCTAACCAAAAACGACCACTGCTGACCCGGTATCACCTCCTGATCGGCTTTATACCAACTGAGTAGTAGATGTTTTAAATCGGCATTATTTAACGCAGGGGAATAGTGATCTACAGCAAATCTAAATCGACTCACGCCGGGTAAAGACTCAGGTAATTGACTAACACTGCCAACAACCGTCAACGTCTGTGCACTCATGTTCAAGGGCATACGCTGATTCAGATTGATATAGCCCCAAGCCGAGGCATACAACACGCCCAAAATAACACCGACGCTATGATAGCGTATATCGACACTGATTCGCGGTGCCACTCGAGCCAAACAAGCAGCCCGATAACCGATCAACAAAACGATTAACAAAAGTGTCAGCAACACCAGCATCCAATAAGGAAGCAGCTGCGGCAGCCAAGCTACTAACATCACTCCAAGCGCTATACTAATCATCCTTGATTACCAGTTGGCTTAATGGTTTGAAGGAGGCATAATTAGCCCCCCATCAGCTAACTATAAGTTCCATCCTGATGCCGCGCAAACTTATAAAAAAATTTATGCCAGATGAGCGTAAGCTCAAATCCAACCGTTACCTTAGTTGGCTGGGTAGCCACATACACGATCCAAACCTCTGGCATCTGACTCGTACATCAGTCAGTCGGGCGTTTTTTGTCGGGCTCTTCTGCGCCTTCATTCCCTTACCATCGCAGATGCTGATGGCGGCGCTGGCGTCTCTGTTCGTGCGGAGTAATCTGCCGATTTCCGTTAGCCTTGTATGGCTAACCAACCCACTCACCATTCCTCCAATGTTCTACTTTGCCTACTGGATCGGCACCCAGATCATTGGTGTCGATATGATGGCGATCGATTTTGAGGTCAGCCTTGAATGGCTGAAAGCCGAGCTAGATCACATCTGGCTGCCTTTACTGGTAGGCTCATTGATCTGCAGCCTTGTTAGCGGCACCTTAGGATATTTACTCATGCAGCGCTTTTGGGTCTGGCATGTGAATAAAAGCTGGCGCAACCGCAAGGGCGGTCGATTCGCTCGGCGCAAAGCGAAAGCCGAGCCAAGTAGCAGCGATGACAAAACATCGCCTGAGCCTCAAACAGATAAACCCCGCCCGCCAGCACAACAGCGTTCGAATAAAACCGACCCCGATAAGCCCCCTTCAGATAGCAAAAAGCCGGAATAAATTCCGGCTTTTTTGACATTAGCAGACTCAATACTCAAGCATAATTACAGTGTAATAGGCTGCAGCAATCCATCTTTTAACTCGACTACCCGCCCCTGTTTTTGCGCCAATTCATGATCATGAGTCACCACTACAAATGATATACCAAACTCATCATTAAGCTTATTCATCAACCCCTGCACCTCTTGCCCGGTGTAACGATCCAGATTACCGGTTGGCTCATCCATCAACACACAGGCAGGGTTCGTTACCAATGCTCGCGCGATGGCAACCCGTTGACGCTCGCCACCACTGAGCATGGCAGGCTTATGCTCCAGCCGATGGGAGAGCCCGACCGCCTTAAGTATCTCCGCCGCCTGTTCGCGCACCACGCTGATGGCCTCACCGCGAATCAATAACGGCATCGCAACATTTTCCAGCGCGGTAAACTCCGGCAGTAAATGATGAAACTGATAGACGAATCCCAAAGAACGATTACGTAGCTTAGCTCTCGCCTGCTCACTAATCTCAAACAGCGATTGATCATCAACACGTACATCACCGGAGCTTGGCAGATCCAAGCCTCCTAACATATTCAGCAAGGTACTTTTACCCGACCCCGAACTACCAACGATGGCCAACGTTTCACCACGCTCAACCGCTAGTTCAACACCGCGTAACACCTCAACGGCGATATCAGCGTCACCATATTGCTTTTTCAGGTCAACACACTGCAGCACCAGATTACTCATAACGTAACGCCTCTGCCGGTTGTGTGCGGGATGCTCGCCAAGCAGGATAAATGGTTGCCAAAAAACTAATACCCAAGGCAACCGTTATAATCACGAATACATCGTCCAATTGCAGTTGTGAGGGTAAATAGCTAATGAAATAAACATCGGCACTGAGAAACTGAATACCGAAAGCTTGTTCGACCCAGGCGATCAAATCGGTGACCGTCAGCGCTAAAATAATGCCAAGGACAGAGCCTAGTAACGTGCCCATCACTCCAATCACTGTCCCCTGCACCATAAAGATACGCATAATACAGCCTGGCGTTGCCCCTAGGGTTCGCAGAATGGCAATATCACCTTTCTTATCCGTCACGACCATCACCAGCGTTGAAACAATATTAAACGCGGCGACAAAGACGATTAAAAACAGTAACAAACCGATCATTTTCTTTTCTAACTGTATCGCCTGAAAGAGATTCCCGTGAGTCCGTGTCCAATCACTGGTGCGATAAAATCCACCTAGCTCGGCAACAATCTGCTTAATGCCTGCGGGCGCGGCAAATAAATCCTCAAACTGCAAACGAAGCCCATCAACACCGCTATCCATACGTTTAATACGCGCCGCATCCGCCATATGAATATACGCGAGACTGGCATCTAGCTCGGCGCCCACTTCAAATAAGCCGACCACCGTAAACCGCTTTAATCGAGGAATAACGCCCGCAACACTGATCGATGCCTCGGGCAAAACTAAGGTGACCTTATCGCCGATATTGACGCCCAATGAACGCGCCAATAGAGCCCCCAGGACGATACCATATTCTTTCGCTTGCAGAGCCTCTAAGCTACCCGCAGTAATATGGTCTTCCAAGATAGATATTTTGGCTTCCAACTCGGGCTCAATACCATTGATCAACACGCCGCGAACAACGCCGCGATTGGTCAGCATGCCTTGCGCCTGAATATAAGGAGCGCTGCCGACAATACCGTCCTGATGACTAACTTGCTCAGCAATCACTTGCCAATTATCGAGCGGTTTACCATAGTCAGAAAGCGTACCATGCGGCACCATACCTAAAATACGCTGTTTCAATTCCCGATCGAAGCCATTCATAACCGAGAGTACGACAATCAGCGCGGCGACACCCAGCATCAGCCCCAGCATGGAGACCAGCGAGATAAAAGAGATAAAATTATTGTTCCGTTTGGCTGCGGTGTAACGCAAGCCAACGTACAGAGAGAATGGAGTAAACATGGCTGAGGATTAAATCACAGACCGATGAAATTCTCTAACAAAATCAGAATAATATTCGCTATACTGAACGGAAATGACAAAATAATGGAGACAGTATTTTGAATCAGGAACGACGTCAATATTTCCGCATTAACGGCAAAGTCGCGGTTGATTATAAAATCATCAGTGAAGATGAAATGAAACACGGGCGTCTACCGACTCAATTTCAGGTATCTCCCTTCTTTTTACTGCTCAATCAGTTGCAAGCGTATAACAACGATAGCAGTTATCATCTGCGTAAGATTGCGCAAAAAGAACCCGCGATCGCCACCTATCTAGAGTTGATGAATGATAAGATCGATGCGATCGCACATGCGGTCGCTAAAAGTGATGTCGATTTTGATAATCTATCTTCTCAGGAGATTAACCTCAGCGAAGGCGGCATGTCATTTAATAGCCAAGCAGCGATTGAATTGAATAGCTATCTCGCCCTCAAAGTCGTCTTTGAAGAAACCCATAGCGGCCTACTGCTTTACGGTCAGGTACTCTATTGCAGCGAGAAAGGAGACGATGGACAGTACAAAATTGGTATAGAGTTTAGTGATATGCCCGAAAGCAGCCGTATGATTGTAGCGCGCTATATTCTTAACAGCCAAACCCGTGCCCGTCAGCAGACTCATGAGTGACATCAGTGCCGTTGAATTAATTGATAGTCTGAATCGCCTGCAACAAGCGCTAGTCAACTTTTCACAACATCTCAATAGCAGTAGCCAACCCTTCTGGCTACCAGGGCCCAACGCCACTAATTTATCTCAAGCCGCCAGCCTCTACACCGACATATGGTATCGAGATGGACAGGATGGTCGAACCACCGTTAGTCAGCACGGCCTCATCGGCGGCACAGCTGCGCTGATCGATGCCACCGTGCAACTGAATCGCGCCAAAGCCGAGTTTCAAACACTGGCGATCCACTATCGCTTGAGCCAGTCGACCGATACATTAGAAGCTCTGCAGCACAGAAGTAAAAAAATCGCTGATCTATTACATCGTCACGGCGCAGCCAGAATTCATCTAAAACAATGCTACCGACAGATACCCGTGTTACGACGTTGCCCAAGCAAAATCGGCTTCAGCTGGTATACCAGCGGGCGTAGCATTCGCAAACTCACCCCCCAGGAAGCAGAACAAAAACTTTTACAAATGGATATCAGCCAACCCCATATACAGCAACAACTTCAAGCCGTTGGCAACCTGCGCCCAGACGATCGACTGGCTCAGATTCAAACTCAAGTACCGGTTATGCGCGCTAATATAAGTTGGAAAGATCAACACAGCACCTTACGCAAAGCGCAGAATACCTCGCTACCGATTATTATCGCCATGGACAGTGAAAATCCACACCTGCCTGCGTATAATGAGCCACCGCTGACTCCTCCTGAGGCACGCAGCAGACTTAAACGTAGCGATCTCAAAATCGATCCGCATGCTTTTTTGCCCAGCCTCAGAGCCCACCGATATTTGGGATAATCTATTCAATGACCGATAACACTAAACCGCAGACGAACCACGCATCACGACCACACAATAAAATTCTTCACCATATAGCCACGGCGTGCGGATTACTGTTTTTAGTCGGCTATTACCTATTAATCGACAAGAGTGGTCTGTACGACTGGGTTACTGCGCAACTGCCGGCAAAATATGCCGGCTCAGGACTCATGCTGGGTATTATGATCGGCATGACGCCAGGCTTCTTCATCTGGAAATACTATAACCGCTGGATAGAGAAAAAACTCGGCGTGTCCGGCAAATACTATGAAGATGGTTTTTATAAAGATCCACCAAAAGCTAGCGATAAACACCGTTGAATCAGAGCTGCAACGCTACGACTATTCACAGTTGATCTTACAATAGCCCCTCAACCTCGTTGATGGGCAAGCGTTACCCCTTCTCTCACACCGTTAACATAGATATCGGACTATCCTTAAACGGTTAACCGCTTGTTGACGTTGTTTCACGCGCGTTTTTTTGGCAGTTTAATGCGACTGACAGTGACGAACAATAGTGAGGTATGCTGCAGTAAGCCCGTTACCATCATCGATGCCAACGACTGAGAGAGATAAGAAGGCTCTCCCGATTGGCTTGACCACCTAAGGAAGCAAGGAGAACCCCGTTATTAAACCGCCTCAATGACGGTTTTTGAAATACCAATTAATCTCAAAGATTCGAAATACGATTTAAACCCGCAATCGCCGCCACTCGGTAAGCTTCAGCCATTGTTGGATAGTTAAACGTGGTATTAACGAAATAGTTAATGCTATTCGCCTCACCCTTTTGATTCATAATCGCCTGACCAATGTGCACGATCTCAGAAGCCTGATCGCCAAAACAGTGGATTCCTAAGATCGCTAAAGTCTCTCGGTTAAAGAGAATTTTTAGCATGCCCACCGGCTCACCGGAAATCTGCGCCCGCGCCGTATCTTTAAAGAAAGCCTGACCCACTTCATAAGGCACACACTCATCGGTCAACTGCTCTTCGGTTTTACCAATTGAGCTGATTTCGGGAATGGTATAAATCCCCGTTGGCACGTCATTGATATAGCGGAAATCATCCGCATTCAACATATCCGAGGAGGCTGCACGCCCCTGATCCAACGCCGCCGATGCCAGCGCCGGCCAACCGATAACATCACCACAGGCATAAATACCTTCAGCCTTGGTGCGGTAATGCTCATCAACCTCAATCTGACCACGACCGTTCGCTTCAAGGCCAATATTTTCCAGCTTCAAGGTATCGGTATTACCGCTACGGCCATTACACCAAAGGAATGCATCCGCGCGGATCATTTTGCCCGATTTGAGCGTTAGGGTAACACCACGCTCATCGGCGACTACCGTCTCATACACTTCGTTATGACGGATTTTAACCGCGTTATTACGTAGGTGATAACTGAGAGAGTCTGAAATTTCAGCATCCAAAAACGATAATAGGCGATCCATTGAATCAATCAGATCGACTTTGACACCTAAGCCACTGAAGATAGAAGCATATTCAGAACCGATAACACCCGCACCATAGATAATCAATGTGCGCGGCGTATGACTCAGGGTCAATACGGTATCGCTGTTATAAATACGCGGATGCTTAAAGTCGATATTATCCGGTTTATACGGCCGAGAACCGGTCGCAATAATAATGTTTTTGGCCCGCAGTGTCTCATCACCTTTCACCGTACCCGAAACCAAAACAGTATTTTGATCAACAAATTCCGCCAGACCGAAAAAAAGATCGATACGATTGCGAGCGTAAAAGTTAGTCCGCATCATGACTTGATTAGAGATAACCTTCTCAGCACGATTAAGTACTTTAGGAAAAGAAAACCAGCGCGGCTCGCCAATATCGCGAAACATGGGGTTGGTATTAAACTCTATAATCTGCTTTACAGAGTGACGCAGTGCTTTAGATGGGATCGTGCCTTTATGAGTGCAATTACCACCCACAGAATTTTGAGTCTCAATAACAGCAACACGACGCCCCTTCTTTGCCGCGTTCATCGCAGCACCTTCTCCCGCGGGACCCGATCCAATTACAATGACATCGTAGTCATAAACAGCCATTACCTTCCCCTGTTATCAGCTAACTTTTCTATATTTATTAAGATTGAAACCAAACTAGGACTAGATGCATCCATCTATAGATAAAAACACCTAGCAGAAATACTCAACTAGAGACTCAATTAACGTTCAGATTTGGCATCGTACGCCAACGCCAATAGCTCTTCCTTACGGCTCTGCTTATCCTGCTCTTCTTCACACTTGCTTGGGTTACCGCCACAAATAGAGCACTCTTGATCGATACCAACGGCGGCCAGACCACCACAAGAACCCGCGATAGGCTTACGACCCATTAATACGCCGACCGACATGCCCGCCACCACCATTAACAACACGATAAACGTCAAAATCATAGTACTCATAATATCTCCTCATTCCACCAAGTAGTCGCTAAAACCCGGTGTCATTATTTCTCTAAAACCTATATCAGACTTGATGATCATTAGCGCTTCAACACCCTGCTGCTCGGCATACGCTTCGGCCTTTTCTGGCCCCAAGACCATCATCGCGGTTGCCAAACCATCAGCCGTCGCACAATCACGCGCTAATACTGTGACTGACGCGAGCTTATGGCTAATCGGCTTACCGGTAACAGGATTAAGCGTATGAGAAAAACGCACGCCGTTTTCCTCAAAATAATTCCGGTAATCACCGGACGTGGCAATACCAACATTATTCACTTTTATTATCCGCTGAACAACACGCTCAGCGGTAACAGGGGCTTCGACGGCTATTTTCCAATGACTACCATCGGGTTTGTTACCTTTGGCGCGCAATTCACCACCGATTTCAACGAGATAAGCACTAACACCCGCCGTCTCAAGTAACTCAGCCACTTGATCAACCCCATACCCTTTAGCGATAGCAGACAGATCAATATAAACATCCCGATCACGGGTCAATTGCCGTTCTGTTAGCGTTAAATGATGATAACCGACTCGCTGACGTAACGCCTGAATATCGGCGGCATCAGGCGCCTTAATAATACGCCCCTCTGGACCAAAGCCCCACAGATTAACCAAGGGTCCAACGGTCACATCAAATGCTCCGTCAGATGTATGACTAATCTCTAAAGCCTGTTGTAAAACTTGCGTCAAACCCTCAGACAACATCACCGACTCACCGGCCGGCATCTGATTGATGCGACTCAACTCTGAATCATTCTGATAGGTAGACATACTGTGATTGATATCGATCAACAGCTGATCGATTTTTGCGGGTAATGTTGCATCGAGCGATGCATCCGCAGAGACCCACTTGATTGTAAACGTCGTCCCCATTGTTGAGCCTTGATGACTAACAATCTGAGGCTGCCGACTGCATCCTGCCAATAAGGCGAACACAAACAAAGCGGCCAGCAGCAACGCTGCTGGCCGTTTAATACTACATTTGGTGATATCTGACATCTACTCTTTAGCCACCAAAGTCATCGAGGAAGATGTTTTCACGCTCAACACCCAAATCAACCAACATTTGGATTACAGCAGCGTTCATCATCGGTGGCCCACACATGTAATACTCACAATCTTCAGGTGCATCATGATCCTTCAGATAGTTTTCATACAACACATTATGAATGAAACCGGTTTTACCTTCCCAATTATCTTCAGGCTGCGGATCAGACAGTGCTAGGTGCCAGTTAAAGTTTTCATTTTCTTCCTGAAGCTTATCGTACTCTTCGTTGTAGAAGCATTCTCGTAGCGAGCGTGCACCATACCAGAAAGAGATCTTACGCTTAGAGTGCAAACGCTTCAGCTGATCAAAGATATGCGAGCGCATAGGCGCCATACCTGCACCACCACCGATGAAGACCATTTCATTATCGGTTTCTTTGGCAAAGAACTCACCAAATGGCCCATAAACAGAAATTTTATCACCCGGCTTTAAGCTGAACACATACGAAGACATCTTGCCTGGAGGCACATCAGTCCCCGGTGGCGGAGAAGCGATGCGGATGTTGAATTTAACCACACCACGCTCTTCTGGATAGTTTGCCATGGAGTAAGCCCGGATAGTGGTTTCATCCACCTTCGAGACAAAGCGCCATTGATCAAACTTATCCCAATCACCTCGGTATTCCTCTTCAACATCGAAATCCTTGTAATGGACTTCATGCGGAGGACATTCAAGCTGCACATAACCACCGGCGCGGAAGTCTACATTCTCACCCTCAGGTAAACGCAGTGTTAGCTCTTTAATGAACGTCGCTACGTTAGGGTTAGACTCAACCGTACACTCCCACTTCTTGACACCGAAGATCTCTTCTTCGAGTTCAATTTTCAGGTCTTGCTTAACAGCCACCTGACATGACAAGCGCCAGCCTTCTTTCGCTTCGCGCATGGTGAAGTGCGATTCTTCGGTTGGCAGCATAGAACCACCGCCTTCCAACACCTGACACTTACACTGAGCGCAAGTACCACCACCACCGCAAGCTGAAGGTACGAAGATACCGACATTAGACAGTGTTTGTAGCAGCTTATCACCGGCAGGCACCGTAATGCTCTTATCCGGATCATCATTAATGGAGATCGTCACATCCCCACTGCTTACTAATTTAGAACGGGCTGCCAGAATTACCGCGACCAGTGCAAGCACCACTGCGGTAAACATGACAACGCCGAGAACGATTTCTGCATTCATTAGCTTAATCCTTCTTTAGTTGATCATGCGACAGCAATTACAGCTGCACGCCGGAAAAAGACATGAAACCCAGAGACATCAAACCAACAGTAATGAAGGTGATACCTAGGCCACGCAAACCTTCTGGCACGTCGCTGTATTTAAGTTTTTCACGAATACCGGCCAGCGTAGCAATTGCCAACGCCCAACCAACACCCGCACCCGTACCATAAACAACCGACTCACCGAAAGTATAGTCACGCTCGACCATGAACAGTGCAGCACCCATGATGGCACAGTTCACAGTAATCAGCGGCAGGAATACACCCAACGCGTTGTACAGTGCTGGCACATACTTATCGAGGAACATCTCAAGAATCTGCACAATCGCTGCGATAACGCCGATATAAGAGATATAACCCAAAAAGCTGAGATCAACTTCAGGGTAACCGGCCCAAGCCAGTGCTCCTTCTCGCAGCAACAGATTATAGATCAGGTTATTGATGGGGGTGGTAATCGCCAATACAACGATAACCGCAATACCCAAACCAATCGCTGTCTGAACCTTCTTTGAGATTGCCAGAAAGGTGCACATACCCAAGAAGAAGGCCAGCGCCATGTTTTCAACAAAGATCGCCTTAACCGCAAGGCTGATATACTGTTCCATTACACAGCCTCCTTCTGAGTGTTCTTAGCCAACACAAACTCTGGCGCTTCGACCTGATCTTTCTTAAAGGTACGCACTAACCAAATGAAGATGCCGATAATAAAGAACGCGCTCGGTGGCAACAGCAGTAAGCCGTTAGCCTGATACCATCCACCATCAGTAATCAACGGTAATACTTCAATACCGAACAACTTACCCGCACCGAGTAGCTCACGAATAAAGCCGACAAACAGCAGGACAACACCGTAGCCTAAGCCATTACCGATACCATCCAAGAAAGAGATCCCTGGTGGGTTCTTCATAGCGAAGGCTTCAGCACGACCCATTACAATACAGTTGGTAATGATCAAACCAACAAACACTGATAGCTGCTTAGAAATTTCATAAGCATAAGCTTTCAGAATCTGATCGACCACAATAACCAATGAGGCGATGATGGCCATCTGACAAATGATCCGAATACTACCGGGTATCTGATTACGAATAATCGAGATGAACATGTTGGAAAAGGCGGTAACGACCGTTACAGCCAATGCCATGACACACGCAGTACCTAGGTTTGATGTTACCGCCAGTGCGGAACAAATACCCAGAATCTGCAGCCCAATCGGGTTGTTGTTAAAAATAGGTCCTAATAGGACATCCTTAACTTGAGACATGATTTACGCCCCCCCTGCTTTCAGATTTGATAGAAATGGTGCATAACCATTCTCACCCATCCAGAAATGAACCAGGTTAGTCACACCACGGCTAGTTAGCGTCGCACCGGAAAGACCATCAATCTGATACTTCGCATTCGCAGAAGCTGGATCGACATTGCCTTTAATCAGCCCTAACGCTGGCGTCATAGAGTCGTCGCGATATACCTGCTTACCCGGCCATAGCGCTTTCCAGTTCGGGTTATCAACTTCACCACCCAATCCTGGCGTTTCTGCATGAGAGTAGAAGCCTAAACCAACCACGGTGTTGAGATCGGACTCCAGCGCGAGAAAGCCATACAGCGTCGACCAGAGACCATAACCGTGCACCGGCAGAATCATCTTATCGAAGCCCTCAGGCGTATCGCTTTTCACCAGATACACAGGCATCACTTTCGCCTGCACCTTGATCGAAGCCGTATCGATATCGCGACTCAATTGAATCCCAGTATCCGCTTCTTTCGCCGCTTTAGTCGCATCATAGCGTGCTGGATCGGCGATATCTGTGTATTTACCGCTACGCAGATCAACAAAACGCTTTTCGATAAGCTCATCGAATAACGCCTGTACATCCTTACCGGCAGTCGATATCCCAGCCGCAGCCAGAATATTGGTTTGTCGGTCCAGGTTTTTATTGGCAACCTGCTTTGGTTTCAATAGCACCGCTGCTGCAGATACAACCACAGAGCAGACCACGCACAACAAAACAGCCACGGTAAGTGTTCTACCGATAGAATCTTTACTTGCTGACATGTCGCATCGCCCTCCGTTTGATGTTCGCCTGCACGACAAAGTTATCGATCAGTGGTGCAAACAGATTACCGAACAGAATTGCTAACATCATTCCCTCTGGGAACGCTGGGTTAACAACACGGATCAGCACAACCATCACCCCAATCAAAGCACCGAAGTACCACTTACCTGTATTGGTCATAGACGCTGATATCGGATCGGTTGCCATAAAGAACATACCGAACGCGAAGCCACCCAGCACCATATGCCAGTAAAATGGTAGCGAAAACATGGCATTGGTCTCAGAACCAATCAGATTCAATAGCGTAGCCATCACGGTCATTCCTAAGAACACACCCGCAACGATTCGCCATGCAGCCACCTTAGCAAACAACAAGACTAAGCCACCCAATGCAATCGCCAAGGTTGATACCTCACCGACAGAACCTTGAATGTTACCTATAAAGGCATCAAACCAAGTGATGTTTTGTGCCAGGATCGCATCAACGCCACCGGCCGCAGCCAGCCCTAACGGAGTCGCCCCAGAGAAGCCATCAACCGCAGTCCATATTGCATCGCCTGACATCTGCGCAGGGTAAGCAAAGAACAGGAACGCACGACCAGTCAATGCCGGGTTAAGGAAGTTTTTACCGGTTCCACCGAAGACTTCCTTACCAATGACCACACCGAAGGTAATACCGAGCGCCACCTGCCACAACGGAATCGTTGGCGGCAAAATCAGGGCAAACAGTATCGATGTTACAAAGAAACCTTCGTTAACTTCATGACCACGCTTCATGGCAAACAAGACTTCCCAGAAACCACCGACAACGAAGGTTGTCAGGTAGATCGGCAGCCAATACATTGCACCGTGAATGATGTTATCCCACAGACTATCGGGATTAAAACCGGTAAATAGTGCCGCTAGACCACCCTGCCAGCTTGATGGTTCAGTGATACCCATCGCTGCCATGGCAGTATTCGCCTGAAAACCGACATTATACAAACCGAAAAAGACGGCGGGAAAAGTACACATCCAGACCAGGATCATGATGCGCTTCAGATCAACTGCATCACGCACGTGAGCAGCCGATTTAGTCACATGACCCGGAGTATAAAAAATAGTATCCGCTGCTTCATATAGCGCATACCAATTTTCATATTTGCCGCCTTTATGGAAATGCGGCTCCATTTTATCGAGAATATTTCGTAAGCTCATGATCAGGCCTCTTTCTCTATACGCGCCAAATTGGAGCGAAGGATCTGGCCATATTCATACTTGCCAGGGCAGGCAAATGTGCATAGCGCGAGGTCTTCTTCGTCAAGCTCAAGACAACCCAGCTCCATCGCATGAACAACATCACCCGTGACCAGAGCACGCAATAACTGCGTAGGAAGAATATCCAATGGCATCAGTCCTTCGAACTGACCCACAGGCACCATGGCTCGCTCAGAACCATTTGTCGTGGTGCTGAAGTTAAACTTCTTAGACCGATTAAATGCAGAAGCAAACAAGTTCAGCACAGAGAACTTATTCGTACCGGGTACAATCCAGCCAAACAGTTCACGCTGATCACCCTCTTCCAGCACCGATACCTGAGTTGCATAGCGCGTCAGATAACCCAACGGCCCAGCCGCATGACGGCCATTCCAAACCGAACCACTGATGACTCGATTATGTGACCCTTCAGTACGGCCCGCCAGTAGCTCATCAAGATTTGCCCCCATACGGGTACGCAGCAACGTTGGCTTACTCACCTGAGGACCACCAACGGCTACCACACGATCGGTGTAAAGTTCACCGGTGGTAAACAGCTGACCAAAGGCAATCACATCTTGATAGCCGATTGTCCACACGGTTTTAGCCGCCGAGACAGGATCCAAGAAATGGATATGAGTCCCTGCGTTACCCGCTGGATGCACCCCAGCGAACTCTTCAACCGTCACACCCTCAGCCGTGGGTAAATCGGCACCCGCCGCTTTACACAAAAACACCTTACCCTCAGTCAGACGAGTCAACACGGTCAAACCGTTGATGAACGCCTGCTTCTGCTCGGCAACCACAACTTCAGGATTGGCTGCCAGAGGATTAGTATCTATCGCTGTCACAAAGATCGATGCAGGCTGCGTGCCTGGCACTGGAACTTTGCTATATGGACGTGTCCGCAATGCAGTCCAAGCACCCGATTTAACCAGGTTCTCCTGCACTTGTTCAGCCGTCAGTGACGACAACTGAGCGGGTTCATATTTTGCGAATTGCTCCGCTTCGTTGCCATCAATTTCAACAACAACCGATTGCAGAACACGTCTATCACCACGGTTGATCTCTTTAATCACACCCGCAGCTGGTGCTGTAAAATCAACACCTTCCGTTTTCTTATCGGAAAAGATCACTTGACCGAGTTTTACTCGATCTCCCACCTTGACCCGCATCGTAGGCTTCATGCCTGGATAATCGAAGCCGATCACGGCGACAGACTTAACCTCAACAGCTGCCGAAACAGTCTGTTCTGGTGCGCCTGCTATAGGTAGATCCAGACCCTGTTTGATCTTGATCATCCGCCTCACCCAATCTCTATTATAATTTTTCAGGGTCCCATCCTGCAGAGCACTATGCCTCCGACTCTGCAACACTGTCCCCTGATGTCGCAAACCAAAGCAATAACCCTACAACGGACGGGGCAACCCCAACCTAAAAACCGGTTAAGTATAAAGATCAGCAGGTAATTTTTCTACAAGAGCGACCATTAAAGCGTCCTTTTAGGTCGTTATTAGCAAAACAATTGCAGAACTTTATAATATAACCATATAACAAAAAAGAATATAAATAAAAAATCGATAAAAAACCGCCTGTTAGAGCGGTTTTTATTAACCTAAAGTTGCATTACACCTTTGCTTTAGGGAACGCCGGCAATGTGCACTTCGCCATACGCTGCGCCATACGAATCACCTGACTGCTATAACCGAATTCATTGTCATACCAAACATACAACACACAACGGTTACCTTCAGCAATCGTCGCCAACGCATCAACCACACCCGCTGCACGTGAGCCGACGAAATCAGATGACACCGCCTCAGGTGAGTTACTATAATCGATCTGCTTCTGCAGTGGCGAATGTAACGCCATATCGCGCAGATAAGCGTTCAACTCTTCTTTATCCGTCGCCGTATCCAAGTTCAGATTTAGAATGGCCATCGATACATTCGGTGTAGGCACACGGATAGCATTACCCGTCAACTTACCTTCCAACTGCGGCAGTGCTTTAGATACTGCTTTCGCCGCACCGGTTTCGGTAATAACCATATTAAGACCGGCCGCACGACCACGACGATCGCCTTTATGATAGTTATCAATCAGGTTCTGATCATTAGTATAGGCATGCACGGTTTCAACATGACCATTCGTCACGCCATACTTAGCATCAATCGCTTTCAACACAGGCGAGATAGCATTGGTAGTACAAGAAGCCGCCGATAGAATCTTATCGCTGTCTTCGATATCACCATGGTTAACACCCATGACAATATTTTTAATACCTTTACCGGGCGCCGTCAGAGCAACCTTAGCAACCCCTTTTGATTTCAGATGCAGCGATAAGCCGGCTTCATCACGCCAGATACCAGTGTTATCCAATACCAATGCGTTATCGATACCGTACTGTGTGTAATCAACCTGATCAGGACCATCAGAATAAATAACCTTGATCAGGTTACCGTTCGCGATGATCGCTTGTTCTTCTTGATCAACCTGAATCGTGCCACGGAAAGACCCGTGAACAGAATCACGACGGAGCAAGCTAGCACGCTTTTCCAGATCGTTAGCCGCTTTACCTTTACGCACAACAATCGCCCGTAAACGCAGAGACTGACCGCCACCAGTACGCTCAATCAATAACCGTGCTAACAAGCGACCGATACGACCAAAACCGTACAACACGACATCAGTAGGTTCAGACGCTTCACCATCAATTGCCGGAGCAAGCTCTGTCGCTAAAAAGTTTTCAATGGATTCACCATTGGTTTGTTCACGGAATTTAACGGCTAATTTACCGATATCCACGTGGGCACGTTTAACATCGATATTATCCAACGCTTTCAATACAGGATAGGTGTCATAAACTGACAATTCCTGCTCTTCAAGCTGACGTACAAAGCGATGTGCTTTGATCACATCGATAACAGAACGCTTAACAATAAGACGACCATACACAGACGTCTCAACATGCTTGTCACGATACAGACGCCCAACGAGAGGGATCATCTCTTCAGCTAATGCTTCGCGACCTTTCCAGTCAGCTAACACTTTATCTTGGCTCACGGCTCACTCCAAAAAGGTAGTAGTCTTAATAGCAGTCAATTTTGCTGGAGCGGATTATCCTCTTTTACCCCCCTATGAGCAAATCGGAAACACTACACTTTAGCGTTATATAAACCACTACCAAGCAAAAAAACCACCCAAGATAAAAAAATCAGGCTTAATGAGGCGCGATTTGATCGACAAAAAGGCGTTAGATATTGCGCTTTACAGGGTGTACTTTTGCCCCGCGCGCCGTAAGATATGCAGCCAGTTCAGCAGTATCCTTTATTCTGCATCACGGCGATATACCGCCGGCTTTCAGCTTACGGAGCTTGTCTTAAGTGTTTAAAGAAGAATATCAATTACCTCAGTCCAGCGGCGATATCCGCAGAATAGGTAACCTTTCAGGCAGTGCTCGCGGCCTGCTGAGCAGCGAAATTGCGCAACAACATGCCGGCTTGATACTCTGCATCACCAATGATAGCGACAGCGCCACACGACTTGAGTCTGAAATCGCCTTTTACAGTAATAATCGCTTGGAATGCATGGTGTTCTCCGACTGGGAAACACTTCCCTACGATAGCTTTTCGCCCCATCAGGATATTATTTCAGCACGGCTGAATACGCTGTTCCGACTACCTCAGCTACAACATGGTGTATTGATTATTCCAGCCAGCACGCTAATGCACCGTGTGGCGCCGCAAAATTTTCTCGATGGCAACGCCCTCATCCTCGATCAGGGGCAAGCATTCAAACTCGATGAAATGCGCCTTAAACTCACCGATGCCGGCTACCACCTCACCGAAACAGTCTATGAACATGGTGAATTCGCTATTCGCGGCTCCATCATTGATATTTACCCCATGGGTAGCACCGTCCCCTATCGAATAGAGCTATTCGATGATGAGGTCGACACGCTACGCAGCTTCGATCCAGAATCACAGCGTTCAATCGAGCAAGTCGACAACATTCGCGTACTACCTGCAAAAGAATTCCCCCTCGATGACGCCGCTATCAGCCATTTTAAGCAACGCTGGCGAGAAACCTTCGATGTCGACTATAAACGCTGCTCAGTGTATCAAGATATCAATGATGGCATGACGCCGCCAGGCATCGAATATTACTTACCTTTATTCTTCGATCGCTGCGCAACCTTATTCGATTATCTGCCAGAAAACGTGCTTATTTTGGCCGATACAGATCTCGAAGATCACTGCAAACAGTTCTGGAGCGATGTTCAGGAACGTCACGAAGAACGGCGCTATGATATCGAACGCCCAATTCTGCCACCCGAACAACTTTTCCTACCGACTACCGAGCTTTTCGGTATCCTCAAAACACGGCAACGAGTCCAATTACAAGCCCATAAAACTCAGGCAAAAGCCGCTGCAGGCCGTTATAACCTCGACCTTACCGCACCGGCAGATCTCACGGTGAATGCTCAAGCAGCCAAACCACTTGAAGCGCTCGAACGCTTTCTCTCTCAGACGCAAGATAAAGTCTTACTCTGCGCTGAATCCGCAGGGCGACGAGAAGCGCTGATTGAATTACTCGCTCGAATCGATATAAAGCCTCATCAAGTCGACAATCTGCAACAGTTTTTTGCCGCTGGCTACCCTATCAGTATCTGCATTTTCCCACTGGAAAATGGCCTCAGCGCTCCCGGTAAATTTCACCTAATCACCGAAACGCAGTTATTTGGTCATCAGGTTTTTCAACGTCGCCGGCGCTCGAAAGAACAAGAACAATCCGAACAAATCATCAAAAACCTGACCGAGCTAAACATCGGTGCGCCCGTTGTTCATATCGATCACGGGGTCGGTCGCTATCGCGGACTGGTAACACTAGAACTCGACTCACAAACCTCAGAATTCCTCAAGCTTGAATATGCTAACGAAGCCAACCTCTATGTGCCCGTCACCTCATTACATCTAATTAGCCGATACTCCGGCGCGGGTGATGAACTAGCGCCACTGCATCGCCTAGGCACCGAACAATGGAGCAAAGCACGTCGTAAAGCAGCGGAAAAAGTGCGTGATACCGCCGCAGAACTCCTCGACATTTATGCTCGCCGTGCCGCACGTCGCGGCCATCAGTTCGCCTCGCCTGACGAGCATTACGCTAGCTTTAGTGCCGCCTTTCCCTTTGAGGAGACTGCCGATCAAGCGAATGCCATTCGAGCCGTTATTAAAGATATGCAATCACAGCAACCAATGGATCGCCTGATCTGTGGCGATGTGGGTTTTGGTAAAACCGAAGTGGCGATGCGGGCCGCCTTCATCGCCATTCAAAGCAATAAGCAGGTAGCGATACTCGTACCGACAACGCTACTTGCACAACAACACTATGAAAACTTCCGCGATCGCTTCGCCGACTGGCCCGTCAATGTCGAACTCATCTCTCGATTTCGCTCAGGCAAGCAAAGCAATGCCGTGATTGAATCCTTACTGCAAGGTAAAACAGATATCGTGATTGGCACTCACAAGCTGCTACAAGGCGATATTAAATTCAGCGATCTCGGTCTACTAATTATCGATGAAGAACACCGTTTCGGCGTGCAGCAAAAAGAGCGCCTCAAGTCATTGCGCTCCGAGGTTGACATCCTCACTCTGACTGCCACCCCGATACCACGCACACTCAATATGGCGATGTCCGGCATCCGCGATCTATCGATTATCGCCACCCCACCGGCACGTCGACTGTCGGTCAAAACCTTTGTTCGACAAACCGATAAAGCCTTAAAAAAAGAGGCGATCCTGCGTGAATTATTACGCGGTGGACAGGTTTACTATCTGCACAATGAAGTCAAAGACATCGAACAAACCGCCGCAGAAATCAGCGAACTCATTCCCGAAGCTAGGGTTGGCATCGGCCATGGGCAAATGCCTGAACGCGAACTCGAACAAGTCATGTCCGACTTTTACCATAAACGCTTTAATGTACTGGTATGTACCACCATTATCGAAACCGGTATCGATGTCCCTAATGCGAATACAATCATTATTGATCGAGCCGACAAGTTCGGCTTAGCACAATTACATCAACTACGGGGCCGCGTGGGTCGCTCTCACCATCAGGCTTACGCCTACCTGATGACGCCGCACCCGAAAGCGATGAGCGCCGATGCTGCCAAGCGCTTAGATGCCATTGCCAACGCCGATGAGCTTGGCGCAGGCTTTACCCTCGCCACCCACGATATGGAAATCAGAGGCACCGGCGACTTGTTAGGTGAAGGTCAGAGCGGACAGATTCAAAATATTGGCTTCTCGCTCTATATGGAGATGCTAGAACAAGCCGTGGAGGCCATTCGCGAGGGCAAAACCCCCAACCTTGATACGCCATTAAAACAGGGTGTCGAGATCAATCTGCGCGTGCCAGCATTGATTCCCGATGAATACCTACCCGATGTGCACAATCGCTTGATCATGTACAAGCGCATCGCCAATGGCAAAAACGAAACAGAATTAAAAGAACTACAAATCGAAATGATTGACCGTTTTGGCATACTCCCAGAACAAACCAAACATCTATTTCGTCAAACAAGCCTGAAACTGCAGGCTGAACAACTGGGTATCTGTAAAATTGATGCAGGAGAACAAGGGGGACGCATCGATTTTGATACCGATACCGCCGTCGATCCCTTCACGCTAGTACAACTGGTACAGCAAGCCCCCCAAAAATTTCAGTTTGGCGGTGCTAGTCAGCTGAAGTTCGTCATCAAGACAGATAAGATAGAACAGCGATTTAAAGCAGTAGAACAGCTACTGCAGCAATTGACCGGGAATTAATAATGACCAAGCTCGCTTCAGGGATCATCATGGCGTTGACATTGATACTGTTAAATATCTCAACAGTTCAGGCCGACACCAGCAACTACAAGGTTGAACTACTGATTTTCAGCCAACAAACCTCCGCTACACTCAATGATGAGGTCTGGCCGCCAATCGATAGCATTCCTCAACTGCCCAGCCGGGCATTAGGATATTATCAAGCGAATCAACAAAACGGTTTTTTTACACGCTTACCAAAATCATCACTGTCACTCAGCGCCAAACAGGCCAGCCTGAGACGCAGTTCCCTGTATCGCGTTCTCTTTCATGAAGCGTGGATACAACCGATCAGCGGAATCAAAAATCAGTATCGCCTCAGAATCAATGGCGGAGACATTCTCGATAACGGCTTATATGAATTAGATGGCTATATCTCTATCGATAAAGGCCGCTATCTGCATTTCCGCAATGACCTATTTCACAGCCGCCGATTAAGCCCAAGCGATGCACAACTATTATTAAAACCAGGCCAATCAGCAACGGCGGCACCCGTCACGACAACTGCTAGCTCGGCGAGCTCGACACTGACAACCGATAGCAGTAACGGTAATCGCTACTTAACTCAAACCACAATACCCGACTTTCTGACCGTGGAAATGAAGTCTGCACGACGCATGCCCCGTGATGAACTTCACTACATCGATCACCCGCTATTTGGCATCCTGGTTAGAATCACTCGCGCCAACCCATAATCCTCACTCTTTCAAATAAGCATGATCGAGGCATAAAAAAACGGAGTTTTAGCTCCGTTTTTTTATGCCTCGATCACTCGCATCATCAGCCTTCGGCTAGCGCAAGCTGCCTAATGCAAGCTTCCTAATGCAAGCTTTAGGATGATTGCTTGCGTGAACGCTTCACCTCGCGCGTCAACATCATATCCAACTCTTCAGGCCAAACGACTAAACCATTCTCATCCTCGCCATCGGCCACTAATGGGAAAACAATCACCGCAAAGCCATCCTCTTCAAGACCCGGTGTCCAGCGATAATTCCACTGCTTCAGTGTAATCGGCATGGCCTCACACTCAGACCACTCTCCCGTTGCCCACTGCTCAGCAAAGGCCTGATCTGGCCAGACCGGCACACAATCTTCATCATCGGTATTGAGCATCACACTACCCTGCTCATCCGTCAGAATCCAAAGCTCTCCCGTCTCAACCACCCGACTAATCAAATAATCGAAGCGCTGCTCTGCATCACATTCTAATATTTTCTCTTGCCCACTCTGTTCAGCAGTCACACATATCTCCAGCGCCCAGTCGGGCAAAATTAACATAGCATTTAGTCACGCAAATTCGCATGATCAAGCAACGATTGAGACTCAGCCTCTTCGAGATGAAGCGTCTGAGTAGGAAAGGCGAAATCAGCGCCATGTTCATGCACGATCGCGATAATTCGCCCCATGACATCCTGTTTAATTTCATGAAAACGCACCCAGTTAGTCGTCTTAGTAAAGGTATAAACAAAAAACTCCAACGAATAAGGTGCAAAGCTATTCAGATTAACGATCAATGTTTGCCGACTATCAATCTCGGGATGATTGATCAGCATGTTCCGCACATCATCGATAACCCCATTAATTAGCGCCGAATCTTCGTAACGCAGACCAATTTTTTCATAAATACGACGATTACTCATGCGCGATGGATTCTCTAACGAAATACTCGCAAAGGTCGCATTCGGCACATAGAGCGGCCGCTTATCGAATGTTCGAATACAGGTCAGACGCCAACCAATATCTTCGACGGTACCCTCAATCTCTCTATCGGGCGAACGTACCCAGTCACCCACCTTAAAGGGGCGATCCAAGTAGATCATCAAACCACCAAAGAAGTTCGCCAGCAGATCCTTGGCCGCAAAACCCACGGCTAAACCACCGATACCACCGAATGCCAATACACCGGAAATACTGTAACCAAAGGTTTGCAGTACCACCAGCACCGTGGTGATAATAATCGACAACCGCAACAGCTTACCCAATGCACCAACCGTGGTCTCGTCCATCGGGTTTTTGACTTTCTCTTTACTGACCAACACGCCTTCAGCTTGCCGGATAAAGCGAATCAAGAACCAGGCCATCATCACAATCACCAAGCCGCGTCGCAACGGCTCGATCAACTTAACCAACACCGAGCCGGTTTCCGGATCCGTCAACTCAAACGCCAAACTCAAACCCAACACCCAGATCAACAATGCAATAGGACGACGAGCCGCGTGCAACAAAATATCATCCCAAACATTTCGCGTCTTAGCTAACTGACCTTCCAATCGATGAAATAACCTATTCGAGATAAAGTTGAGCAACATGGTCATAAAAACCACCAAGAACACTTGAAAGATCCAAGCATCCTTATAGCCGACCAAACCTAATTGCGTAAAAATCTCTGCAAGCTGTTGCTGCATCGTATCCCTCCCAAGCGCTTAATGAATATCGGTTAACTGATTGGCCAAGTTCACGGCCTGTTGCCACTGTGCCGTACGACGAATCTTATCAATACTGTACTGACGGCTGGCAGACATTCGCTCAATACGGGGCGATCCTGAGTGAGCAATCGTTTCTAGGTAAGTCAACACCTGCAATGCTGCCGCACGGTTATTACACACTAACAACATATCGCAGCCCGCCTCAAGCGCCTGCTCTGCCCGCGCCTCAAAACTACCGGCCACACTGGCACCTTCCATCGTCAGATCATCACTGAAAACAACGCCATCGAAGCCCATTTCACGGCGCAGTTTCTGAGCAATCCAGTAAGGTGAAAAACCCGCTGGACGATCATCAAACTGACGATAAATCACATGTGCGGGCATCACCGCCGCCAAGCCTTGCTGCATCAAACCGACAAAGGGAAGCAGATCTTGCGCTTCAATCTCTGCCGGCGATCGCTCATCGATAGGAATCTGATGATGCGAATCTGCAACGACCCCGCCATGCCCGGGAAAATGCTTCCCGGTGGCAGCCATCCCCGCATCATGCATCCCTTGAATGAATGCGCCTGCCAACTCAGTCACCGCTTCCGGCTGAGCTGAGAATGCGCGATCACCAATGACCTGACTCACCCCAAAGTTAAGATCCAACACTGGCGCAAAGCTAATATCAATACCATAACCGATGAGCTCAGCCGCCATCAGCCAACCTAACTGAGCGGCAGCCTCGCAACCCTGCACAGGATCATCCTGATACAACGTCCCCAATACCGCCATCGGTGGCAGACGGGTAAACCCATCTCGAAAGCGCTGCACCCGTCCGCCCTCTTGATCAACGGCAATCAATATCTGCGGCGCGCAAGCACGAATATCGCGTACCAGCGCGGCCAGTTGTTGTGGTGATTGATAATTACGACTAAACAGAATAAGACCGCCCACCTGAGGATGCTGCAACAACACTTTATCTTCTGCTGTCAGACTCAGACCGGCGATGTCCAGCATCAATGCTCCAGACATTAGCAATTTACTCTTCTATGAAAACTCGGGTACCTACATCCACACGCTCAAACAAGTCGACAATATCACTATTGCGCATACGCACACAGCCATGTGATAACGGTTGTCCCATCGGCTCACTATCCGGCGTGCCGTGAATGTATATATAGCGCTGCATTGTATCAACGCAAGAGAGACGATTGCGACCTATTTCACAACCTGACAGCCAGATAATGCGTGTAAGAATCCAATCTCGCTGAGGGTATCGCTTTGCCAGCACAGGCGTATAAATTTCGCCCGTAAAGCGACGCCCAACAAACACGCTATTAAGTGGCTTTCCCGCACCAATTTTGGCGCGCACAAGATGCGCTCCTCGAGGTGTGCAGCCGCTATTTTTTTGCTCACCCGCCCCCTTCAATGCGGTCGAGACAGAATAAGCAGCAACACAGATAGACTCCCGCCACAGCTCAAGACGCTGACGGGATAATGAAATTAATAGAGACATCACAGGGGAAAATCAGCGCAGCGTTAAAGACGGCTAAAGGGCGTACTATCAGCACGGGCGTGCAAACCCGCAACCAATACCGGGATCATACGATGCAGGGTCATCTCAACCTCAGCCGCACGTTCAAACTCACGCATCTCGAGTGCAACCAATGTCTGAAAGTTAGACAAGGTAAAAATAATCGATCCCATCAAAAAATGTAACCGCCAGAAAAACTCTTCATCCTTCATCACCGCCGAATCTTGACGCAGCAACTCAATAAAATGAGCGAAAGCGCTGCGATAACGGATAATCATCGCATTACGCAGCTCATCCTGATTTTTCATATAGATCAGTTCTAACAAACGCATAAACACAGGCAACGCAAACTGTTTCGATTTACCCACTTGCAACAGGGTGCGCATGAGCATCTCTAATAACTCTTCCGTCGTTGGCGTGCTATCAGGCTTCAGCAGCAAGCGCTCATCAATGGCATCATTAAGATGCGTCACCAGCGGCGTAAGATATTTCTCAGCCACCGCTGCGATCAAGCCCTTTTTCGAACCAAAATGATAATTAACCGCCGCTAAATTTACGTTGGCAGCACTGGTAATTTCCCGCATGGTCGTCTCTGCAAACCCCTGCTCAGCGAACAGCGCCTCGGCAGATAGCATAATTTTCTTCGCAGTGGCAGATTGTCGCATCGAAACTCCCTTAACAGTTGATCATCCTAATTTACCGCTCTCTCTTTATGCCACTTTAGTATCAGACGCATATGTTTGAAACGAATATTTGAAAATTATAGTCAACATTGATTGAGATACAGAATTTTATCTCACCAATTTGGTTACTTAGCCAGTAAGTGAGAATTTAAAATTCGCCCCGCCCATTTAGTAAACAGGCTATCCGTTGTTTTAACAGACATTTCTGAGATGCGATCCTGCAAGGTTTTCTTATATTCATATCGTACTAAAAATACATCCGCGTCGGCACACGCTTTTGTCAGATATTCATCACTGGTTGAGATCTCATCAATCAGATTAACGGCTAACGCTCGACGACCAAACCAAACCTCACCGGTTGCCACTTTATCAAGATCGACTTGAGGCCGAAATTCACCCACAAACTCTTTAAACAAGCAATGTGTGTCTTCCAACTCTTCAACAAACTTCTGTCGACCTTTCTCGGTGTTTTCACCCATCACCGTCAATGTGCGCTTATACTCACCGGCGGTTAAAACTTCATAATCAATATCATGCTTTTTCAGCAACCGATGAAAGTTAGGTAACTGCGCGACCACACCGATGGAGCCGAGAATCGAAAACGGTGCCGCGATAATTTTATCGGCTAGACACGCCATCATATAACCACCACTAGCGGCGACCTTATCAACGCAAACAGTCAACGGCACACCCTGACGCTTAATACGCTCCAACTGCGATGACGCAAGACCGTAACTATGCACCATACCACCCGGGCTCTCCAGCCGCACAACCACTTCATCTTTTTCGGTTGCCATCGTCAGCACAGCGGTAATCTCTTCACGCATAGGCTCAAGCTCAGAGGCTTTGATATCACCATCAAAATCAAGTACGTAAACCCGCTTACGCTCGGCTTCGGCAACCGGCTCAGCCTTTTTTAACGCTTTCTTGCGCGCCTTGGCATCGATTTTGTCTTGTTTCTCTTCTGCTTTAAGCTGCTGCTTATAAACCTCAGGATCAAGCACAACCTCTTTCAGGGCATGTTCCATATCCTCCAGCGTCTCATTCATGCTATGAACGCTAAGATAGCCCTCTTTATTATCCTTTTTATTGCGTGATGCCACTGCGGCCACCGCCACAATCACCAAAATCAGCGCACCTACTACCGTCAGTGCTTTCGCGAGAAACAACCCGTAACTTGCCAGAAAATCGACCACCTAAGACTCCAAATAAAAACGCCCATTCAGGGCAATTCAATATATTGATTTATAACTAGGTAATGTAACATACAACCTGCTTAGGCAATATCATTGATCGTCAAATTTGGAGAGCTGAATAGCACATGTCTGATACCATCACCGTCACCCAAGTTATCGAAAAACTTTCCAGCCGGTTCATCCCCGAAAACACCAAAGACGTCAGCGCTACCTTTCAGTTTGTATTGCATGATGCCGATGACTTTTATTTCAGTATCGACAATCAGCAACTCAGCGTCGCCTTAGGCGAGCATCAAGACCCCGATATTACCCTTATCACCAGCAGTCAGACGTTTATTAAGGTCGTCACCGGTGACAAAGATGGTATGAGTGCTTACCTCAGCGGTCAGCTTAGAGCCGAGGGCAACGTCATGCTCGCAACGCGATTAAGTAAGTTTTTCAGTAAACAAAAGCAGCGTTAAGCCTGAGTTAGGCACTGTTTTTTAAACACATCTATCAGCTGTCGAGCGATTGTGAAGGGCGGCGGAATCGGCGCCTCATCCAATTCTGTATAATGGAACCAGCGAGCATCAACAATCTCTCCGGCTTCCGGCACGATATCACCTGACACATAATCAGCAAAATAACCTAACATCAAAGAGTGCGGGAAAGGCCAAGATTGACTGCAATAGTAACGAATATTATTGACCTCAAGACTCACTTCTTCTTTAACCTCTCGCATCAAGGCCGCTTCGGCGCTTTCGCCAGCTTCGATAAATCCAGCTAAGGTACTATAACGCACCTCGGGAAACCGAACACCATGGGCAAGCAAGCAATATTCACCCCGAGTGATCAAGGTAATAATACAGGGCGATAATCGAGGGTACTGAGTTAAACCGCAGCTACCACAATGTTTCGCAAGATCCTGTTGATGCTGCGCTAATGCCCCGCCACAACGCGGGCAGAAGCTATGGTTTTTACTCCACGTCAGCACTTGAGCTGCCCGAGATAGCAACGGAAAATCTGCATCCGCTGTCTGAGATAATAGTTGTCGAAGATGCAATCCCGAGGCGTCATCAGCTAACACCGTCTCAGGCATTACCATCAGCCGAATCTGCTGCTCAGGCACTAGAGTTAAATCATATTCTTCTTCTACTAAGGCATGATCACAACAGGGCTTATCAAATAACCAACGCCCCTGTTGATTCGACCAAATCTGCTGCCCAACCGCATAAATATACTCAATTCTCATCATATTATTGAAACCCAAACAAAAATCAGACACTTAAACTAGGATTGCAGGCATACATATCACCTGACAACTAAGGTATTATTAATAGGTTAAGCAGGCTTTTGATTTATCAAAACTCCTGCTAACCTACCGCGAAATTTTAAATACGTTAACAACTTCACTTAGATTGGAAAGACTGTCACTAGACAAATCAGCATCCTATACAGACCCTTTTCATTAGGCCGAACTGGCACAGGACCCCGTATCGATGACCACTACGCAGGCTCTTATTAAGAACTTTCTTGGTAACTCTCCCATATGGTACAAGCAAGCCATTGTACTTTTTCTTATACTGAATCCTATTCTGCTCTATACCGTGGGCCCCGTTGTTACTGGCTGGACCTTGATTTTCGAATTCATATTCACCCTCGCACTGGCGTTGAAATGTTACCCATTGCAACCCGGCGGCCTACTCGCCCTAGAAGCCATTATCATCGGGCTCGCGAGCCCAGAGACGGTGTATCATGAAGTAGAATCCAACCTCGAAGTTATCCTGCTACTGATGTTTATGGTAGCAGGCATCTACTTTATGAAGAACATGCTTTTATGGGTATTTACCAAGCTATTGCTAAAAATCCACTCTAAAATAGCCCTCTCTCTGACCTTTTCACTGTTTGCCGCACTGCTGTCAGCTTTTCTCGATGCACTCACCGTCACCGCCGTACTCATCAGCGTTGGCGTTGGCTTTTATGCGGTTTACCATAAAGTTGCCTCAGGTAAACAATTTCAGCATGAAGAACATGATCACGGTGATGATCAACTAGTACAGTTAGATCAACATGAAACCTTGGCGCAGTTTCGCGCATTCTTACGCAGCCTACTCATGCATGGCGCGGTCGGTACCGCATTAGGCGGCGTATGCACCCTGGTGGGTGAACCTCAGAATCTACTCATTGCACAAAAAGCAGACTGGGATTTTGTTGAGTTTTTCATTTTAATGGCGCCAGTAACCATGCCCGTGCTCGCGGCAGGTTTAGCCACCTGCATGCTGCTAGAAAAACTGAAGTGGTTTGGCTATGGTGCGGATATTCCTAGATCTGTCCGCGGTATTCTTGAAGAGTTTTCGGCGGAGCAGGACAGAAAACTCACGCCATCCGATAAACTCGCCCTGTTTGTACAAATTGTAGTGGCCATACTACTGGTACTCGCCCTCGCCTTTCACCTTGCAGCGGTAGGACTCATCGGTTTAACGGTTATTATTCTATTAACCGCTTTCAACGGCATCGTAGAAGAGCATCAGATCGGTAAAGCGTTTGAAGAAGCGTTGCCGTTTACGGCCTTACTGGTGGTGTTCTTTTCTATCGTCTCGGTTATCCATGAGCAACATCTATTTCAGCCCATCATCGCCTCAGTATTGGCGCTGGATACTCATGTGCAACCCGGTATCTTCTTTATTGCCAACGGCGTGCTATCCGCTATTTCAGATAACGTGTTTGTCGCTACGGTGTATATCAACGAAGTGCTCGAAGCACTCCATGCAGGTTCAATCAGCCGCGAACACTTCGATCTATTGGCCATCGCTATCAACACCGGCACCAATATCCCCAGTGTCGCTACACCCAATGGTCAGGCGGCTTTTCTGTTTCTCCTAACCTCAGCGCTGGCACCACTGATCCGCTTATCTTACGGCACGATGGTCTGGATGGCGCTTCCCTACACGGTAGTGATGAGCCTAACCGGTTATTTCGCCGTCACTCACTTTTTATAAGCGCTAACCAAGCCGTCTCGGCGAATAGCCGAGATCACCGAGCAGCGCATAAAAAAGGCTAATACGTTATGTATTAGCCTTTTCCTTAATCGGTACCGGTCAACAAATCGCGCAAGCCACAGCGCGGAACGTTCCGCTTATTCAGGGTCCGTCGCAACGACACCTATCTGCCCCCAGATACTGCCTGCCTTACCATCCAAATGACGAATATAACGGTTATGCGCCTCTAGCTCGGCCGCATCAGCCGATTGCACCGTCAGATGATATTCACCGTGCTTTAAACGACGCACCTGATCAACACCATCATAGCCTTCCTCTTCTCCCGCTAACAGGAGGTTTTTTTGCCCACCGGTTAACAACAAGTAAACATCGGCAAGAATCTCAGAGTCAAGCAACGCGCCGTGCAGCTCGCGGTGACTGTTATCTATTCCATAACGACGACACAATGCATCGAGATTATTTTTCTGCCCAGGATGTTTTTTTCTCGCCAGCGCCAGGGTGTCTGTTACATGACAAAAATCCCCAACCTTCTCATTATGGTTATTCAGCTTTAGCTCATTATCCATAAAGCCAACATCGAAGGGGGCATTATGGATTACCAGATCAGCCCCTCGAATAAACTGCAAAAATTCATCCTGAATGTCGGCAAAGCGAGGTTTATCGAGCAAAAACTCATTGGTAATCCCGTGTACCTGTATCGCTTCTTCTTCAATCTCACGATCCGGATTCAAGTAACGATGATAGGTGCGACCGGTCAGTCGACGATTCATCATCTCGACACAACCAATCTCAATAATCCGATGACCCTCTTTAGGATCAATACCGGTCGTTTCGGTATCTAGTATTATCTGTCTCATTAGGTGTTTATCACTTACGCTGTTGCAGGGCCTGCTCGACCCCTCGGTTAGCTAGTTGATCCGCCAATTCATTACCTGGATGACCGCTGTGCCCTTTCACCCACTTCCATTGAATCTGATGACGCGCATTCTGAGCATCAAGGCGCTGCCAAAGATCGGCATTCTTAACCGGCTTTTTAGCCGCGGTTTTCCAGCCATTACGCTTCCAACCAGCCAACCATTCGGTAATGCCTTTACGCACATACTGAGAATCGGTGGTCAGCGTTATATCACAGGGTTCTTTGAGTATTGTCAGCGCCTCGATTGCGGCCATTAATTCCATCCGATTATTGGTGGTCGTTAACTCGCCACCAAACAGTTGTTTCGCATGTTCACCATACTGAAGCACCGCTCCCCAGCCGCCAGGACCGGGGTTTCCCTTGCAGGCACCATCGGTATAAATATTAATTTTTTTCTTCACTCACACTTCCTCGAGCACCTCGCGTTGAGGGTTCAACGCGGGGTAAATTGATCAACTTACGCTTTTTTGAAACAGGCTCAACGGGCGTCATCCCGCCAATATCTTTACGTGCGACTTGCAGCATAAAAGCACCACAAGAAGACGAACAACGCTGCGTCATGGCATCAATCAAACGAGCACGTTGACGCCACGACTGTTTTTCAAACGGTAAACAATAATAATCTGACAATTCTTTAACGACCGTTAACTCAAGTAAAGACAACCAATCATGCATCCGTTGAGAACTGATAAAATGCCCCTGCCAAGGCACGCTCTCTTGATTGAATTTAAGCTTTCGATACAGTCCCCACCAACTGATGGGATTAAAACCAACATTTAACAAGAAACCACCAGGCCTTAACACTCTAGCAGCCTCACGCAGAACCTGATGCGGGCTTTGAGCAAAATCAAGCGCGTGATGCAGCACCACCACATCGACACTATTATGGGCAAACGGTAGCTCTTCATTACGACTGATGACGGCGCTATCGGGTAACCCCAATTCAGTCACCGGGTTAACTTTTATTTGATGTCTCACGGGGCTTTCCCGCGCCAAATCTAAGCGATTATCGACACTAATCTGTAGCAAGTGATAACCGAACATGGTCGGCAACAAGCGATCTAACAGGTCTCGTTCACTCAGCAGTAACTGCTGACCGAGATCGGTCTCAAACCATTGACGTAATTCGGGTAACCATTCACCCAAGGGGGGCTGTCGTTTAAAAAACATACATTATTAGCGCTTAACGCTCCGCTTTGAATAGGTTAATCTTGTCAACGGCGAACATGCTCGCCACTACGAACGATCCTTGCACTACTATATCTGACAAATCTAATTCAGCCGAGGCTTAAAATGTTTAATGTCACCCCGATCCCCGCTTTCAATGATAACTATATTTGGGCTCTGACTGTACCCGGTACTGATGATATTGCCGTGATTGATCCAGGTGATGCCGAGGCAGTGAATGACTATTTGACGCAAAACAACGTCAATCTCACGGCCATCTTGATTACCCATCACCACGATGATCATACCGGCGGCGTCGCTCAACTGTGTCTGCAACACTCTGCCGACGTCTATGGACCGGCAAACTCACCTTTTAAAGGTATCAACCACACACTGACCGATGGCGATCAAATTGAGCTATTGGGTCAGCAACTTATTATCCATGAAGTGCCGGGCCATACGCTCGACCACATCAGCTATTTTGTCGCCGAAAGCAGCAATACACCACCGAATATTCCTCAAGTTTTCTCCGGCGACACCCTGTTTCTCGCAGGTTGCGGCCGACTCTTTGAAGGCTCCGCAGAACAGATGCATACGGCGATGGAGTATTTCAAAAGCTTACCCGATAACACCCAGATCTATTGTACGCATGAGTATTCCCTAGCAAACCTTGCCTTTGCCGCTGCAGTTGAGCCCGACAATGCGGAGATATCAACGGCGATCAAACGTTGCACACAACTGCGTGACGCACATCAGCCAACCCTGCCTTCAACGATCGCCATCGAGAAGCAGATCAACCCCTTTCTACGTTATCACACCGCCACCGTCAAACACGCAGCCGAACAGGTTTCAGGTGCTCCGTTGAATTCCGAGGTCGCCATCTTCAGCGCCATTCGCGACTGGAAAAATCAATTTTAACGGCCAATTTACTATTTAAATCAATGCCATTGATATACAGCAGATAAGCGGCATTAACGGTTGACCCGCTGATACGGGCCTCATAAAATGCTGCCTTCAATTCACCATGGGGCATCGTACTCAATGCAGTTGGCCAGAAAATTTGTTGTACTTACCGCTGCCGGAGTTCTGCTCACTGGCTGTCAAAATAATCTGGTTAACAACCAGCCGTTACCGACTTCAGCCTCGCAGACCGAGGCGCAAGTCTCGCCCGCCGCCACTCGTAACAAGCTAATCGGCGAGGCAGACGCCCTCGCTGAGTCGCATCAGTCAGCCCAAGCCATCAACAGCGATGATCTCTGGCAGCTAACGCGCGAGCATATGCAGCTCAATCTAGATCAACCAAACTCACGTCTGCAGAAGCAATTTGAGTGGTACAAGAAGCATCCTGAATATATGCAGCGAGTCACCACCCGAGCCGGTCGCTACTACTACTATATTTTACATGAAGTCCTGAAGCGGAAGATGCCCGCTGAAATCGCACTCTTACCGATTGTTGAAAGCGCCTACGATCCTTTCGCCTATTCCCATGGTCGCGCTGCCGGCCCTTGGCAGTTTATTCCTAGCACCGCGAAACACTTTGGCCTCAAATCCACATGGTGGTATGACGGTCGCCGCGATATTATCGCCTCAACCGATGCCGCACTAGATTATTTACAACAATTACATCGCCGATTTGATGATTGGGAGCTCGCCTTAGCCGCCTATAATTGTGGCGGTGGCACCGTCTCTAAAGCGATTCGCCGCAATAAAAACAAGGGACTAGCAACCGATTTTTGGTCACTCAATCTGCCTAAGGAAACCCGTGCTTATGTCCCGAAATTACTAGCAATCTCTCGTCTTATTAGAGATGCGCAGCAAGCACAGTTAACCATTGCCCCGTTAGCCAATCGCCCCGTGTTTGAACAAGTCGAGCTAGACAGTCAAATCGACTTAGCGCAAGCGGCCGAACTCAGTTCAATTTCTACTCAGGAGCTGTATCAACTGAATCCTGGCTTTAATCGCTGGGCAACCGACCCGGACGGCCCGCACCGCTTATTGATCCCTAGCGCTTCGGCTGAGCAATTCCGTCATCAGTTAGCCGCCTTGCCTGCCGAACAGCGAGTCAACTGGAGCCGCCATAAAATTCGCTCTGGGGATACCATCAGCACTATAGCCGCAAAATACCAAACCACCTCAGCCGTGATTCGCCACGCCAACAAGCTGACTAACAATACTATTCGCGCGGGACACTATCTACTCATCCCCAGCGCTAAACATGAATCCAGTGAATACTCTTTGAGTCAATCACAGCGTTTCAATCGCAAACAGAATCAACTCGCGTCTAGCAACCGCACCAAGACCTCGTATCGAGTTAAATCCGGCGATAGCTTCTGGAGTATCGCTCGTCGCCATAATATCAGTGTCGCCGAACTCACCGCTTGGAATCAAATGGCCCCTAATGATCCTTTACGTGCCGGCCATACCTTGATCATTTGGAAGACCAATACTCAGGCGGTGCTCAGCCGTAGCGACAAACAGATGATCAGAAGAATCGGCTACTCCGTTCGTCATGGCGACTCGTTATCGGTCATTGCCAATCGATTCAGTGTTTCTATCAGTGATATTAAACGCTGGAATAAGCTCGAACAAAGCCGCTATCTGCGGCCCGGGCAAGGTCTGACACTGTATGTCGATATCACCAAAGCACACTAGACTGTTATTATCTGTTCGCAACACAGGAATCAGCACATGGACGCACTCAGTATCGGCATCATTCTCTTCGCCACTGTCACCGCTTTGCTATTCAAGTTTGTGCTGTATCACAAAATTTGCCGCTGGATGGATCAGGATCTAATTAAAGGCTTGGCAGAAGGTGACACGGCTAAGCAACGCTTTCTGACACAAAAACTCACGGAGATGAAAGTCGACAAAGTCAAACGCAAACATCAACACCAACGTTTGACTCAACTCGCGATTGATTTTGAACAAAACCACTGATCCGTACTCATATGACTAGCTATAACCCTTTCTGCCTGTTATAAATTAACAGAATATCAATCTGGCTGGATAATTACGGATGAATTTCAAACAGTTATCTAAGCAGATATTGCTATCTGCAACACTGATCTGCACGCCATTGGCTATGCTTCAAGCGGCGCTCCCCGAACATGGTATTTCGATGTATGGTGAACTGAAATACTCACAGGGCTTTCAACACTTCGATTACGTAAATCCCGATGCGCCGAAAGGCGGCACCGCCTCTCAGGATGCTATCGGCACGTTTGACAGCTTTAACCCCTTTATTATTAAAGGCGCGGCAGCCGATGGCATCGGTCTGATCTATGACTCACTACTCACCAAAGCCCAAGATGAAGCCTTCTCACTCTATGGTCTGCTAGCGGAATCCCTCGAAGTGGCCGACGATCGCCGCTGGATCATTTTCAATATTAATCCCCAAGCGCGTTTCAGCGATGGCCACCCCGTGACCGCCGAAGACGTTATCTATAGTTTTAAGCTACTGCGCGAACAGGGATCACCTTTTTATCAATCCTACTACCGTGAAATTTCGAGCATAGAAGCGCTCTCAGAGCGACGCGTTAAATTCAGTTTCAGTGACAGCCAAAACCGTGAATTACCCCTGATTGTTGGCGAAGTGAGCATTTTACCCAAACACTATTGGCAACACCGTGATTTCAGCAAGCCCAGTCTCGATATACCGATCGGTTCAGGCCCCTATGTTATCGATAGCTTTGATGCTGGCCGAACCATTAACTATCGCCGTAATCCGCACTATTGGGCTGCAGATCTAGCGGTTAACCGGGGTCGCTTTAATTTCGATAATATTCGCTACGACTATTACAAAGACGGTAACGTTGCCCTCGAAGCCTTCAAAGGTGGCGAATATGATTTCCGTCAGGAGACATCCTCTAAGCAATGGGCAACCGCCTACAGCGGCGCCGTTTTTGATGACGGCAAGATCATCACACGTAATATTAGCCATGAAAATCCCACCGGCATGCAGGCGTTTATCCTCAATAACCGTCAAACTTACTTTAGCGATAGCCGCGTCAGAGAAGCCCTCGCATACGCATTTGATTTTGAATGGACCAATAAAAACATTTTCTATAACGCTTATACCCGTACCCACAGTTTTTTCTCAAACTCTGAAATGGCTGCACAAGCGCTACCTACCGCCGATGAACTCGCTATTCTCGAACCCATCCGTGATCAGGTGCCTGCTGAAGTCTTTACACAGGTCTATCAAGCCCCCACGACCAAGGGCGATGGTAAAACGCGAGGCCAGCTCAGGAGCGCTCTACGCTTATTGAAAAGTGCCGGCTGGGTGCTAAAAGATGGCCGTCTATTAGACCCTGACGGCAATCAAATGACATTTGAAATCCTGCTAGTACAACCCGCGTTTGAACGTATTGTTGCGCCATTTACCCGCAACCTCGAACGCATGGGTATCAAGCCGACTGTCCGCGTGATTGATGCATCACAATATATCAATCGCGTACGTAGCTTTGATTTCGATATTATCGTCGGTAGCTTCGGCCAATCAACCTCACCGGGCAACGAACAGCGCGAATATTGGCATTCTGTCACCGCCGATCAACCTGGCAGCCGGAATATCATTGGTATCAAAAACCCTGCGATTGATTACCTTATCGAGCAAGTTATACAGGCACCGAATCGCGCTCAATTAATACTCCGCACTCGAGCACTGGATCGAGTACTGCAATGGAATCATTATGTAATTCCTCAATACCATATCAACAGTTACCGAGTCGCCTATTGGAATAAATTTGCCTTTCCCGCGCAACATCCAAAATATTCACTCGGCTTTGATACTTGGTGGATCAAGCCTGAAAAAATGGAGCAATAACCGCTATGGCGGCTTACATTCTGCGGCGCTTACTCCTCATTATTCCCACCCTATTGGGCATATTGAGCATCAACTTTTTGATTATTCAAGCCGCCCCTGGCGGCCCTGTTGAACAAACCATCGCTAACCTTCAGGGGCTCAATGCCAGCGCTACGGCGCGTTTCGATGGCTCGGCACAATCGGATCTTAGTGGCGCTTCTCAAGCCGCTACCGAGAATAACAGCAGCTACCGTGGTGGCCGCGGGCTAGACCCACAATTAGTCAAACAGATTGAGGCTCAATTCGGCTTCGATAAACCCGCTCATGAACGCTTTTTGCAGATGCTAAAAAACTATCTGGTGTTCGATTTTGGTGAGAGCTTATTCAGTGGTAAAAAAGTCACTGATCTGATTATCGAAAAACTACCGGTATCGATCTCTTTAGGCCTCTGGACAACACTGATCACATACTTAGTCGCGGTACCGCTAGGTATCAAAAAGGCGGTGCGAGATGGTACCGCTTTTGATGTCTGGAGCAGCTCGATCATTATTATCGGCTATGCGATCCCTAACTTCTTATTTGCCATTTTGCTCATCGTACTCTTTGCCGGCGGCACTTATTTTAGCTGGTTCCCCCTGCGCGGGCTGACATCAGCAGACTTCGATCAACTCAGTACTTGGGGACAGATTAAAGATTACTTCTGGCATATCACATTACCCGTACTGGTGTCAGTCATTGGTAGCTTTGCCACGCTCTCCATGCTAACCAAGAACTCCTTTCTCGATGAAATCAATAAGCAATATGTTATTACCGCGCGAGCGAAAGGATTATCCGAGAATCAGGTGCTCTACGGTCACGTTTTCCGTAACGCGATGTTACTGATTATCGCCGGCATGCCGGCAGCCCTGATCGGCATATTCTTCACCGGTTCAATGCTTATCGAGGTCATCTTTTCACTGGATGGTATCGGCTTGCTCGGTTATGAAGCGGTCATCAAACGGGATTATCCGGTGATCTTTGGCACACTCTATATCTTTACGCTCATCGGCTTACTACTGAAACTGGTTAGCGATCTCACCTATGTCGCTGTCGATCCACGTATAGACTTTGAAAGCAGAGAAAACTGAGGCATGTGGAATCCCTTCAAACACGACAAAATGAGCCCTATCAACCTACGGCGCTGGCAAAATTTCCGCAATAATCGCCGTGGTTATTGGGCGCTATGGTTATTTTTGGCGCTATTTATCAGCAGCCTATTTGCCGAATTAATTGCCAATGATAAGCCCCTACTGATCCACTACAACAATCACTTTTACTACCCCGTAGCCATCGATTATTCAGAGCTCGAATTCAATGGTGAATTCGACACCTTCGCCGATTATAAAGACCCTTACATTCAAGAGTTGATTACCTCTCAGGGAGGCTGGATTGTCTGGCCCCCGATTCGCTTTAGCTACCGCACTATCAATCAAGATTTACCGGTGCCGGCGCCCTCGCCGCCGAGCAGTGATAACCTGCTCGGTACCGATGATCAGGGGCGCGATGTGCTTGCCCGCGTCATCTATGGATTTCGGGTATCGGTACTGTTCGCCCTAACGCTAACGCTTATTAGTTCTATCATCGGCGTTGCCGCGGGTGCCGTACAGGGCTACTACGGCGGTAAAGTCGATCTCTTGTTGCAACGCTTTATCGAAATATGGTCGGGCATGCCGGTGCTGTTTTTGCTGATTATTCTCGCCAGTATCGTGCAACCCAACTTTTGGTGGTTATTAGGTATTATGCTGCTGTTCTCTTGGATGCAATTGGTTGATGTCGTGCGGGCTGAGTTTTTACGCGGACGTAATCTCGAGTATGTCCGCGCGGCACGCGCGCTAGGGTTGGACAATCGACTCATCATGTTTCGCCATATCTTACCGAACGCCATGGTAGCAACCCTCACCTTTATGCCGTTTATCTTTAACGGATCCTTGGTGACGCTCACGGCTTTAGATTTTCTCGGCTTCGGTCTACCACCCGGATCTGCCTCACTCGGAGAACTCGTGGCACAAGGCAAAGCGAATCTACATGCACCTTGGCTCGGACTCACCGCCTTTATCTCACTCTCGATTATGCTGACCTTATTAATCTTTATCGGCGAAGCGGTTCGGGATGCGTTTGATCCAAGGAAAACCCTCAATGACTGAAGCCCTGCTCTGCGTTCGTGACCTGTCGGTTCGTTTTGGCCAAAACAGTCAAGCCGTTGATGCCGTCAAACGAGTCAGCTTTGATATCAAAGCAGGCAAAACCATGGCCTTGGTGGGTGAATCCGGTTCTGGCAAATCAGTCACCGCCATGTCGATTCTCAAATTACTGCCCTACCCCAAAGCCAGCCATCCGACGGGAGAGATTTTATATCAGGGCACCGACCTGCTACAGAACACTGAAGCGCAGATGCGCGCACTTCGCGGCAATCGCATCAGCGTGATTTTTCAAGAGCCGATGACATCGCTTAACCCGCTGCACAATATCGCGCGGCAAATAGGCGAGACATTATTACTCCACAAGGGCCTAACAGGCGCACAGGCCCGCGAGCGCACCTTAGAGCTACTCGATCTGGTTGGTATCAAGGAAGCGGAGAAACGCCTTACCAGCCATCCTCATGAGCTATCCGGCGGTCAGCGTCAACGAGTGATGATCGCTATGGCACTGGCAAATGATCCCGAGTTGCTAATTGCCGATGAACCAACCACCGCGTTAGATGTAACAATTCAGGAACAAATACTCGAACTACTGCAGTCACTACAGCAAAAAATGGGCATGTCGGTTCTCTTAATCACTCACGATCTCAATATCGTCCGGCGCTACAGCGATGACGTTTGCGTGATGTATCAGGGCAGTATTGTCGAGCACAACCGTACGGCGCAACTCTTCGCACAACCGCAACACCCTTATACCCTCAAGCTGCTCAATGCAGAACCCAGCGGCCAACCTCCTGCGGTTACGCCACAGGGTAAGCCCATACTGGAAACGAATAATCTCAAAGTCTGGTTTCCCATCAAACGCGGTTTACTCAAAAAAACCGTGGATCATATCAAAGCCGTTAATCCCTGTGATATTCGCCTACACGCTGGGCGCACTCTAGGGGTTGTTGGTGAAAGCGGTTCCGGTAAAACCACTCTCGGGCTGGCGATACTACGCCTGATTCAATCAGAGGGCGGTATACATTTCGCAGGAACCGCGATTGATAAACTCAATCAGCGCGCCATTAAACCGCTACGGCGCAGAATGCAGATCGTCTTTCAAGACCCTTACGGCAGCCTCAGCCCGCGAATGTCGGTGGCGGAATCCATCAACGAAGGGCTAGAGATTCATAATATCGGTTTAGCAACAGAACGGCAGCAGATGATTATCGATGTACTCCACGAGGTAGGGCTTAATCCCGACGATCGTCATCGCTACCCGCATGAATTTTCAGGTGGTCAGCGGCAACGCATTGCCATCGCCCGCGCGCTGATCTTAAAGCCAGAGCTAATCATCCTCGATGAACCCACCTCAGCGCTCGATCGCACGGTACAGGCTCAAATCATAGAACTGTTACGGGAACTACAACAGCGCTATCAACTCAGTTATATCTTTATCAGTCACGATCTAGCCGTTGTCAAAGCGCTGAGTCATGACTTACTGGTTATGCAACATGGCAATGTGATTGAGCAAGGCCCCGCCGCTGAGGTGTTCAGCAACCCCAGCCAAGCTTATACGCGGCGCTTACTCGAGGCCGCTTTTGCTGCGTTAGAGGCGTAGGTTAGAGGCGTAGTAGACGTTGATGACACGCCGTTAACACACTCACACAATAGCCTTTAGCGACTCACTGCCGACTCTTGTCACAGCGCTGAAAACAAAAAAGGCTGATACATAACCGATCAGCCTTTTTAATTAACGCTTGTTTATTAGCCCGCCGACATCAGAGACGCTCGATCTCAGCCGCCGCCTTACGGGCTTCGATCATGGCCTGATAAGTAAACTGACCGGCACGCTGACCCAATACATTACGCATTCCCTGACGCTCTTCTACAGCGACATCAGCGAGGTCTGGCTCATTAACTGCCGTCACCGCTACAAGCGCTCGTGCGCCGTCTGCTAAGGTAATCAAACGGTATGATGCCATCTCATCAGGCTTCGGTAATTTGAATGCCGCCGACATAATCGCCGCAGGCTGATCTCGATCCGCTCGACCAACCGCTTCAGCAACCTGCCATTGAACGCCATTGATAGCAGTTCGCTCAGCCCCTTGCTGTAACTTTTCCAGCTCATCCGTCAATGACGCCTGCAAAGCTTCACCCGCTTTTTCAACGGTCAAGGTATCGGTAATCTGTAATTTAACCTCATCCTCGGTTAACTGACGCGGGCGAATATGCTCTTTGATGCGTAGCACCAGGGTACGTCCAGCATCCAATTCGATCGGATCGCTATTCAAACCATCACGAATCAGCTCTTCATTGAATGCTGTTCGAATCACGCGCGCATTAGAGGTGATATCATCATCTCCGCCGTTACGGCCAAAGGCTGCTGCAGTCACGATGCTTAAGCCTAGCTCCGCGGCAGGCTCCTGCAGATCGCCAGCAGAAAAAGAGACATCGGTTAACAGGCCGACGCGATCAACATAGAGTTGCTCAACCTTATTTTCCATCTGCTCGGCGATCAGTTGATCTTTCACTGCCTCAAACTCAGGCGCTTCAGAGCTCGATAATGAGGTCAGTTTAATCAAGTGATAACCAAAGGCCGTACGAATCGGTGCGGATACCTCACCCTCTGTCAGCGCATACACAGCCTGCTCAAACGGACCATCCAACATACCCTTCTGATAGACACCCAGATCTCCGCCACTGACAGCCGAGCCAGGATCATCGGATTCAGCTTGAGCTAAGGCGGCAAAATCTTCACCCGCCGACAAACGCTTTGCCAACGCCTGCGCTTTAGCGAGCGCGGCGGCATCGTCTACACTGTCTGAAACCTGCACCATGATATGCGCGACGTTACGCTGCTCTTCGGCATGGAATACGGCTTTTAACTGATCAAACTGAGCTTGTAACTCGGCCTCATCAATCTCAACGTCTTTGAGCAGATCCGCTTTATTAATCAACAAATACTCTATCGCTACCTGCTCTTCGGTCATGAAGTCGGATTGATGCGCATCATAATAAACACTCACCTCTTCATCTGAAACCGATACATCGGCCATATAATCATTCAGACCGATAGAGAGGTACGCCACATCCCGGGTTTCGCGATCGAGCTTCATTATATTGTCAACATCACTATCGAGCACGAAGGCGGACAACATATAACCGGCTCGCTCATAATCGATTAGCGTCTCTTTACGTAACATGTCCTTATACATCATTGGCGACAAGCCCGCGTTACGCAGCACCGCCTGATACTGATCCGCGTTAAACACACCATCCACTTGAAAGTCTTGCGTGTTAATGATCATCTGATCCAACATCTGATCAGAAATAGCCATCTGTTGATTAACCGCCGACTGAACCAGTACTTCTTGCTGCACTAAATTATCCAGTGTCGCCTTATTAATCAGGTTATCGTCGAGCAGCGTTGGATCTGCGTTTTCACCCATCTGGGCGAGTAATTGTCGTCGTTGCAGATCAGCCCCTTGCAACAGGTCACGCTCACTAATTTCAACGCCGTTAACCGTTGCGGGAGCATTTGAACCTGAGGTCAGGCTGACCAGGGACTCCACCCCAAACAGTGCAAAGGTAACGATGATCAGACCAACGATGATCTTGGCAACAATTCCCTGGGAGTTATCTCGGATATTCTGAAGCATGATGCCTCTGGGCCTCTAAGGTAGTGTACAAATCGAAAAAAAGGCGCATCCATACCGGATGCGCCTTTTATATGTTTGGCAAAACGGCACGACTCATGTCGGTTACCGTTACCCAGAAAAATACTAACGAGTAACGTTAATATTCTCACTTTTGGCGGAACGGACGGGACTCGAACCCGCGACCCCCTGCGTGACAGGCAGGTATTCTAACCAACTGAACTACCGCTCCGGGTGCCAATGATCCCTAAGGATCAGGCGCTAACGTTGATTACTTATTAACAGCGTCTTTCAGAGCCTTACCCGGCTTGAAAGTCGGCAAAGTCGCGGCTGCGATCTGAATTGGCTGACCAGTCTGAGGATTACGACCCGTACGTGCAGCACGCTCTTTAACACCAAATGTACCAAAACCTACTAGAGCAACAGAATCACCCTCTTGAAGCGCACCTGAGATAGATTCCAAGGTAGCATCCAGCGCACGGCCAGCAGCTGCTTTAGGAATATCCGCAGATGCGGCGATTGCGTCGATTAATTCAGATTTATTCACATTGTTCCCCTTATATGAATCATTTTTTATATTCTGTAGCCCAAGCCCAGCAAGATAACAGACAACTTATACCAAGTGCACAATTCAGGTGTCAAGCGGGTTGCAGCCTGATTGGTGACTATTTCCAGTTAATGCGGTTTTATTTGCCCCCGCTCATTTTTAGCTTGCTTTTTCTTTTCAGAAAAGCTTGCTTTCTGCTCTTCAGTCAACGGTTCAGGACTGTATTTAAGGGCAATTTGCAACACTTCATCAATCCATTTTACCGGACAAATTTTAAGGTCTGCTTTTATATTTTCAGGAATTTCCTTCAAATCACGCTTGTTCTCATCAGGAATAATAACCGTTTTAATGCCTCCGCGATGAGCCGCCAGTAATTTTTCTTTCAAACCACCGATAGGCAACACTTGACCACGCAGTGTGATTTCTCCAGTCATTGCCACATCAGAGCGGACTGGAATACTGGTGAGCACAGATACTAATGCAGTACACATCCCGATACCAGCACTTGGGCCATCTTTTGGCGTTGCACCTTCAGGAACGTGAATATGAATATCGTTTTCTTCATGAAAATCAGGATTAATCCCCAAAGATTCCGCGCGACTGCGAACCACCGTCATCGCCGCCTGAATCGATTCTTGCATTACATCGCCCAAAGAACCGGTACGAACTTGACGCCCCTTACCTGGCACCACCGCCGATTCAATGGTGAGAATATCACCACCAACCGAGGTCCAAGCTAAGCCTGTCACCTGACCGATACGATCTTCCTCTTCGGCAATACCAAAGCTGCACTTACGCACCCCAGAGTATTTCTCCAGATTGTCACTATTGGCTACCACTGAAGCGTTTTTATCATCACACAGGGCGACCTCTTTAATCACCTTACGACAGACTTTAGCAATTTCTCGCTCCAACCCACGCACACCCGCCTCACGGGTATAATAGCGAATCAGATCGATCACCGCGCTATCTTCGATCGTTAGCTCTTTATCCTTCAAGCCGTTTGTCTTCATCTGCTTAGGAATCAGATATTTACGCGCAATATTTAATTTCTCGTCTTCTGTATAACCCGGAATACGAATGATCTCCATACGGTCCAACAAAGGCCCAGGGATATTCATCGAGTTCGACGTACAAACAAACATCACATCGGACAGATCATAATCGACTTCGAGATAGTGATCATTGAAGGTGCTATTTTGCTCAGGATCAAGCACTTCCAGCAACGCGGAAGCTGGATCGCCACGCTGATCCATACCCATTTTATCGATCTCGTCCAACAGGAACAGCGGGTTTTTCACCCCAACTTTGGACATTTTCTGAATCAGCTTACCCGGCATCGAACCGATATAGGTACGACGGTGACCACGAATTTCAGCTTCATCACGCACACCACCCAACGCCATCCGTACATACTGACGATTAGTCGCTCGTGCTATCGATTGTCCCAGTGAGGTTTTACCCACACCTGGAGGGCCAACCAAGCAAAGAATTGGGCCTTTTAACTTACGTACTCGACGTTGCACCGCCAGATATTCAAGAATCCGATCTTTCACCTCTTCGAGGCCGTAATGATCTTCATTCAGAATCGCTTCGGCACGCTTCATATCATGACGTAGCTTAGAGCGCTTCGACCAAGGAATTTGCAACATCCAATCGATATAGCCACGTACAACAGTGGCTTCAGCGGACATCGGCGACATCATCTTCAGCTTATTGTACTCATTCAGGGTTTTATCGAGTGCTTCTTTCGGCATTCCCGCTTCATCGATACGCTTTTTCAGCTCTTCGATATCAGTAGTACCATTTTCATCCAGATCACCCAGCTCTTTCTGAATGGCTTTCATCTGCTCATTCAGATAGTACTCGCGCTGACTTTTTTCCATCTGCTTTTTGACTCGGCCGCGAATCCGCTTCTCAACCTCAACCAGGTCGATCTCAGATTCCATCAGAGCCATCAAATGTTCAAGACGCAGTTTATCGTCCAGAATTTCGAGTATCTGCTGTTTTTCCTCTAATTTGAGGGACATATGCGCCGCAATCGTATCGGCTAGACGACCGATCTCATCGATCGAGCCGAGTGATGTCAGCACTTCCGCCGGAATCTTCTTATTTACCTGAACAAAGCGTTCAAACTGATCCAACGCAGTGCGCTTGTAAATTTCAGCCTCGTTGTCACTGACTTCATCGATCGGTAACACCGTGATATCAGCGGTAAAATGAGGCTCAGTGGTATGCAACGTTTCGATTCGCGCACGATAGTCGCCCTCGACCAGTACTTTAACCGTACCATCAGGCAGTTTCAGCATCTGCAGCACACTGGCAACGGTTCCGATAGCGAACAGATCTTTACCATCCGGCTCATCATCTGAGGCATTTTTCTGAGCAATCAGCAGAATTTCTTTATTCTGCAACATCGCCGCCTCAAGGGCTTGAATTGATTTTTCCCGGCCTACAAACAGGGGGATCACCATATGTGGATAAATAACTACATCACGCAACGGCAAAACCGGCAGCAGGGTGGTAGTGATCTCTTTATCATTCTCGAGTGGTGCCATATTGGACCTTACTCCTTTGTCGAAAGAAACTGCGGGAGATACAGCAGTTACGGGCTGTACGATATATCGCTCTTACTGATAAATGGGGCTTAGACTAAAAAAAACAACCACTTCAGGGTAAAAGTTACAGAAAAAAGTAACAACGATTAAGTACGGTTTTACCAGTTCAGGGGACGACTAACAATACACCAAAATGGTGAGTATTTTTTTATCATCAAAAAAGCCCGGAAAATCCGGGCTTTTTCAGACAAGTTCAGGCGTTACTTATAATAAGCGTTATCGGTGACCGAGTGATCGGTAACATCACGAACCCCCACCAGACCGTTTACCCGCTCCACGAGGGTTTTCTCAACACCGTCTTTCAACGTCATATCGACAGCACTACACCCTTGACAACCACCACCAAACTGCAAAATAGCAACTTGACCTGTAGGCTCTTCAATCAATTCAATCAATTTAACTTCACCGCCGTGAGAAGATAGACCCGGGTTAATATCCGAATACAGGATATAGTTTATCTGCTCTTCCATAGGGCTATCTTCTGACACATTCGGCACTTTAGCATTCGGTGCTTTAATGGTTAGCTGACCACCCATTCGGTCGGTGGCAAAATCGACCGTTGCTTCTTCAAGATAAGGTAAGCTATTATTCTCGAAGTAAAACTTTACTTTTTCCATCGGCATTACCGCATCGTCTTCGACGATCTCATCAGGACGACAGTATGCCAGACAGGTTTCTGCGTAAGGCGTTCCCGGCTGGGTAACGAACATCCGCACAGCAATGCCTTCGACGTTTTGCTTTTCAAGCAATTCGGCAAGATAGGTTTCAGCTGATTCGGTAACGGTAATATTCATCAAAATTCCTGTTAAATCACTTTCTCAATATGCAGCTCAGGATACACCCTTTCCAATCCCTAGTAAAATACTCAGTTATTCATCTGATGCGTCTTTTACCCAGAAAGGCTAGGCCGTCCAGCGACGGAGCATCTATCAAGCATGATCAACATGCTTTTTCAGCGTAAGCGATCAACCGTTTCAGAGCGTCGCAACGACTGCGGCGTTGATATTTATATGCAGATACCGTAACACTGGGTTCATATCCGCCTATAGATTAGTTAAACTAACGCTTAAGCGCTGACTATGCGGACCTCTTCTCAGTTGCCTCAGCGGCCTCTCCAGCCCCGAATCTACCGGACACACCCTTAGCCATGATGCAACAAAGCTTGGTTTTCTCGTTTTTTCTGATTTTCACCGGTGCCGCTGTATTGGCCTCTATTGCTCTGTATACCCGTCAACCGCTGTTAGTTGCCTATATTGTTCTCGGTGCGATCTTAGGGCCTTACGGCTATAGCTACATTCAAGATACCGCCTTACTGTCGGATATTTCTCATGTCGGCATTATCTTCCTGCTATTCTTACTCGGGCTCGATATGCAGCCTAGCCATTTGGTGCATATGCTTAAAAAAGCGACTCTGGTGGCTATTTTTAGCGCGATTATTTTCATGGCGATCGGCTATGGCGTGGGTGTCGCCTTTGGCTTCACTCGAACTGAAGCGATCATCATCGGTGTCGCCTTAATGTTTTCCAGTACTATTATCGGTATCAAGCTACTTCCGACAACTGTACTGCACCATAAATACACTGGCGAACTCGTGGTCGGCTTGCTGCTGCTCCAAGACGTCATTGCTATCTTAGTATTACTGCTGCTTAATAGCGGCGATGGTGAAGCCAGTCAATTATTGACCTTTCTAAAAACAGCCATTGCCTTACCGTTGATTATTGGCGCAGCACTGCTGCTGGTTCGCTATGTTTTACTCCCTCTCATTCGAACCTTTGATCGATTCCACGAATATATCTTTCTCTTAGCCATCGGCTGGTGTCTTGGCCTCGCAGAGCTCGCCCATGCGGTGGGCTTATCGGCCGAGATCGGCGCGTTTATCGCCGGCGTCAGTTTAGCCACCAGTCCGATCGCTCAGTATATTGCGACTAGCCTCAAACCGTTGCGGGATTTCTTTCTCATCCTGTTCTTCTTTTCTATCGGTGCTAGTTTCAATCTTAGTTTACTCGGCCAAATCATTGTCCCATCAATCATTCTGGCGCTATTGGTATTAGTCATCAAACCGGTGGTTTTCCGCTTTTTACTTCATACCATCAGCGATAGTAAAAAGCTGGCTTGGGAGGTCGGCTTTCGACTAGGTCAGATCAGTGAGTTTTCTCTCTTGATCGCCTATATGGCGACGGGGTCTGCGATGATCGGTCAGGAAGCCTCTCATGTGATTCAAGCCACCGCGATTCTTACCTTCCTGCTCTCCACTTATATCGTTATTTTTAATTACCCCAATCCCATCGCCGTGTCCGATAAACTCAGGCGAGATTAACCCCTGCCCGATAAGATCTGCCTTGGCTTTGCGCTTATCGGACACCTCATCTAACCTCGCAGAGCGATTCTAATATCGAGCTTTACTCCGCCCCTGCCACATTTGCTCTGCTAATGCGAAACAGCGCTGCTCGTCATCCGCCTGCTGTAACAGCTTCAGCAATACCGCCAAGGTTGAGATAACCGCTCCCTCACCATATTCATGCACGATTTCGCCGCGCCACAGAGATAACAAATCGCTAACCTCGAGCGGCTGCTTGACCAGACGCCGCGGAAAATAGCGAGACCACTGAGCAGTGGAATAGTCGCCAGCACGAGTCCATTGCAGATCACAATCATCATCCGGCTTAACCTCCGCCTCGCCACCATCACCCTTGATAGTCAGACCATTTTCAACCCCGAGTAACTGCGCCGCCTTCTGATGCATCGGCCCGTATGCCGGATGAAACACACCATCAACTGTATACCGAGCATGAAGCGGGTTGATCAGCCGACACAAGGTATGCACCGGTGATCGCAACCCTAAAACCGGCCGCAAGTTGATGATACGGCTCATTGGTGCGCTCAACACATCGATCGACATAAAGGCAAATTGAGTGGCATCCAACGATGCAGCAACCTCATCCCAACTGTTACAGGTGCGAAGTCCAAACATCGCCAAACAGTCTTCAGTATAGATGCGCCCCGGCGTATGCCCTTTGGCGCCATGCATAAACACTCGAATGCCGTTTTCGGCCAACAGCAGAGCCACCAGTATAAACCAAGGTAACTGCCGTTTTTTGCCCGCATAGGTTGACCAGTCAAGATCGACCTGCACCTGTTTCGGCGCATCACAGCGACCGCGAACCGCCTCAACAAAGCCAGCCAACTCTTCTGGCGATTCCTCTTTAACCCGCAGCAGCATCAGAAAGGCTCCCAGCTGCTCGGGCTCCACCTGCCCATCTAAAATCATCTGCATCGCTTCTCGGGCTTCACTCTGACTCAACGAGCGCGATCCCTGCTTCCCTTTACCGAGAATCCGAACAAAGGGGGCGAAAGGGTGCTCTACTGACGGCTGCTTCTGTACCATAGACCTGCTCTGTTTTATAAAATTAGTGTGCGCCAAGTTTATACCCTCAAAGCCAATCGCATGAACCCTTTACGGGGATTAAAATTAGATAACCGCTAATTTCAGCTCAACAAGGCCGGCATGGCAGTCAAACTGCGCCAGCATATGATCGAATCCTGCCTCATCAGCAGCTCTTTACGCCCTCTGCGGATGCTTTCATGAGCTGTCACTGGTAGAATCCGCGCTTCGTCAGGAGAAGCCCATGAAACCGAATCGTTCCCGTCCCAAACATCAGCGCCCGGCTCGCAAGCCAGCTCAGCCTCTACCCACCGAAGCCGTAGAGCTACATATCGAATCGCTTAGCCACGATGGCCGAGGCATCGGACGTTATCAGGGCAAAACGGCCTTTATCGCCAACGCCCTACCCGGAGAACAGGTAACGGCACGACTGACAGAAGAGAAAGCTAAATTCTATCTTGGCCATACTGATACCATACTGACGCCCTCTAGCCATCGAGTCGAGCCCGCTTGCCCGCACTATCAGCAATGCGGTGGTTGCGATCTACAACATCTCGATAACGCCGAACAACTCGCCTTAAAACAGTCGCTCGTGATCGAGCAATTGGAACGTATCGGCCACACTCAACCCACCCAGCTATCAGCCCCTTTAAGCGCGGCGGATTGGCACTATAGACGCAGCGCCCGTATCGGTATCAATCAACTATCCGATGGCGAACCGATCGTCGGCTTTCGTCGCCGCGGCAGCCACCTGCTGAGCCAGATCGATAGCTGTGCCGTCTTGGATCAACGGGTTAGCGATATCTTTAGTCGTGTGCGCGACGCCTTACGCGATAGCGGCGATATTAAACATATCACTCAACTTGATATCGATCTGGGTGATCAGGGCGGCTATCTCTCTTTACGCCTGAAAAAGCCACTAAACGATACCCATCTGGCCATCTTTACTAAACTGGCCGCTGAGTATAAGTTAAGCTTGCAACAACAAATCATTGGCAGCGACACGCATAATAACGACGCGCAGCCGGTTAGCTATTGCGTACAACAACAAACGCTGCAATTTCGTCCCGGTGATTTCATTCAAGTAAACGCTGAGATTAATCAGCAAATGGTCGCCAAAGCTTGTCAATTACTCAACCTCAGCCCGCAAGATAACGTCCTCGATCTGTTTTGCGGCTTAGGTAATTTTTCGCTGCCTGTCGCATACACGGGTGCAGCCGTCACCGGTATCGAGGGCAGCATGAATATGGTGTCGCAAGCCGAGCGCAATGCGCAATCCAATCAACTCGATAACTGTCGTTTTTTCTGTGGCAATCTGGCCGATGATTTAACCGGCCTGCACTGGTTTAAAGAATCTTATAACAAGATTATTCTTGATCCGCCTCGTAGCGGCGCTGCCTCACTGATTCCACAAATTAGTAAGCTGCGGCCCGAACTCATGCTGTATATCTCTTGCAATCCGGGCGCCTTAGCCCGCGATAGCGAACTCTTGACGGCCGAAGGCTATCAGCTGCAAGAGTTCCTCGTCATGGACATGTTCCCACAAACCCATCATATTGAATCGATGGCGCTATTTGTGCGCGGCAAAAAGAAGTCACACAAGAAGAAACTGTTTAGCGGCAAAGGAATTAAACGCTAAGATGATTGCCGCGATTGAGACACCAGATATCCTTTTCGCCGATAGCGAGATTGTGGTCATCAATAAAGCCGCCGACCTACTTTCGGTGCCGGGTCGCGGCGAACATAAACAGGATTGTCTGTGGCGGCGCGTACAATGCCGCTTCCCCACCGCTCGCATTGTCCACCGACTCGACTATGCGACCTCAGGCATTATGGTGCTGGGGTTGACGACTGAGAGTCATCGACACCTCAGTATTCAGTTTCAAGAGCGTCAGACGCAGAAATCTTATCAAGCGATAGTGGCAGGCCAGCTACCAACGGCAGCAGGCTGCGTCGATCAGCCTCTGCGTTGCGACTGGGACAACCGCCCTTTGCAAATCGTTGATCATGAAGCAGGCAAAACGGCGCAAACATATTGGCACATCATCGAACACTTAGAAGATGCCACTCGCGTCGAGCTGACACCGATCACTGGGCGCTCTCATCAATTGCGGGTACATATGCAATACCTAGGGCACCCGATACTGGGGGATCGCTTCTATGCCACCCCCGCACAACAACGTCGCGCCGAACGTTTACTGCTGCATGCTCAGTCACTGAGCTTTAGCCATCCGACCAACCATCAAGCGCTAACGTTCACCTCAAAGTGCCCTTTTTAAGCCGACTTTTTTACCACCTAAACATATAATCGGCTCGCCCGAGATCTGCCTCAGCGCCAGTTGACTATACTTCCCTCAATGCAGCACCGATCGGCATAACTATCCGCATCACTATCGGCCTAGTTAACCACCCGAATCAAGTTACCCTGTTTTAATCCTGCCACCGTTTCAGTCAACTGCTCGACAATTCGTTGCCGCGCCTCAACACTGCCCCAGGCGCTGTGCGGTGTTATTATCAGGTTGGGAATATCATCAGCCAGCAACGGATTACCATTAATCGGCGGCTCTTCGGTTAACACATCGGTCGCCGCGCCCGCTAATTTACCACCACGCAAAGCATCGGCTAAATCCGCTTCATTGACAATCCCACCACGAGCCGCGTTAATCAGAAAGGCGCCGGTTTTCATCTGTGCAATCCTAGCCGCATCCATCAGATTACGGGTCTGCTCCGTCAAAGGACAATGCAGACTCAATACATCCACTTGAGGCAGCAACTCATCCAACGCCACGCGACCTGCCACCGTATCACCACCGATACGCTGAGCCACCAATACCTGCATACCAAAAGCACCGGCCAACTGAGCCACCCCAGCCCCCAGATTGCCATAGCCCACAATGCCTAGGGTCTTACCCTTTAGCTCTTGAATCGGATAATCCAACAGACAAAATTGCTTCGCTCTGGCCCACTGCCCAGCGCGCGCGGCCTGATTGTAAGCGATCAGATTGGTGTGCAGGGCTAACATCAACGTCATCACATGCTGCGCCACAGAAGCGGTGCCATAGCCCTGACAGTTAGACACGCTAATACCCTGCTCAGACGCCGCCAACAGATCGACATTGTTCGTTCCCGTGGCGGCAATGCAGATATGTTTCAATTGCTTAGCCTTGGCTAACATCGCACCATCCAATACCACCTTATTGACGATCACGACCTCAGCAGTGGCGATCCGTTCGGCCACTTGTGCGCTTTGTGTCGTCGGATAGCCGATAAACTCATCGCACTGAGCCTGCAGCTCAGTTAAGTCGAGATCATCACAAGCCAAACTATCGAGATCTAGAAATACAGCCTTCATCGCCCCCCCCTTCATCACTATCAAAAAAAAAGGCCTTCATTCGAGAGGCCCTTTTAACATGGATTGATTTACCTACCTCAGCTAGGTATCAGCATTGATCTCACCGTGATCAGATCTTCTCTTTAATTTGCCAGAGTATCTCATCAGCCACCAAGGCCGGCGCAGAATAACCATCCGGTGTTTTAACGGTCAAGAATGCACCGCTAGCCGTCCGATTCATGTGCAACTGATATTGCCCAACATGCTCATACTTACCCGACTCATCGTTATACACGCCATCTTGATCATCACCGAAGATATACAGAACCTCACCCCCTAACCAGATTTTAAAACCTTTCCGGTTAGCGTCATCATTCTTGTCATCGACACTGTATTCCTGACCATCATCCAACGAATCTTCGACACCGTATTGCTTTGAACTATAGGTAGGACCACTGTTCTCTTCTTCATCATCAAAGCCAAGCGCTCGACCTACTTTGCCGGTATCGAAGGTGATATCTTTTCGATCCGAGTGCAACCATTCGAAGAAACCCATTTTTTCAGTCTCATCGACCGGCGTTGAGGTAGTGTAAGTCATATAGATCACCCCCGCCTGCTGATCACGCGTACCGATATCCAAGTCAGTCTTATCGATCGCTCGAGTGATCTGATCCCACGCCTGATCAACCGGCACGGTAATCTTCAACGCTGGATAGCCTTTCGAATCACGCCCCATCTGCGGCTGATCATTCTGCTGACGGCGTAACTCCAGCATACTCATACTGGACTGATTGCTAGTCGATTTACTCAGATAGCGTAGCATCTCAAACATCATGTCGGTTTTATAGCCCACATCGGCGGCATCATCAGCCCAGCTAACCGGCTGATCTTTCTGCTCCTGAGGCACTCTCACATGCTGCATAGCAATCATCGTGCGATTGTAGTCGTCAGCCACCGGACGCACCGATATACGTAGCTTATCACTCACCTGACCCTCTATATCCTGGAACGTCAGTCGCTTGATCATACTATCAACGAAACTCAACTCTTGACCATCGACATCGATCCAGTCGGTCTCGATGATGCCTTCTTGAGGCGCTGATTTCGCCAAACTGACATTATTAAAGCGCCAAAAATCCTGCAACTGTAACCACACATCGGCAATAGGCTCATCAACCACCAGAATCTTATCATCACCTTGACGTTTCAGATTTACCGTACCACTACCCGCATCGGCATAGAAAAACTCAGGACGAGGCACTTCGAAGTCACCGCTACGCTGAGAAGCCGTCTGCCCAGCATTCGGCACATCTAAGATATCTTGCATCGCTTTTGAGCGTGATTGAATAGCCGGCGGCAATTCGAGCCGCTTGCTTGCCTGCGCCTGTTCGTAATTTTGGCTGCGATCGTTAATAATTCCATTCTCACCGTAAATCGGGTTCGAGTAAGACCCACATCCAGCAATACTCAACACAGCTGCTGCCAGAGGCAACAAGGCAATTATTCTCATTATGCTCGTCCGTTAGTTTCAGATAATTTCGCAGGCTTGCAGTGCTTCACGCACCTGTTGATGATACTGCTCAGTCAACACCGTCAGTGGTAAACGAATACCCAATCCGATCAAGCCCATTTCAGCCACCGCCCATTTCACCGGAATAGGGTTCGCTTCAACAAACATCGCTGTATGTAACGGCATTAATGATGCCTGCATCGCCCGGGCCGCATCGACCTCACCCGCAATCGCCAAACGACAAAGCTCACCCATCTGCGCTGGCGCGACGTTCGCCGTCACCGAAATATTGCCATCACCGCCCAGCAACATCAGCTCAACCGCCGTGCCGTCGTCACCGGAATAGATAGCAAACTCTTTCGGCGCCGCCTCAATCAAGGTTTTAGCACGATCGAGATCACCGGTGGCTTCTTTAATACCGATAATATTAGGTATGTCAGCCAGTCGTAACACAGTTTCTGGCAACATATCACAGGCAGTACGGCCTGGCACATTGTAAAGAATCTGTGGAATATCGACCGCTTCAGCGATGGTTTTAAAATGAAGAAACAAGCCTTCTTGAGTCGGCTTATTGTAATAAGGTGTCACCAATAAGCAGGCATCAACGCCTACATTTTTAGCTGCTTGAGTCAGCTCAATCGCTTCCTGCGTCGAGTTTGCACCCGTCCCCGCAATCACCGGTATCGCACCCGCAACACGATCAACGACCCGTTTGATAACCTGACAATGCTCATCACAGTTCAACGTTGCTGATTCACCACTCGTGCCGACCGCAACGATAGAGTCAGTGCCCTTTTCCAGATGAAAATCGACCAGTTTATCCAGTGCGTCCCAATCGACCTCACCGTTTGAATTCATCGGGGTAACAAGAGCAACAATGCTGCCAGTAATCATCATGGTCTCCATCAAGAGGTATACAGAATGGCTTATGGTACTTGCCTGCGTTTTGCGGCTCAACCCATTTCAGCTCAACAAGTTAGCGTAATCTGAATATTCAAAAAACGATGTTTATAGAGGCTGCCAAAACTGTGTAATCTGTTATCGTATAAAAAGCGTATCATTCTAACTGATCTGAATAAGATAAGCGTAGCTTTTAAGACCGATTTTTAAGGAAAATACATGAGCCAGCCAATAATTGATCAACCAATAACCGACTTTACTGCAGCAGCCACCAGCGACACCACTGTGACGCTATCGGAGCTCAAAGGTTCCAATGTCGTTATTTATTTCTATCCAAAAGATAGCACCCCAGGCTGCACCACTGAAGGGCAAGATTTTCGCGATCTATATAGTGATTTTCAAGCGGCCAACACCATCGTTTTCGGCGTTTCACGAGATGGGATGCGCGCCCACGAAAATTTCAAAGCCAAACAGTCATTTCCTTTCGAACTGATTAGTGATCCCGATGAACACTTGTGCAAGCTTTTTGACGTTATCAAATTGAAAAAACTTTACGGTAAAGAACACCTCGGTATCGAGCGCAGCACCTTCCTGATTGATGACCAAGGTGTGCTTCGTAAAGAGTGGCGTAAAGTCAAAGTTAAACAACATGTCGCCGAGGTTTTAGCCGCGGCACAAGCACTCTAGACTCCACTAAACCGGTCCGCTAAGCCCCGTCATCGGGCCTAAAAAAACCGGCCTCGGCCGGTTTTTTTATTCGCCAAGCGCTATCATTTAACCATCAGCCCCAACATCATCTTTGATAAAAGCATGACTTTTCGGCCAAGCATTCAAAATAGCCTTAATCAAGGTCGCCAATGGGATGGCAAAGAAGACCCCCCAAAAACCCCAAATACTGCCAAATATCAATACCGCAATAATAATCGACACTGGATGAAGGTTAACCGCTTCGGAAAACAACAGCGGCACTAATACATTGCCATCGAGTGCCTGAATGATGCCGTAAGCCAGCATCAAGTACCAAAACTCGTTGGTCCAGCCCCACTGAAAAAAACCAATCAAAGCTACCGGCAATGTGACTAGCGCCGCACCGATATACGGAATTAAGACCGACAACCCCACGATAATGGCCAACAACGCAGCATAATTAATACCCAAAAAAGCGAATGCGACGTAAGTTACCGAGCCGACAATCACGATCTCTATCACTTTACCGCGGACATAATTGGCAATCTGTTGATCCATTTCGGTCCAAACCTGAGTCAACATCGCCTTTTTCTGTGGCAGAAAAGAGACCCACCAGCGGATCAAACTATTACCATCTTTCAAAAAGAAAAAGACCAGAATCGGCACCAACACCACATAGATAAGCAGTGCGACTAATCCAGTAATAGAGCTCAAGGAATAGGTCACCACCATCTGCCCTAGATTTCTCAACTCTTGCGTGGCGAGATCGATCAGCTGAGTAATCTGTTGTTCAGAAAAAATATCTGGGTATTGCTGCGGCAGTAATAACAAGACCTCTTTCGCTTGCGTCACCATCCCCGGCAATTCATTAAACAGATTCACTGATTGCTTCCATGCCAAGGGCATAATAAATAGCAGCAGTGATAATAAGGCACCGATAAACAACGTAAATACCAGCAACACCGAGGCAAAATGCGGCACCTGATGCTGTTTTAGCCAGACAATCATCCCTTGCATTAAAAATGCCAAAATAACACTGATAAAGACCGGCGTGAGCGCCTCTCCCAGATAGAGAATGACTCCCAACGCAGAAGCCAACAACACCAATAGCAGCAACACTTCTTCATTGGAGAAATAATTATCGATCCACTTATTAAAAATTTTTCTCACGCCGTGCTCCCTTTAGCCGCGCTGAATAATATAGATATACCGATCACCATCGCTGAACGATTTCAGCATCTGATGGTCTGATTGCTCGACAAAGACCTTAAAGTCTCGTTGTGATCCAGCATCGGTGGCAACCACTTTGAGAACCTTACCCGATTCCAGCTTATGTAAAGCCTGTTTCGCTTTCAATAAAGGCAGCGGACAATTTAGCCCACAAGCATCGAGTTGCGCATCCCAGAGAGGCTCAGTCATGAAAAAATTCCTAATACACCTTAAAGGCCAGCAATATATACCAAAAAACGGGGTATTATAATCCACAATGACATCAAACTGTTTTTTGTTGCCACGCAAACTCAGCATAAGGATTAACAATTTGCGCACCGGACTTATACGATACCTGCTCGCCAGCCTCTTGTCTTTAAGCTCTATCGCACCGCTGCAGGCCAACGAACTGCCACTGATTGCCAATAGTTCCGCGACAATTTCACTGGAACAAGAGTTTCAGCTGGGTCGCACCTGGGCTCGCTTACTGCGTGGTAGTGCACCCGAATATGGTGACCCGCTGATTGTTAATTATATCGATGGCTTGCTGTGGAAAATCGCTGCCAATAGTCAACTTCAAGATCATCGACTCGAACTGATTGTCCTCGACACCCCAGTCTTAAATGCTTTTGCAGTGCCTGGAGGTGTTGTTGGTATCAATGCCGGCTTGCTGCTCGGGGCTCAAGATGAACAAGAATTTGCCTCAGTTATCGCCCACGAGCTGGCTCACCTATCGCAGCGTCATTACGCTCAGCAATTAGAAGAAAGTCGCCGCAACACACCTTTATTGTTAGCCGGTGTACTCGCCAGCGTTCTATTAGCCACCGCCGATGCAGAAGCCGGTATGGCAGGTATAACCTCATCCATGGCGGCGGGACAACAAGCCAGCATCAATTTCACGCGCAGAAATGAACAAGAAGCCGATCGTATTGGTATGCAGAATATGGTCAATTCCGGTTTCGATCCCTATGCGATGCCACGCATGTTTTCTCGGCTGCAACGAGCCAGCCGTTTTATTGGCCAAAAAACGCCTGAGTTCCTGCTCACTCATCCCGTGACCGAGTCGCGCATTGCCGATGCTGAAAATCGAGCGAGTCAACTACCCTCGCCCGCTTACAAGCCTCAAAACTACGATTATCAACTGCTAAGAAAACGCGTTGAAGTCTTCTATACCGATAATCTCGATCAGTTAATTAAAACCTATCTCATCAGTGCGTCTGACGATCAAATAAGTGCCTATGGATTAGCCTTGGCATTACTCAAAAGACGGGATTTCACAGCCGCTGAAACGGCACTGAAGAACCTTCCGTCAGCGCTACAACGTCATCTTTATATCCGACTGACCTATGCCGAGCTGGCACTCGCTGCAGGCAAACAACAAGATGCGCTGCGACAGATGGAGCAATTGAATAAACTCTACCCCGATAGCTACCCCGTTAATCAACGTTATGCTAAAGCACTCAGTGCAAATCATCAGTTTACCAAAGCAGCCCGCGTGTTAAGCGAACTCAGTCGGCGATTTCCAAGCAATAGCTATATCTGGTATGAACTGGCAGAAACGGAAGGCCTGGCCGGCAATACTCTGGGGGTCCATGAAGCCCGCTCTGAATACTTCTTGCTGACCGGTGCGACGGATAAAGCGCTACGTCAAATTGACTTTGCACTACGAGAAAAAAACCTCTCGAATAGCGACATTGCTCGACTCGAAGAGCGCAAACGGGAAGTCGAACGTGTTAGAGAGCAAATCAAAAACACTCTCTGAGAGGTCCTAACCTCAAGCATTTACCAATAAGCGAAACCTCTCTGCAGGTCTCACTTAAGCCATATGCCACACATTATCAACGTAATGATTACTCATAGCCCTATAGCTTATAAATCAACGACTCTAACAGCCTTTAGCTGCTCAATAGCACTGCTATGGCGGCTTCAGCACAGTCGATATCCTCAGCGACCTTACCTCCAGACACACCAACAGCGCCAACCACCACGTCATCAAGTCTAGCCGGAAGGCCACCGCCAAACAGCGCCACTTTGTCATGTTGTGCTAAACCGTTGGCCAGCACCGACTGCCCTTCCAGCACATCAGCCCATCGATCTGTCTTGGATTTAAACTGCACCGCGGTATACGCTTTTTTCTCCGCATAATCCATCGATGGCAGCGGCGCCCCCGGTTCACGCAGTGACACCAAGCGGTTACCCGCACTATCGACCACCACAACATTAATCTTAATACCTAATGCATTACCTTTATTAATAGCGGCCTTGGCCATTAATAAAGCACTATCCAATGTCAGCGATAGTTGTACATGAGTCTTATTCATCGGTTTTCCTATGATATTTTCACTGTCGGCAGGTTGTTATTGATCTAGCGTTGATTACACCGTATTTTAAATCGACTCACGGGCTGACTCAAAACAGCGTCAGCTGCGCGTTAGATTTACTGCGACCCCGTCATCGTGTCATAACAATTGCATCGCTGAATCCCTTTACTCTATGATCGTTATACCCATAACCAACAGGACAGATTATGACACACATCACCTCAGAAATTTTAGCCTACCACGCGCATGTTTACTTCGACGCGAATAGCCTCAAACAAGCGGAAGAACTGTGCGAGCAGGCGCGTTATACACTGAATATATCGATGGGTCGAATCCATCAAAAATGCGTAGGCCCGCACTCTGAGTGGAGTTGTCAGCTATCCTTTAGCGCTGAACAATTTGCCGATGTCATCCCTTGGCTTATGCTCAATCGACATGGGCTCACTGTGTTTATTCACCCCGTGACAGGCAATGATCTCAACGATCATACGCACTACACCATGTGGCTAGGCGATAGTAAACCGCTCAATATCGCGCTATTTCAGTAAACAGCCTTCACCTGCCTCAGTAACGTCCGTTAGCATCAAACGCCATGCCTTGCGGCCCCCGCCGTAAGGTTGAACACAGCACGTCGTGCCTATAGTGATAATCATAACAACACGCCCCCTGTGAAGCTCAGCTTTACAGCGCCCGCCTTCGGCCTTAACAGCCACTTGCTTACTGTCGTCTCGACGAAAACAAGAATATGATGGATTATTAATTTAGCGATTGCTAATATATAAGTCAGCCTAAGACTTAGCTGCAATGAAACAGGCCAAATAAGCAGCCCTGAATCGAACGTTTTAAACTCAAAGCGCTCGATTAAAGCTTTGAATCAAAGTTCTGAATCAAAGTTCTGAATCAAAGTTCCGAATCAAAGTTCCGAATCAGAGCAGCCGACAACAGCAGCGTTTAACAAACGGGCATTTAACTAACAGGCGTTTAATACAGAGAAGCGCGGGTAAAAACCACAGATGCTCATCAGGCCGGTGAACATCCATAACCAGATAACGATACCGTCGCGACTTAAACAGCCATGCAATATCACTAGGAGATAGGCTTATGAAAATTGCCGTAACCAGCCAAAATCGGAAAACCGTGACAAAACACGCCGGCACCTGCCGTAAATTTTGGATCTACACTATCGTTGATCAACAGATCACCGAACAACAGTTACTCGAACTCCCCAAAGAACAGTCTTTTCATAACAGCGAAACCGCTGGGCCGCTCGTAGAGATGATCGATGTCCTACTCACCGGCGGCATGGGCGAAGGCCTGCCGCGACGGCTAGCCCGCAGCGGCATTACAGCACTGATTACCGATGAGACCGACCCGACTACCGCGGTCAATCGCTATCTGGAATCGCAGGTAGCGCTCTAAGATGAAAAGAGCTTACCCTGCCCGCCGGTTGACACAGCCTCGGGCAGGCTTAATAAATAGCGCTTACCGCCGACAAGCCATAACGGCAACAGTCATCGAGCCGTTGCCGAGACGCCCAGCCAGGCGACCTCAACTCACCATACTAACCCAGCTCGTTATCGAGATCTTCCGGCATGGGGTGAGCCTCGATTTGTTCGGTAATCCGCTCCACCTGCTTTTCGGCCGCTAAGCTACTCGCCTCAAAGCGTGCCAGGTGATACAAAGCATCACCCTCATTCACCACCGGAATATTATTCTGGCCGATGATAATACCCGAGTTCGGCGCTATCACTTCCTCCTCTTGAGTGCCAAATGGTGACGCGACAATACCCATCGATTGACCCTTACTGACGCGTTGCCCCACCGATACAACCGATCTAAAAACCCCATCTGAATTAGTTCGCAGCCATGACGAGGAGTTTGCCACAACCGAAGTTAACTCTTTTTTCGGGCGTTTCAGTGCCGGCAACATGTTGAGGTAACGCGCCACATTCATGACCCCTCGAATACCGCCGCGAATCGCACTATCATCGAAACGCAAGGCTTCACCCGCTTCATACAAAATCAGCGAAATACCCGCCTCATCGGCACACTGCCGTAAGGAGCCATCCCGAAGTTTAGAATCGATTATCACCGGTGCACCAAAGGCACTGGCCATCTCTCGCGCAATCGGATTATCAAGATTGGCTCTAATCTGTGGCATATTGCTACGATGAATAGCCCCCGTGTGCAGATCGACAACATGAGTACAATGCCCAAGGACTTGTGTACGGAAGATATAGGCAATACGGCTGGCCAACGAACCCTTTTCACTGCCGGGGAAGCAACGATTAAGATCGCGTCTATCGGGCAGATAACGACTCTGCTGAATGAAACCAAAAATATTCACTACCGGTACGATAATCAGTGTACCCGCTATCCGTTGCAGCGACTTATGTTTCAATAGCTGACGACAGATTTCAACGCCGTTTAGCTCATCTCCATGAATCGCTGCACAAACCATTAACGTTGGGCCCGCCCGTCGACCGTGAATCACCTCAATATCTAAATCCAAGTGAGTATTGGTGTACAAACGGGCCAGATCTACATGGATAGTTTTACGTTCCCCAGGCTGCACAACACAGCCGGCAATCTCGATAGGCTGATTCAATTTAGACATGCTTGCTTAACCTTTGCCACGAGTACGTGTTGAAGCCTTTTTGGCTTCCATATTTTTTTCAATAAAACTAATAATACTGGACGCGACATCTTTACCCGTCGCCCGTTCAACGCCTTCAAGGCCGGGACTGGAGTTAACTTCCATCACCAAGGGGCCCCGCTCTGAACGCAACAGATCCACTCCAGCAACATTCAGGCCCATCGTTTTCGCGGCTAACACCGCGGTTGCACGTTCTTTAGGCGTAATACGCACCAATGATGCCGAGCCACCGCGGTGTAAATTAGAACGGAACTCACCCTCTTTACCCTGTCGTTTCATGGCCGCAACCACCTTATCGCCAATCACTAAGCAGCGAATATCGGCCCCACCCGCCTCTTTAATAAATTCCTGCACCATAATGTTGGTCTTCATTCCCATAAAGGCTTCTAGCACGCTCTCAGCAGCCTTACGGGTTTCTGCCAACACCACACCAATCCCCTGAGTCCCTTCCAGTAGTTTCAGCACCACCGGTGCACCACCGACCATATCCAACAGATCAGGGATATCACCCGGTTTACTGGCAAAGCCCGTGATCGGCATACCGACTTTCTTACGGGAAAGTAACTGCATGGAGCGCAACTTATCCCTTGAACGACTAATCGCCACTGATTCGTTCAGGGGGTAGACTCCCATCATCTCCAGCTGACGCAGTACCGCCGTGCCATAGAAAGTCACGGAGGCGCCGATACGCGGAATCACCGCATCAAAGCTACCTAAGTCTTCGCCTTTAAAGTGAATACTGGGCTCTTCAGAGTTGATATTCATATAACAGCGCAATACATCTAACACTTTAACTTCATGACCCGCCGCTTCAGCCGCTTCGATCAAACGACGAGTGGAATACAGTGATACATTTCGGGACAAAATTGCAATTTTCATAAGAGTCCTTATAACTCAGGCTGTTGTGTGCCTGGGGATATTAAGTAAGCGCCTTCTGGGTCGACTAAAAAGCGGCCATTCATGGCAGTTCGACCAAGCAGCATTCGAAAACGCATGGTATCTCGGCTGGTCAATGTCAATTCAATCGGATACTGCTGCTCGCCAATCACGACATTAGTTTCAATCACGTAACGCTGACTCTGATGACCACCGGAATCGGTCACGGTGCGAATATCCTTAACCGGCATTTCACAGGTTACCACCTCGTCAGTGTCATACTGATGAGGATGAACATCGAAGCTGACCCAATCCTTTCCCTCGCGCTGAAAAGGTTCGACACGAAATGCATGTAAAGCAGAGGTACGCGCGCCTGAATCGACTTTCACTTTAATCTGTTGAATGCCCAGCTCCGGTAGTGATACCCATTCGCGCCAACCAATTACTTTTTTATATTCATTGCTCAAAACAATCCCTCCGCCATCCAACTGCGAATTTAAGTAACCTATGACAAACTGCAAAGTACAGCTAATTCACCGCCCCCGCGTTTACAGGTTAATGACCATTAATACCGCAATAGAGCAGGCTCATCTGCGTATTAGATACGTTAGGGAGACTATATACATCATTATTGACGGCACGGATAGCTGAGAAACAAAGTTATGAAAAAAACCGTCTTTTATCGATTCAATGCATCAAAACAACGCCGATTCACCCGACCATCCGGTACCCATCACTCCACCCGCGCACGCGCTGTTATCAAACGGCACTGAGATCAAACGACACGGGATTAACCATCACTAAGCTCGCTTGACGTTCCGCGTGGGAGCCCTGCCGATTTGAGCCCCACCAGCGGGCGAAACTCGTTAGCGGTCTCATTCATAACGGCTGACGCAACATTAATTGATTATAGTATTAAAACGGCGATCAACCGCTATAATTGCCTTGGGAAGGTGCGAATAAGTCCGTTATATTCTCTGCGGACATTAGAATGGCCAGATACGCGAAAGCCAGTGCAGCGAAATGTCTGGACCTTTTCAAGCTGGCTGACAAAGTAGATGACCATTCTAATATCCGCCCTTCGGGGCTTACAGAGGCGTAATTGACTTATTCGCACCTTCCCTTGAGGCCTCCTCAGCAATATAACAATAGACACCGGATAATGACTCTGACACGCCTGATACTCGTATTAATGCTCAGCAGCACCTCATTGCCGTTGCTAGCAGGCACGCTTGCCATCAGCCTTGAGGGGGTCAACGCTGAACAAACGCTCAATATCCGTCATTTTCTGAGTATTCAAGCACTGGAAAAACAGCAGATAAGCAATCCAAGTCGATTACGATACCTGCATAATCTCGCCGAAAGTGAGATCAAAACAGCGCTACAGCCCCTCGGTTTTTATCAACCAACAATCAATACAAAACTGATCAAACAGGGGCAGGACTGGCAAGCACACTACCGCATTGTCCCCGGTCCGCTGATGCGTATCACGCATGTCGATATTCAACTCTCCGGCGAAGCTCAAGACGATCCTGCCTTCACACAGCTGTTGTTAAAACCAACACTACGGATAGGCCAACCGTTCATTCACAGCCAATATGAGCAGTTCAAAAAACAGTTAAGTTCATTAGCCGTTGAACGCGGCTATTATGACGCCGAGCTCACACAACATCGGGTTGAAGTCAATCTGTCAGACTACTCATCAAGCGTGACACTGCATTTCAATAGTGGCCCTCGCTTTAAGGTCGGCAAGATTAGTTTTGCCCCCAACCCACTGGATAATACCTTTCTGCAGTCTTATGCGTTGTTCTCCTCGGGAGATCCGGTACACAACCGTCAATTGATCGATCTGCAAAGCGCCCTGATCGATAGTGATTACTTTCAACGGGTCGAAGTGCGCCCGCTCTGGAATGAGATGAGTAACACCGAAGTGCCCATATTCATCGATCTAGATGCCAACAAGAAAACCAAATATCAAACGGGGTTAGGTTATGGCACGGATACCGGCGCGAGAATGAAACTCGGCATGAGCAAACGCTGGCTCAACAATCAAGGACATCAGTTCAATACGCAACTGCTAACCTCCGAAATAATCACCAACCTCTCGGCAGAATATTCCATTCCGGGCGTCAATCCTCGTGAAGATCGTTATGCGATTCAACTGAGTTTACTGGATGAATATTCCGATAGCATCGATACCCGCAATTACACCATCGGCCTCTCGAAGCAACAACAACGGGGCAGTTGGCAACAAGTACTCGCACTTAACTATCAACAGGAAGCATCGACCTTTAGTGGCGAGACGGATACCTCTCACTTTTTGATCCCTCAAGTTAACTACAGCACACTGTCGACCAAAAACCGCCTTCGGGTTAAACAGGGTTATCGTCTGGCAGCGCAACTTCGCGGTAGCAGTCAAGCGCTGCTATCCACCGAAGACTTTATTCAAACCCGTCTGACGGCTAAAGGTATCTACAGTTTAAGCAATAAACTCCGCATACTCGGTCACGCAGAAGTCGGCACCACTTGGGTGAATAATTTCGACGCCCTACCCGCCAGCCTGCGTTTCTTTACCGGCGGTGATAACAGCGTACGCGGCTATGACTATAAAAGCCTCGGGCCGCGTGATGATAGCGATGACGTGATCGGAGGACGCAACCTGTTGGTCGGCAGTGTTGAAGTCGATTATCGCTTAATCGACAATTGGGGCGTGGCTGCGTTTATTGATAGTGGTAACGCCTTCGATGATACCCGCATCAGCCTGTATACCGGTATCGGCATCGGCTTACGCTGGTTCTCTCCCGTCGGCCCAGTACGTTTCGATCTTGCGGTGCCGCAAAATAACGACGCTGACAATAGTGTGCATCTGCATTTCAATCTAGGAGCCGATCTGTGACCGCTGAGACTCATCACACGGCAGCAGCCCCTCGATCGTACCTACGCTGGGTCAAATACTTTTTCAGCTTATTGGCCGTTAGTTGTGTTTTACTCCTCGCCATGAGTGCCTACTTGCTCGGCACCACCAGCGGCCTCCGACAGTTACTGACTATGAGTCAGCACCATCTCGCGGGCCAACTAGAGGTTAAACAGATTAACGGCTCGTTGTTTGATCGCCTTGAGCTAACCGGTGTCGACTATACAGAACCCAACATGACGCTATCTGTTAATCGAGTACAATGGGATTGGCAGCCAACCGCGCTGTTATCGGGTCACTTACAGATTATCCAACTCAGTATCGATCAGCCGGTTATCACCCTAACCCATCAGGCTAAATCTGACTCGCCCGCTGAGGCGGTAATACTCCCCGATATCAGCTTACCGCTGTCTTTGCAGATCGAGCAGCTACAGGTGCAGCAACTGCGCCTCAAGCAAGTCACTCAAGGCGGTCAAGCTAGCAGCGCGACGGTTATTGACAATATTCAACTGCGGCTGCATAGCGAAGCTCAAACACTAATACTCGAACAACTCGCTATTACGGCAGCGCCAGCCCATATCGCCATCGATGGTCAACTGACCCCTAGCGGACAGTTCCCTCTTCAGCTCAACACTCAATGGACCATTAAGTTACCCGAGAAACCCTCACTCAGCGGTCAAGGTGTCATTCAGGGCACCTTACAAGGCGACCGTCATGAGCTAACCATCCAACAGACACTCTCTGGTTTAATTAGCACCTCATTATCGGCGGCCGTACATAACCTGTTTGAGACTCCACAAGGACAGATCAAGCTCGATGATTTCAGCACCGACTTAGCGCCCTTCTCTACCGCGTTGTCAGACCGTCAGCTAAGTGGCTCGGCACACCTTGAGGGTAATATCGATACCGCGCAAATGCAGAGTCGCTGGCAAACCAGCCTGCCCGATATCGGTGATACCGCATTGACCATGAAACTCCGTTTAAGCGGCAGCCAACTCAACATTGAACAGCTGAATATCACTCAACTCGCGCCGCCTAAAGCCGATAAAGAGTCAACGCAAAAACCTTTAGCCATAAAAGTACACGGAGATATTAATCTTTCCACGAGCCCCTTAAGCTTTCATATTAATGGCCAATGGAACAACCTGCGTTACCCCTTGACGAGTGAAGCTGAATATCTGAGCCCCGCGGGGCAACTGGAGATTAAGGGTGATGTACAACACTATCGAGTCATGCTCAACAGTGCTCTATCAGGCCCCCGTCTTCCTGCTGGCCATTGGCAACTCTCTGCCACCGGTAGCGAGCAAGCCTTAACCGAGGTGGTCTTAACTGGCGATACCTTGGATGGCGCCGTGAAGCTGACCGGTCAGCTTGCTTGGCAACCCTATCTAAGCTGGCAATTCAATCTCGATGCACAACAATTAAATCCCGCTCAGCATTGGTCAGCCTGGCCAGGCAGACTCGATATCGCAGCCTCCGTTGAAGGTCGAAAAGCCGTTGATCAACCACTCCAACTGCAGCTGCAACTGACATCTCTGACGGGGACATTACGGCAACAACCGATCTTCGGGCAGGGCAACATTAATCTCAATGGCACGCGTATTGCCATTCCACAGCTGCGCCTAAATATTGCAACAACAGAACTAGAAACGCAGGGTTACCTCGATGAAGCATACGCACTGAGGTGGGCAATCCTCTCTCCCGATTTGCATCACTTACATCCAGAACTAAAGGGCAGTTTAACGGCAACAGGCAGCTTAACGGGCACGCGAGCCCAACCCCACGTCATAGCCAAGCTTGAAGGACAAACGCTGCAATTCAATCAACATCAAAGCGCTACGCTATCCGCCGATATCGATATTGACCTTAATAGAGCTAATCGTTCCTCTCTACAACTGTCAGCGACACACTTAATCCTTGCGGATCAATCATGGCAACAACTCAGCCTCAATGGTCAAGGCAAGGTAACACAGCATCAGCTCAGCCTCAAAGCGGAGCAAGGACCTATCGATATCGCGCTCAACCTGAACGGCGGCTGGCAAGCGGCTCAGTGGCGCGGCGATATCAGCCGTCTCGATTTACGGCAAGCAGATCTCGACGAATGGCAGATACAACAGCCAACTGGGCTGCAACTATCACAGCACTCATTCGCCTTAGATCAACTCTGTCTGCAATCGCGCCGTCAAGTAACCAGCGCCCTCTGCCTTAAAGGCAACGGCTCAACACTGAATGGCATAGCCGGCGCTTTAACCACGCAGCAACTATCATTGACTTTGTTACAACCTTGGATGCCAACTCAAGCGGTATTAAAAGGTAACCTTGAAGCGGATATACGCTTCTCTCAAGCCCCGCATAAAGCGCCGATAGTAACCGGCTATGCGCGCTTAAATGGTACCGAATTAAGCCTCGCAGAGGAGGATTTACAGATCGTTGCCGGCACGATCACCTTGGATATCGAGGCACAAAACAATCAACTCAAGAGCACCCTATCGCTGCCATTACAGCAACCGGCCGGTCAACTAACGGCACACATCAACATGACCGATCTTAACGCTAGTCAGCAACTCAATAGCGAGATTGATTTGGCTCTCAATGATCTTAAATTCGTATCCCTGTTTACGCCACAGTTACAGGCCATTAGCGGACAGATCCACTCAGCTGTATCAATCACTGGACGTGTTACTCAACCGATCGTTGAGGGTCACCTAACGCTTAGTCAGGCCAGCACAGATCTACCCGCATTGGGCATCAAACTGGAAGACATTAACCTTAGCGTTAAGGGAAAACCCGGCAATCATAACCTTCAGCTCAAGGGACAGTTTCAATCCGGTGGCGCTATTCAGGTGAACGGTCAATACAACCCGCTCCGCGATAGCGGCCAAATCTCATTCCAAGGAGAGCACTTTAAAGCGATCGCTACCGAAGAGATTCAAGCCTGGATTTCACCTGCGATGACACTCGCTATCGCTCCGACAAAAATCACTGTGCGCGGCGAGTTGAACATTCCCGAAGCCACGATTAAACCACCTAAACTAGACGCCAGTGCGGCACTCTCAGACGATGTCGTCATTATTGATCCGCACATCGAAACACAGCCGCTTGCCAGCGACAACCGTCTCTTAGATGCGCAACTACGTATTACGCTGGGTGATAAAGTTTATTTAGATGCGCTCGGCTTTAAGGGTCGCCTGCTGGGTAGCGTGCTCATCGAAGACAACGGCCGTCAGGTCACCCGCGCCACCGGTATCATGCAGGTAGCAAGCGGTCAATATCGACTCTATGGTCAGGATCTCGATATCGATCGGGGTAGCTTAATCTACAGTGGTGGCCCGATCGATAACCCCGGACTCGATTTACGCGTGGCTCGAACCATCGATAAGGTCACCGCGGGAGCCAAAGTCTCCGGCACCCTCAGTGACCCGCAGCTAGCGTTATATTCTGATCCCAGCATGCCAGAGAGCAGTCAACTCTCTTATCTAATATTTGGGCGTGCGCCGGGCGCCAGCGGCAGTTCATTCACCGAACAAGAGCTATTATTTAAGGCCGCCTCAGCGCTAACCCTGAAAGGCAGTAATAGCATCGCGGAACAGCTATCGGAAACCTTTAATATTGATGATCTTGGTGTGACGGGCGATAGCGCTAGCGAGACCTCGCTCTATATCGGCAAATACCTATCACCGCGCCTCTATGTTAAGTACGGCGTAGGGTTATTAGAACCCACGCATACTTTCTTTATGCGCTATCGACTGAATCAAGCCTGGAGCGTTGAGACACAGACGGCCAGCGAGCATAACGGCGGCGATATTTTCTACACCCTAGAACGCTAGCCAACAGCGACGCCGATCATGGGCGCCAATGATTAGCGCCTAGCAATCCCATCTGACGTTGAATCCACTGAACTCTCTGCCACACGTAGTCGCTCGGGTAAGCCGCACTTAAACGATAGGGATTAGGCAGTACGGCGGCTAATCTAGCCGCCTCTCGTTGCGTCAGCTGCTGAGCCGACTTTTTAAAATAGACCTGACTGGCCGCTTCAACCCCATAGATCCCGGGCCCAAACTCAACAATATTCAGATAGACTTCGAGAATTCGAGGCTTGTTCCATAACACTTCCAATAACACCGCGAGTCCGGCTTCAATCGCTTTTCGCAGATAACTCTTAGCGGGCCAAAGAAATAGGTTTTTCACCGTTTGCTGCGTCAAGGTACTTGCCCCTCTTACTCGCTCGCCGTTTTGATTATCGCTGAACGCATCCAGAATCGATTTAATATCCAACCCCCAATGGGAGGGAAAGGTCTGATCTTCCGAGGCGATCACCGCCAACTGCATCGCCGGCGAAATCTGCTGTAGCGCTACCCAGTGATGCTGACTCTGCGCCGGATAGCCATCGGGCGGATTAAGGTCTCGCTGCAGTTGCCACATCCATACACTCGGATCGACAAAGCGCAATAATAGCACCAGCAATACCGGAAGCAGCAATAGCAGTAACACTATGCGCCACAACCCTTTACGAAAACGACTCCAGAAAACTGTCAATGTCGGCCACCCTAAGAATAACAAGGCCGCATAATACCGAATACTGACGTTTTTTTGAACAATAGCCCGAGATGATTATTAACGCACTCTGTGTTTAACTACGCTAACGTGAGACCGCTATTAACCCTTAGCTGCAAGAGGATGCATCCAAGATGACATTTGATCTCAAAGAGGTGTTGGTGATTGGTGTTTCCAGTCGCGCGCTGTTTGACCTGGAACACGAAAACAGTATCTATCAGCAGCAAGACGTGGCGGCCTATCGTCGTTATCAATATGAACAAGAGCACAAATTACTCGGAAAAGGCACCGCTTTTCATCTTGTCGAGGCCCTGTTGAGCCTTAACAAGCTATCCGATGAACGCCTTGTGGAAGTGGTTGTGATGTCAAAAAACAGCCCTGACACCGGCTTACGCATACTCAAATCCATTCAGCATTATCAACTGGATATTACCCGTTCGGCGTTTACTGGCGGCGAACCTCTCAGCCCTTTTTTACACGCCTACCGTGTTGATTTACTGCTCACTCGTCACTCGGATGATGCTCAAGTGGCAATTGACACTCAAGATTGTGCCGCCGCGCTTATTTATGATCCACCGGCAAGCTATCAGCCCGACCGTGATAAAATTCGAATCGCCTTCGATGCCGATGCCGTGCTGTTCTCGGATGAATCTGAATACATTTACAAAACAGAAGGGCTAGAACGATTCCAACAAAATGAATCGGATAATGAAGATGTCGCCTTGCCCGACGGCCCGTTTGCGAAGCTCGTACGAGTATTATCGCGTCTCAACCGTAAGCTGGGGGTCGATCGCTCTCCGTTGAGATTATCGATTGTGACCGCCCGTAACGGTCCCGCGCACCTGCGTGTTATTAAAACCCTGCGTCAATGGGATGTGAATGTCGATCAAGCCTTTTTTCTCGGCGGAATGAGTAAAGAGCCCGTCTTAAGTGCACTGCGCCCACATATCTTTTTTGATGATCAGCCGGCGCATCTACTGCAAGCCTCGAAAAGAGTCCCCAGCAGTCAGGTACCTTATCGCAGCGACTCTCAGATTCAACAGCTGCAACCCGTCAAGCCAAAACACCAAACAACAGCAGAGACACTTAGCAAGCGCACGACACTGAAGCAGAAATCAACCTAACATTCAACGACTCAGCGCCCGTGGCAGCAGCGCTTACAGCGGATCAATCACACGCTTGACCGGCTCATGCTTGGCTAACATCGCCACGATGCCTGCGACACTGACACAGAAAATCCCCAGCAGTGTGTGCAATCCGAGTACTTCATTCCATATCAGCCAACCCAATAAAACCGCCATCACAACCGAACCATAGGTAAAGGGAGCCAATTGACCCGCTGACGCTAAGCCATACGCTTTACTCAGCAGTAACTGTGCAACGGTTGAGGTAGCCGCCAGTACGATCAGCCAGCTAAACTGCAACCCCGTTGGACCCGCTCCCGTTAGCCAGGCGGGTATCGCCGATAATAAGGCACTAAAAAAAGCAAAGTAAAACACGATCAACTGTGGCGATTCACTGACCCGCAGTCGCCGCACTGTCACCTTCGCCAAGGCCCCTAAACAGGCTCCCAGCAGGGCGATCAAAATGCCAATATTCAATGCCCCCTGCTGTGGATTTAAAATCAGTGCAACACCGACAAAGCCCATCAAGATAGCCAACTTAACGCGCTGTGTAATTCGCTCGCCAAGCCACCAAAACGCAATGAGCGGCATAAAGAAGGGAGCTGTCTGTTTTAATAACGCCGCCTGAGCCAAAGGCAGGTGACCCCAGGAATAAAACAAACAGGTCATGGCCGTGACACCCACCGCTGCGCGCATAAAGTGAAAACGTAAGGTTTGTGTTTGCAACACGGCAAGCCCCTTACGCATCAACCAAGGCATGAACAGCGCTAGACCGAGTAGATTACGAAAAAACACGATCATTTCAGTCGGCAGTTCGTCAGAAAGCTGTTTAATGACCATACCGGATAACACGAGGAACATCTCAGAGAGTAAGATCAGCGCCGCGCCCAGCAAAAGTTGATTACTTTTCATAAAGAAAAAAAGCCCGTCTGTCACTGACAGAGGGGCTTGATCGGTTCCTGCCAATAAATTAAATAGCAATAATTTCGAACTGATCCGTCAACGCAGCGGCCGCCGTCGGACTGGTGACCACAGCAACACTGGCGAGTTCAGGCTTCAGATAGCATGCCGCTACACGCTTGAGATCATCGAGCGTGACAGCCAGAATCCGTTTCCGGAAAGCCTCTCGCTGTTCAGGCGTACGTCCAAACAGCGCGCTATGATAAGCCTGTTTCGCTTCGCCCGCTGGTGATCCAGGCTTATCAATACTACTGACAATGCCAAGAATCGCTTCTTCCAGTTTTTGTGGCTCAAGTTCACTACGCTGCAACCACGCAATCGAGGCATCGAAGTCGGCCAATGTCTCCGTTAAACGAGGATCGCGATAAGAGAAGAAACGGAATACCGCATCGGCAGAATCCTGACCGGCACCGCCGCCATAAGCTCCACCCTGCTCACGCACGGCCCGATGCAGGAAACCATTACGTAAAAAATCACCCAACACGGTAAGCGGTGCCGCATCCGGATGCTCCACCGGCACGGTCGGGAAAGCCTTGGCACAAAAGTTAACCTGAGTGCTGGTCGTCCAAGCCTGCTTGACTGCCGCACGAGTAGGCGGCAATGAGAAGGCTTCAAAGTCGCTGCAACGCTCGGTTTCAGGCCAACGGCTCGCCATGGTTTCAGCCAATTGTTGTTGATGCTCTGCTTCCGTTACGATAAGAAAGCGCTGTGGGGCGTTAAGCATCTTCTGATGTAATTGCGTCAATTCAGCCGCCAACTGCTGCAACTTTTGCTCATCACGTAGGGCTTCATCCAGCGCTTTAATGGCACGAATGCTTTGCAATCCACGCTGCTTGTGAGCCAACTGCCCCCCTGGAGATAATTGACTCACCGCCGCCATCATCGCCAGACTATGTCCCTGACCGGTGACACTTTGCTCTTTACGGGTGCGCGTCTGCGACACTAACTCACGGATGCGACTCAATTCATCAAACCGCACGGTATGCAGTGTCTTGTACATGAGTTCAGTTAAGGCCGACTGTTTATTGAGTAACGCTTTACCCGATAACGTCATAAAGCCGCTCACTTGCTGCTCATCATTAATATTCGCACGCACCGACGCATAAGCATGAATACCACCGCAAACCTGAGATTGAAGCGCCTGAGTCTCCTGATAGCTCATGCCGTCACAACCTAGCTCAGTCAAACAATGACTATAGAGCGGTAAGAGTTGCTGTTCCGCCTCACTCAATGCCGGTAGATCCATAATCACCTGCTGATACACTAAGCCATTGGTTCCCTGCGGATAAAAATGATAGTGGAAGCCATTGAAAACGGCTTCACTCCCCTGAGGAATATGCATTTGCGCAGGCACATCCTCGATAGTCACTTTCGGTAATAGCGTTTCATCATCGATTTGATTTTGACGTTGCTCTAGCGCTTTAGCCTGATCGATTACCGCCTGCTTGTCGGTTTCACTCAACTGCTGCCGTCGCGCTTCTAGCTGTGCTTGTTCCGCAGCATCCCGTCGGCTTGCCAATTTGGCATCTGGGCGTAGGGTTAATCTGACGCGATGCGGGTTATCCAATAATTCACGCACCATCGCGGGAATAAAGTCAGTATCCTTGATCGCCTCACGCAGCTTTTCCAACACCGGATCAAGGTTAAGCAAGGCGATCGGATCGCCTCGGTGAATAGCCGATGATAGCGACGCCAAAATTAAGCTCATACCATAAGGGTAGCCGTCGCCACTGATCTCTCGCTGACTTAACTCAAGCTGATGTAGTGCCGCTTCAAGATGCGCTTGCGGCACCCCGTTTTCAGCGACATTGGCGAGTGTGTCCAACACCAGCTGTTCGAACTCGGCCGCTTTGTCAGGCTCGCTGCCCTCGATGCCACACATCAAGGCCATCTCTCGATTGGAATCCTCTAAACCGCACAGCGGTGAGGGTGACATCCCTAGATCGGTTGACTCAAGCGCATAACGCAAAGGTGATGAACTATTATCCAACAACACTCGAGATAACAAATGCGCCTTGAGCTGCTGCTCTAAATCAATACTGGGGCCTAACAACCAAGCCAACACATGATGTGTCTTAGCACTGCAATCTTCGTCATCTAAGGCATAGGCTTCTTCAACTTTAACTGGCGAGAAGTAGCGCTTTTCGTTGTCCACCGAAATTTCATCGCTCAGCTTGTCAAACTTGGACAACGCTTGTGCTTCGATTCGCTGCTGCAATTGTTCAACAGGAATATCACCAAAGGTCATAAAGACCGCATTGGATGGATGATAATGAGTCTTGTAAAAATGTAGTAATTGCGCATAAGTCAGATCGGGAATCGCTTCAGGATCACCGCCGGAGTTGTAATGATACGTGGTGGTAGGAAACAAATAGCGAGTCAACGTCTGCCACAGCATCGATACCGGCGAACTCATCGCGCCTTTCATTTCATTATAAACAACCCCTTTATACACCAGAGGACTGTCTGCATTTGTCGGCTCACTAAACTCAATCCGATGACCTTCTTGAGCGAAATCCAACGGATCTAAGCGAGAGAAAAACGCAGCATCAAGATAAACATCAAGCAGATTAAAATAATCTTTACGATTCTGACTAGCAAAGGGATAGGCGGTCCAATCACTACTGGTAAAAGCGTTCATAAAGGTATTCAGAGAACGTCGACTCATCATAAAAAAGGGATCGCGCACCGGATAACGGGCACTGCCACACAGCGCCGTGTGCTCGAGAATATGAGCAACACCACAGTTATCTTCGGGGACGGTACGAAACGCAACTAAAAATACATTTTCCTGATGATCCGCAGCAATATGATAATGCAACGCACCTGTCTTGAGATGGACGAACTCCTGTACATCGATGCCCAGTGATTCAATTGTTTCTGTGCGCTTAAGCTGAAAGGCCGTTTGGCGGGTCATAGCGTTATCCAATGTCGGTTATCTTATATCTAGATATTGAGATCATTGTAACTAAATCAACATCTTTTGACCTCCTCACATCAAAGAAATGCCACATTCCTGTTACATCCACCGCTAACTGAGCTACAGTTATTACCTGAAAGACCTATATAGTATGAAATTTCACCTAATGTCATATTCACTTCATGATTGAATTTTAGGATTGTACTATCAGGAACTTCTGCTAAACAGTTGTGTTCTTTTATAAAATATCGCTTTGTTGCACCGCATCAATTTAATTGACTTTATTATTATCGCCTAATATAGTATTGAAAATTGCTGCAACGCACAAAGTTTGAAACTCTTGCGATCACAGGTGAAAAAACATGTACGAAGATATGATGAAAGACGTTCAGGAAAATATGAAACCCGTTGTTGATATGGCTGAAATCAACAAGAAAGCCGTTGAAAAACTGATTGAACTGCAATCAGGCTATGTCTCTGACTTTGTTAATGCCACCATGGCGCAAATGCAGGCACTGTCATCTATCAAAGAGCCTAAAGAAGCGATCGAACTACAAGTTGATTATGTTAAGCAACTTGAGACTAAACTGAGCAACGTTGCAGAAGAAGAGATGGCCGCTCTTAACTCAGCTAAAGATGAGTTAACTGCCATTATTGAAAAAAGCTTCGAAGAACTGAACCTCAAAGACATGAACTACTTTGAAGAATTCAGTAAGTTCATGATGCCCGCCGCACCGGCATCGGTAACAGAAGCGCCAGCTAAACCTGCTGCGGAAGCAAAACCTGCCCCGGCGAAAAAAGCTGCGCCTAAAAAAGCCGCCGCACCGGCTAAAAAAGCCGCGCCTAAAAAAGCCGCCGCACCGGCCGCTGCGCCCAAAGTAGCTGCTGAAAAACCGGTTGAGAAACCTGTTGAGAAAAAAGCAGCGCCTAGCGCCAAGAAAGCGGATACCGCTAAATAAGCTTACCGAATAGAAAAATGGAGCCCAATGGCTCCATTTTTGTATCTTTCACCTTGACCGATTAAATACGCTCAGCACGGCGTGCCGTACTATTGTTAAACACCTATTGGCTCACCTCTGGCCAATGCTGGCAATTGACCTTCTAGCCCCATCGCAAAACGCATCACTCGATGCTTCGCCGGTGTGAAACGTTCGGCAGCACCTAAGCCTATATTTCTCAGTAACTTGAGCGGTAACACATCATTAGAAAACACCCGATAAAAGCTATCCATTAATTGCATCATCATTAAGTTATGATGGCGTCTCTGCTGTTCATAACGCTGCAACAACGACAGCTCACTCATATCTAATCCGCTATGATGCCCATCAACAAGCACCTCAGCGAGCGTCGCCGCATCGAGTAAACCAATATTAACGCCCTGCCCTGCCAGCGGATTGATCATATGGGCCGCATCTCCCACCAGCACCACGCCCTCTTTGACATATTGCAAAGCATGCTGACGGCGTAACGGGAATGCTCCTCGTTCCAGTAACGTATCAAGTGCGCCTAAACGATCTGGGAACGCAGTTACCAGCGCCTGTATAAACGCTTCACTGTCTAACGACAATAATCGCTTTACCTCGGCCGGATGGTTATACCAAACTAACGAGGCTCGATGCCCCGACAAAGGCAAAAACGCGCGAGGTCCACTCGGCGTAAATTGTTGCCAAGTAATATCTTGTTGAGGCTTGGCAGTGATCACCGAGGCGACCAGTGCATGCTGATCATAATCCCAACTGTGAACCCCGATACCCGCCGCCATGCGAACCTTTGAGCCACCGCCATCAGCGGCCACCATTAGCTTACCGATCAATTCACGCCCATCGGCCAATCTTATCAAGCTGCAACCGGGAGAATAATCAATATCATCAATCTCTGCCGGACAGATCAGATCAACATTCTCTAATTGCCCCAAACGTTCGAGAAGTGCTAACTGAATCACTCTGTTTTCAACAATGAAACCCAGATGATCAGCGCCGATATCTTGACTGACAAACTCTGTCGCGGCACGTTGCTCATCACTTTCCCACACCTTCATTCGCTGATAGGGACAAGCTCTACGACTGATAATGCCATCCCATACACCCAAGGTTTTAAAAATATTTTCGGACGCAACGCTTAACGCCGAAACCCGAAGATCATGTTCAGAACCGGCAACAAACGGAGGTGGATAAGCCTGATCGATAACCGCTATGTTGAGATCCGTATGACCTAATGCTGCTGCAATGGTTGCGCCTACCATGCCACCACCAACGATTAACAGATCGTACCTGTGTTTCATTCTTTCTCCGTTATTACTACTCAGTACTGTGGACCGACGAGCGATCGTAAGCCGATCAAGGGATTGAATTGTACCGTTACACGATAACCGACTGAAGCGATATCCAAGACCAACAGCAAGATGGCCAACAGCGACTTAATCGATAAATAGACTCATGCGTAGGCTTCAAATACAACAAAGCTCTAGCGTATTGCCAGAGCTTTTAACCGCGCCGTTGAGCCCTGCTAGCCAACATGTCAGGCAACGCTGAGCGTCATCGACGTAAAATCTATGTCGGCCTATCGTTATCTAGGCAAGCCACTAGGTGTTCATCGGTATCCCGCAGTCGACGACTCAGATCGCGCGCCATATTCATGAAAATCAACACATATTGCTCGGGATCGGCTTGATACACAGAAAACAACTGATCCGCTTTAATTTCCACCACTCGACAGGGTTCAAGTGCCTTCACAACACCGCTGCGGGGATACACCCCCAACAACGCCATCGCACCGAAACACTCACCCGGATTGAAACTACGGATCTGATACGCATGACCAGATGCACCCATCTTAAACAAGGCCGCACTGCCAGTCTCGACAATAAAAGAGGAGTCGCCCCGCTCGCCTTCGATAAAGAACGGTTCGCCTGCATCACGTTCAATGTATTGACTACCGTCAAGAATCAATCGAATGATATCTTCACGCAATCCACCAAATACCGGCATGTCTTTAAGCCGATGGACCGGAATATTTTCTGGCACAGTTTTACCTATCATATCGTTATATATTTCATTCTAAACTAAGAATCCCTTAACGATAACCTTTGTCTATCTAAAACATTAAAAAAGCCAATTTGTCTCAAGCTTGATAAACTGTTCCAATACATTCAAACAGATTTAAGGAGAGCAATATATGCAACGAATTACTATATTTGGTCGTAAAGGCTGTGGTTTTTGTACCCGTGCTAAGCAACTATGTGAAATGAAAGGCCTCGATCATCGTTATATAGATATTCATGACGAAGGCATCACCAAAGAAGATCTTGAAAAAACCGTTGGCAAGCCTGTCGAAACCGTTCCTCAAATCTTCCATGGGACTGAACATATCGGTGGTTACACCGAATTGGCAGCCTTTGTTGATGCACAGGAAGCTAATGCGTAATTAAGCTGCATCGCTCATGAGGAAGTCCCCTTAGAAGCAGCCCCTCTAGAACGCCACAAACGCCAGCTTAAACCGCTGGCGCGTTCTGTTCTTCGGTGACTTCCGGTAATTAACGCCTGAACCGTTGCATGTAACACAAACTCACGTTTGGCTCGGGTAATGCCGGTATAGATTAACTCTCGCGTCAACAAGGGACTATCCTCCCCTGGCAATATCATCACTACCTTATCAAACTCAGAGCCTTGACTCTTATGTACCGTCATCGCATAGACCGTTTCATGCTCGGGTAATCGTCCGGGTAGTACTCCTTTCATTTCGCCATCGGGAAGCTCAAACCAAACCCTTAGCCTACCCTCCGCATCCGCCACAGCGATACCAATATCACCATTATATAGCCCTAGCTGATAGTCATTACGGGTAATCATCACCGGTCGACCGCTATACCAACTGCCGGAAACACTGATCAGACCTTGGCGTTGCAGTTGCGCTTCAATCGCTAAATTCAACCCTTCAACACCATAAACGCCTTGACGTAGTACCGCCAACAGTTGAATTTCATTAAACGCAGACAATAAGCACTTAGGCTCGGCTCCGCCTTTTAATAACGTAAGGTAATTAGCATATCCTAAAGCAACTTCAATCACCATCTGCTGATAGCCAGCCTCTGATAAAGGCACAAAACGAATATCTTGCCAATCCTCGTTCAATAACTGCACCGCCCGCCGCCCTTCACCCGCATTAACGGCCCGCGCTAAATGGCCAATACCGCTGTTCTCGTCAAAACGATAACTCTTACGCAGCAAGGCTAAGGCATCAGCCACGGCCGATGAACCCGCTGCCGAAGGCGGTGTTGCTAGATCGCACACCTGCTGTAAATAATGCAATTGCGTCGGACCGTAACAAAGCTCACCCGAGACTTCGTGTTGCTGCCAAGCACAAATATCCCCTAACACACTACCCGCCTCAACCGAAGCCAACTGATCTCTATCACCAATCATCACCAATTGCGCATGTGCGGGTAACGCATCCAGTAACCGATAGATCATCGGCAGATCAATCATCGATGCTTCATCCACGACCAACAGATCGAGATGCAGAGGGTTATCCCGATGATGACGAAAGTTTTTACTATCGGGACGAGGCCCCAATAAGCGATGCAATGTTACCGCTTGATCGGGAATCATCTGCAGTACCGCAGCCGATTGCGCTAGACCCTTTTTAGCACCGGCTAATGACTCACTGAGCCTCGCAGCCGCCTTACCCGTTGGCGCGGCTAATTTAATCAGTGGCGCTCGCTCAACCTGCTGACTAAATAGTTCAGCATATAAACTCAACAAACGGGTTACCGTGGTCGTTTTACCCGTGCCCGGGCCTCCGCTGATCACGGAGAAGCGACGACTTAAGGCGATTGCCACCGCCACTTGTTGCCAATCGGTCTGCTCCAACGCTACAGGCTGAAATAAACGCTTCAATCCCGCTTTAATCGCCCCATGATCGATCGCTATCGGTGTTGTCAGCCGCTCAATGGTTGTCGCCACGGCGGTTTCGTAATGCCAATAACGATAAAGATAAAGACGACCATGACTACAGACTAAAGGGGTTTCATGCTGACCATCAGAAATAACAGAAAATAGCAGCAATTGCGCTTCCGTTACCTCCCTGAGAAGCGACTCCGCCTGCTGCTTTAACAGTACAGGCCAATGTTCAATCATCGCCTGACAACGGTTTAACGGCAGACAAACTTCCCCTCGACCTAACTGTAGGCTCACCAGCGCCGCCATTAACGGCAGCAGTTCAGTGTCTAGCGTGTCGTTATCCTGCCTGGCTTCAGCACGGATAAATCGAGCAAACTGAAGATCCAGCGGTCGAATCAATTGTTGCTGACGTAATGCCTGCAGTAACTCCATTACTGTCCCTCCCGAAACAACTGATCGAGTTGCTCTATTAACGGCTGATCAGGACGACAATGAAACACGCCACTGCCGGGTAATTCGGGCTTCATCCCCCGCAAAAACAGATAGAACACACCACCCATATGACGCTCGTAGTCATAGTTCGGTAGCCGCATCTTCAAGAAGCGATGCAAGGCTAATGTATACAGCTGATATTGCAGGTCATAACGATGTTCTATCATCGCATTCTCGAGGGCAGCGCCGTGATATAACTCGGCTTGATTGCCAAGATGATTGGATTTGTAATCGAGGATGTAATAACGGCCTTGATATTCAAATACCAGATCAATAAAGCCTTTCAACATGCCCTTCAAGGTATCAAATTCTAGCCTTCCAGCCTGCTGCGATAATGGATCATATTGCGTGATAATCTGATTCAATCGCGCCGCATTTAATCCCGCAGAGGGCAGCATAAACTCCATCTCAACGAGGCGCTTTTGCTGACTGATATCGGCCAAACGAGGCGTTTCATCTAACCCATTACTGCCCCCCAGAGGGCTATACAACACATCATTGAGTAACTGTTGCAACACCGGTATCCAGCGTGACTCATAACCAGCAACCTCACACTTCTGTTCTAAAGTCGCCTCTAACCCCTGCTCATGATCGGTAAAATCGATAACCTCAAACAGTTCATGCAAGAAAGTACCCGCTTGAGCGCCTTTTGGAAAACTGAAAATATCATCGACACTCTCTGCCGATCGCTCATCAGGCGTACTCTTCTCATCAATGACTTCTAAATCTAACCCCGGTAAAGGCGGCACCGAACTATGATGACTCACTAAGGCAGAATAACTAGAAATACGCCAATCACGGCGTAAACGACGCTTAAATTGACGTGCTTCACAGGCGGGTAGCGGGCTATCCGATCGTTCAAATAACCCCCGCTGTTGCGCCACAGTCGACGGCTCACGGTACTCGATAGACGAATCGGCACACAGGGCGTCTAATCGCGCTGATAAATCAGCAGCGCTATCGGCGCCCTGCAATAATAGATACCCCAGTGCGGTGCGGTGTAAACCACTTTTTTTCGCGCGTCCATCGGCAATCGCCGCCAAGCCAATATAACAACCGTAAACTGAGCGAGTCAGTGCCACATAGAGTAAGCGAAGATCTTCGGCTAAACGCTCACGCTCTGCCAGTGCCAAGCTATCCTCATGTTTCTTATCCAGATGCAAACAGAGACCCTCCTGTTGATCATGAAACAGCGGAGTGCTGGCTTTTCTAAAGGTACAGGCAAAGGGGAGAAACACCAGCGGATATTCTAGCCCCTTACTCTTATGCACGGTAATAACCGTCACCAGACCCGCATCACTTTCAAGCCTTAGGCGCTGCTCATCACTCTCGCCATTGGGATTCAGCAGCTGATCGCTATACCAACGTAATAGCGCCGCTATACCCTCCTGTTCCATACTGGCGCGCTGCAGTATCTCACCGAGGTGCAGTAGATCGGTTAGCCGCCGCTCACCTTGTGGCTGCTGTTGTAGGGTTTCAGCCAGTTGCCGTTGCCGCAGCAAACGACGTAACATCGGTAAAACCCCCAGCTTTAACCATTTTTCACGATAATCAGTAAACTCTGCGACTAATTGCTCCCATAACTGCTCATCATGGCTCAATTGATCCAACCAACTCGCAGGGTAATTCAATAACGAGCTAGCTAATGCCGCCCGCAGCCGGCTTTCATCCTGAGGCTCGGCGACCGCCTGCAGCAATAACTTCAGATCAAACGCTTCACGACTGTTAAAAACACTATCCCGACCACTCAGATAGACACTCGGAATACTCTGATCTGCCAGTGCGGCCATAACCGCCGCGGCTTCACTCCGGTTACGCACTAGAATAGCGATATCCTTGGCTTGTAGGCAGCGATCACCGATCAACGCCTGCCCTTCGGCGGCCGCTCGCAATTTCGTGTCGATATCACAGGCACAGGCCTGCGCCATCTGTTGTAAATATTGCTGTTTACTAACGCAGTCAGCATCGTTGTACCAAAACTGTAGCGCTGTCGGCGTGCGACCATACAGCGTAAACGGCGTGTTATCTGCCTTACCCGCCTCTTTCACCGGTAAAAACGGAATATCATCATGATAAATAAAGGGCGCTTGACTGTTTTCAAATAGCCGATTCACCGCAGTGATCATCTGTCGTGATGAGCGCCAATTGGTTTCCAGCGTGTAATGATCTGGCACCTCTCGACGGGCTTTAATATAGGTGAAAATATCCGCGCCACGAAAACCATAGATCGCCTGTTTAGGATCACCGATCATAAACAGTCCCCGTTGCGGGTTATCAGGATAGAGTCGACTGAATATACGATACTGCAGTAGATCGGTATCTTGGAACTCATCGATCATCGCTACCGGGTACTGCTTGCCAATGGCTTGCGCCAAGAGCTCACTACCCTCCTGCTGTAACGCCGCATCCAACTGACTCAGTAGATCATCAAACGAGAGCAAGCGATAATCTTGTTTTAGCTTAGCAAAACGCCCCTCTAGCTGTTGCCGGAGTCGTGTTAGCAGCAGCTCACGCAATGGCAAGCGTGCGTCGAAGTAGTCATCACACAGGGTAAACAACGGGTGTTCAGGCACCGCTTTACCCGGCGGTGTTTTCTCCAGCAGCCGTGATTGGCAAAACTTTTCCAGTTCCGCTTCGGGTACAACTGAGCTCTCCCCTTGCACGTAGCTGTAAATCGCGGCTAACCATTTAGCCACAGAGGCTTTGCGATAACTATTTTTGTTGACCCCCGAGGCCTGAATTAGCTCGGCGAGATCTTCCTCGGCGTGCTCTAAATGATGCCGCCACGGCTGACAAAAATCCTCTAATGCTTGCTGACTGTCTTGCCAGCGCTGTGCAATATCGCGGGTATCTAATGGCGGAATCAGCTTGAGATCGGGCTTACCCAGCATCGGCATAAGTTCAGCGTGTAACTTATCTGGGTTAGGCCAGATCTGCTGAATCGCTTCGCTCAATGCGCGATTCGCAGGATAAATCAGCTCACGCCAACAATCGAGCAACGCCTGTCGTTGTAACGGCGCGATATCGGTGATCAACTGCGTTTCAAATAAACTGCCACTTTCAAACGCGTGTTGCCGCAACATCCGTTGACAAAAACTGTGAATAGTGAAGATCGCCGCTTCATCCATCTGTCGACTGGCATATTCAAGCAGCCGCGCGGAACGTTGCAGGTCCTGTTGCTGATCACGCAAGGCCAACAAGAATGGATCGCTACTATCCGCTCCCCGAAACACCATAAAGGCGTCCTGAATGCGACTACGGATGCGATCGCGTAGTTCTTCTGTTGCCGCTTCGGTAAAGGTCACTACCAAGATTTGATCGACTCTCAACGCTGATGACAAGCCCTCGGGGCCGAGTAATAAACGTAAATACAGCGCGGTGATCGTATAGGTTTTGCCGGTGCCGGCACTGGCCTCAATAAGACGCCTTCCCGACAAGGGGAAGTGCAGAGGATCTAAGATCTGTACCTGACTCATAACGACTCCCCTTCAGCATCGCCGGTGTTAAGTGCTTCGGCCATGGGCCAATAAAACCGTTCTGCAAGTTCGCTGAAGCGCGGGCCTAGGGCCTCATAATCCGGGTAGACTCGACTGATATACAGATCGTTGGACTCACCTATCTGAGTATAAGGGTCGACACTAAAGCACTTGATCGCATCGGTTTCGCCACGTTCGTCGTCCTTTTCTAAGGTTTTCGATGCTAACACCCAAGCGGTATCGGCGGGCAATGGTAATGGCTCACACATACCCTGCCGATAAGCATTAAGCCAATCTTGCAGGTAATCGGATGCCTTAGCCTGCGATAGAGGTTCAAACCAATGCCGCCCATTCAAACCAAAAAAGTAAGCTTGCAAGCGATAACCACTGGCACACAGCACCAGATGTTCCAGCCACAACTGCACCACATCCCGCCCCTTTGCATTGGCGGCCCGATAGCGCACTAATCCAGCGCTATGCAGCCCCGTCAACCAACCACTGAGGCGTATCCCAGCGATATCCAGTTGACACTCGACTCGTCTTGGCTGATCGAGATGATCCCGTATTTTATCTGCCATTGCCTGAGAATCATCCCGTAACTTGCGCGTTTGCAGCTGTGCGGCTACGCCGACCGGCAATAATCCCGAGGCGACCAAGCGCTCAAAGCATTCGGCTTGCTGTCCATTAATCGCCGCCTCCAACAGCTGTTGCTTAAGTTGATAGCCGGTCAAGCCATCCACTTGAAAGGGCTCTTCATCCTGCAATTCGAGTACGCTGTTATTAAAGTAGACTTTCAGGCGACGCTGAAAAAAGTGTTTAATCGGATTACGGGCAAACCCTAGTAGATCAGATAATTCTAGCTCGTCCAGCGCTTCAGGCACTAATGGCCGATGCATAAAGCTCTGTTCTGCCAGCCCCTCTTTGCGCACCAGCGGCAACCACTCTTCGGCATAACTAAACAGCGCTGAGTCGGCGCTAAAATAATCTGCGTTAAAAGGCTGTAGAGGGTGTTCGGTCAGCAACTGCCTGAGGCTATCATCCGCGGCAAAACAATAATTTTGCTGACAGTACTCCATTAACTCGCTCACCAGCACTGACGGCACTTTGAGGCTGTTATCCTGCACGCTCCGGCCGATATAGCTAATATAAAATGTCTGTCGCGCCGATAGGAGTGCTTCGAGGAACAGATACCGATCATCATCACGGCGGGAACGATCACCCCGCTGCGGTGCTTCCGCCATTAAATCAAACCCCATCGGCGCGATCGAGCGAGGGTAAACGCCATCATTCATACCCAACAAACAGACCACTTTGAATGGGATCGAGCGCATCGGCATCAGGGTACAGAAGTTGACTGCCCCCATCATAAAGCGCTGACTCGCACGACTATTACCCAGCTCAGTGGTTAAATAATCACGCATAATCGCCCAACTTAAGGACGCCTGATAACAACTATCATTCAATTGTTGCTGCAATCGCTCTAGCACTTGACGAATTTGACTGAGTAAAACTTCATCCTGTTCATCAGGCTGATAAGCGCGTTGCAGAATATCGTTAATCACCTCAAACCACTCGGTGATCGGTTTATCTTGTTTTAATCGCTCGCAACAAAACTCGAGTAACTCAACGAATTCCGCTAACTGACCTAAATCTTCCGCTTCCAGCCCTTCAATCTCAGCATAGGGAGCAATACCATGCCACAACGACTCACTCTGCCCCAGTGCGAAACCCGCCAGCATCCGCCGCAAGCCAAAGCGCCAACTGTTCTGCTCAAACGCGGGCACTCCCTGTTCATGCCGCTGCGCTGCATCAATTCCCCAGCGTACCTGACAGGCCTCTATCCAGCGACAAAGGCGCTCAAACCGATCACTATCAAAATTAAACTGTCGCAATACGGCGGGCACTTCGAGGATTTCCAACACTTCAGATACCGTGACACGACTCTCAGGCAACCCCAATAAACGCAAAAAACTCAGTAATAGCGGGCTTTCCTGCTGTAGGGTTCTATCGGATATCGAGAAAGGGATATAACGCTCAAAAGGCGCATTGCCGAATACCGCTTCAATATAAGGGGCATAAGCGGCGACATCCGGCATCATGATAATGATATCCCGAGGTGAAAGCTCAGGCTGCTCATCCAGCATCGCGAGTAATTGATCATAGAGCACTTCGACTTCCCTTAATGGGCTATGCGCACTATGTAACTGAATCGACCGATCAGCGGCGGCTAATGTATGTTTATGCTCTGCTGCCAGCACGCACGCTGAGGAACGATCTTCTAGCTCTAGAATATCCTGCTGCAACGACTGTAACAGCGAGTCACGCCCACAGGCTTCAAACAGCTCGATTTCCGGTGCCGCAAGATCCTGTATCTGAAACAGATAGTCGCGACCTAGCTTACCCATCGATGACAGAATCGGATTACCATGACTGTAATAATTATCAGCCAAATCGGCGGCACTCATACCCGGCTTTGAGAGCCAGCGCTGATTCAGACGCGCAAGATATTTAGGATCAACAATATCGCCCCAATAATACTGACAGGGATTACACACCATGAGATGCACATCGATCCGCTGACCTAAGGCTTGCAACGCTTCAACAAAGTTTTGCGGCAATGCCGAGATACCAAACACGAACAATCTAGCCGGTAAGCGAGAGTGATCATACTCGCCACGCTGCAGTGCCTCGACAAAGCCCTGAAACATATTACCCCGATGCCAATGCGACAAACCAAGGCCGAGAATATGTTGCTGCAGCAGACGCCAAAGAATCGGCTGCCAAGGCTGAGAATGACTGATATCAGGCAGATCATCACCGGCTTCCCAACTGGCGATCCAGTCGGGTCGATAAACCAAATATTGATCGAATATATCGGCCACCTTACCGCACAACTGATATAACTTATACTGACCTTCGTCCTCCGCCAGATAGCGCTGTAATGGCGCAAATTCAGGCTGCTGCAACTGCTGCGGCAGTAACTCCATTAATGCCCACGTTAAGGCCTCTTTGGTAAAGGCAGACCGTTCAGGCACATCCTTCAGTACCGTGGAAAAACTACTCCAGAGAAAACTAGCCGGTAGCGGAAAATCGATATTAGCCGCAATCTGAAGCTCTTCAGCCAGCGCCAATTTGAGCCATTGCGCCATACCAGGGCTTTGCACCAAAATTGTTTCAGGCTGAAAGGGATCTGTCAGAGGCTGTCGACTGATCAGCTTAACCAATAGATCCTTTTGCAGATCCAGCTTATTAGAGTGGTATATCTGAAACATGCAGTCCCCTTATCATCCATTAACTATTGGACTGTCGAAAAATCAACGCTATGACACCGTATCAAGATTCATCAACCAAACAGGTCTGCCGACCCAGGTGAATCCACTGACGCTACCTCAAGCTTATCAGTGGCGCTCTCTGCCACGCTTGCCGCTGCATTAACCGCGCTATCATCTGCAGTAGAGGCGTTCTCTTCTGTCAGTTGCCAGAGTTGTTCTGATGACTCTATTTTTACCACCCCATCAAAACGCTTACACAGGTAATCCACCGCCGTATCAAAGTCATCGATATCACATAACATAACGCCACCACGATCCGTGTCAGTGGTAAACAGGTAACTTTTCATCGACTCATCCTAACAACTGTTAATGTGCTGCATTGCACTATAATTTATCGACTGACACAAGCCCAGGACGGCATCTTAAGGCCGCATCCTGATAGCAAAAAGACAAATCTACCGATCAGTGACCGCCGCGCATATCCGAATCCATAACCCCCACTGCTGCTGCCGTGCGAGGATATAAACGTTCGACTAGCTGACCGATAAGTGTTGTTTAACCGGTTGACGAAAAACAAAAATCACTAATACGGCCCAGGCTAACACCGGTATCATCAGCGTATTGAGCATCTGCCAGCCCAGTGTCGACTCAAGCCATCCCGAACTGAACGCGGAGATCGTCACCATGCCAAACACTAAGCACTCATTTGCCGCCTGACTCTTAGACTTTTCAATCGTTTTATAACTGTAAGTGACCATCTGCGTGGCACTGATAAACATAAAATTCCAACCCACACCCAACAAGAATAGTGCGGCCCAGAAGTGCCATTGACTGACCCCGTGAAGGTTCAACAGGATGCAGCTCAACATCAATAGCGCGCCCAGCAACATCATCGACAATAATCCCAGTCGTTCAATCAATCGCGGGGTAATAAATGAAGGTAAAAACATACCTAATACATGCCACTCAATCACCCAAGCCGCGGTACTAAAATCAAATCCGCAACGCGCCATAGCCACGGGGGTGACCGTCATAATGAGATTCATCACGGCATAACTCACCATCCCTATGGTGACCGCCACAATAAAGATCGGTTGCAGCACAATCTCAAGTATCGGTCGACTGCTGAGCGCCTTATCATCGAGCGAAGATGCATCAGTTATACGTACGAAGGTCAGCAGTATCAAGGCCATAACATAAAGCAATAATAGACCGATAAACGCCCCCGTGAACACGCTACCCTCTAGCCATTGTCGACTACTGATAGCGAGATTTGGGCCTAATACCGCCGCAATAACACCGCCAGCCATCACCAATGAAATCGCCCGACTCTTGTACTCATCAGCACAGGCTTCAACCGCCGCAAAACGGTACAGCGTACCAAACCCAATGCCTATGCCCAACAAGAACGTGCCACCACAAAACAGAAAGAAATGCGCCTGCTGTAGCGCCAGAACGCAACACAAAGCGCCGATAATGCCGATACTATTACCCAGATAAAATCCATTTTTCCGCCCCGTCCGCGCCATAATTAATGATGCGGGTATGGTGGCACACATCAGCCCCACAAATTGCATCGCCACCGGCAAGGTAATCAAACCTGCCGAGGGAGCCAACTGCTGCCCAATCAGTGCATTAACAGAGATAAGTAACACATTACCAGTGGTCAATAACGCCTGACATAACGACAATAAGATAACGGTGATATTCATAGCCAAGCGTCCTGATTAGCGCGCAAATACAGAGAGATTCAGATATTACCCTGAAGTACCATCTTATCGATATAGATACCGCCATCGGTATCGAGTACACCGCTTTGCATGAGCAAGTGGTGTACACCTTTATGTTTCAGAACCGCTTCCAGCGGATCAAACAAACGCCCAACCCATGGCAGAAAAACCCAGCGACTCCGTTGCCAGCGACACTCATCGGATAATAACCAGCCTATGCCACTCAAACTCAAGTTAAGATTATCAAGATAAGCCTGCTCATCACCGGTCATCCACAGCGCGGTGGCATCCAGATAGAGATACGCATCGGCGTTGTATTCTAGATATTGCTGCCAGTAATCAAAATAAGTATCACAACGGTGCCCGAAGAGACTTTTAAATCGCTCTGCAGCCATGACATAACGACACAAAGCCTGTTCTTTAGAACAGATTAGGGTGGTGTATTCACAGGTTTGCACCCCCTCAGTGCTATATACATGTTGCACTTGAAGATCACCCTCCTCAAACAACATTAACCAACATAACGGTAACTGATAACCGGAGCTGGCCAACTGTCGATGGCTATCATCACTCTGTATATGAAAGGGTAATGTTTTGTAACTATGAAGACTGGTACATTGAAACATACAAAATCCTATAACACTGATCATGCGACTAAACCCAGTGTAATGAAGTTTAGCGATGATGAGCGGCTAACTCAGAAAAAGCCACCGTGACAATAATGACTTAAGCCCTCTGGGTACTGCGCATGAAAATCGCCCAATCAATAACAACATTAACCCATAGAGATTACTCAATCAGCGGTTCAATTTGCAAACGATCCTGATCACCGATGCGGATAATCTGACCCGCTTGAGTGGTAAAGCTGCGTTCCTGCAGCTGCGCCTTACGCACCTGATAATACAGCGGTGAATCACTGTGAGGTGAGATCAGGGTAACCTGTAGCAACTGATGCCCATCAAACCAGCGATACGTAAAAAAGCTCACCGTTAAAGCAAAACACACCACGATAAACATTATCGCGATAAGCTTGACAGGATTACGCGGTTGTACAACACAGGATTCATCAACAACGGCACGTTCTCGGGGTAACATCTGCGCCGTCTCTCTAGGCCGTAAAGCTCGACGCTGCAGATAAACATACGCGATCAATAGCACGAGTAACGTCAACAATACTTTCATCACCATAGCAACACTACCCTCTTGTGCAATTCAGCGGCCCATTCTCCATAGCCCTGTAAAAACTGCAACACTAAAAAAACTACTGGGGCGCTGAATATCGCCACAAACCCAACCGCCAAGACCTCCCTCATAGCAGAGCATACAGCCGATAACAGCCGAGTAACGTAATAATCACTTCGCACTGCAACAAAAACCTGTTTTACTAATAACATAGTTCGTTGCAAAACCAGCTGACTAGGTTAGTATTTGACATATATAGACTCCGTGTCACTTCACAGCAAACACGCGCTGCCCAGTGACGCATTACATGAAAAAGGAATGACTAATGGATGAACTACACGGCTATTATCTGGAAGACTTGGAAGTAGGTATGAGCGCTTCCTATGCCAAAACGATTGCCGAATCCGATGTTTACATGTTCGCAGGCATTTCTGGTGATAACAATCCGATCCATGTGAATAGTGAATATGCCGCAACCACTCCGTTCAAGCAGCGTATCGTTCATGGCATGTTCTCAGCCGCACTGATATCAACCGTGGCAGGCACTCGACTACCCGGGCCTGGCGCCATTTATATTGATCAAACGATTAAATTTAAAGCCCCGGTTTACATGGGCGATACCGCCAAAGCCACCGGCACCATTGAAGAGATAGACGAGAAACGTCGGCGAGTAAAAATGCGCACCGATGTTCATGTCGGCGATAAGCTCGTGGCTACCGGTTATGGAACCTTCATGGTCGATCGACGCGACGCCTAAAACGGTATAGCGTGATACAAAAAAGCCTGCAGATGCAGGCTTTTTTATGAGTTATCGATCATTCAACCATTTTGAGCAGAGAAATCCAGCATCCGCTGCAATGGACGGCGTGCATCATCAATTAACGCCTCATCCACAACGATTTCATCGCTACCATGCTCAAGCGCTTGAAGAACATTTTCAAGCCCATTCATCGCCATCCAAGGACAGTGAGCGCAACTACGGCACGTCGCACCCGAACCACCGGTGGGCGCTTCGATAAACTGCTTACCCGGTGCCGCCTGATGCATCTTGTAGAAAATAGCCCGATCGGTGGCGACAATAAACTGCTTATTGGGTAACTCTCGCGCCGCATTGATAATCTGCGTTGTCGAGCCAACCACATCCGCTAATTCAACCACCGCATCCGGTGACTCGGGATGCACCAATACCGCCGCTTCAGGATAAACCTGTTTCAAATCAAGCAATCGCTGCGCCTTAAACTCCTCATGCACAATACAGGCAGCATCCCACATCAGCATCTCAATGCCGGTCTGCTTTTGCACGTAGGCACCCAAATGCTTATCTGGTGCCCAGATAATCTTTTTACCCTGCTCAGCGAGGTGCTCGACAACCTTCAAAGCGATACCCGACGTCACCACCCAATCAGCGCGCGCCTTAACCGCCGCCGATGTGTTAGCGTACACCACGACCTCATGATCGGGATGGGCATCACAGAAGGCGGTGAATTCATCGGCAGGACAACCCAAATCGAGTGAGCAGTTTGCTTCCAGTGTCGGCATCAAAACCCGTTTCTCAGGGTTGAGTATTTTCGCCGTTTCACCCATAAACTTAACACCGGCGACAAGCAGCGTTTTTGCCGGATGAGTATTACCAAAGCGAGCCATTTCAAGTGAGTCAGAGACACAGCCACCGGTTTCATCCGCCAACTGCTGCAACACCTCATCCGTATAATAGTGCGCCACTAGGCAAGCATCCTTCTCGATAAGAAGTTGCTTAATGCGCGCCTTATACTCTTCTTGTTGCTGCAGATTCATGGCATCAGGAAGATGTTCTTTGGCGAAATACTCCTGAACTAGGATACGATCTGAAAGCTCTTCTTTATTCAACATCAATAAATATTCTTAATCGGATAATGAAACAGTAACTGAATAGACACAAGCGAGTATTATACCATCACTATTGATCAGAGCATGTTAATTCTATGCAAAGGCGATCGATAACTGACAAAAAGCAGCCATCTTATGGCCTTAGCGATGACGCCCTTTGTGAAAAGGGCTCTCTGCTACTCAAAAAACTATGATTCTTTGACCACGTAACGGGTAGGATCACACACGCCGGCATCTTCAAACCCTTTAGCTCTCAAGCGGCAGCTATCACAGACACCACAAGCCCGACCGTCATCGTCAGCCTGATAGCAGGACACCGTTAAACCATAATTGACGCCCAAACGAGTACCTTCCTGAATAATTTGCGCCTTGGTAAGATCAATCAACGGGGTTTCAATGGTCAAACGCTCACCTTCAACGCCCGTTTTAGTCGCCAGATTAGCCATATGCTCAAAAGCAGCGATATATTCAGCGCGACAATCAGGGTAACCGGAATAATCCACCGCATTGACGCCAATGAAGATATGTTGTGCGTGCAGCACTTCGGCCCACGCCAGCGCCAACGACATGAATACTGTATTGCGTGCCGGCACATAAGTTACCGGAATACCCTCTTCTTCATGATCAGGTACATCAATATTATTATCCGTCAGGGCTGAACCACCAAAATCCTCAAGATTTAGCCTTATCACTCGATGCTCTTTCACATCAAGCGCAGCGGTTATACTTTTGGCGGCGGCCAACTCGGTTTGCGATCGCTGACCATAGTCAAAGCTCAGCACATAACAGTTAAAACCACGTTCAATCGCCATCGCTAGCGCAGTCGCGGAATCAAGGCCACCGGATAACAATACCACCGCATTGTTGGAACAAGTACTCATTGTAAAACCTTAAGAATGCTCAGATATTATCGTTTAAGATAGTCTCGCGCCAAATTGGCTGCCGAACTATCAGGATAACCTGAGATAGTATTATTAAACATCTCTGTCGCGCTAGCTTGCTCACCCATCTGATGATAGATGACACCTAGCTTATAGGACGCATCGGCGGCTTTTCTGTGCTGCGGAAAGGTATTCAGCACTTCTTCAAACGCCACCTTAGCAGGGGCTAACTTTTGCTCAGCCAGATTGACTTCACCCACCCAATAATAGGCATTAGGTAATCGAGGACTATCAGGATAAAGGGTAATAAACTGATCAAACGCTTCGAGTGCGGCAGTAAAGTCTTTATTGCGCACTAGACCAAATGCCTGCTGATACGCCTGCGCATCCGAAGGCGTGCTATCAGCGGCCGGCAAAGCGACCGAGGCTGACGTCGAAGCAGGCTGACCGGTGCTCAGGGTTGTCGATGAGGCCGTTCCAGCCGAAATACGTCGATCTAAGTCACGATAACGATCACGTTGCTGCTGCTCCATCTGCCGCAGCTGATATTGCTGTTGCTCTACCATCCCTCGCAGGGAACGCACTTCATCCTGTAACTGCTGCAACATCATCGCGGTATCAGTGTTGCCGCCACGATATTGCATCGCACCACTATTGATCGTCGATCGATTAGTGCCTTCATCAAGCTGTAACTCGATCACCTGAACGGGATCAGCCGCAATGACACTGGCGCTTAATAGCATCAGTGCCGCTGCAGAGTGATATGCTTTTCGCATAGAGACTAAAACCTTACGCGATTAATATTTCAGTTCTACCCGACGATTCTGCGCCCATGAACTATCATTATGACCCATAACAACGGGCTTCTCTTCGCCGAAGCTAACCAACTCGATCTGACTGCTAGAAACACCATTAACCGTCAAGACACGCGCAATAGCTTGTGCACGACGTTCACCCAGCGCCATGTTGTACTCACGCGTACCACGCTCATCGGCATGACCTTCGAGCACAACCGTAGCAGAGGGATTAGCAACCAAATATTTAGCATGGCCGCGTAACGCTGCAGCTGCTTCAGCTTTAACTTGAGTCTGATCGAAGTCAAAGTAGAAAATAGTCGCCAGGCTCTTCACATCACTCATCGATGTTCCAGACATAGCAGAGTCGGTAACAGATTGAGTCGTTGTCGTAGGAACGGCTGTTGTCGCGCCACCGCCCATCGTATCTGTATCTGTTGTGTTTGTCGTACTACAGCCCGCAGCCCAAACAACTGTCAGCGCTAAAGCAGTAGCTTTACCAAAATTCTTAGTACGCATGAAATACTCCTAATAATTAGCCAATCATATGCGAAACAACCTTAATCTTGCTTAAAGTAAAGGTTGCTTCGTGCGAATGCAATAGCCGCAATACAATCGATCAGCTTTTCTAACTAATTGATTTAACTTTGTAGGCTGACGCAGTCACCTTGTCACTCAACGGCGTCAATTGAAACAAGGACAGCCTCAAACAAGCTTATTGAAACGGCGACCAAGCAGGCTCTCGCACATCACCATCCGTCGATGGTAAACGAAACTTCACTCGCCCATCGAGTGATACTGCGGCCAACACTCCTCGATTACCCTCTTGGGTGGCATATAAAATAATACTGCCGTTTGGCGCAATCGTCGGTGATTCATCCATAAAGGTTTCGGTGAGCAGATCCACTCGTCCGGTGCGCAAATCCTGCACCGCGATATGAAATGAGCCATTATTCTGATGCACCATCGCCAGAAAACGGCCATCCTGTGTTAAACGACCACGCGCATTATATTGTCCCTCATAGGTTAGCCGAGTGACATCTCGGGTCGGCAGGTAGATTGAATAAATCTGCGGCTGACCGCCTCGATCTGAAGTATAAATCAGCGATTGCCCATCCGGCGACCAAGATGGCTCGGTATCAATACCAAAGTGATGTGTAATACGCGTTAAGCGGCGCTGCTGTAAATCCAACACATAAACTTCTGGGTTGCCATCCTTAGACAGCACTAAAGCCAGCTTTTTGCCATCTGGCGACCAAGCAGGCGCACCATTTAAGCCACGGAACGACTGCACCTTTTCCCGCTTACCGGTCGCTAAATATTGAATATAAACCGCCGGTCGACCCGACTCAAAAGAAACATACGCAAGTTTAGATGAATCCTGCGACCAAGCCGGAGAGAGAATAGGCTCGTGTGATTCCAGAATTGTGCGCGGGTTATAACCATCGGAGTCCGCTAGCATCAAGCGATAACGATGCTTCGATGGCGCCAGCTGTTTAGCCGTGACATAGACAATACGCGTGGAAAATGCACCACGCACGCCGGTTAGCGCCTCAAAGACTTTATCACTAATATAGTGACCGACGGCACGCAGATTTTCTCGATTCGCTTTGATATCCTCACCGATAATACGCTCTTCTTTGAGAATATCGTAGAGCTCAAAGGCAACGTTCAACTGCCCTTCAGCCTCACTAATGCGTCCAATAACAACAAAGTCACTACCGCTGATGCGCCAATCCCGAAAATAAAGCGAGTTACGATCAGCAGGGAAGCTCAGCATATTATCCCGCGACATCACTTTAAACATGCCACTGCGGTACAGATCTTCATCGATCACCTTAGCAACATCATCGGGTAGCGCCTGATTACCACTCCAAGCAAAGGGGACTACGGCGATCGGCGTTGGTTCATCGACCCCTTGAGTAATTTCTACCGTCAACTCAGCTCGGGCGAACAAACTGAATAAACAAACAAATATAAAAATAAGGCTACGCTGCATACTCATTACCTGCGAAGATCTGACGGATTATATTCAAGAGTTAGCTTTCTAAAATTTCTATCGAACAGTATCGGGTCCATTTTCTGTAACTCGCTAAAGCGATCAACCCGCTTCACGGCCCGAATAGCACTGGCATCAAAATGCTCATCACCACTGCCGTTAACCACATAGACATTATCCACCTCCCCCGTTGGTAGCAGATGAAGCGACAACACCACTGTCATCCCATTCCGAGCACTCGGTGGTCGGCGCCAGTTATTCTCAATCTCCGCCGCGATATACTCAAGATAGCCTGCCGTTGCTTGCTGATCTTGTAACGCTTGCATCTCTTGTTCTTCAGCCGCGAGTGCCGCCGCTAAAGCTGCATCCCGCTGCTGTTGCGCTTGTCGTTCTCGTTGCTTACGCTGCTCTTCAGCTTGCTGACGTTCGGCCGCTTGTTTAGCGTCCGCTTGACGACGCGCTTCTGCCTGCTGCTTAGCCGCTTCGGCCGCTTGTTTTTTCCTCAGCGCCTCGGCTTTTTCACGCGCCGCTTTTTGCTTAACGGCCTCGGCTTTTTTCTTAGCCTCAGCTTGCTTCAATGCCGCCGCCTTTTCACGGGCTTGCTGCTGCTTTTCTTCCGCCGCTTGCTTAAGCCGTTGCTGCTTAATCGCCTCCTGTTTGCGCTGCTCTTTTTTCAATGCTTCTTGTTTACGAGCATCCGCACGTTGACGCGCATCGGCCTTCTTTTTCGCTTCTGCTTGCTGTTCACGCTGCTGCGCCTGCAACTGTGATTTAAGATCAACTATCTGCGCTTTAACATGCCGCGGTGTCAGCTGTTTTTTATCTTCAGCATAACCGAGCCAGCTATAAAAAAGCGCACTCAATATCACTGAATGAAGCAATAGCGCTAATAATGCAGGAAACAAATAACTTCGAAAATTCACAATCTCATTACTCGGTTACCAAGCCGACGCTTTCAGCACCCGCTTGCTGCAGAAGTGACATCAGCTGAATAACATGATCATAGTCGACGCCCTTGTCACCCCGTACTAACAATAACTTATTGGGATTATTACTTAACACCTTAGCAACCCGCTCTGCGACAACCTCGCCCTCAATAGCTGCCAATGGGTCGCCGCCCACATCAATATAATAACGTCCCTGCTTATCAACCGTGACGATCAATGGCTCATTATCTTGAGTATCGACAGGATCGGAGCCTGCCTTGGGTAGCTGAACATCGACACCCTGCGTCAGCATCGGCGCTGTAATCATGAAGATGACCAACAACACCATCATCACGTCGATGTAAGGCACCACGTTAATATCGGCATTCAGTTTACGTTTTTTTTTCACTCTGCGAATCATAGTGGCGGCCCGTTACCGATTAGCTTGAAGTGTGCACTCGACGATGCAAAACACTTGAAAATTCATCGGCAAACGTTTCGTAGCTATTCATCAGTGTTTCAGTTTTAGCCGAGAAACGGTTATACGCAATCACCGCGGGAATAGCGGCGAACAATCCAATAGCCGTGGCAATCAACGCCTCAGAAATACCCGGCGCAACAGAGGCTAAGGTTGCCTGATGAACATTTGCTAGACCGCGAAATGAATTCATAATCCCCCACACCGTACCAAACAAGCCGACGTAAGGGCTCGTTGATCCGACGGTAGCGAGAAATGGCAAATGCATCTCTAGCTTTTCTTCTTCGCGAGCCAACGCAACACGCATGCTGCGCTGCGCACCTTCCATGATCGCATCTCGATGCTCGACACCCGACTGCTGACTCAACCGACTAAACTCTTTCAGCCCAGCACGGAAGATATTTTCAGCCCCATTATCGCTATCCGGATCAGCATTCACCTCACGAAACAACTGACTCAGATCCACACCCGACCAGAAGCGATCCTCAAACAGTCGTAGCTTTTGTTGCGCCTGCCGCAAGACAAAGTGACGCTGAAAAATCATAACCCAAGACAACACTGACGCCAGCAATAACAACAACATGACTAACTGCACAACAAAGCTGGCATTAGCCACCAAGCTCCAGATTGACATTTTATCCGGCACGTTTCTAACCCCTTGTAATGAAATCTGAAAAACTGACTCTGATAGTAGCGAGATCAGCCTGCAAAATCTGCCCTTTTTCCAACAAAAATAATATTCGCGCCGATTAAAAATTAGTTAAGGCGCACGTGATACGACCACTCTACCAGCGTCCGAAGATTGGAGACAGCAAGCGTTTGAAAGTTCAATAAATAATAAATAAATTAAAAAGCCGCCAGAAAGGCGGCTGATGGCAAATCGACTCGCTTACAAAGAGCCTCCTTTACGGCGCAACTCCTCTTTAGACTGACAGGCAACACATAAAATAGCCGTTGGGTTAGCCATTAGGCGATTTAATTCAATCTCTTCAGCGCAACTCTGACAATAACCATATTGACCGGCCTCTACTCGTGAGAGTGCATTTTGGCACTCGCGAATTTCCTCCTCAAGCTGCGTCATATGCGATAAACCTGTTTGCTGCAGTCCAACAACCGCTGAAGCCTCAGCACGATCCAGCACTTCAGTGCAACTTAACTGATTCTTCTCTTCCTGCTGATCTAAGCGCTCAGCATCAAGGTCTGCTTGTAACTGCTGCAAGAGAGTAACTAACTCACGTTTCAGATGCTTCAGCTGTGCTTCATTGATGCAACCGAGTTTCTTAGTGTTCATAACTTAACGCCCTAAACATTACTTTTTATGTTCATAAGCTAAAAGTTAAACCCTTCACTGTCACTCTGCGTTGATATAAATCAGTTATCCTCGACTGATCCCTATTCTATTGATCTTGGTCAGGCAATTCGAGACCAAAGTGACGATAAGCGTTGTCTGTTACCACCCGCCCTCGCGGCGTACGCATCATGAATCCTTGCTGTATCAGATAAGGCTCGAGCACATCTTCAATGGTGTCACGCTCTTCACTAATCGCCGCCGCTAAACTATCGACGCCTACCGGCCCACCACCAAATTTCTCAATCATGGCTAATAATAAGCGTCGATCCATATGATCAAACCCATGCTCATCAACATTCAACATGTTCAGCGCAAGATCCGCCATCGCTAACGAGATCCGCCCATCACCTTTCACTTCGGCGTAATCTCTAGCACGACGCAACAAACGATTGGCAATACGGGGCGTTCCCCGAGCGCGGCGCGCAATCTCAAGCGCGCCCTCACGATCCACACCACTGCCGCCAGACAAGCGCGCCGACCGCTCGACAATAGCGGTCAAATCATCAATATTGTAAAACTCCAATCGTTGCACAATCCCAAAACGATCACGTAGCGGCGAGGTCAGCAAGCCTGCTCGGGTTGTTGCCCCAACTAAGGTAAAAGGCGGTAGTTCCAATTTGATCGAGCGCGCCGCTGGCCCCTCGCCAATCATAATATCGAGTTGATAATCCTCCATAGCGGGGTACAACACCTCTTCAACCGAGGCACTTAAACGATGAATCTCATCAATAAATAGCACATCCCCCGGCTCGAGATTGGTTAACATCGCCGCAAGATCTCCGGCTTTCTCAAGTACCGGCCCCGATGTCGACTTAATATTACATTCCATCTCGTTAGCAATAATGTTCGCCAACGTCGTCTTCCCCAGCCCCGGCGGACCAAAAATCAGTGTATGATCCAACGCCTCTTGTCGCTTCCGCGCGGCACCGATAAAGATCTCCATCTGCTCCTTGACTACCGGCTGACCCACATAATCCTGCAACGCTTTCGGACGTATAGCCCTATCCTGAACCTCCTCTTGTGGCGCAGCAACCACCGGAGTAACAAAGCGATCCGCTTCGATCATGACTGATACCCTATCATTAACATTGCCTTACTATCCCTGCACCATACTTTTCAAAGCCGCACGAATAAGCTCTTCGCTGGAGGCTCCCGGCATTGATTTTTCCGCTTGAGCGATCGATTTACTCGCCTGCACTGGCTTATAACCCAAGGCAACCAAAGCACTTTCAGCCTCTGCTCGATTATCCACTTGCATGACGGGCGCCGCACCACCGATATCATCGGTTAAGGTGAATTCGACTGCGTCATCAAACATAAAGTCTTTCAGCTTATCCTGCATCTCAACGATCAAACGTTCAGCCGTTTTTTTGCCGACCCCCGGTAAACGCACTAACGCCACCGTATCCTGATGCTGCACTGACTGCACAAACTCATTCACACTAATACCCGAGAGAATAGTCAAAGCCAGCTTAGGGCCGACACCATTCACTTTAATCAGTGTACGAAACAACGAACGTTCGCTGCGCTCATAAAAGCCATATAATAGCTGTGCATCTTCCCTAACGACCATATGCGTAAATAATGTGACCTGCCGCCCCACCTCTGGCAACTGATAAAACGTATTCATCGAGGCATCAACTTCATAGCCTACACCGTTGACATCAATCACCAGTTGCGGTGGATATTTCTCTAACAACTCACCTTTTAATCTTCCTATCACGGTGCTTTTCTCTCTCTTTCGCCCTGATCATAGAGCTTAATTGCTATGCCTTGAGTAACAGAATCGCAGTTAACCTTCACCGCAAACGGCCTCCCCGACTAGATTTTGCCCCTGCCATCATAATCAGGCTACTGCGAGTATGCGCATGACAGAGCGCTATCGCCAATGCATCTGCCGCATCGGCTTGCGGAAGGCCTGGCAATTTAAGGATGGATTTAACCATATGCTGCACTTGCGATTTATCCGCCGAGCCATTGCCCACCACCGCCTGCTTAACTTTGCGGGCCGCATATTCAGCCACCTCTAAGCCTTGATTAGCACCCGCCACAATTGCCACGCCACGAGCTTGACCCAACTTCAGTGCAGAATCAGGGTTACGGGCCATAAAGACCTGCTCTATCGCCATCTCTTGCGGACAAAACTGCTCGATAAGTTGCGTAACACCAGCATAGACCTGCGCTAAGCGTGTCGCTAACTCATCACCTTTCAGACGAATACAACCGCTAGCAACATACTCATTCTTGGCACCGATGCTATTGATAATACCGTAACCGGTAATCCGCGAACCCGGATCTATCCCCAAAATCAACATAACTGTATTATCGGCTCAAAGTACTGGTTATTTATACAGACAACAATACCCTAGATAGCGCCATAAAAAAAGCCGTGCAGTGCACGGCTTTATCATTAAACACGCAATACTTTAAGGTGTTTTACGTAGCTTAATATTCAATTCACGTAGCTGTGCCGCACTCACTTCACCCGGCGCCTGCGTCATCATACAAGCCGAACTCTGTGTTTTAGGGAAGGCAATCACTTCACGAATAGAGTCGGTGTTCGTCATCAGCATAATCAGACGATCCAAACCAAACGCCAGACCTCCATGCGGTGGCGCACCAAACTTAAGCGCATTCAATAGGAAGCCAAATTTATCATCGGCTTCCTCTTCAGAGATACCCAAGATATCCAGCACAGAGGCCTGCATTGCCTGATCATGAATACGGATTGAACCACCACCCAATTCACAACCGTTCAAGACCATGTCATAGGCACGGGATAACGCTGTCAGCGGGCTCGCCTTAAGCTCTTCCGGACTACAACTTGGCGCAGTAAACGGGTGATGCAGCGCCGTTAAGCCACCATTATCGGTTGCTTCAAACATCGGGAAGTCGACCACCCATAATGGGGCCCACTCACACTGAGCCATCTCAAGGTCTTCACCCGCTTTAATACGCAGTGCACCCAAGGCTTCAGAAACAATTTTTTCCTTATCCGCACCGAAGAAAATGATATCGCCATTTTCAGCACCCAAGCGCTCCATAATGGCCATCGCGACATCGGCACCCAAGAACTTAACGATTGGAGACTGTAAGCCTTCAACACCTTTTTCAAGTTCGTTGACTTTAATCCATGCCAAGCCTTTAGCACCGTAAATGCTGACGAATTTTGTATATTCGTCGATAATTTTACGGGTTAATTTAGCGCCACCAGGCACTTTCAATGCAGCTACACGCCCTTGAGGATCCTTAGCCGGTCCGGCAAATACCTTGAATTCAATCTCAGCCATCAGATCGGCAACGTCAACCAGTTCCATCGGGTAACGCAGATCGGGTTTATCCGATCCATAACGCTGCATCGCTTCGCCATACGGCATCCGTGGAAATTCACCTAGATCAATCCCTTTCAACTCAAGGAATAGCTTGCGAATCATGGTCTCGGCGATGGACATGATCTCTTGCTCATCGAGGAATGAGGCTTCAATATCGATCTGAGTAAACTCAGGTTGACGATCGGCCCGCAGGTCTTCGTCACGGAAACATTTTGCCACTTGATAATAACGATCGAAACCGGCCACCATCAATAACTGCTTAAATAACTGCGGCGACTGTGGCAAGGCAAAGAAATGCCCTTCATGTACTCGACTTGGCACCAGATAATCACGCGCACCTTCTGGCGTTGCTCGGTTTAGAATAGGGGTTTCAATATCAAGAAAACCATGCTCATCGAGATAGTTACGAATCGCCATGGTGACCTTCGAGCGAAAGCGCATTTTCTCTTGCATTTCAGGACGACGCAGATCGATATAACGATGCCGCAAACGCACTTCCTCACCCACCTGCTGATGCTCATCCAACTGGAAAGGCGGTGTTTCTGACTTATTCAGAAGCACTAGCTCTTTACCTAGTACTTCGATCTCACCGGTTGGCATCTCTGGGTTAATAGTACCGTCAGGGCGACCGCGGACAGTCCCCTTAACCTCGACAACATATTCATTCCGGCAGCTATCGGCCAACGCGAAGCTCTCTTCACGATCAGGATCGAAGACTACTTGAGTGAGACCCTCACGGTCACGAAGATCCAGAAAGATAACCCCACCGTGGTCACGACGACGGTGAATCCACCCCGTCAAAGTAATGTCTTCGCCGATATGCTCTTTTCTGAGATCGCCGCAATAATGACTGCGCATAGTTAGATGTTCCTGTTACTTAGCAAGCTGAATCAGTGTTTATTCAGACAATTAAAAATCAGTTTCCGGAATTGTTCTGGCTACTCGCCAGATTCTTTTTCTTACCGGTTTTAAAATCAGTTTCATACCAACCGGTGCCCGATAGTCTGAAACCTGACGCGGACACTTTTTTTATCACGTCTGCAGATTCACAGACGGCGCACTCAGGCGCTGGCGCATCAGACTTCAGCAGCAACTTTTCAAATTCATGACCACAATCACGGCATGCAAAATCGAAGATTGGCATCGTTGGTAGTTTTTCCTATGAAATAGAGACACATCACAAAGCGACTAGCAGTACATCAGGCCTATGTCGTTAACAGGCCATGAGCAGTCAACGGACAACAATCACCGTCGCCTTGCCAAGAAAAGCGCAAATTATACCTGATTTATTGCCCGCTGACAGGGCATTTGTGGCTTTTCAATGAGAAATCAGTCGATCAAATTTCGCGCCACAAAATTAACCTTTTGCGGCATCATCAGCCGCAATTTCTCATGAATATCCCTAATATCCGCAGCACCATAGGGCTTTACGGGTGATGCCCCCCAGATAGGTGCAGGCCAAGCCGCATCACCTTCATAGCGAACAACATGATGAATATGTAGCTGCTTTACGACATTACCCAATGCAGCGATATTTATTTTATCCGCATCGAAAACATCGTGTAGATTTTCAGCCAAGAACGATGACTCCTGCAAAAACTGCGCCTGATCAGCGAGCGATAAATGATAGATTTCACTCACATCGGCCCGCCGAGGCACTAAAATAAACCACGGGTACTGAGCATCATTCATCAGTAATAAGCGGCACAACGGGAAATCCCCCAAAGTGACGCAGTCATTATCCAGACGAGCGTCTAGCTCAAATTCTAACTCTAGCTCATCCATTTTTTTCTCCTAGCTTAAAGGTTACTGCAACCCTATGATAGGGCTAATGCACGGCGACGTGATGTTGCCAAGTCGCTTATTGCTGCCGGCCATACATTAAAATTTAATGCTTTATTATCGGCTAGTTAGATAATAAATACGAGATCTGAACAGTATAGGACAATATGCCACAATTCAATTTTTATAGCGCTATCGAACAGATTGGCGCAGCTTGCTGGAACAGCCTATGCACCACCCAGTACCCTTTTTTACGCTATGAATACCTCTATGCATTAGAACATTCGGGTAGCGTGTCGCCCAACACCGGCTGGCAACCTTGCCACCTGGTTGTTAGTGAAGCAGATCAAACCATCGCCATTATGCCGCTTTATCTTAAAAGTCACTCTTACGGCGAGTATGTGTTTGATTGGAGCTGGGCCGATGCTTACCAACGTCATGGTCTTGAATACTACCCTAAACTCGTCACCGCCATCCCATTCACGCCCTGCTACGGGCCTCGACTCATGCTACAGCGCGACCTCAATGAAGCGGCGCAACAAGCGCTCACGGAGCAGGTTTTAGCCGCTATCATGCAGCTTGCATCTCAATACCACGCCTCCGGCTGGCACGGCCTGTTTATCAGCGATACGCTACTGAATAAGAGTCAACAGCCACAACTGAATTATCGTCTAGGCACTCAATACCACTGGTTTAACCGTGATTATCACTGTTTTGACGATTTTCTGGCCACCTTCAGTTCCCGAAAACGTAAAAACCTACGCAAAGAACGCAATAAAATCATCGCCCATAATATTCAGCATCGATTCATCAGTGGCACCCAACTCACCGATACCATGCTCGGTCAGTTTTATCAGTTTTACCAAACCACCTATCTCAAACGCGGTCGTCAGGGTTATCTAAACGAAGCGTTCTTCCACTTGCTACGCGATAACTTGGCAGATCAGCTACATATCTGTTTTGCCTATGATCTAAACCAGAGTGATACCGATGCCGTCGCGGGCGCGCTTTTTTTTGAGGGTGATGACACACTCTATGGCCGCTACTGGGGTGCGTTAGCCGAGTATGATAGCCTGCACTTCGAAACCTGTTACTATCAAGGCATTGAATATTGCATTCGCCATCAACTGCAGCGATTTGATCCCGGCGCACAGGGCGAACACAAGGTGCAACGAGGCTTCGAGCCGATTGAAACATGGTCGGCTCATTGGTTAGCGCAGCCTGAATTTCAGCAAGCAGTGCAACAATTTACGGCCGAGGAAGCTGAGCTGGTCTATCAAGAAATGGACCGACTTCGAGATCGACTGCCATTCAAAACCACTGATAACGGTTAACCGTTAATCATTATGTACGCCTTAAATAGCGTTACTTGCCATAGCCTCATTATCATCTCTCCTCATCCGCGGCCTGATAATCTTGACGTAGAGATCGCGCCGCGAGACTCAAACAATAAAAACACGCCTCTCATGAGATACATCAAACAATCAACAGCCTGATCAAAAAGCAGCCAATCAACCGCCAATAAAATTAGTCATATGCCAATCTATTGCTAAAATGATTAGCAGGCGGGAGTACATATTTGACATATGAGCCTTTGCTCCTTCAGACGAATGAGCAGCACTACAATAATAAGGGGGTTATAAGATGTTAACCTACGAAGAATGCCTCGAACTAAGCGATCTAACCGAAGACGAAGTTGAGGCAATAGCGGAGCATGAGCATACCGACCCAATCATCGCGATGGCAATGGGGCATTACCTATGTTGTCATCAAGGTGAAAGCAAAGTGAAAAAGATTATTCTTGAAGATATCGCCAAGGCTCAACGCAGAGGAGATACCAAACACGAGAAGGTCCTGCGTCGTGTGCTCGCACATTTTATCAAGACGCATCCTGACCATCTAAATAAGATAGCCAAGGTCAGTTAGGCAACGCAAAAATCACTGCCCAACGCGGGCAGTTTTTTGCTTTTTCAGCGCCCTATTTCAACATGCCGACTCAAGCTTGAGTCATAGGCGGTGGTTTTTTATTTCCTTTTTCACAACATTCTCCTTCATTAATATCACTCATTGCCGATAACGTTTGCATAATAGGCGTAAAACAGACGTGATATGGAATCGCTAAAACGAGAGAACAATGACCTAAAACGGTCGCTTAGATTGCTGACCCATAAAACAAAACAGAATGAGACTGTATTACAGTCATTTTTTGATATGGAAATACGCCTGCTCGGCTGTCATCAGCTGGCCGAACTTTTAGACTTAATTTTGCTGGAGTTCAAGCAGCACTTCCATCTCACCGCCGTCAATTTAATTCTCTTCGATCCAGAGCAAGCAGCGCGCGGGCTACTCGATGATGACACATCACAAGCGACATGCAGCCTCCGCTTTGTTGACAATCACCGACTCCTAAAAAGTCTATTTCCTAACGCGACACTCAGATTTGGTCAACTAAGCCCGCCAATAAACAGCATCGCATTTCCGAACACTCCGTCTATTCACAGTAGCGCCCTACTCCCCCTGATACGTCATAATTGCCTGATTGGCAGCTTACATCTCGGCAGCAATGATCCCTCTCGATATAGTGACGAGATTAACTACGATTACCTCGAGCATCTCGCATCGGTGATCGCAGTGTGTATTGAGAACTGTATCAATCAGCAAAATTTGAAGCGCTTGAGCACTATCGATATGCTCACCAAAGTTCATAACCGTCGCGCTTTTGATCAAGAACTGCTTAAAGAACTTTCCCGAGTCTCACGCCTGAAAATACAATTAAGTTGTCTGTTCATTGATCTAGACTATTTCAAGCTTGTGAATGATAACTTTGGCCATCAAATAGGCGATCGGGTACTTCAATCCATCGGCTTGCTATTGAAACAAAATCTGCGCAAAACGGACTTTGTCGCCCGTTACGGTGGTGAGGAGTTTGCCATTCTTCTGCCCAACTGTAGTATGGAAAAAACCCTCCAAATCAGTGAGCAGTTACGCAAAAAAATCGCCAACATGGTGATGCATAATGATGACCACCTCCCTTTCAGAATTAGTGCATCTATTGGTTGCACTCACTGCACCCCGATCAATACCACTACGGATGATCTGAACGCACAAGCACATGCATTATTAAAAGCCGCCGATGCAGCGGTCTATGCGGCCAAGGAAAAAGGCAGAAATCGGATTGAGTACCGAGACCTGCCTGATCGACAAGCATCACTATGGCGTCATGCTAATAGACTGACGAGCTCATCTTTAATGGATAACTAGTGCATATCCCTCAGTAGCTCGGTGTAGAGATCAATGTAACGTTGTTTCTGTTTCTCACCAAACAGAGGATCATCCATGATCGGTAATTCTAACGCCAGCTTGTCCCACTGCTCATCGGTGGCGACATCCTCTAGCAGAGGGAAAAGCGTCCCCTCTTCCAGATTAAGGTGCTCAATCTGCGCATTGAGAAAAGCCTCTAACTTAGCCGTAAACTGATCCATTGGCACCACGGCATCAGTCAACACACACTCAACCGCTTCGATCACATCATTGCTACGCTGTTTAAGCTGCTGATGATCTTCGATACAACGGACAATAGCCTCGTCTAGCTCCGGACACCCAGCTCCTTTAAACATCTCATACATTTGATCTTCACAAGGATGATGATAAGCATCGGCATAACAACTAATGTAATCAACCGCATCGGCTAGCAATAAAAAGTTTGGCATCTCGCCTCGCTTCAGCTCTTCCAGCTTATTACTCAGCACCGCTAGCAGTTTATTTAGATTGACATGATCCTGATGTAAATCGCTCAATATCGTCATAGTAATCTCCTCTCGAATAATCACACTATACTCGAGACTTCTTAACCAATCTTGACTAGCATCAAGCAACCGTACTTCAAGGTATTAACAATTGGTGTAACTCCGCCAGCGTATCCACCTTTAAATCCGTCAGTTTCGGCCATGCACGATCAGCTCGATGATCAACATGAATAGTCGCCACCCCAGCGGCTCGACCGACCTCTAGATCAAAACGGAAATCGCCCACCATCACCGCTTGATCACTATTCGCCTGCCACTGATCCAGTAACAGATGAATACCCTGAGGGTTCGGCTTAGCCAACGCATCATCTCGGCCCAGAACGGCAGCAGGATCAAAGAGTGAACCTACGCCAATAACATCTAAACAGCGCAAGGCAACGTCACGTTTATTACGCGTTAAAATACCTAAACAACAACCTCGCTCACCTAGCCAAGTTAGAAATGCGTTAACGCCGACCGCAGGCTGAACCATATCGGCGTAAAAATATTCCCACTCATCGAGTTGACGATTGAGTAACTGCTGCTCCGCCTTCGAATGCGCGGCAATGGTAGCCAAAATATCACAACCCGCCGGCAATCCAAGCTCAGCCCGAATACGCTCAAAATCATGAACCGGCTGTGTTAACGTTCCATCTAGATCGAAGATCCAATAATCAATTTCACGCAGATATTCAATCATCTTTGTCTTCTTCATGTGCGTCAAGGCTATCGGTAAGCTGATCCAAGCGGCGATAAAAATCGCGCATCATCTCTCGACCGCTCGGATTGCCGTTTTGCGCCATTAGCAACACTTCCAGACCGGCAATACTGTCTTGCGAATCACGCAGCGCCTGCAGCATATTTCGTGAGCGCTTCTTGGCACTATCCGTCATTTGATCAACACGAGCCAGCATTCGCCGAACCTGACTATCAAGCTCATCCAGATGAGTCACAAGATGCACCATACCTGCCCCAAAAGCGTGATCCATTTGCCCCAAGCGCTGCTCTAACTGAGCAACCGCTTCTCGAAAGCGACTCAGAAACAGTTCGCCCTCACGATCCATAAACATCGCCAGCAACTCTTCAGGATAAAGCGCTCTGGAACGCGCATCGGCGCGAATGGCATATTCACCCCGTTGAGTACAATAAGGACGTTTATTACCTGGGGCTATTTCGAGACGAAAAAAAGGCTTACGACTGATATTTTCAATCACTAACTCTATATCGACAATGGGATAACAATCGGTCGATTTATTAATCAAACTGAGCCTAGCGCCATCATCGACATCACAACCCACGATACGACCTCGCTGCACTCCATCGGGACTCGTATACTCATCGACACCCACTAAAATAGCGCCTCCTTGAGCGGAATTAGCAAATGACACGAGATCGCGACTTTTTATACCACTGATTTCACGCTTAAAATCGACATCAACCCCTTCAGGCTTAGCCAACAGGCTTTTGGCCCGCTGACTCACACCACGGTATTCACGCCGCACAGACATCTGCGTCTCTCACTACTCAGGCGTAGCTTTCATCAGCAAATGGATCGATTGGCTGCGCCAAGACATGATCTTCACGAAAATAGAGAATCCGTCCTTCGAACGTTAAACCTTTTGATGAAAACCAGCGCAGCACTTCTTCACGCCCTTCATCCACCTGAAAACGCTGATACCAAGCCGAGCCGATACGATAGAAATAAAGCCCGAACAGTCCGGCGGCGACACCAAAGAAAAACTCTGAACCTAAGCCGAATAACAGCGTAATAACGCCGGCAATCCAAACCCGGCTTGCTTGAGCCTTCTTTAGGGAATTAAACGCATCATCATACTGATCTTGATATTTAAGATAGCGACGATAGTTTTGTTGTAATTCAAATTTATCTTGTTCGGGGATAGTTCTGTCCATTTTATTACCCTTTCTCTACAGGCATACGTTTACAAAGCCCTTAATCAACTAGACTTTTACTCAATACTTCATACACATCACGGGACAAATCACCACTCTGATCGATGCGCTGCAATTCTGCCTTCATCATTGCGCCGCGTTCGGCGGAATATTTCTTCCACCGCGTTAATGGCGTCAGCAACCGTGAAGCAATCTGCGGATTCTGCTTATCTAACACAATAATCTGATCTGCCAAGAAACGGTAGCCACTACCATCCGCATGATGGAAATTTAGCATATTCTGGGCACAAAAAACGGATACCAGCGAACGAATTTTATTCGGATTCGAGGCATCATAAGCGGCATGCTGCTGCAAAGCTTTCACCTTGGCTAACGCGCCTGACTTTGGATCACTCGCCTGCACCGCCAACCACTGATTCACCACCAACGATTCGGCTTGCCAACGTTGATAAAAACTCGCCAACACTTCAGCCGCCTCATCCTCGAAACAGGAATGCGCAATCAGGGTTAACGCCGCCTGACTGTCCGTCATATTATCCGCCAGCTTAAACTGCTGTAAGGCTAACTCAAGATACGCCGGCTCCTCTGTCGCCATCAGATACGATAGCGCCAGATTTTTAAGGCTTCGACGCGCCACTGATTGCGCATCCGGGCTATATTTTTGCGTTGTATTATTTGCTTGATAAATGTTCAGAAACAGCGGTGCTAGCCCCATTGCAATCTCATCGCGAACAAAACGTCGCACTCGATAGATAGCATCGACATCAATCTCATCGGCCAACTCACTTAAATAAGCTTCAGAAGGCAGCGTCAGTATTTTAGCGACCATCGCCTTATCCAAACGCGTATCACTCAACACTTGTCGGTAAGCATCGAGCAGCGCAGGATCAAGCACTAACTCGCGCCCCTGCTGATGATCAACAATCAACTCGCTCATGATATCCACTGCCAACTGCTGAGCCGCATTCCAGCGATTAAAACCATCGCTATCATGCTGCATCAGAAAAATCAGCTGTGCGCGGCTGTATGGGAACGTCAGCTTTACCGGCGCGGAAAAATCTCGTAACAATGATGCAATAGGCTCTTGCGGAATATTATCAAAGACAAAACTCTGCTGTGTAGCGACAAGCTCCAACACTTCGGTCGTGCGACCGTCCTTCAAAGGAATATCATTTCCTTGAGCATCCAACAGACCGACCGATATTGGAATCAGAAACGGCTGTTTGGTTGCCATATCCGCCGTGGCAGGACAGCGCTGATGCATATGCAATGTATAGCGCTGCTGAGCCGCATCATACTCACCGGTCACCGCTACCTGCGGAGTGCCTGCCTGACTATACCAAAACTTAAAGCGACTCAAGTCACGACCCGACACATCGGCCATCGCCTGAACGAAATCATCGGTCGTCACTGCTTGTCCATCATGACGGTCAAAATAAAGATCAGCACCCTGACGGAAAGTCTCCGCCCCCAGCAAGGTATGCAGCATGCGCACCACCTCACAGCCTTTTTCATAAACCGTCAAGGTGTAAAAGTTAGAAATCTCAATAAAAGACGCTGGACGCACCGGATGCGCCATCGGCCCGGCATCTTCCGCAAACTGCGCAGTACGCAGTAATGTAACATCCTCTATCCGCTTCACCGTGCGTGAGTTCATATCCGCCGAGAACTGCGAATCACGAAATACCGTGAAACCCTCTTTTAAACTCAACTGAAACCAATCACGACAGGTGACTCGATTACCCGACCAGTTATGGAAGTATTCATGCGCCACAACCCCTTCAACCCGCTGAAAACCAGCATCCACGGTTGTTTCTGGGTGTGCCAGCACACAGGAGGTATTAAAGATATTGAGACCTTTATTCTCCATTGCGCCCATATTAAAGAAATCGACGGCAACAATCATGAAGGTATCCAGATCGTATTCCCGACCATAAACCTGTTCATCCCACTGCATCGATTGTTTCAGCGAGGTCATCGCATAATCAAGCTTATCAAGGTCTTTCGTTTCAGCGAATATTTTTAACGAAACATGACGTCCCGACGCCGTGGTAAAGCGATCTTCAATACATTCAAGATCACCCGCTACCAAGGCAAACAGATAGGCCGGTTTGGGGAACGGATCCTGCCATTTAACCCAATGACGACCATCATCTTCATCTCCCGCATCAACGTTATTACCATTGGATAACAACACCGGGTAACGTTGCTTATCCGCCACCACCGTGGTTTCAAACAGCGCCATGACATCAGGCCGATCTTGATAGAAGGTAATCCGTCGAAAACCTTCGGCTTCACACTGCGTACAAAACATACCATCGGATTTATACAAACCCTCAAGCGCCGTGTTATTTTGCGGTTCAATACGGGTGATACATTCTAAGGTGAAATGATCAGGCAGATTGGCAATCATCAGTTGCTCACCACTACGCTGATAATCTTTATCACTCAAGACTTCACCATCGATACTCAGACGCTGCAGCTCTAATGATTCATGACCATCAAGCACCAATGGGTGTTGCCGATTGGAGCTAGCGGGATTACGCGCATAGCGTACCTGAGAACGAACCAACGCCTGCTCCTCTTCAAGCTCAAAACGCAGCTCTGTCTGCTCCACCAAAAATGCAGGAACTTCATAGTCCTTTAAATAGATAACACTTGGCTGTTGGGTAACGGACTGATTCATTCTCTCACCTTGTCATAATATTCACACTGTTAACAGTGCATACGCCTTTAAGCGCTCCGGATAACGCTTGGAGCATAGCCATGCTTAAAAACGATACACCTTAATCACAACCTATCTCAACCACAAAACTCTATCTGATACGCGGTGAACTTTCTCAGGTTAATCACACCACTATCGAGTAGCAGATATTGCCCTTTAATACCCTGCAAAACCCCTTCAACCACGGGATTTTTATCGAAATTAAAACTTGTTATTTTACTCGGATATGTCAACACCGGAAACTTCAGCGATAACACCTCAGCGTCGGGTAATCGCTGAATGGCCTGTAAACCAAAGCGGTCTTCCAACTCGACTAAACCTGGCTGACATAATTGCAGCAAACGATCTCGTTCTGCGTAAAGGTCAACACTCTCCACCTGACCCTTTAACATCGCCCGCCAATTGGTTTTATCCGTTACGTGTTCAGCAAAGACGCGCTCGGCTAACCCCGATTGAAAACGCGTATCGACTCTGAGTATTGGCAACGCCTGAATCGCTCCCTGATCGATCCAGCGAGTCGGTATCTGCGTACCACGAGTAATTCCCACCTTAACACCGGAAGAGTTAGCTAGATAAACATAGTGGCTCTGAAAGCAGAACTGCTCTCCCCAAGAGGGATCTCGACAAGTGCCCTGATCATAATGACACTTCTCAGGACTCATAATACAGAGATCGCATTGTGGCAATTTTTTGAAGCAAGGATAGCAATATCCCTGCGCAAAACTTTTATTCGTCTTGCGACCACAATGAGTACAATTAATCTGGCCTTGATAAGTCAGTTTAATCGGCTTACCTAAATAGCTATTGAGATCAATTAGCTGATCATCTAACTTTAATTGATAACGTACCTGTGGGCCAATATCGGCCGGCATTTTCACCAATGCCCCTTGTACAATAACGTCCATCAATTATTGTTCAGTATTTTGAGAACCTGAGGTTCAAGTGGATCGGAGCCATGCTGACTGCCATCTTGCTTGGTACGGTTGATATAACCAGTACGCTCATGCTCGGGCAACTTCGTCTGATCATAAGCGATAACCGCACGCAAACTTGTTTGCCGTTGTTCCGGACTTAGCCGATCGCCATTAGGCCACTTACCCAATTCAACGGCCCGCTTCAGACTTTGATAAACCGCTGGGGTCATCGTTTCAATCATTTTTTCAAAATTCATTCATCATCTCCACAATCGGTCGATATATTATCACACAGAACAGCGGCAGCTAGACGACTAAACGCAGCCGAGCATCAATGTTTTAATAACCTCACCAGCGGCACGGCAGCCAGTCCTGCCACCAGCCCGACCAGATGCGCCGTGTTAGCGATAGAACCCAAACCGAAACTTTCCAACGCGCCGGAAAAACCCAGCACCAACCAAAACATCATAAACCCCATGAGTGCCGGAGGCATACCTATCATGGATCTCGGCTGAAAACGATCCCAAAGCCAAGCAAAACCTAACAACGCAAAGACAAATCCAGACATGCCGCCAAACATAGGACCGCTTATCCAAAACTGTGCGATATTCGATATCAATGCAGAAAACAAAAATAAGCCCAATAAAATAGGCCAGCCCAACAACAGCTCAATACGTCGCCCCACCACCCAGACCCACAGCAAGTTAAACAAAATATGCGGCAGATTAAAGTGCATAAAAGCTGGGGTAAAAAAGCGCCAGAGCTCACCACTACTCAAGGTTCTCCACAACTCATGAGAATAATAAATCTTATTCCCCTGCACTTGAAATTCCACAATAGTAAACCAGCCCATCAGCTGAACATTTTCACCCAGCGACACAGCCAAGGTGATGATGACACTCACGAAGATAAGCGACAGACTCAACCAAGCATTTAACAACTGCGAACCCGCCCGCTGCACACCGGAACGCTGTACCTGCAACCCAGAGAGATCCTCCCCCTGCTGCCACCGCTGATACAGTGCGGTAATTTGCTCAACATCGACACTATCAGGCACTAATAGCAGCTGTTCACCCTGCTGCTCTAACACCCGATGTGGGATTTTGTGCTGCCAGAGTATCGCCGTAAAACCGGCTAAATTCTGATCTAAAGCAACTCGAAAAACTTCATTCATAATAATTTGATGCTGCTCATATGGTGTTCATATCGCATCATTAATTTCCTTTAAAACATCGACCCAAATAAACTTTTTCGGATCGATGGTCGTTTCCTGATCTAACCGGTAAGCCACCAACTTACCGAACTTAACTGCACTATAGTCGATACACGCGATATTACGCGCCAAAGGTTTGGGCTCTCCATCGCACCAATAATGGCCAATAAAGAGTAACGGCTCATCAACACCATAATAGAGTAAGTCTTGGTAATCTTGCGAACTCAAGCGTCGCCGAGCAACGTGTTCAGGCAATGGATCGGGCTGAAATACAACATCAACATAATATTCAGGCTTTTCCGCCCAGAATTTGGTACGAAAAAAGCGCCGCTTATAGCCATCCTTGCTCACCATCATCTCATCATTAGGCAGCTTCAAGTGTGTACCACGCAACAAACGATCCATGGTTTCCCATTCGAGCGTCCCTTCGTGCGCTGAACGATGCAGATAGTTATCATCAATCTGATTACCTCCCTGCGTGTCGATGAAACGCTGGATATGCTGGGCTGACCAACAGGCATGTACCACCCGAAACTGATCGTCATCCAGAAACAGAGGCATGCCTTTGATCCATTGCAAAAACTCTTTCTGCTCTTGCGGATAATTAGCTAATTGCTCAAGCGTGGCATTCAAGATACGTTGATGTCGTTGATTATGAACTCTAAGATACGGCATACCCGATCCAGGTAAGCCAGGGGTCAGATAGGATAAATAATTAAACTCATGATTGCCCATAACGATCTGAGCGTGACCCGCATCGACCATATCGCGAACAATATGCAGCGCTTCCCGAATCCGCGGCCCACGATCAACGATATCACCGAGAAATATAGCCTGACGATGCGGATGCTGGTAAATGCCTTTTTGTCGTCGGTAGCCCAGTTTGTGCAGCAATAATTTAAGCGATAAGGCACATCCATGCACATCACCGATTAAATCGTAACCTTGATAAGCGCTCACCATAGACACCCCAGCTATCCGCCCAGCCTCGTTGCCCAACCCAGCTTTTCCCGACACGTCTGATAAAAATTATGGCTCAGCGGATGCAGTAGTTTCAACTTATGGGGTTTCTTATGAATCGTAATGGTATCTCCTGGGGCGCAGTTAATATGCTTCTGTCCATCACAACTAATCGTCGGGTAAGTTTCATTGTTATCACTAATCACTAATTTAAGCTCACTATTACCATCAACAACAATGGGACGACTCGACAATGTATGCGGAAACATCGGCACCAACACTAATGCATCAAGGCGAGGATGCATAATAGGGCCGCCACCGGATAGGGCATAGGCCGTCGACCCCGTGGGCGTAGCAACAATCAAACCATCCGAACGCTGAGTATAAACAAACTGCCCCTCAATATAGAGTTCAAACTGAATCATCCGAGCCGACTTACCTGGATGCAACACACAGTCATTTAATCCAGTGGACTCTCCGATAGGCTCGCCATGTCGCTTCACAAGCACATCAATGAGAAAGCGGCGATCGACCGTATACTGACCATTCAACACCTCACCGACCTTCTCTTCAATTTCAGCCGGCGATATATCCGTCAGGAAACCTAAATTACCGCGGTTAACCCCCAAGACAGGGACATTTGATTGCGCCAAATCACGTGCAGCGCCCAACAAACTGCCATCACCACCGACCACGATAACCAAATCACAAATCTCCCCCATCAAGCGAGGAGAGCTGGTTTGCTGCCCATGTCCTGGCATTACCGCCGCAATTTTTTGATCCAGAATAGGCGTTAACCCCTGTTCATCAAGAAAGCGAATCAGATGTTTCAGGGTATCAATAACCTTGGTACTACCTAGACGCCCGATCAAACCAATATTACGAAAGTTATCCATTATCACTCCACTGAAACCTTTTGATTGTCAGACAACTATAGCTAGCCGATTGTTTTATAACATTATACTCATATTTATAACGCCCCCGTTACCCTAACAACACTCGCCAACTCGTGACTAAGATAATTTTTTGCGCAACGCCGCTTGCATGCCCCTCAACCCCTGCATGCCGCCACTATGAATCAGCATAATTCGACTACCTCGAGAAAACTCGCCCGCCGCTAACCGTTGCAATAAAGCCAACAAAGCCTTCCCCGTATACACCGGCTCTAATTCGATACCACTACATTGCGTAAATTGCTGCATTGCCAGCGCCAAGCGAGATGACACCTTAGCATACCCTCCCTCATGACAATCGAGCGCCAACGACCAACCTCCCGGATCATCGATGCCCGCCTGCGTTAATAGCTGACGAATATCATGGTAGAGAAATTCACCGCCTTTCAATGCCGATACGCCCAGCAAATCAACATCACTGGGTTTACTCGCAATCAAGCCCGCCAGTGTTCCCCCTGTACCACAGGCACTACAGATCAGATCATAATCATGAGTATTGAACAGCGACATAATCTCCCGACATCCTGCAATCACCCACTCTCCCGAGCCGCCTTCAGGTAAACAATGAAACTCTCCATACGCCTGCTCTAGCCAAGCCAGAAAAGCGTCATCCTGTTTATTGCGATACTGCGAGCGAGAAACAAATTCAAGCTGCATCCCCCACCGCTCTGCGTCCTGCAATGTTGGCGACAGCATCGCTGAACGCTCACCACGAATAACCCCAATGGTGTCGATGCCCCGTTCAAACCCGGCATAAGCTAACGCGTGAATATGATTTGACCACGCACCACCAAAGCTAACAACACGCCGACAAGACGATGCCTCAACCGCTTGCAATGCATATTTCAGTTTAAACCACTTATTGCCACTGATCTGTGGATGGATAAGATCAAGTCGCAGCAATTCGAGCTGAACACCCGCCTGCCTGAATAGCGGCAGATCAATTATTTCAACAGGAACGGTAAGCGGTGATATCGCAGCAGAGACATTCATAAAGCGGTAATAATCCCGTTACTTGTTTGTTATCAATACAGCGCAGAATAACCACATCGATACACGACTAGGAAAATAAAATGGAAGACTACACAGAAGAGCGACGACTGGAAAGCCTCGGCGAAGAGTTCGACGATGATATGGAATACGATGATGCTGAGGAGATGTAAGCCTGCAGAGATGCCTTAAACTTAACACTGAGTCGTATCAAACGGCTTTACGCAATTTCCTCCCGCCTGCTTCGCCGCATACATCGCTATATCGGCCTTCTGCACGAAATTATCGACCGGCTCGGCACCCGAACAGGAAACCACACCCAGACTCATAGACACGTGGAAGCCTGAGTTAATCAACGAATCAGGGGAGTAACTACACTCCAAATTAAACAACTCACGCACGCGATTCGCCAGATGACACGCATCAGCCATCCCCGTGTTGGGTAGCATCAACATAAACTCATCACCACCATAACGAAAAGCCTGATCAGAATCTCTCAAGCCTTCACGCAAGACTCGACCAATCTGACGAATTATTTGATCGCCTTCGAGATGCCCCATCCTGTCATTCACCTGCTTAAAACCATCGAGATCAATACACACCAGGCTCAACTGACCGCCATAGCGCTTAATACGCATCATCTCGCTAGCCACCTGCACGTAGAAATGCCGCTGATTAAAAAGGCCACTCAAATCATCGGTAATGGATTGCTTTAATAAAGAGGTCTCTAATGCTTTCTGCCGAGTCATATCATGAAAAAAGCCGACACTGCCGCGATATCGCCCCGCCCTCATCAGCGCCGCCGCAGACAAGCGGATAGGCACTCTTGCACGCTGACTATTCAGGACATAGGTTTCATAACCTTCAATTCTACCCGCACCATATAGCTGATCACCCATCATCAGCCTCATGATTTTCCTAGCTTCACTATTGTTAGGGTAAATCTGACGAATATTCATACTACCAACGACCGCATTCGCCTCATAGCCAAGCAGGCTCTCAGCAGAACGGTTAAACACCGAGATCGTTCCGCGCCGATTAATAGCGATAACCGGGTCGGGACAGATAGCAATTAATTCAGACTGATTAATGTTCAAATGCATTTGATTAGATTCGTATCCACAGCGCTAAGTAACAAAATAAAGCAGGAACAAAAACAGCAGGAGAATATATCACATTAATCATATATACATCCGCCACAACTACTCAAAATGACATACTACTAGATAGTATAGAAGATAACCTGATTAAAACTAAGACAAACCATCATGAGCACCGACAATCAAGCACGCTATCAAAACACAGACGATAATAATGAGAAGAATAACACAGAGATAAAAAAGACACTCTAAGCACCTACCTAAGCACTCAGAAAAAGACCAGACAATAACATCACCTACTTAAAGGTGGCGGAATGGACGGGACTCGAACCCGCGACCCCCTGCGTGACAGGCAGGTATTCTAACCAACTGAACTACCACTC